>NZ_CP037934.1:1228243-1842365 GCF_004353225.1 Marinobacter sp. JH2 | reverse complement strand
AAGCGAAAAAGTAAGGCGAACTTTCTATACCATCACTGTCAAGGTCCTGCAGCAGCCCAAGCAGCGGGTAGGATCCCGAGAGAGGGGCAGGGAAGCTGTCAATTGTGACTTGTACAGGCTGGTCGTTAACTTCGCCGGTGAAGGTTCCTTTTAGCGGTTTAATTCCCCACACATCATTATCTGCAGCATTTGGGATAACCAAATCGCCCTGCACTACCGCATGGTATGCGGCTGTAGCCTCTAGCGTGTCTGCAAAGTTGATTGGATCGGCACTATCGATAGCTCCCTGCAGTACATTCAGGAACTTGGTATAGCTGCTTGTATTTTGCTCAATGCCTTTCGCGCCCAACCCAGCGATGATGGTTGGTGCGAACGCCGGAGAGTTTTCTAGCATTCTCACCACCCCAGCACCTGGGGTTAGTAGGCTGATGGCCTTGATATCGTTGACCGTTGGGTCAGTAAACGGTGCGCCAATCTGGTTTGCATTCACGCTGGCCGCAAAGGAGGCTCCAGTAATGGTGCCGAGTGAGTGACCCACTAGATAAACCGGCAGGTTTGACAGGTCAGTGCCACCTTGAGCTTGCAAATCCAGAGTTGACAGGCTCGCGCGCAGGTTCATTTGATCAAGCGCAGATTGTCGCAGATTGTCGCGAGTTGTAGTAAAGCTCGTCAAATTGATGAACTGACCACCGGATTCATCGAATCCGAAATGACGTTCTCCAGTTGACGCAGCGGCGATACCTGGGATTGTGCTGCCCGCATTTTCTACGGTGTTAATCAGGGATATCGCTGTGTTCCGTGCTGGCTCGCCCCCCAAGGCGGTCGTAAGTCCATCTTCATCCTTACTTATGATCAGGGCTGTCAGGCCCTGAATCTGTGGATCGGTTGCAGCGGGATTTACTGCTTTAATCAGAGTTGCGGCGAGCTCCTTCTGATCATCTTCTGTAAACGAATTTACGCCATGAAGAGGTTGATCGACGGCGATAACGGTATATCCCAATGCGGCCAAAGCTGTACCAAAAGTTAGCGCACTGCTTCGATCGGTTGTGATGCCGTGCTGGAATTGAACAACGCCTTTACTTGCACCCTGCGGATAGATAATCAGAACAGGGATATCAATGTCGCTCACCTTTCCAGGGAACGGGAAAATGGAGTTCACAACCGTGGACTTAAGCTCGCCGTTATCATCCTTTGCCCCCTGGGGAAGTTCTAGCCCAAGATTCTTGAATGTGGTGTTAAGTGTGGCTGCTAGAGTGCTGTCTGCTGACCAGGATTTTGTCTCGACAGTTTCTTCGGTGTTGCCAAGGAAGTATGGGGTGGATAGAGTGCCCTGAACAGATAATACAGTTGGTGCTGAGCCTCCCTGAGAGGCAATTTGGGTTGCAATAGCCTCATAGACTTTGTTAGCCACAGCAGAGACAAGTCCGACAGGTACAGGGGCATCTAGGTTAAATGCAGACCCTTTAGGTGACGGCAAAAGCGGTGAAAGCTGGCCTGCCAGCCCTACAGATACACAAGTAACGGCCATTTCTCCGGTGAAGCCCTTGCAGCCTTGTGGTGGGGCAACGTCGAACGTTGGCGATAAGGCAGCTTTAATGCTTTCGCTTGGGAAGCTCGCAATTGCTCCATCCACTGCACTCTTGATGCCAGAGTAATCGTTGGCGCCAGCCTTTATAGCTTGCCCAGCCGCTTTGACCGACAGGAAGTCGCTCAATTGGTCTTGCAGCCAAGCAGCGGGTTCCGCAATGTATTGCAGAACCTTCTCATCATTCGAAGTGGTGAAGCTGTATGCTAGGGCAATGTTATCTTCAGATAGCTCGCCGCCAATAGCTTCCACATATTTCAGTGCGATGGGTTCCCAGAGGTTGTTGACCAACGTACGGACAGGGGCCAAGGCTCCGCTAAGTAATCCCGCCGCTGGGTCCTCTTCTGTTCCTGTCGCAGTAATGTTGGTGTAGATGGGGTCCTGAATAATTGGATCTCCATTTACATCTTTAACGCCTTTGGTGATTGCGACAACGTACCGTTTGTTAGGGTTAAGCGGTTTTAGGGGAACGATGCGGATTGCTGATGTCCCGCCGACAGTCTCAACGTCTGCACGAACAGCAGGAGTTGCCGTCGGGCCGGTAAGTGCGATTTCGAGTGTTGGTGGCTCGGAGATCGAAAGGGCCTGCAATGGATTTCCGCTAGCGTAGGCTAGTTCAATGAGGTGGACAGTCGAGCCGTTTATTACCGTGCTGGGGTCTAGCTGCCCATTCGTTTCGATGACTACCGGAGCCACAGTGGAGGCGCCGCTTAGATTGTCCAGTGCTGCCGTGACAGGGTCAGCTACTTCACCCATGTTAAACGTGCCGTCTACGGTTCCTGAAAATAAAAGATCGTTTGGAATGGGTAGCGCCGAAGTCGCAGGATTGAAAATTGGCCAAGTCTTGCCATCGAGAGCAGTTGGTGTGTTCTGCGGGCTTGAGTTGGCGTTCTTATTATCGTTACTGCTGTCAAAGCAGCCCGTTAACCCCAGAGTAGAAGCCACGGCAAGACTTAATAGAGTTTTCTTGAACATGGGTGGAACCTTTTCCTGTTGTTGTATCGTTATATCCGGCTTAGACGGAACCGGTCGGCCCCTGAATTCCGCTCTTTTGCCTGTTCTGCTTAGTTGTCTGAAATCCTAGCCAGCACTTTAAGCCAATTTCTATAGCATCGACTATAGCGACACAGTGGCAAGTGTTGATCAGCCAAAAGTGTGATTCTGCGTTGCAACTCCACCCTCGCACAGTTGGAGTAGCCTCTTTGAAAAATAGAGCGCCTTTAGGGGTTTGTCGAGTTATGGGTAGCTGCTGTTGCGGGATTTAACAAAATGTTTCGAAAATGCCCAGAATGTCCCATAAATTCTGGCTAGCAAGGTCATAGATTGTTTCGCCTTCTGTCGCATCCCTCGCGTGTCGAAATTTCTGGTAAACTCTCGCTTCCTTTATAAGTAGGGCTGCTTTGACGGTTCTGCGCACTTCCATAATCAGAAAGCTGATGAGGCGACTATGACCACCGTAATCCGCCAGGACGACCTGATCGAAAGCGTAGCCGATGCGCTGCAATTTATTTCCTATTACCACCCGAAGGATTTTATTCAGGGCGTGTACGAGGCCTACAAGAGGGAAGAGTCTCAGGCGGCGAAAGACGCCATGGCCCAGATTCTGATCAACTCCCGTATGTGTGCTCAGGGCCACCGCCCGATCTGTCAGGACACTGGCATCGTGACTGTATTCGTGAACATCGGTATGGATGTGAAATTCGAGTGCGACAAGGCGCTGGACGACGTGATCAACGAAGGCGTTCGCCGCGCGTACACTCATCCGGACAACGTTCTGCGTGCTTCTGTACTGGCTGATCCGGATGGTAAGCGTCAGAACACCAAAGACAACACCCCCGCCATCATTCATTACAAGATGGTTCCGGGTAACACCGTTGAAGTACACGTGGCCGCCAAAGGTGGCGGTTCTGAAGCCAAATCCAAGTTTGCCATGCTGAACCCGTCTGACTCGGTTGTAGAGTGGGTTCTGAAAATGATTCCACAGATGGGTGCTGGCTGGTGTCCGCCTGGCATGCTGGGGATCGGTATCGGTGGCACCGCTGAAAAGGCGATGGAGCTGGCGAAAGAATCTCTGCTGGACCCGATCGACATTCACGACCTGCAAGAGCGCGGCGCCTCTAACCGTGCCGAAGAGCTGCGCCTTGAGTTGTTCGAAAAAGTGAACGACTTGGGTATTGGTGCTCAAGGCCTGGGTGGTTTGACCACGGTTCTGGATGTGAAGGTAAAAGACTACCCGACTCACGCCGCCAACAAGCCAGTTGCGATCATCCCGAACTGCGCCGCGACTCGTCACGCGCACTTCACGCTGGACGGCACCGGCCCGTCTCTGCAAACGCCGCCGAGCCTGGACGACTGGCCGGAAATTACCTGGGAAGTGGGTGAGAACGTTCGCCGCGTGAACCTCGATACCGTGACCCCGGAAGACGTAAAAGACTGGCAGCCGGGTGAAACCGTTCTGCTGTCTGGCAAGATGCTGACGGGCCGTGATGCCGCCCACAAGAAAATGGTTGATATGATCGAACGGGGCGAAGAGCTGCCGGTGGATCTGAAAGGCCGCTTCATCTATTACGTTGGCCCGGTTGATCCGGTGGGTGAAGAAGTGGTTGGCCCCGCTGGCCCCACCACGGCTACCCGCATGGACAAGTTCACCGACACCATGCTGGAGAAAACCGGTTTGACCGGCATGATTGGTAAAGCCGAGCGTGGCCAAGTTGCCATTGATGCCATTAAGAAGCACGGAGCGGTGTATTTGATGGCGGTTGGTGGTGCTGCTTATTTGGTATCTAAAGCGATCAAAGGTTCCGAAGTGGTGGCTTTTGAAGAGTTGGGTATGGAGGCCATTTACGAGTTTGAAGTGGAAGACATGCCAGTAACGGTGGCGGTCGATTCTCGTGGTAGCTCTGTGCACCAGACCGGCCCGGTTGAGTGGCAGGAGAAGATTATCGCAGCGAAGTCTGTGTGATCTAAGCCTTCTGTAGTATCAGTGCGGCCCTGAGCGAAGGTTCAGGGTTGCCACTGAAACCTTTTCATCGAAACCCTTCCTTTTAATACCTCTACACCTTCCAGACGCAACTTCTCGGTCTGCAATTGGCGGGTTTCTGTGCCTTCAGGAAAAGCGATCTGGCCGTTGCTCCGGAGTACCCGGTGCCAGGGAATGCTGTGGCCAACGGGCAGTTTGCCCAGTGCCCGGCCAACAAAGCGGGCTTGGCGACCAAGACCCGCCATGGCGGCAACCTGACCGTAGCTGGCCACGTTCCCCGAAGGGATCGCAGCCACCACCTGCCAGATTTTCTGTTCCTTAGTGGGTTCGTTCTCAATCTCGTCCACGTAGAACTCCGCAAAAGCTCGACTAGAGGCGAAGCGCGCCGTCAACTTCGATCATACGACCAGACATATAGTCGTTCTCGAAGATGAACGCGGCGGCTGAAGCGATTTCTTCGGGCTTACCCATACGCTTGAGCGGGATGCCTGCGGTCATTTTCTCCAGCGCTTCCGGCTTCATGGAGGCAGTCATTTCAGTTTCGATGAAACCCGGCGCGATGCCCATGCAGCGGATGCCGTAACGGGCGAGTTCCTTCGCCCAAACGGGTACCAATGCCGACACGCCGGCTTTGGCCGCAGAGTAGTTACTCTGGCCCATGTTGCCCGCACGAGAGATAGACGCGATGTTGATGATCGCACCGTTATCACCGTTTTCGATCATACGGGTAGCAGCTTCACGGCCACATAGGAATACACCGGTGAGGTTAACGTCGATGACTGACTGCCACTGGCTTAGCTCCATACGCTTCTCAAGCTTGCCGTCTTTAGCTTTCACCATCAGACCATCTCGCAGGATGCCGGCGTTGTTAATCAGACCGTTGAGCTGGCCGAAGTCTGCGACAATGGCTTTGAAGGTGTTTTCTACGTCTTCTTCTTTGGCGACGTTGCAAACGTAGGCTTTGGCTTCGACACCGGCCTCTTTGCAGGCTTCAACCGCTTCGGCCAGTTTATCTTCCATCAGATCGATCAGAGCGAGTTTGGCGCCTTTTGCTGCCAGATACTCGGCCATAGCGCGGCCGAGACCTTGGCCGCCACCAGTAATTGCAATTACGGAGTCTTGAAGTTTCATAGTTTGCCCTTAGTTAGGATCTCAATGGTGGTAAGAATTAACTGTGTGCCCGTGGCTTTGAGTCATTATTGTATGGCGCGGAGTATACCAGACGTTGCCGAACACACATTCACGAGCTCGAGGCCGATATGCCGGTTTTCCTTTTTCTGTTTATTGTCATGCCCGTTGCCGAACTGGTTGTGCTCATCAAGGTGGGGGGCGTGATCGGGGCGCTTAACACCATTGCGTTGGTGTTTCTGACGGCGATTGTGGGGGCTTGGTTGCTGAGAAAACAAGGGCTTGCGACCCTGCTGCGTGCCAATCAGCGCCTCAATAGCGGAGAGTTGCCAGCCAAAGAAGTTGCCGAAGGGCTGATTCTGGCCGTGGGTGGCGCGATGTTGCTGGCGCCCGGTTTTATCACCGATGCGTTTGGTTTTTTCTGTCTGCTGCCGGGTACGCGGCACTGGCTGGCCGCGCAGGCGATGAAGCGCATGGTGGTAGCGGGGCAAAGCCGAAGCTTCCACTTCCAGTCAGGTGCTGGATTTGGCGCGGGGCCGTTTGGGCCGCAGCGGCCGTTTGATCGTGATGCCGACGGCGACATCATTGAAGGCGAGTATAAAGATCAGACGGAATTCGACCGGGATAAGTTAGAAAAAAAGTAAAAAATTTTCATCGGGGGTGTTGAAAACGTGCCAGCCAGCCCCATTTAGTTTTCACAGATTCGCCGCGGGTCGAAAAGCTCTGTCTATCAGATGTTTGGAGACCGGGCAGTTTGTCAGGCCTGAGCTTTCCGGCCAGACATTTTTCAACAAGCAATTGTCATTGCCACATTAATCTGACTATTGGAGCAACCGAGCAATGAAGATTCGTCCGTTACACGACCGTGTTGTCGTACGCCGTAAGGAAGAAGAAGAGAAAACAGCAGGTGGCATCGTGCTGCCGGGTAACGCTAAAGAGAAACCGTCTCAGGGCGAAATTATCGCCGTGGGTAATGGTCGCATTCTCGAGAATGGCGAAACTTGTTCATTGGCAGTCAAAGTGGGTGACACCGTTGTTTTCGGCCAGTACGCCGGCAATACCGTGAAGGTAGACGGTGAAGAGCTGCTCATCATGAGCGAGAACGATATCTACGGCGTGCTTGAGTGATCGCCTGAGCGATTCGCACGAACGAACATTTATCCGATCGATCAAATTTCGGTTTAACGAACAGGAATTAACGACATGGCAGCAAAAGAAGTTCAGTTTGGTGATAGCGCCCGCAAGCGTATGGTAAAAGGTGTAAACGTTCTGGCTGACGCCGTGAAGGTTACCTTGGGCCCTAAAGGCCGTAACGTGGTTCTGGAAAAGTCTTTCGGTGCGCCGACCGTCACCAAAGACGGTGTATCTGTTGCTAAAGAGATCGAACTGAAAGACAAGTTCGAAAACATGGGCGCGCAGATGGTTAAGGAAGTCGCTTCCCAGGCCAACGAAACCGCCGGTGACGGAACTACCACTGCAACCGTTCTGGCTCAGTCTATTGTTAGCGAAGGCATCAAAGCCGTTACCGCTGGCATGAACCCGATGGACCTGAAACGCGGTATCGATAAAGCGACTGCTGAAGCCGTTAAAGCGATTCGTGAAATGGCCACTCCGTGCGATGACAGCCGCAACATCGCTCAGGTAGGGACTATCTCCGCCAACGGCGACGAGACCATTGGTAAGATCATCGCCGACGCTATGGAGCGTGTTGGTAAAGAAGGCGTGATCACCGTTGAAGAAGGTCGTGGCCTGGAAGACGAGCTGGACGTGGTTGAAGGTATGCAGTTCGACCGTGGATACCTGAGCCCGTACTTCATCAACAACCAGGACAACATGTCTGCAGAGCTGGACGATCCGTTCATCCTGCTGGTAGACAAGAAGATCTCCAACATCCGCGAACTGCTGCCAGTACTGGAAGCTGTTGCTAAAGCGGGTAAGCCGCTGCAGATCATTGCCGAAGACATCGAAGGCGAAGCGCTGGCCACTCTGGTTGTGAACAACATGCGTGGTATCGTCAAAGTGAACGCGGTTAAAGCGCCTGGCTTTGGTGATCGTCGTAAGGAAATGCTGCAAGACATCGCCATTCTGACTGGTGGTACTGTGATTTCCGAAGAGGTTGGTCTGACTCTGGAAAACACCACTCTGGACGACCTCGGCACTGCTAAGCGTGTCAACGTCACCAAGGAAAACACCACGATTATCGATGGTGCTGGTGCCCAGGCTGACATCGAAGCCCGTGTTGAGCAGATTCGTAAGCAGATTGAAGACAGTTCTTCCGATTACGACAAAGAGAAGCTGCAAGAGCGCGTAGCCAAGCTGGCTGGCGGTGTTGCGGTGATCAAGATCGGTGCTGGCTCCGAAGTTGAAATGAAAGAGAAGAAGGCCCGTGTTGAAGACGCGCTGCACTCTACTCGCGCTGCCGTTGAAGAAGGCATCGTTGCCGGTGGTGGTGTTACCCTGATCCGCGCTATCGCAGCGCTGGACAAGGTAGATGCGATCAATGAAGAGCAGAAAGCTGGTGTGAACATTCTGCGTCGCGCCATGGAAGCTCCTCTGCGTCAAATCGTATTCAATGCAGGCGGTGAAGCTTCAGTAGTGGTTGCTAAGGTGCGTGAGGGCGATAAAGCCTTCGGTTACAACGCAGCGACTGAAGAATACGGCGACATGCTGGAAATGGGTATTCTTGACCCAGCCAAAGTAACTCGCTCTGCACTGCAGGCCGCTGCTTCCGTAGCGTCTTTGATCATCACCACTGAGGCGATGGTTGCTGACGAGCCGGCAGAAGAAGGTGCTGGTGCTGCTATGCCAGACATGGGTGGCATGGGTGGAATGGGCGGTATGGGCGGCATGATGTAAATCATCATGTAGATGATTAGCCCGCGTTCATCGCGTCTAAAAACCCCGAAAGTCTCTGACTTTCGGGGTTTTTTATTGGCTTCGTGGTTATGCTTTCTTCATTTTTTGGTGGGAGTCAGGTTTTAGGGGTTTATTAACTGATCCATCATTCTATGTTACACTGAACGGTGTATAGATTGATTGCCTCTGATGGGCCGTATTTTTTTGAAGTACTGACATGCCTGTCCCCAAAAGCAACACGGATTGCTAACTAATGGAGTTCTCATCAATGAAAAGTTTTCGAAATAAAGTAGCTGCTGTTACTGGAGCGGCTTCTGGTATTGGTCGTGCCCTTGCTATTGCCTTGGCAAAGGAAGGTTGCCATCTTGCGGTGAGTGATGTGGACAAGGTCGGATTAAAGAAAACGGTATCTGAGTTGCAAAAGTACGATGTCAAAGTGTGTCACGACATCTTGGATGTATCCGATAGCGCAGCAATGAATCAGTGGGCCAACAAGGTTGTCGATTATCATGGAAAGGTAAACCTGGTTTTTAATAATGCCGGTGTTGCGATGGGTGGTACGGTGGAAGAAACCCCATTGGAAGATTATGAGTGGATTATAAATATAAATCTGTGGGGTGTGATATATGGCACTAAAGCATTTTTGCCATATATAAAGTCCTCGGGTGAAGAGGGGCATATTGTGAATATTTCGAGTGTGTTTGGCCTGTTCTCTCAGCCGACTCAGAGTGCCTATAATGCCTCGAAGTTTGCCGTCAGAGGATTTACCGAATCGCTCAGGCAAGAGTTGGATCTGGAGAGGGGCAGGGTTTCTGCCAGCTGCGTCCATCCTGGTGGCATCAAGACCAATATTGCTAAGAATGCTCGAATGAATAAGAGTGTTGAAAGTATTTCCAAGCAAGCAAATGCTGAGGAAATGCGCGATCAGTTTGAAAGCCTTTTCATGACGACTCCCGAGACCGCAGCGTCGGTAATTTTGAAAGGTGTAAAGAAAAATCAGCGCAGAATATTGATTGGGCCAGATGCAAAGGTGCTGGACTATATGACGAGAGCTTTGCCAGCCTCGTATCAATCTTTGGTGCAAAAATCGCTGGCTTTAACTGCGAAATAAACACATTGAAAAAGGGCGCGGAATGCAGAGGTTACAGACCGCGCCCTAGCAAGCAGTGATTAAGCAGCTACAGCTTCTTGATCAGCTAGGAACTTATCTATTTGCTCCAGGTATTCCCGGTTGTCGTGATCCCAAGGGTGGAAATCGGGTCTGAAGTAGTCCAGATAGTTACCGATTTGTCTGCGTAGTAATCCAATGTCCCCCATAGTGTACCTAAAGAATTTGTTCCAGCCGTCCCAATTGGTGATCTGACCTTCAGTACGTAATGCCCCAACAAAGGCAGGGATCGTTAAGCCCCAAAAAATTACGGTTGCAGCAACGAAGCCGGCGCTTCGGCCTAGATAGGCGCCGGTGCCTCTTCCCATAACGACATCCCAAACGTCATAAGCAACGGCTTTGTGCTCAGTTTCTTCCATGGCATGCCAGCGCCACAAGGCTGCGTATTGCGGATCTGCACCTTCGGTAACAAGTGGTTCAGAAAGCACCCCGTCGGCCAATAGAGCGGTAAAGTGTTCCAGAGCAATCGTGGCCGAAAGGTTAAAAGGTTTGGGTGCACGCTTCGTCAGTGATTTCAGGAGCTTGGTAACCCCCTTTTCGAATGTTCTTGCAGCCGGCGTTTTGGCTAAAAACGGAGAGTTATAGTCCTCATGCTCACGTCCATGCATGGCCTCTTGACCAATGAAGGCTGTGACAGCCTTTTTTAGCTCAGGGTCTTCGATTTTATCTCGATAGACTCTAACGCTATCGATAAAAAAGCGTTCGCCGACCGGGAGAATGGTCGAAAAGGTGTTAAGAAACGTTGTGAAAATGGGGCCGCCAGAATGGTGCCACTCACTAATAATCTTAGGATCGAGCTTGAACTTAATGTCGCGTCTGGTTGGCATTAGCATGGGCGTTTTCTTGTTCCGCTGACTCATATTAGCCTCCACCTGGAGTTGATTTTTCACTTGCGCCACTTTGTTACCTAGACAATGTTACATTGGCCGGTGTAGCATTGTCCAGCGTTTAACTATTCTGCTGGCTGAGTCCTTGGCAAGTGGAGGGCGGTCTTATAATGGGGCCAGTGAATTCGGAGGGGTTATGAATAAGCATGTTGATGTTTTGATCATAGGGGCAGGTTTGTCCGGGATAGGTGCAGCTGCTCACTTGAGAAGGAATTGTCCTAAAAAGACATTTGCAGTCTTAGAAAGTCGATCTTCGATGGGCGGAACTTGGGATTTATTTCGCTACCCGGGCATAAGGTCAGATTCTGACATGTTTACGCTAGGGTATAGCTTCAAGCCGTGGACAAGTGAGAAGAGTATTGCTGATGGCGCGTCGATCTTGAATTACATAAGAGAGACGTCTCAGGAATATAACATCACTCAACACATTACTTATGGGATGAAAGTCGTCCGCGTAGAGTGGAGTAGTGAAAAAGCTCAGTGGAAGGTCATTGCCACTCGAGAAGGGAGCGAAGAAGAGCAGATTTTTACCTGCGGCTTTTTGATGGGTTGTACTGGCTACTATAATTATGAAGCGGGCTATACGCCTGATTTCCCTGGGCTTGAAAAGTTTAAGGGGGATGTTGTTCATCCCCAGAAATGGACAGACGATATTCAGTACAAAGATAAGAAAGTCGTGATTATTGGGAGTGGTGCCACCGCTGTCACGTTGTTACCCGCCATGTGTGATCAAGCGGAGCATGTGACTATGTTGCAACGATCTCCAAGCTATGTGGCTGCTGTCCCTGAGAAAGATCATATTTCGATTGGTTTACGTAAGTTCTTGCCGGAAAAACTGGTTTATAAAATGGCTCGGGCAAGAAATGTAGGTCTCCAGTTGGGCGTGTACCGGCTCTCTAGGCAACGGCCTAAAGCGATTAGGCGACTGTTGCTTATGGCAGCCAAACGGCAGCTGGGGAGCGATTTCGATATGAAACATTTTGCACCCAACTATAACCCTTGGGATGAAAGGTTGTGTGCAGTACCCAATGGTGATTTGTTCAAAGTGTTGAAGGAAAAGAAAGCTTCAGTGGTTACTGATCATATTGAAAGCTTTACTGAACAGGGTATCAGGTTGAAATCAGGCAAAGAGCTCCAAGCTGACGTTGTTGTTACAGCGACTGGGCTGGATATGAAGATATTTGGTGGAGTGACGCCTGTAGTTGATGGTAAGGAAGTTAATGTCGGTGAGTGTTTAACCTATAAGGGCTCTATGGTCAGCGGTGTGCCGAATTTTTCGATGACCTTTGGTTACACCAACTCGTCCTGGACCCTGAAAGCGGATCTGATTGCAGAGTTTTGCTGTCGGTTAATCAATTACATGGATAAGCAGGGTATCCCTTACTGTGTACCCGAAGCGCAGGGAAATGATTTTTCCGATGAGCCTTTCCTCGACCTGCAATCAGGTTATGTGGCGCGCGCCAGGCATCTATTGCCGAGACAAGGTAAGAGTGGCCCATGGAAAGTGATACAGAGTTATTTGCACGACACCTCAATGATTCGTTTTTCTAAGGTCAATGAATCGGGTTTAAGATTTGCAGAATCAAGATCCAAGAAGATTTCCTCCTCACTTATCCCGTCGACCTTTAAGTTTTCCTGAATGGCGGGCTCTGGCCTGAGCTACACAGAAAAACCCCGTGCTGGATCACATCCACGCGGGGTTTTTTGTTGCTTTAATCATGCGCTTGGCAATTGTGTTTGTTAGACTCGGCAACCGGCTTACAAATGTGCGCGATGTAATGAGTGAAGATTCCCCAAAACCTTTTTTTCGCCCCGGCAAGTTCTTTTTGCTGTTGTTGCTTGGGGTGCTTGTCTTTGCGGTGACGCTCGTCATTAGAATGCCTATTGGCTGGGCTTGGCATCAAGTGTCGGGGCAGTTAGACCTTCCATCCCAAGTGCAAGTCCGTCAAGTGTCTGGTCATTTGTGGGATGGCACTGCGAAAGTGCACTTGTCGGGGTTTCCCGCGCGGCTGCAGTGGCATCTGAACTGGCCCTCGTTTACGGACTTGACCCTTCCGCTCGCATTCACAGTTTCGTCGTCGCAATCTCGGTTGCAAGGCTTAGCCCGTGCCAGTTGGACAGGTAACTTTGACGTCATGGCTGAGGGTATTGTTACCGTTGCGGAGTTTAAAGACCTGATTCGCCAAAGCGGTGGGGCCATGATAGAGGGCAAGGTAGCCATCGATCACCTGAATCTGCGCTGGGCTAATGAGCGGTTGCAACATGCCGAAGGCATAGGGCGCTGGGATGGTGGCCTGGTTGCCTGGCCAATGGGAAATCAAACCGGGCAGGCTCAGTTCCCGCCAATGCAAGCTAGCTTGGATACGGTAGATGGCGGTGTCGCTTTAGATATCTCGGAGCAGGGTGGTGACGGGCCCGCGGCAGATGCCAGTATTCTCTGGAACGGCATGATGGAAATTCGCGTGTACAAACGGATGGTGGATTTGGCGCAACAGCCTTGGTCTGAAAACAGCAGCCCAAGCGATGTGGTTTTTCGGGTTAAGCAACCTCTCTTGCCAGGAGGTTTGTAGGGTGACTGCATTGTCCGTTAAATCGCAAGAACGAGTGTCTCGAACATTAGCCAATCTATTGCTTCTCGCTTTGGTTATGTATTTGGGTGTGGAGCTTGCTCGGGTTGCTTGGTTGTATGCCTGGCCGGAGCAGCCTGTGCCCGAATTGTACGGGCAAGTCGCCGGGGCGCAGAGTGCTTTACAGAGCCGTGGTTTGGCACCGATAGCCGGGTACGAATTGTTTGGTCGGTCTGAGGCTCAGGCCGGTGTAGCGGATGTTATTAGAGAATCTGTGCCCGAAACTGGCCTGCGGTTGCGCTTGGAAGGCGTGCTGATAGGGCAGCGTCCAGAAGACTCCGGTGCTATAGTTGCCGGAAGCAACGGCGAAACGGAATACTACCGAGTAGGCGATAGGCTGCCGGGTAATGCGGAGCTCGCCGAAGTTGAGTCCGCGCGGATTTTAATAAGACGGGGTGGGCGATACGAATCGCTGGCCTTTGAAGAAGTGCTCGGTGTTGAAGGGATTGTGGCGGAAACGCCAAGGGACGAATCCCGCCCCGTAGGGTCTCCAGACGAGATTCTGGCCAGTGCCAGGGCTCAACTTGATACACAGGGGGCAGCGGCTCTCCGGGCTTATGGGTTGAGCCCGGCCAGCGACAATGGCCAAACCGGATACGTGTACGATGGCTCGAACGCCATGTTGAACGCCGTTAACCTGAAGCCCGGTGATGTGATCACTGCATTGAATGGCCAGCGATTGGGCGATTTTGAACAGGATAAAGCGTTGTTTGACGAATGGCGCAGCCAGCCACGGCTGGATATAGAAATAGAACGTAACGGAAGTCTACTTACGGTCAGCTATGCCATTCCCGAGCAATGGCGCAACTGATCGGGTAATTCAATACAGGACGATACCGCCAGATGTATAACCATAAAACAAACATCCTCAGGGTTCTCTTATTTGTTCTTCTACTGCCGTTGATGGCCGTGGCACAGGCACAGGAAGAAACGTGGAGACTGAATCTCAAGGAAGCAGATATACGGGCCTTCGTAACGCAAGTTGCGGACATCACAGGCTACAGTTTTGTGGTGGACCCGCGGGTGAAGGGCAAAGTCACGGTGCTTTCGAGCGCACCGATGAACAAAGACGAAATTTACGATCTCTTTCTGGCGGTTCTGAACGTGCACGGCTTTACCGCCATTCCCGGTGAAGAGGTCGTGAAAGTGGTGCAGCAGGTGGATGCCAAACAATCTGCTGAAGTACTGGATCGGTTCAACACAACGCCCTCCGAACAACTGATTACCCGGGTTATCCAGATTGATAACGCCAATGCTCTGGAACTGGTGCCGATACTTCGCCCCTTGGTTGCTAAATACGGGCATTTGGCCGGCGTGGCGGCGGCCAATGCTTTGATTGTGAGTGATCACTCTTCCAACATTCAGCGCATTGAACAAATCGTTCGTGAGCTTGATAGCCCTTCCCGTTCTGAAGTAGAAGTCATCCAGTTGCGTGAAGCTTGGGTCGGCGACATGGTGAAGTTGCTACAGGAATTGGCACCGAGTGAATTGGGCCGTGCTGGCAATGATAATACCGCCAAAAAATACAACGTGACTGCGGACGAACGCAGTAATCGCTTGATCTTGCGCGGTGACGAAGTCTTCCGTGAAAAGATGCGAGTGCTGATTCGCAAACTGGACCAACCTTCCGCAAGTGGCGGCACTACCAAGGTTATTCGCCTGCGCCACGCCGATGCGAAAACCCTGACTGAAATACTCAAGGGAGTCATGGGCGAAGCGATTAAAGAAAGTGGTGGCTCTGGCGGTACGGGGGGCAATGCAGGAAACCCGAACAACAACTTCGCTGTTTTCGCCGACGAGGGATTGAACGCCTTGGTGGTTCGTGGTGATCCTTCTTTGATGCAAGAGGCCGAACAGATCGTTTCCCAATTGGATGTTCGCCGTGCTCAGGTGATGATCGAAGCGGCGATTGTTGAGATCAGTGATGAGCTGGGTGACCAGCTAGGTGTGCAACTGGCTGCTGGCGACGAATCTGCGTCCGCGTTACCAGTTCTGGGAACCAACCTGACCAGCGGTTCGGGCATGGTTGGCCTGAATTCTGTGATCGGTGCACTGGTCGGCGACGTGGTCCCGCAACTGGGTTCGGGCGTCACCATTGGTGCGGGCAACCGTGACGAGAACGGAATTACCTGGGGTGTGCTGATTCAGGCATTGTCCTCAGCTTCGGCGGCAAACCTGTTGTCTACGCCGAGCATCATTACTCTGGATAACCAGGAATCCGAAATCATTGTGGGTCAGAACGTGCCATTCCGTACCGGACAGTCGACTGTTACCGGCGATGGGACAACCAACCCATTTACCACCATAGAACGCCGTGACGTGGGCCTGTCACTGAAGGTGACCCCGACCATTAGTGCAGATGGCCTGGTGCGCATGGTGGTTGAACAAACAACCGAGGATATTTCGGCGACGACAGTAGCTGGAGCCTCCGATTTGATTACCAATAAGCGGGAGATTAAAACCACCGTACTGGCAGACGACGGCGAAACTGTTGTGCTGGGTGGGCTGATCAAAGACGATTATCAGGTTAACAAAAGCAAGGTGCCACTGTTGGGCGATATTCCGTATTTGGGGCGCCTGTTCTCGTCCGAGAGCGAGAGCCGAGTGAAGCGCAATTTGCTGGTGTTCCTGCGCCCTACCATTATGCTTGGAAAGCAAGATGCGGCAGCAGCGACCCTGCAGAAGTTCAACCGTTTGTGGGATGTGAATCTGGAGGTTCGTAAGAAGCTGGGCCTTCCGGAACCCGACGCCGAACCCACTGTCGAGAGGCTGTTTGATGGGCGCCGCTATTAAGGGCTGATCAGACATGAAAGGGGCCAGTTCCCGGCACACTTAAAGGCTTGCGAGCCGTGCCGTGATCTGGCCCTTTTTTGTGCTCGGAATTGGCTCCAAGATGGTGAGAGCTTCTACCGAAGGCCTACTGGTGGCGTCATTGTAGGTTGGCGATTTCGGTCGCAAACGGGATAAAAGAAAAATTTTTATTGCAATAATCATCAAAAAAAGAGGACAGGTATCAAAATTTCAGGCAATAATAATTCATAGGCAAGAAAAACATCATTCGCGGATGGCCAAGGGCAGTCATGAGAAAAAATCTTCCTGTTACCGACAATGAAAGAACATTTCCAGCCTCCCAGAAACTAATTTCATCGACCGATCTGCGCGGCAAGATTCAGCATTGCAACGATGCCTTCGTTGAAGTCAGCGGCTTTTCCAGGGACGAGCTGATTGGGCAGCCTCATAATATGGTTCGTCACCCCGATATGCCTCCAGCAGCCTACGAAAACATGTGGTCTCACCTGAAAAGTGGTCGGCCTTGGATGGGGCTTGTCAAAAATCGGTGTAAAAATGGTGACTTCTACTGGGTCAGTGCCTATATCACGCCCGTCACGGAGAATGGTGAGATTGTCGGTTATGAGTCGGTGCGAAGTTGCCCGAATCGCAAAGATGTTGAACGCGCCGATTGCCTGTATGCAAAGTTGCGTAAGGGCAAATACGCGAACTCTATACTCAAACGAGTACCTTTCAGTGGACTCTTTATGGGCCTCGTGTTTGCTGTGGCGGGCCTTTTATTTTGGCTGAACCAGCCGGTTTGGTCGGAGCTGGTTCTGTCAGGTGGCGTTATCGCGTTTGCTCTCTGGATGTATGCCTCCAAGCGTAAACTTTTGGCCTCAATGGCCGGAATGATGGGAAACACTTTCACGGATAATCTTGCCGCCGAAAGTTACACCGATGACGACATGTCTCTTGGTCGATTGAAAGTTGCGATCCTCGCTCAGCAGTCGCACTTGGACGCTGTGCTTACCCGAATGGAAGATGCCGCTGCTCAGGTAAAGCTTGGTGCGACGAAAGGCATGGAGATTAATTACGAAGCTCAGGAAACCCTGCGCAAACAGCAAGCAGAAACCGAGCAGGTCGCAGCCGCCGTCCATGAGATGTCACAAACCATTGGTGAGGTTTCCTCTAATGTACAGCAGACCGCCCAGCACGCCGAGGGATCGCGGGACCATGCAAAAAAAGGCTCGACCGTCGTAGCGCAAACCCGGGAATCCATTCAGAACCTCAAGGACACTGTTCACGACATCAGTACCTCGGTTGAAGAGTTATCGCAAGAGAGCGAGCGTATCGCAGGCGTAGCGAAGATGATTGAGGGTATCGCTGATCAAACCAACCTGCTCGCTCTCAATGCGGCTATTGAGGCGGCAAGGGCTGGTGAGCATGGTCGCGGTTTTGCGGTTGTGGCGGACGAAGTTAGAAGTCTTGCAAGGCGCACCCAGGATTCAACACAAGAAATTCACGCCATCATTGAAAGCCTTATAACGCGCTCATCTGAGTCAGTGGCAAAAGCCCAACAAGGCAATCAGGCTGCTGACACGGGGCTGGAGCAGATGCTGGAGGCGGAAAAAACACTGGGTGAGATTACTGGTTCGGTTGCCGAAATTGCCGATATGGCCTCGCAGATGGCCGCAGCGGTCGAGGAGCAGGCTACGGTTTCTGATCAAATTAATCAGCAGGTTGAACAGATTTCAACGTTGGCGTCCGAAAATCTGGAAAAAGGCGAACAGTCATCCGAAAGTGTAAAAAATATGGAGGCAGTTGCGGTCGAGTTGCACGAGCTAGTCGTTCGCTTTAAGAAAGACTAATCTTTCTATTACCCTACGATCTGTTTGTTCTGCAAGCCTATATCGCTGCCGACATTGACACTATCCAGATCATCCGCAACCGGATGGCAAACCAATAAACGCCGAACGGATTAGTGTTCGTCAGGCAGCCTGAAATCGACGTCGTCTAGCGAGTCTGCCAGAAAGTCCAGAAATGCCCTTACAGCCGGAAGCAGACCGCGGCGCGATGGAAAAACGGCGTGGAAGATACCTCCGCGAGGTCGCCAGTCCGGTAGTATGCTCACGAGATTGCCGTCAGCCAGGTCCTGCCCACCAACGATGAGCGGCATTTTTACCACACCTAAACCACCCACAGCAGCCTTGAGCAGCGTAAAGACATCATCAGTAACCAGGCGCGGTTGGTGATGGATTTTAACAGCAGCACCGGCAGGCCCATCTAGGCACCAGGCATGCTGCCCATCCCATTGTTCAAAATCGATACTGGGGAGTTTTGATAAATCATCGGGCGTAATCGCCATGGGGTACTGCGCAACCACCTCGGGTGCTGCCATCAAGCACTGGGGACTTTTGGATAGTACTTTCATTGTTAAGTCACTGTCTTCGAGCGGAGGATATCTCACTCGCAAAGCAACATCGAAACCTTCCCTGACAACGTCGACTCGCCGGCTCGTCGCGTCCATCTCGATCTTTACTTTCGGGTATTTCTGCATAAATTGGACGATCAGAGGTGCAACCAGAAAGTAGATAATGCCCGGAGCACAGCTGACTCGTATCGAGCCCACTGGTTCTGAGCGGGAATGATCGATTACTTCCTGCGCTGCATCGGCCTCAGCCAGCATCGCCACACAATGACGATAATAGTCTTTGCCTAACTCAGTAACTGTAAAAACTCGGGGTGACCGATTGATCAACCGAGTATCAAGGCGCTTCTCAAGCTCTGCAATCCGCCGGCTGAGCTTCGACTTGGGGACGCCAAGCGCTCTGCCTGCCGGCGCAAACCCGCCATGCTCAACCACTTTCACAAAGTAAAATAGATCGTTCAAATCCTGCATGTTCGATCGTCCTATACATAGAACCCAAAGTATAAGTTTTCGCATCTACTCGGGCCACCCCTGCTGAGCTATTGTTAGATTTATCCCTTGGCTTCCAATTATGGGAAAAGGGTTCAACGAGCAGGGTGCGACGCACCGCTTCAATAAAGGAGAATGCTATGAGTAAGCCTTACGTTCGACTCGATAAAAACGACGCTGCGGTATTGTTGGTGGATCATCAGACCGGTCTGCTCTCCTTGGTCCGAGACATCGACCCGGACAAGTTCAAGAACAATGTGTTAGCCATGGGTGACCTGGCTCAATACTTTGGGCTTCCGACCATTCTGACAACCAGCTTTGAGACCGGCCCAAACGGCCCATTGGTTCCGGAACTGAAAGAGCAGTTTCCCTCTGCTCCTTACATTGCTCGCCCTGGGCAGATTAACGCCTGGGACAACGAGGATTTTGTGAAAGCCGTTAAGGATACGGGGAAGAAACAGCTTATCATCGCTGGCGTTGTGACCGAAGTGTGTGTTGCTTTTCCGGCGCTTTCTGCGTTGGCCGAAGGCTATGATGTATTCGTGGTGACGGACGCCTCCGGCACGTTCAATGAACTGACCCGGCACTCCGCCTGGGATCGGATGTCGCAAGCCGGTGCCCAACTGATGACCTGGTTTGGGCTGGCTTGCGAGCTGCACCGTGATTGGCGAAATGATATTGATGGGTTAGGAGCGCTGTTCTCAAACCACATCCCTGACTACCGAAACTTGATTACGAGTTACAACACGCTTCCTGAGAAGCAGTAGCGCGATGAAGGGGGATTCGTGTTCTTCCCGCGACCGATAATGATTGACTGAGTTGGTCAAACGGAGCCGTCCGCTCTAATTTTGTCGGACGGCGGTCGTTCCAAGAACAGAACACTGAGTGTGAATATCGCTATCTATTCAGGGCTCATGCGCTTGTTTATCGTCACATTGATGCATTGAAAATGTTGGGTCGATCGACCCTGTAGGAGGTCAAAGTGAAGAAGCTTCTGACGACGTATGGTCCCCCTCGTGGTCATTGGGTGGGTGATGGTTTTCCGGTTCGTTCGCTCTTCTCCTACGATCGGATGGGCGCATCGAATATCTCGCCGTTTCTGCTTCTGGATTACGCCGGACCATCAGAGTTTCAACCAACTCAACGCCGCCGGGGGGTTGGTCAACACCCTCACCGAGGCTTCGAGACTGTGACCGTGGTGTACGCCGGTGAGTTGGAGCACAGGGATACCTCGGGTGCAGGAGGGCTTATCGGTAAGGGAGACGTCCAATGGATGACCGCTGGAGCGGGTATCGTGCACGAGGAATTCCATTCACAGCGATTCACTGAACAAGGTGGTTTGCTGAATATGGTGCAGCTCTGGGTCAACTTACCCGCATCGGCTAAGGATACGCCGGCGGCTTACCAAACGTTGCTCAATAAGGATATCCCTCGTGTGTCCTTGGAAGATGAGGGTGGAACGCTGCGGGTCATCGCTGGTGAGTATCTTGAGCATAAAGGTCCTGCCAAGACGTTCACGCCAATCAATGTGTGGGATCTAAGCCTAGAGCCCGGTGCCCGTGTAAATTTGCCGGTGCCCGAAGGCCACACCACCTTGGTGGCAGTATTGAACGGTTCGGTTCAAATTAATGACACCGATGTGTTGCGTGAAGCTGAGCTTGCGAACCTTGACAGAGAAGGCCAAGAGATTGTGCTCGAGTCTGATAATGACGCTCGGTTGCTCGTATTGAGTGGGGAGCCCATTGATGAGCCTGTCGTGGGCTATGGACCTTTTGTGATGAATACGGAAGGAGAAATTAAAAAGGCCATGCTCGACTTTCAAGCAGGTAAATTCGGCGCTCTCTAGCGAGGGTAAAGAGCATGAACTTCACTTGAGGGGCTGACAGGATGTGGTCCCCAATCAATTTTAAAATCGCGGTGCGCTTTTTCAATCCCGGCTTTTGGGGGAAGAAGCCATTGATGTTTGCCCTGCGCAACATTGTCCGCCTTCACGTCGTTTCTACTGCAGTTACAACGGCGGCATTGGGCAATCCAGCTGATCAGCTACCAGCCTCATCAGTTCGTATTCCCGAACCTCCACTTTGCCATCATGCAGGATGCAGTGTCCGCAGGCATCGATAATGCCTGGTTTCAATAACGGCGACAACCGGCTCAGAGAGGCTAGAGTGGCCTGCAGCTCTTTAATAGAGACTGACGAGGCCGGAGGTTGGTTTGGCTCCGAGAAGAAGCCTGCAATGGCTTCCTGATAGAGGTTTTCCGCCTCTTGCTCGGAGTGGGAGCCCGCGCGGGCGAATAGCCCGACAACACATTCAATGTTGGCCCTCACCGAGCGATAGCTCCTGTGCCTCACAGGCACTGCTTGTTCTGCGTTGGGTGCCAAGTGCCGGTTCAGGAACGTGTTTAATGCCAGCTCGAACAAACTCAAACGTTTATCGGCAGCGACCAGCTTTCGAACGTTGCCTAGCATTAGACGACGCTCGTCGGCATCTAATTTTCTCAGCGCCGGCATTGCCAATTCGAGAATCGGGAATCGGGCCGCTTCACCTAATGTCATAAGAGTGGGGTACAACTTGGCCAATATTTCACTTTGCCCTCCCGGCAGAGTGTTTTCGGGCAGAAGTGCTAAGCAGCGCTCGCGTTCATTGGCGGGTAGATGATACGTCAGTAAACCGTAACAAAGCTGGATAGCACCGGCCCGGGTGTAGAGCAGGTTTCGGAAAGTAGCCGGCAGTTGCTGCAACAGATCAGCTGCAAAGGCTTCACTCTGTGGTGTAACGGTGCCCACCCGAGAGGAGAGCTGGGTGGCTGGTTGTGGTGCAGTTTCGTTGAAAGAGGACCGCAACGGAGAAAGTCGGGCACCCGGTGTGCCACGTGCAGGGCCAGCAACCTGATTGGCCAGGTCCGCGAACCGAACAGCCTCTGGTTGTGGGGTGTTTGTTTGTAGCTTTGCGCTCGGCTCGGTATCTCTCAAGCGGCTTCGAAGGCGTGCTAATAATCCGGGTTGTATCGCATTAATGCGCTCGTTGACGGGCGGGTGAGAAGCCAGCAGCGAGCTAAATTTCATGCGGGCAGACTCGCCAAAGCACATGTGATTCATGTCGCTGGCGTGGCTGGTAGTATCGAGGTAACCGCTGGTCATGCCAATCTTGAATAACGCCCCGCCTATGCCCCCGGGATTTCGGGTGAACTGTACTGAAGACGCGTCTGCCAGCATTTCTCGTTGGCGTGACACCGCGGCTTGAATCAGGCGACCGAAGAATACTCCCACATACCCGATAATCATCAGAGCAAGGCCAAGAATGCCCATGGCGGCCTGTGCCCGGCCATCCCTGTTTCGGCTTCGTGTGGCGCTGCTGTAGAAACCGGCTCGCAGCAAGAACTGGCCAATCTGGCCAATCATTAGAATCCCCGCAAGAATGGCAATCAGACGCACGTTAAGGCGCATGTCACCGTTCAGGATGTGGCTGAACTCGTGTCCCACCACACCTTGTAGTTCGTCCCGGTCTAATTGCGACAGAGCCCCTTTGGTAACCACCATCACGGCTTCACCCGGGCTGTAGCCTGCCACAAATGCATTGATGCTGGTTTCACCGTCCATCACGTACAGTTCGGGCACAGACACGCCACTGGCGATCGCCATTTCTTCAACAATGTTGCGCAGTTTACGTTCGTCGAGATCGCGGGTGTCCGGATCGATCAGGCGTGCCCCCACCATTTTCGCAACGCGCGAACCGCCTCCGGCTAGATCTACCCAGCGCACTAACGAGCCAATTACGATCAAAACGACGACCGCCGCCGCGGTGGTTATTCCGTGTGGAGACAGTAGCCAATGATGAAAGGGGAGGGGGGTGCTTTCGCTTCGAGTGACCAGATAACCGACCAGACAAACCGCCAGCGTGATGAGCACGACGGCGGTCAGAAACAAAACGACAAGAACGCTGGTATTGCGCCGGGCATTAGCCTGGCGCTGAAAAAAGCCGGGGGTTGCCATGAATTAGGCCTCAGAAACTGACTTTCGGGGCCTGGCGGGCTTCAGGAGATTCCAGTTGAAGTTGGGCAGTTTCTTTAAACGCAAACATGCCAGCGATGAAATTGTTGGGGAACTTCTCGCGGAAGATGTTATAGGTCATTACGCCATCGTTGTAGGCTTGACGAGCGAAAGCAACCCGATTTTCCGTGCTGGACAACTCTTCCATCAGCTGTTGAACGGTTTCATTGGCTTTCAGTTCCGGGTAGTTCTCGGAAACGGCGTAGAAATTGGCCAGTGCCTTGGTCAGCAAGTTTTCGGCACTACCTAACCGCTGCATCTTGGTATTGTCGCTAGGGTCTTTGGCGGCGTCTTTCTGAGCGCTAACGGCATTGTTGCGCGCTTCCATGACCTGAGTGAGCGTGGATTTTTCGTGGTCCAGGTAGCCTTTAGCAGCCTCGACCAAGTTGGGGATGAGGTCATGTCGACGTTGTAGTTGAACGTCGATCTGGGCAAAGCCGTTTTTGAACTGATTGCGCAGTGATACCAGGTTGTTGTAGATGAAAATCAGATAAATCACGACAACCGCGATAACAACAAGACCGATGACTGTTGTCATTCCCATGCTTAACCCTCGAGCTGTGTTTAGGCGTTATTCTCCACGATGTTGGTGTGGAAAGTCTTTATGAATTTCTCAAAATCTTCCGGCAATAAAGGCTTACTGAAATAATACCCCTGTGCGAGTTTGCAGCCGCGTTGAGTGAGGTAGTGCTCTTGCTCTTCAGTTTCCACACCTTCCGCAATAACAGTCAGGTTCAAGCTTCGGCCCAGATCGATGATGGTATTGGCAATTCGCGTGTCTTCTTCGTTGACCAGAAGATCTTGAATAAACTGTTTGTCGATTTTCAGGTGCTGGACTGGCATCTTTTTCAGATAAGTCAGTGACGAATAGCCGGTACCGAAGTCATCGACGGCTATGCTTATCCCGGCTCGGTGCAATTGATGGAGTTTGGCGATCGCATCGGTCATGTTGGTCATGAAACTGGTTTCCGTGATTTCCAGTTCTAACCGGCCCGGCGGAATCTGGTACTCGGCGATGCACGCCAGAATATCTTCCACAATAGAGTCCTGCCGCAATTGGACGGCCGACAGGTTCACCGCGATCCTCAAATGGGAGCCGGAAGCCGCCCACAGTGCATCCTGTTTACAGGCTTGCTCCAGCACCCATTTTCCGATCTTGACGATATGGCCGCTGGTTTCTGCGATTGGAATGAATTTGTCGGGCGCTACGAAACCGTGTTCGGGATGCACCCACCGCAACAGGGCTTCAGCCCCAATAACCCGTTTGGTTTCCAGGTTAATTTGGGGTTGATAAACCACATGGAATTCCCTGTTTTCGATAGCTTGAGACAGGTCTTTTTCCATCTGTTTGCGATCACGGATTTCCTGGTCGATGCTAGCAACGTAAAACTGAAAGCGGGTGTTGCTGTTTTGTTTCGCGAGCGCCATTGTTTGTTCTGCGCTTTGCAACAAACGGTCGGCTTCGATTGCATCGTTTGGGAAGATCGAGATGCCCAGTTTTGATGTCATGGAAATGCGGTGGCTGCCGGCGTCAATGGAGGTGCCAACGATAGCCAGTATTTTCTCCGCCGTTTCTGCTGCGTGAAAATTGTCGCGGAGCTGTTTCTCGACAATAACAAACTGGTCGCTTCCTAAACGCGCCAAAGCGAATCGATCTTTCGGGAAGTTAGCATTCAATCGATTGGCAACCGTTTTTAGAATCAAATCGCCGGTGCGGAAGCCGCATTGCTCGTTCACGGACTTAAAATCATCAATACCGCATACGATCAGCGAGAAGGCGATGTCCCTGGCCGAAGAGGTTTCTATGATTTCCTGCAGATCCTCTAAGAAAGCATCCCGGCTGGGTAGGCCTGTTAACGTATCGATTCGCGCAAGTTCATTAACGCGATCCTCGGCTTCACGGTGTTTTTGTTGGCCCTCGGCGATCGCAACAAGTAAGTTGTTGGTGGCGTTTACCAGGACTCCGAGTTCGTTTTTTTCGTGACCTTTCGGGACGCTGAGGAGGTGCTGGTCCGGGTAATCAGGGTCGACCTTTTTAAGGGAGTGCACAATCCGAAGTAAGGGGCTGGCCAATAGCCAGTGGAACAGAATGAATAGTGCCAAACCGAGTATCAAAGCGATCATGATGCCGGATGCAAACGTTGTGAGCCCTCGCAACAACCAGGTTTCGGCATCGTGGGCGGTATCCAGATGAATCTCAAGGTAGCCGTATGGCTCGTTCGGATTATCGCCGCGTTTAAGGGTTTCGCGATAAACCCATACGTTCCCGAAAATAAGGTCGGTAATGGGTCGAAAATTCATTTTGCTAGGCGCGCGTTGTCGGCTGCTTAGCTCGCTGCCATCGGGATGAGAGATGCGGGCAAGGTTAACTGACTCTAAAGCGAAAAGCCCGTCTACAACTTGCTGCCCTAACGTTTGATCAATGCTGAAAACCGCTTGGGTGGCTGAGTCATAGACCATGGCAAGGGTTTGTTCTGCTTGATGTTTGAGTTCGGATGACATTCGTTGTGCGTCCAGAACAACTTGCACCGTGCTGAGAGCGAGTCCCGTGATTAACGCAACAGCCAGCACCCACCCCAGGATTCTAAAACCCAGATGGTTTTCGGCTTCAAGCGTTTTGCGTGTACGGATCATCGCAACTCATTTGTCATGGGCTAAAAAAGGGGGTGGGTCGCATCAGTAAGCTGCCCACACGTCAGTATGGTCGATGCGGAATATGGTGCCACCGAGTATGCCTGAAATTTCTGTTATGTCCTGAAAACGCGTGTATCGATTTGTTGCAGTTTGAACCATGTCAAAAACAGAAACGCCCGCCGGGGGTTGCCAGGCGGGCGTTTCTGCTTCAGACAGCGAAGGATGATTCGCTGCTTATTTTGGCTGCTGTATTACGCTAGGTTTTCGTTCACGAAATCCCAGTTAACCAGCTTCCAGAAGCCTTCCAAGTAGTTTGGACGGCTGTTCCGGTAGTCGATGTAGTAGGCGTGTTCCCATACGTCGACAGTCAGAACCGGCTTGTCTGCACCAGTCAGTGGTGTTTCGGCGTTACTGGTGTTGACGATCTCAACACTGCCGTCGGCCTTTTTAACCAACCAAGTCCAGCCAGAGCCAAAGTTGTTGGCGGCTTTGTCGTTGAATTCTTTCTTGAAGTTATCGAAAGAACCGAAGGCTTTTTCGATGGCTTCTTTAGCTGCGCCAGTTGGCTCGCCGCCGCCGTTAGGCGTCAGGCAGTTCCAGAAAAAAGTGTGGTTCCACACTTGGGCAGCGTTGTTGAACAGCGGGCCGCTGGCGCTCTTAATGATCTCTTCCAGAGACTTATCAGCATTGTCAGTACCGTCAACCAGGCCATTCAGCTTGGTTACGTAGGTCTGGTGATGTTTGCCGTAATGGAACTCAAGAGTTTCCTGGGACATATGCGGTTCTAGAGCATTCTTTTCGTAAGGCAGTGCGGGAAGTTCAAATGCCATGAGGTCGTTCTCCCTTTCTCTCTTTGTTTATGAGTGTGCGTATCAGCAATATAGGGGCGAACTGTTTTAATTCAACCCTAGGCTGTGAGACTGCACGTAAAATCGGGACTGCCTGGTAGGAACTGGGCGCAGTTTTTTACGCGCCAGACCAGTTCTTCGTAGCTGTCCGCCAGAATGTTGATGTGCCCCAGCTTACGGCCGGCTCGCTCGCCTTTGTTGTAGAGGTGGAGGTGAGCGTAGGGTAGCTCAAGAATGCGTTCGATATCGCCGTGTTCGCCGATGATGTTGATCATGCAGCTTACCCCTCGAGCTTCGACATTACCCAGTGCGTGGCCGCTGACCGCTCGAATATGGTTTTCGAACTGGCTTGTCATGGCACCTTCAATGGTCCAATGGCCGGAGTTGTGCACTCGGGGCGCCATTTCATTAGCGACCAGGCCGTTCTTGGTTTCGAACAGCTCCAGAGTGAGCACGCCAACGTACTCTAATTCGTTGAGTAGTGCTTTGATGTGGCGCTCGGCGTCTTGCTGAACGTGGGCGGGTAACGCGGGTGCAGGCGCGACGGAGTAGCGCAGAATGCCTTCGTGATGGGTGTTTTCTGCGATCGGGTAGAAGGCGACATCACCATCTTCCGAACGCACAGCAATCAGTGACACTTCTCGGCTGAAGTTGACGAACTTCTCGACAATAACCCGTGGGTGGCCGATGGATGCCCAGGCGGCTCCGGCTTCTTCCGGGCGTTTCAGTACCGCTTGGCCTTTGCCGTCGTAACCTTCGGTAATCGACTTAGCAACTACCGGGCAACCGAGGGCTTCGGCTGCGGCTTTCAATGATTCCGCGCTGTCGGCTGTTTTCCATTCGGGCGTTGGGATGCCAAGTTGGCCGAACAAGGTTTTTTCTGCCTCGCGATTCTGGCATACCTTCAATGCACGGGGGCAGGGGTGTACCGGTTTTTGCTGGGCCAGTTTTTCGGCAACATCCACTGGCAAGTGTTCGAATTCGTAGGTGACACGGTCAACTTTTGATAGAAAGTTGTCTAGTTGTTCGCCGTTACGGTCTACGATGGTCTCGCCAAGGCCTGCGCTGGGGCTTCCCGACATGTCGTAAAAGACAAAGTCTTTGGCTAGTGGGTATCCGGCAAGCGCGAGCATGCGGCCTAGTTGGCCAGCTCCTAGTACACCGATTTTCATTCGAACGCTCCTGCCTCTTAAGGTTTTGAAGTGGGCATTACTGATCGCTGGGATCAGGATTGTCCAGCACGGTCTGTGTTTGAGTTGCTCTGAATTCGTCGACCGCTTTGCGCACCTTGTCATCGAAGGTGCCGATAATCTGGGCAGCCAATAAGCCGGCGTTAGTAGCGCCAGCTTTACCGATGGCGAGTGTGCCAACCGCGATGCCTCCGGGCATCTGTACGATCGAAAGCAATGAGTCCAGGCCATTCAGTGCTTTGGACTGAACCGGAACGCCCAAGACGGGCAGGGAAGTTTGTGATGCAACCATGCCTGGAAGATGCGCAGCACCGCCTGCGCCTGCAATAATAGCCTTTAAACCACGATCTGAAGCCGTTTTCGCGTAGTCAAACAGAAGATCGGGCGTACGGTGGGCTGAGACGACTCGTGTTTCGTAGGGCACGCCAAGCTTGTCGAGCATGTTGGCGGCGTGTTCCATGGTGGGCCAGTCAGATTTCGACCCCATGATGAGACCTACAAGCGGCTGCATAAACAACAGTCCTGTGACAATTGGAAAGCCGGCCATTGTATGGATTGCCCCCCCGCCATGCAAGATAGAGGGGCTGACATATAAGGCACCTGTATGGTTATTCATTTTAACGATTTGATTGGCGAGCGTATTATCTAGTCTTCTTTATTAAACCCTCTGTATTCAGGAGTTGTAATGGAACCCATTCGTCCCGATGAAGACGAGCTGCGAGCTGACGATTCTTTTGGTGGAGCCGAGCCAAGAGAGCCTATTAAGCCCAGAACAAAACAGGATAAGCCTGTCACAGCGCCGAAATCGCCAAAGCCGGACAAAGATACGGGAAGTGCGGGCGGTGGTGTCGCGTTGATCGGGGTGTTGCTAGTGATTGTTGCCGCAGCGACTGGGGCGGGTTGGTACCTGCAAGAGCAACGTATTCAGGCTCTCGAAGGCCAGCTTCAGGACGCAGACTATTGGGCTAGGCAAAGTAATCTCGCGCTGGCCCGCTTTGAGGGCGAGTTGTCCGAAACCGGGGAGTCGTTTCAGGAGCGAGGGGCGCGGTTAGAGCAACAGATTGCCGGCAATGAAAAGCGCCTGGACTCGGCCGATAGCGAGATACGCAAGCTTTGGGTGATCGCTAATGAGAAGAATAAGCAGCGGTTGAACGAGCAACAAGAAAATATCGCCAGCCTCGAGAAGCAGCTGATTGGTGCGGGGAAAGCCGTTTCGGACCTTGAGGCACAGTTGGAAAAAATTCGCACCGGGCTGGCTGGAGATGTGGCTCAGGTGTCGGAGCGTCTGAAGGGAGCTGTTGCGGCGCTTGAACAGGCGGATAAGACCATTGAAAAACAAGTTGCTGGTGTCGAGCAAAAAATCGAGGGAGTTGAACCTCTGGTTGACCGTCGTATTAAGCGTTTTGAACAAGAGCAAAAACTGGGCATTGATGGTTTAGAGGCTCGTATTGCGACACTGGAAAAGAAGGTGGGGTCGCAAGCCGATGGTCGGGATGTTCGAGCGTTGAAGGCTCAGGTATCGGAGGTGAAGCAAGCGGTTGCGTCTATCGATGCCTCAAGGGCGCAGCTAACGTCCCGGTTGGTTCGTTTGTCGGAAGAGGTGAATCAGATTCGGTCCAGAGCTGACGGTCAGTGATTTAAACAGAAGTTGTGCGAGGATGAATGTAACAGTTTGTATTCATCCCTTGCGGTAGCTCTCATTTCTCTCGAGTGGCAGTTGATATGATCAGGCAACTCGAGAAGGGATGAAGAGTGTAAAACAATGAGAATCCGAGTGCCTTTCCTTAAGAGCGCCGCCATCCTTTACTGTGTGGTGGCGCTATCCGGTTGTACGGTGTACCAATCTATCGGAAAAAGTGTGGGCGGCTTTCTGCACCCGGTGTCGGGGCACAACTTTGTGCACATTGATACCGATGAGTGGAGCCAGAATAACGCGCTGCTTTACTTCTATCGGACCAATTCTGAATGGGCGGGTGATGAAATCGAAGCGCCCAGCGTCTACATCGACGATCATCATTATTTCAATATCCGCAACAACAGTTTCACATGGCTTGAAGTGGCGCCCGGTGAGCGGCATATCGCTATGCGTCGTCCTTTATTGGGACTTGAGGGGCTGGGCTCGTTCAGCCTTAGCTTGATTGCCGATGCCACGTTGAACGTTGAGCCAGGAAAGATCTACTACCTACGCTATAATGAGCTTACTGAGCCGGAAGAGTTGCACCCTGAATTAGATCCCGATGAGCCGCTGGCTTCCGGTGATTTGCAGTGGGTGACACGAAGCTATGCCATGAAGCCCGGTGAGATTGTTTCCACGTTGTTTTTGAACAGTGATCTGTTGGCTCCGAATCACGCCGCTGCTTCTATCGTTGAGGAAAACCAAGAGGACGATTATGAAAAGCGGAAGGCGGCTCTTGAGGAAGAGAGAGAGCTGGAGATCGAACGGCTGAAAGAGCAGGGTAAGTACGAGTCGGCTTCATGGTATTGGCCGTTAGGCGGCGGTCCTACTGAGCCGCTTGAGAGCGACCGACGGTTGCAAGAGCTTGAGCAACAGTATGCACTCTTGGAGCAAGAGCGCGAACGTCGTAAGGAAGCAGAGTCTTCTGGGGGCTGGTGGATTTTTTGAGCACTGAGTGCTTACACTAGGGCAGCGAACTAAAGAATAGCGCCATTTGGGTTCAAGTCGCTGTTTTTGGTCAATAAATGCTCGGCTTGCACGGTGTTTTGAAAAACTTCAAATTTTTTCGGGAAAACGTTTGACACCGCCGAAGAAATGCTTAAAATGCGCATCTCACTTGGTTGAGACAGCAACGTTGAATCAACAAGCGCTAAAGCGTACAAGTGACTGCTTAAGGCTTGAAGAACAGTAAAGCCTCGAAGTGGGTGGTTAGCTCAGCTGGGAGAGCATCGCCCTTACAAGGCGAGGGTCACTGGTTCGATCCCAGTACCACCCACCACTTTAAAGCAGAAAGCCAGACGAGTTTCTGGCGCCCGATTTAGCCGAGTAGGTTGAGTCATGCGGAGCGGTAGTTCAGTTGGTTAGAATACCGGCCTGTCACGCCGGGGGTCGCGGGTTCGAGTCCCGTCCGCTCCGCCACTTTTCGGGTGGTTAGCTCAGCTGGGAGAGCATCGCCCTTACAAGGCGAGGGTCACTGGTTCGATCCCAGTACCACCCACCATATTTGAAGAAAAGCAGATCCAATTGGATCTGCTTTTTTTTTGTCTTCAGAAATCTTTCCGTGTGCTCACAAAAAAGCCGGGAAACCTTGGTCGCCCGGCTTGGATTTGCCTATCGAGCTTTATTTGCCAATCAAAGACTGGCCGCAAACCCGCACAACGTTGCCGGTAACGCCCGCAGAAGCTGGGTTGCAGTACCAGGCAATGGCTTCCGCAACGTCAATTGGCTGGCCGCCCTGAGACAGGCTGTTCATGCGTCGTCCGGCTTCACGGATGGTGAAGGGCATGGCGGCCGTCATTTGCGTTTCGATAAAGCCTGGGGCGATAACGTTGATGGTAATGCCGTCCTTAAGCTGCTTGGACATGGCTTCAACGTAGCCTATTACGCCACTTTTAGCGCAGGAGTAGTTGGTCTGACCGAAGTTACCCGCAATGCCGCTGATGGACGAGATGCACACAATGCGGCCGTTCTCGTTTAGCAGGTTGCGATGTATCAGCTCTTCGTCGATCAGCTCTTCTGCTGTTAGGTTGACCGCAATGGTCATGTCCCAGAAGTGCTCAGGCATGTTGCCAAGAGTCTTGTCGCGGGTGATGCCTGCGTTATGAACTACAAAGTCTAAGCCGCCGGTTTCTGAGGCGATGAAGTCTGCGATCAGCTTAGGCGCTTTTTCGTCAGTGATATCGCAGGCCAGAGCTTTACCTTTGATGGCGTCTGTGACGGTTTTCAGTTCCTCCAGGGCTTGGGGGATATCCAGGCCAATGACGGTTGCACCATCGCGAGACAAGGTTTCGGCAATGGATGCGCCGATACCGCGAGACGCACCGGTAACCAGTGCGACCTTACCGGCGAGAGGGGCAACCGGATTAGTGGCCTTCGCCGTGTCGGCCTTTCCGATGCGGACAAATTGACCTGACACATAGGCTGAGCGAGGCGACAGGAAGAAACGTACGCTGGAGTCCAGCTGGTTCTCGGCATTCGGTGCCATCCATATCAGGTTAGCTGTGGCGCCTTTTTTGCCGATTTCTTTACCCATGGCCCGCACAAAGCCCTCAAGCGATTGCTGTGCAGCCGCCTGAGGCGCTTTTCGGCATGTGTGTGGGTCCTGTCCGATCACCAGAATGCGGCCGTTGGCAGCCAGTTTGCGGATGCTCGGGTGAAAGAAATCGTACAATGCACGCAATTCTTGTGGCGTTTTCAGGCCGGTTGCGTCAAAAACCAAAGCAGAGAATTTTCCGTTCAGTTCGCCGGTCACATCCAATGCTTCGGCTTTGTTGCCTACTTTTGCGGATTCGTCCAATGTGTCCAGGCCGGTTGCGTGAAATAAGTTGGCCGGGCTGGCTCCTAGTGTGGCACCTAATGTTGCGACCGCTTTTGCGCCGGAGCCGGCGCCAACCAGTACATCGCCTTCAAGATAAGGCTGGTCGGAACGCTTCAGGCGCTTTAGCGGGTTAGGTGAGGGCAAGCCTAACGATTGGGCGGCAGATTTGCCGACAGGTGTGTTGACGAGCTTAAGATAGAGATCTGACATAGTTGCTTCCTATTAGGGCGTTTTGCATAGAATGCCATAGAGGGTAAGGATTCCTCAGCCTATTGGATTGACTGAAGCCAGAGTTGGCGTTGTCAGACTTGCCAATGAGACATGCCGGTTTATCGATAGACTTCAGCACAACGTCAAACTTCTCAACTATTCATCGTTATACAGGACATTTTGATATGGCACAGGCTCAGAAAAGCTCGAAATCCAAAACTGCGAAACCGAGCAATGGTATTCGTCGCGTAGCGGTTATCGGCGGTAATCGTACTCCGTTCGCCCGCTCCAACACGGCCTACAACAAAATCAGCAATCAGGAAATGCTGACGTCTAGCCTGCGTGGCCTGGTGGATCGTTACAACCTGCAAGGTAAGCGTTTGGGTGAGGTGGTTGCTGGTGCGGTTATCAAGCATTCGCGTGATTTCAACCTGACCCGTGAGGCGGTGCTTAGCTCTGGCCTGGCGCCCGAAACTTCGGCATACGACATACAGCAAGCGTGTGGCACTGGCCTTGAGGCTGCCATTCTTGTGGCAAACAAAATTGCCTTGGGGCAAATCGAGTGTGGTATTGCGGGTGGCACAGACACCACCTCAGATGCTCCTATCGGTGTTGGCGAAGGTCTGCGTGAGATTCTGTTGGACCTTAACCGCGCCAAGACAGCTAAAGAGCGTCTGAAAATCGTGACCCGTTTCCGCCCAAGCCATCTGGCTCCTGAAATTCCGACCAACGGAGAGCCGCGCACTGGCTTGTCCATGGGCGATCACTGCCAGATCACCGCGAAAGAGTGGAACATCGCGCGGGAAGATCAGGATCAGCTCGCTTATGAGAGTCATCAAAAGCTGGCTAAGGCCTACGAAGAAGGTTTCTTTGAGGATTTGATCACGCCGCTGGCGGGCCTGAATAAAGACAACATTCTGCGCCCGGACACAACGCTTGAAAAGCTGGCCACACTGAAGCCCTGCTTTGATCGTGAAAACGGCACCATGACGGCTGCCAACAGTACCGCGCTAACTGACGGTGCCTCTTGCGTGCTGCTGGCCAGTGAAGAGTGGGCCAAAGAAAATGGCTTAGAAGTCCGTGCATGGCTGACTTTCTCGGAAGTTGCTGCGGTTGATTTCGTGGATAAGAAAGAGGGCTTGTTGATGGCGCCTGCTTATGCCGTTCCGCGTATGCTGGAAAGGGCAGGGCTGACACTGCAGGATTTCGATTTCTACGAAATTCACGAAGCCTTTGCCGCTCAGGTTCTTTCAACGCTAAAAGCTTGGGAAGACCCTACGTTCTGTAAGGAACGCCTCGGTTTGGACAAGCCGCTGGGCAGCATCGACCGTTCGAAGATGAACGTAAAAGGCTCCAGTCTGGCAACCGGCCACCCGTTTGCAGCCACCGGTGGTCGTATTGTCTCGACACTGGCCAAATTGCTGGAAGAGAAGGGGAGTGGTCGCGGCCTGATTTCTATCTGTGCGGCAGGGGGCCAGGGTATTACAGCCATTCTTGAGCGCTAATTTTAAGGAATGTCGTAATTACCTTTGACATAAGCCGCTTCACCTCGTATTATTCGCGCCACGTTGATCAGGGCAACTTGGTTAACAACCAGTTTGATGCGGGGTGGAGCAGTCTGGTAGCTCGTCGGGCTCATAACCCGAAGGTCGTTGGTTCGAATCCAGCCCCCGCTACCATATATGAGAAAGGCAGACCAGTAATGTACTGGTCTGCCTTTTTTGCTTTCAGCGCCTCGAAATTCCTCTTAGCCCATCTCGCTATGGATCTCCAGTTGGTTCCAGTTTATCGCTCTCGATCGAAGTCGCCTCTTCTTGAGGCGGCTCTTTTTTATTTGGGTGGCCAGCTGTTCAAGCTTGTAATTAGAGTAGTAGCAAAGCCTATCTAAGTTGTCTGGCACTTTTTCGGCGAACCGAATTATGGAGCATCTCAATGTCATCGAAGTGGCGTTTGTATTCACTCTGAGCACGGATACCGTCTGCCCTTGTCAATTGCCTTATCCATAACTAGGGGGCTTTCGGGTTTGTGCAGCCACGTATAAAAATAACTGAAGTGGGCGCCCAGAAACTGGTACATGACACGGAATTGATATTCGCTCTGGTAAGCCCTGATGAAGCGATTGGCTTAAGTCTAAGAATTGTCGTCAGATCATAGCTTTTATTGACTTTGATCAAGCGAACGTTACCATGTGCACACTTTGTTTCCAGCTGGCCGTTACCCAGCTGGCGAAACAAACGACTCTAGCGCGTCGAAATTCCCAGCCTTGCTCTCTCTGATTCTAATAACTCAGAGGCAAGGAGTCATTGCATGACTAGCAGTAAGCATCTGGATCGTCAGGCTCGATTAGGCTTGATATCCCGTCGTCGTTTTCTCAAAACAACAGCAGCGGCTGGCATTGTGACTGCCGGTGCGGGCACATTTGCCATACCTGCGTTCGGAACCAACAGCGCCCCCACTCCTAAACGTGGCGGTCATTTCCGTCTGGGTCTTTCGCGAGGCTCTACTACTGACGGTCTGGATCCCGCCAAGTATGCCGATGTATTTATGCAGTCGGTGGGCTTTGCTATCCATAATTACCTGACCGAGCTGACCGAAGACGGCGATCTGGTGGGTGAGCTGGCCGAGAACTGGGAGCCAGCGCCGGATGCCTCACGTTGGGTGTTCCGGATTCGTAAGGGCGTTACCTTCCACGACGGCAAGCCGATGACTTCAGCCGATGTAGTGGCCTCGTTTAACCATCACCGGGGTGAGCAGTCGCAATCGGCGGCCAAAGGCATTGTCGATCCGATTGAAAGCATCGAGACCGATGGTTCCCATACGGTGATTTTCAATCTGACCGCCCCGAATGCTGACTTCCCTGCAGTCACCTCCGACTACCACATGGCGATCCTGCCGGCGAAAGACGGTGGTGTGGATTACGAGTCCGGCAACGGCTGTGGCGGCTATATTCTTGAGCGCCTGGAACCGGGCGTTGAGGCGGTGGTTACCCGTAATCCGTCGTACTGGAAATCCGATAGAGCCTGGTTCGACAAAGTCACCTTCCTGGCCATCACCGATGCCGCGGCGCGCACCAATGCCCTTCGCACCGGCCAGATTGATGCCATGGACCGGGTTGACCTGAAAACCGTCAACCTGCTGAAAATGGACCCGAACCTGATGGTGAACTCGGTCGACAGCGACCAGATTTACTACTTCCCGATGAATACTCAGGCGGCGCCGTTCAGCGACAACAATGTGCGCCTGGCACTGAAGCACGCCATTGACCGGGAGGATCTCGTCACTCGGGTGCTGAAGGGCTATGGCCGGGTAGGCAACGATCATCCGATTGGTGGCTCTTATCGCTACTTCGCGGACTTACCACAGCGTCATTACGACCCGGACAAGGCGCGCCATTACCTGAAAAAGGCCGGGCACGATTCGTTATCGGTGGATCTGAGCACCTCCAGTGCGGTGTTTACCGGCGCTGTCGATGCCGCCGTGCTGTTCAAGGAACACGCGGCCAAGGCGGGGATTAATATCAATGTGCGGCGTGAGCCGGCGGATGGTTACTGGGACAACGTGTGGATGAAGCGCCCCTGGTCGATGTCTTACTCCAGCCCGCGGGTGACCGAAGACTGGTTCTTCTCCCAGTACTATTCGGCCGACGCCGCCTGGAACGATACTAACTGGCAGAACGAACGTTTCAACACGCTGCTGGTGCAGGCCCGTGCTGAACTGGACTCCGACAAGCGGGTGCAGATGTACGCTGAAATGCAGCGCTTGATCCATGATCAGGGTGGTGCCGTGGCACCGGCATTTTCGGCGTATGTGAGCGCAGCCCGGAACAACGTGGGCCATGGCAAGATCGCGGTGAATCGCGATATGGATGGCAATCGGATTGCCGAACGCTGGTGGTTCAAGGGCTGATTCATGGACAAGCTTTTAATGACTGTGGCCAAGCGCTTGGGGCTTGGCCTGTTCACCCTGCTGGTAATTTCTTTGGTCATTTTTCTGGCCGTGGATATGCTGCCGGGCGATATCGCGACCGAGATTCTCGGCCAGATGGCGACACCGGAAGCGGTGGCGGCCATTCGGGCGGAACTTGGCCTCAATTTGCCGATTCATGAGCGTTACCTGGACTGGCTTGGTGGTCTGTTGCAGGGCGATTTGGGGCAGTCGCTGGCCACTGATCGGCCGGTGATATCGCTGATCGACGACCGTCTGATGAACACGCTCTATCTGGCTGGACTGGCCGCTCTTATCTCGGTGCCTTTGGCACTGGGGCTAGGCGTGCTGGCGGCACTATACCGCAATACGCTGGTAGACCGGGTGGTATCCGTGTCCAGCCTGGCGGCGATTTCCATGCCAGAGTTTTTCATCGCCTATGTGCTGATCCTGTTCATTTCGGTGCAGCTTGGCTGGGTGCCGAGCCTGTCCAAAGTGGATGTTGATCAGTCCTGGCTGGAACGCCTGCAATTGATGATTCTACCTGCTATCACGCTGACCTTTGTCACCTGTGCGCACATGATGCGGATGACCCGGGCGACCCTCATCAATTTGCTGTCGAGTCCCTACATTGAGATGGCTCGTCTGAAAGGGTTAGGGCCTTGGCGCATTATTGTCCGGCACACCTTACCCAATGCTTGGGCACCGATCGTGAATGTGGTGGTGATGAACATCGCTTACCTGATTACAGGTGTAGTGGTGGTCGAGGTGGTGTTTGTCTACCCGGGGCTCGGCCAGCTGATGGTGGATTCCGTGGCCAAGCGTGACCTGCCGGTGGTGCAGGCGGCGAGCCTGATCTTTGCTGCCACCTATATCCTTTTTAATCTGATTGCTGACGTGGTGTCGATTGTCAGTAATCCCAAACTGTTGCATCCGAAATGATGAGTTCAAACAAAGCTTCAATAACGATGGATGGCCGGTCGGCCAATGATGGTATGCGACCGGGCCTTGGACGCCGGTTTGCCTGTGCAGTTATCCAGGCTCCCGTGTCGGCGCAACTGGCGCTGCTGGTGGTCTCGGCATATCTGTTTGTGATTGTGTTTGCCCCTTGGCTGGCGCCTTTCGGTGAAGCCGCGGTGGTCGGCGACGCATACTCACCCTGGGGAGGCGAATTCTGGCTGGGCACCGATAGTCTGGGACGGGATATTCTGAGCCGGATGATCTATGCCGCGCGGAATACCGTGGGTATTACCTTCGTTGCCACGGTGCTCGCTTTTTTTATTGGCGGCGCGCTGGGTATGGTAGCGGCGGTCACTGGCGGCTGGCTGGATCAGACGCTGTCCCGCTTAGTGGACATTCTGATGGCGATTCCATTGCTGATCTTTGCGTTGCTGCTGTTGATGATTTTTGGCGGTTCGGTGATCGCGCTGGTGTTAATCATTGCCAGCCTGGAATCGACCCGGGTGTTCCGTCTGACCCGTGCGGTGGCCATGGATGTGGCGGTGATGGAATATGTGGAAGCGGCTCGTTTACGGGGCGAGAGCTTGCTTTGGGTGGTTCGGCGGGAAATCCTGCCTAACATTCTGGCACCGCTGACGGCGGAATTTGGCCTCAGATTTTGCTTCATTTTTCTGCTGGTCAGTTCGCTGAGTTTCCTGGGGTTGGGGTTGCAGCCTCCCACCGCATCTTGGGGCGGCATGGTCCGTGAAAACGTCATGCTGATTACCTTTGGCAGCGTTACGCCGCTGTTGCCGGCCGCCGCCATCGCCATTTTGACTATTTCCGTGAACCTGATCGTGGACTGGTTCCTGAACAACACAAGCGGGATTTCCAAATGACGCAGAGCACAATCGAAGCATCAGCGCCTCCGATCCTCGAAATTCGTGATTTGGTGATTGAAAGCCGGAGCCCGTCTCATCCCCAGAGGTTGGTGGACAGCATCAACCTGAGCCTGAAGCCCGGGGAAGTGATGGGGCTGATTGGTGAATCCGGTGCCGGTAAATCCACCATTGGTCTGGCGGCCATGGGCTATGCCCGGGACGGTATGAAAATTACCGGAGGTCAGGTGTTGTTTGATGGTGTGGATTTGCTGGCGATGCCGGAACGCCGGCGGCGCCCCTATCGTGGCGCCCGTATCGCATACGTTGCGCAGAGTGCCGCAGCTGCGTTTAATCCGGCCCACAAACTGATTGATCAGTATGTGGAGGGCGCCGTGCTGCATGGCGTAATGACGGAGTTCCAAGCGCGCGAGGAAGCAGTTGCCCTTTACGCGGAACTGGGCCTGCCCAACCCGGATACCTTTGGCGAGCGTTATCCTCATCAGGTTTCCGGTGGTCAGTTGCAGCGGGCCATGGTGGCGACCGCTATGGCCTGCCGCCCCGAAGTGCTGGTGTTCGACGAGCCGACCACGGCGCTGGATGTGACCACGCAGATTGAGGTACTGGCGGCGATTCGGAAAACCATTCGGGATCATCACACCGCTGCGCTTTATATTACCCACGATCTGGCGGTTGTAGCTCAGATAGCGGACCGGATTATGGTGTTGCGCCAGGGTAAAATGGTGGAAGAGGGGGAGACCGCCCGGTTGCTGGACGCGCCGGTACAAACCTACACCCGTGAACTGCTAAGCGTCCGCAATCTGCACAAGGAAGAAACCGCACGCAATGATACCGTGCTGTCCATTCAGGGAGTGAGTGCAGAGTACCGTCGCGGCACGCCGGTTCTTAACGAGGTTTGGGTGGACGTCGAAAAGGGTCGCACTGTGGCGGTGGTTGGGGAGTCAGGCTCTGGCAAGAGCACGTTGGCGCGGGTGGTGACTGGATTGCTGCCGCCCACCGAAGGCAGCATTCGCCTGCACGGCGAGACTCTGCCCGCGCGGCTAAAGGATCGGGACCGAAAAACTTTGCAACGGCTGCAGATGATTTATCAACTGCCGGATACAGCGCTGAATCCGCGCCAGAAGATTCGCGATATTATTGGTCGCCCCTTGCAGTTTTACCACGGTATGCAGGGGCAGGCTCTGGAAAAGCGCCTGCGGCAACTGATGGACATGACCGAGCTGAGTGCTGGGTTTCTCGACCGCTGGCCGGCGCAATTATCCGGTGGCCAGAAGCAGCGAGTCGGCATTGCCCGTGCGCTGGCCGCAGAGCCCGACCTGATTATTTGTGACGAGGTTACCTCGGCTCTGGATCAACTGGTTGGTGAGCAGATTCTGAACTTGCTGTTGTCCTTGCAGCGAGAGCTTGGAATGTCTTACTTGTTTATAACCCACGATCTGGGCACCGTGGATGCCATCGCTGATCATGTGGTCGTGATGCAGAATGGCCGGGTGGTGGAGCAGGGCGCCAAACACGATGTCTTTGCGCCACCCTACGAGGACTACACCCGTTTGCTGCTGGACTCCGTGCCGGAAATGGACCCTAACTGGCTAGATAAAGTACTGGCAACGGTTAGCCCCCAAGGCTGACAATCCAACGCCAGACCACCTGGGTTTCGGGCTTGACTGGCTTGCGATGATCGCGGGTCAGCCAATGCCCGGTCTTGGGCCGTAACTCCACATCTGACAGTCTGACTAGCGTACCTGCCGTTAACTGTGCCTCCACCAATGGTAATGACGCCAGCAGAATGCCGGCACCGGCCTGGGCCGCCTCCAGGGCCAGAACAAAGCTGTCAAAGCGGAATACGGGCGTGGCGAGTGACGCCATACCTGCAACCGCACACCATTCTGACCAGCCCGCCCGGGCTCCGGCCAACCCGATCACCGGCAGTTGGCGCCAATGCTCCACCGTATCGAGCAGCGCTGGGGCGCATACCGGCGAGAGTCGTTCCTCGAGAATCAGCTTGCGTTCAACCCCAGGCCAGGCACCATCGCCATAATGAATTTCCAGATCGGCATTCTCCATTTCGTAGTCTACCGGTCGGTTAATCGTGGCAATGGACAGGTTGATCCGGTGCGATCGCACATCCAATTCTGGCAGCTTAGGCGCTAGCCAGCCTGCAATCAGCGATACCGGCGTGGCGATGGTCACGGTAGCGTACCGGTTGGTAGCGAATAGGTCCCGAGTAGACGCTGCGATGGTTTCGAACGCCGAGCGCACATGGGGCATATAGGCCGCGCCGTCCAGTGTGAGTTCCACACCGCGGGGTAGCCGATGGAACAATTCAGAATCGAGCCGGTTTTCCAGATAGCGGATTTGCTGGCTGATGGTGGCCTGCGAGCGACCTAATTCCTCGCCGGCAAGCGTGAAGCTTTCCAGTCGGGCGGCGGCCTCGAAGGCCTGCAGCCAGCTCAGCGGCGGCAAGGATTGGTTGATTGGTAGACTATCCATTAGAAAATTGAGCCCTTAGCACCATAAATGATTGTTTTTATAATAACGGCTTGCTGGGTAGGATTCACCTCGCGCTAGAAAACAGAATATCGAAGAGAGAGAAACATGCTGGGTTTGAGCAACGTCAAAACGCTTGCCGAGGGCAAGGTGGTACAAGTGGAGTGGGTCAATGGTGTTCGGGCTCGTTTCCATGCCGTCTGGCTCCGTGACAATTCCCCCGATTCTGAAACCTTGTCGCCGGGTAACGGCCAGCGGCTGATTCGCATTCAGGATGTGCCGGAAAATGTTGCAGTCAGTGCTGCAACCGTTATTGATCATGCTCGATTGGAAATTGTCTTTTCACCGGAAAACAAGGTGGTTACCTTTGACGCCGCTTGGTTGTTGGAACATCGGTACGACCGTCCTGCTAAGGCCAACACCTCCGCGGGCTGGACAGGCGAAGAGATCGTTCGTTGGGGAGAAGAACTGCAGGACATACTGCCGGTGGCGAGCTTCCGGGAAGCGAGCAGCAATGCAGATGAATTACGCCGGTGGCTAGCGGATGTGCATCGCTATGGAGTGGCAAAAATGACTGAGATGCCGCTGGAGAGCGGTGCCATCTGCAAGGTAGTGGAGCTATTTGGCTATCTTCGGGAAACCAATTATGGCCGTTTTTTTGAAGTTCGTACGGAAGTAAATCCTGTGAATTTGGCCTACACCGGGCTGGGCTTGCAGGTACACACTGACAACCCGTATCGAGATCCTGTCCCGACCCTGCAGTTGTTATCGTGTCTGGAGAACTCCGTCGACGGTGGCGACTCGGTGGTGGTCGACAGTTTCAAGGCGGTAGAGCTATTGCATGAGGAGGCGCCGGAGGCTTTTAAGGCTTTGAGTTCATTGCCCGCGACCTACACCTATGCCGGCACTGGAGATGTGCGGCTTCGCTCGAAACGACCGATGATTGAGTTGGGGCCGGATGGCGAATTGCTGGCGGTGCGCTTCAACAACCGCTCGCTCGGGCCTCTGACCGACATCCCCTTCGAGCAGATGGAGGCCTTCTACCAGGGTTATCGCAAGCTGGCTGACATCATGGAGCGACCGGAGCTTGCAGTCACCTTCAAGTTGCAGCCGGGAGAACTGTTCATCGTAGATAATACCCGGGTAACTCATGGTCGAGTTGGCTATGAAGGCAGTGGCTCGCGCTGGCTACAGGGGGCATACGCCGACCTAGACGGCCTGCGCTCGACCCTAGCGGTTTTGGAAAAGCAGGCACAGCAAACAAAGCAGGAAGAGGTGATGGCGTAATGGCGTTTGAATCTCTCACTCGCGACAACATCGTAGACTTCCTGGCGGATATTTTTGCCCGCCGAGGTGGCGAATCCTATATGGGAGAGCCGGTCAGCATGTCTGAACACATGCTTCAAACCGCGGCCCTCGCCGAGAGGGCTGGGGCACCGGACAGCCTTGTCGCGGCTTCCCTACTCCATGATATCGGGCACTACACCAGTGAGTTTCCCGAAGAATCGCTGGAGCAGGGGCAGGACAACTACCATGAAACGGCGGGCGCGGATGTGTTGACGACGTTCTTCCCGAAATCGGTGCATGAACCCATCAAGCTTCACGTGGCAGCTAAGCGTTATCTGTGCGCTACCAAGCCGGAATATTTCAACCGATTGTCGCCAGCATCAGTCAACTCACTGAATGTGCAGGGTGGCCCGATGTCGGCTGGTGAAGCGGCAGCGTTTGAAGCCCACGAATATTACCGGGACGCACTGCGACTTAGGGTATGGGATGACGAAGGCAAAATTGCGGGTGCTCCGACCCCTACGTTTGACCATTATCGCCCACTGTTGACTGGGTTACTGGTGGGGGCAGAGCGCTAAACGTAGCTCCGTGTTAAAGCGAAAACTGAGTCACCACCAGCACCCGCGACCTTGATCTGTCGCGGGTTTGCTGTTTTTGGAGAATGCTAATGGATCCTTTGATCGTCGGCCTGGTGCTCGCTGCGGCGGTGATGCACGCTGGTTGGAATACGCTGGTGAAGAGTGGCGGGGCACCGTTTGTCCGGCTGGCGATTACTAATGGCATTGCGGCAATTGTCATGCTGCTGCCCGCACTCTATCTAGGTTTTCCCAACCCGGAGAGCTGGCCCTATCTTTTTGGATCGATGCTGGTGCATCTGTTTTATTACCTTTTGCTGGCCTATGGCTACCGGCTGGCGGACTTGTCACTGGTGTATCCGATTGCCCGGGGATCGGCTCCGCCGCTGGTGGCGCTGGGCGCATTTTTTGTTGCAGGTGAGCGCCTGAGTACCCTTGGAGCTGTGAGTATTGGTGTGGTGTCCTTGGCCATTGCCTTGCTGGCGTTCCGACTACCGGATGGCAAAGGTAGCGGGCGGTCGGTGCTGGTAGCATTGGCGATTGGCGTATTGATTGCCTGCTATTCGATTGTCGATGGCATGGGGGCTAGGCTGTCGACAGATACCATGGCCTATATTGCCTGGATGTTTGTACTGGACGGTTTGCTGCTTCTCCTTTGGGGGGGGCTGAGCCAGGGCGGTCAGATTGTCGGTTTCTTCCGGGACCACTGGCGGCAGGGGCTGGCCAGTGGTGTTCTATATATGACCGCATACGGTTTGGTGGTCTGGGCGATGTCCGTGTCACCCATGACCTATGTTTCTGCGCTGCGGGAGACCAGCGTAATTATCGCCGCTTTGATTGGCGCCCGTTATCTGAATGAACCTTTCGGTGGCCGTCGCATTGTTTCGGCCTGTCTAGTAGCGCTGGGCGTGGTGATGCTCCAGTTCAGCCAAACCTGAATGCTAAAGCACTTTAGTTACACCCGCTGGATCAAGGTCGCAATGCCTTGGCCTATACGGTACAAATGATGCGGCTTGAAAGCGTTCGCCTTGAGCAGAAGAACTGTGCCCGGTATTATCGCGGCGACTCCGCCGTAATCCGAGCTAAGTCTCTTTTTCATGCTGTGAAAGCAGAGTATTGAGATTCGCGAGCCTAGTGACGATGAAAGAGTTGAACGCTACATTCTTGCGCTTGAGCTGGTTGTGAATCGACGAGTTAAAACATCAGCAAGATAAGAAGCACGCCTTTACTCTGGACTATTTGATTCGATGAGTTTGTACATATTGGCAGCAGCGGTCTCCGCCGTTTTTATGGGCACCATAGGTGCCATTGCCGTCTACGCAGACGTTAGCGCAGAAACTGTAACCTTCTATCGCCTGTTCATAGGTGCATTGTTAATGGCGGTCTTTCTGCTTGTCAGCGGCCAGAAGGACCGAATCTTTACCTGGCCGGGCTTCAAGGTGCTGATCACCGGCGGTTTTCTTGCGGGGTTCGTTGTCTTTTACGTGATGGCGATGGGTTACACCAGTATGGCCAACGCGATCATGTTGCTGTATTTGGCGCCCGTGACAGCATCTGTCGTGGCTCACTTTTTTATGGGTGAGCGCCTTTCCGGGATGAGTGCAGCCTTAATCGTGGTGGCTCTTTTTGGTTTTGCCATGATGTTGGAGTTCAATTTTAACCTGTCAGGGCGGGGCGAAGAGGTTCTGGGGCTTTTCTATGCGCTGTGTGCCATGGTGTGCTACGCCGCATTTATCCTCACCAACCGATTGATCCATGAGCGAGTGCATGTGTTGACCCGGAGCGGTTATCAGATGTTGGCGGGAGCTCTGTGCATGCTGCCCTTAATGCTTCAGCAAGGCGAGAGCATGGATGCGAGTCAGTGGGGCTGGTTGGTGGCGGCCGGAGTGGTGCCCGGTTTCTTGGCCATCATGCTTGCGGTTGTGGCGTTGAGGGCGCTTCCTGCTGCGACATTCGGCACCCTAGCTTATTTGGAGCCTATCACGGTGGTTGGATTGGGGTGGGTTTTGTTTGGGCAGAGTTTGAGCACATTGCAGTTAGCCGGGAGTGCTTTAATTGTATTTTCCGGTATAGCCCAGGCGTTAGTGTCTCAGCGCGTCGGGGGGACATCGGACGCTACTGGGAGTGAGCAGTCTGATCAGGATGTTTTAAGCACATTGTAAAGCGCATGAGTGGCTGCGGACCGCTCGCGCTCACGATGCCAGATGAGCCCTACTGGTTGTTCAATAAGAGCGTCTTTCAGTTTCAAAACCTTCGCCCCCAGAGCTTCCATTTGGGGGGCACAGAGTGCTGGCACAACGCTAACCCCCAAACCGGTGGCGACCATCTTTCCCACAGTCGATAGTTGGTGTGCTTCAAGTTCTGTTTTCAGAACCAGATGCCTGTCTCGTAAACTGTCCTCAAGATAGGCCTGCACCGCTGACGGTTTCTGCAGTGAGATAAAGGGATGTTGAAAAAGTGCCTCCCACTCCACGTGCGCTTCGCCTTCGAAACTCAGCCCCGGAGGAACAATTGCCACAAACCGGTCGATAAACAGCGGCTCGAATGCCAGCGAAGCAGGGTAGGGCTTGAAGCCAATTCCAAGCTCTACCTCACCGATCTGAACCATATCGATAACATCTTCATTAATGACATCGTGCACTTGCACTGAAATCTTCGGATGCAAAGCCCGAAACTGCTTCAGGGCTCTCGGTAGCACGTTGATGGCAAAGGAGGGCATCGCGGCAATACTCACCTTGCCAATTCCCAAAGAGAACCGCTGCTGCAGTTCGTGGTGAATCGAATCCCAGTCAGCAAGAAGCTTCCTTGCCAACGGCATTAGTGACTCCCCCTCTGGCGTCAACTGCACCGATCGGGTGGTTCTCACAAACACCTTCCCGCCCAAACTTTCCTCAAGACCTTTAATGGCCATGCTCAAAGCAGACTGTGACGTGTGCAGTCTTTCACTGGCGATGACGAAACTGAGGGTTTCGGCAACGGCAAGGAATGATCTGAGTTGTTTTACGTTCATGAGGCTCGGCGTTGTGATGAGTGTAAGAAATATTCTATCGTATTATTGTTTTGTTTTTCGAAATAATCACTTCGAAAAATTCGATTAAATAAATAAACCTCGTTCGTAATAATGGGTTTTCATTAACAAGAAATAACGAGGTTCAAATGGCTGGATTCGATAAGCGCGTATCTTCGTACGAAGAGGCTTTGGAAGGCTTGGCAGATGGCATGACCATTCTGGCCGGTGGCTTTGGTTTGTGTGGTATCCCGGAAAACCTGATCGCTGAGATCAAGCGCCGGGGTAATCGCGACCTGACAGTGGTGTCCAATAACTGTGGCGTGGATGGTTTTGGCTTGGGTTTATTGCTGGAAGACCGCCAGATTAGCCGCATGATTGCTTCCTACGTGGGTGAGAACAAACTGTTCGAACAGCAGCTATTAAACGACGAGTTAAAGGTTGAATTGACTCCCCAAGGCAATCTCGCAGAGCGTGTGCGCGCTGGTGGTGCTGGTATTCCTGCCTTTTACACCGCAACCGGATATGGCACGCAAGTGGCCGAAGGCAAAGAAGTGCGTGATTTCGATGGCCGAAACTACGTTTTGGAGCAGGCGATCACCGGCGATATTGCCATCGTTAAAGGCTGGAAAGCGGACACCTATGGCAACGTTATTTATCGACACACGGCCAGGAACTTCAACCCGCTAATGGCCACGGCCGGAAAGATCACTGTTGTTGAAGTGGAAGAAATCGTCGAGGCGGGCACGCTGGATCCGGCAGAGATTCATACGCCAGGCATATACGTGGATCGCCTGATTTGCGGCACATTTGAGAAGCGTATCGAGCAGCGCACCGTCAGGGCCTGATCGCCAAAAACAACTAATTCAAACCGGGGAGAATCACATGGCTTTATCACGAGAGCAGATGGCAAAGCGTGTCGCCAGCGAACTGAAAGATGGTTTTTATGTCAATCTGGGGATTGGTATTCCAACCTTGGTGGCCAACTATGTACCGGACGACATATCGGTGATGCTGCAGTCGGAGAATGGGCTGCTTGGGATGGGCGCATTTCCGACCGAAGAAGAGCTTGATGCCGATATGATCAATGCCGGCAAGCAAACCGTAACCGCGCGTGTTGGTGCATCAATTGTCGATTCAGCAGAATCCTTTGCAATGATCCGTGGTGGTCACATTGACTTGACCGTATTGGGTGCTTTCGAAGTGGATGCGCAGGGCAATATCGCATCCTGGATGGTACCGGGTAAGTTGGTCAAAGGAATGGGTGGTGCGATGGATTTGGTTGCCGGTGCAGACAACATCATTGTCACCATGACCCACGCCTCGAAAACCGGAGAGTCCAAGCTGTTGAGCAAGTGCGAGCTTCCATTGACGGGGGCCGGATGCATCAAAAGGGTACTGACAGATTTGGCCTACCTGGAAATTGAAAACGGTACCTTTATATTGAAAGAGCGGGCACCGGGCGTTTCTGTTGAAGAGATTGCGGAAAAGACAGCCGGGCCGCTTATTATTCCTGACGATGTTCCAGAGATGGCGGTATAGTTGAAGCTCACGGTTAGGCGTGTCGACGAGTTTGCCGCACGCCTAACCCAATACAATCATCACTCGAAATTCCCTCATTTTGTACGTCGTTCAACCCGGAAAGCTGGGTTGGAAAAGCTTACAGCACGAATGGTTGTTGCGCCCGTTCCGCACGTCCGTCTCTCTTTGTGTAATAATAACCAACATAATTGGCGATGCGGATGTTTACAGCGCTATGGAATTTAGCTGTGTAAAGGGGTGGTTTCCCCCTTCAGTTTCTTCGTTGTCTCGAATTGAACCCCTGGCAATGAGTCTGAAGGCTACATAAAAGATGTCTTATCTCGAATTCCTTACAACCTATAGCGACCGATTTATCGAGGGTGCGCTGGTCACCTTGGGCCAGTTCGGTCTGGCTGTAGTGGTGGCGATTGTGGTTGCCCTTATTTCAGGCCTGATGAAGATGGCCCGGTCAAAAGCGGTGCGCGGCATCGCTGTCGTATATATTGAACTTTTCAGAGGCACCTCTCTTCTCGTTCAGTTGTATTGGTTTTACTTTGTGATGCCATTGTTTGGTGTCACCATGGACAAGTTTACGGTTGGCTTCCTGACCGTGGGGCTGTGTTATGGTGCTTACGGCGCAGAGCTGGTACGCGGTGCCATACAGTCGGTGCCTAAAGGGCAGTGGGAAGCTGCTCTGGCATTGAACATGTCAGCGGCACAACGCATGAAGCGGATCATCTTGCCGCAGGCGTTGGTGGCTATACTGCCGCCTTGGGGCAATCTCATGATTGAGATATTGAAGGGGACCGCGTTGGTGGCGCTGATCTCGGTGGCGGACCTGATGTTTGAAACTCGCCAGGTCAACAGTAATACCTATCTGTCAGCTCAGGCTTTTGGCACGGCACTCATCATTTACTATATCTTTGCACGATTTATGGTCACGCCGCTCATGCGTTGGCTCGAGCGGTTTATGGCTCGTAAAATTGGGCGGGCTTAAACCATGCTTGATTGGAAACTGGATTTTACCTGGGAAATATTACCTCGTTTATTAGCTGCGGCCGGTAATACCATGCTGGCGGCCGGCGGAGGGTATATCGTCGCAGTTCTGCTCGGCTTAATCTTCGCGTTGGCTCAGCGCACTCCATCACGAGCCGTTACCTTTGTGGTGCGTGAGCTGGTCGAGTTTGTTCGTTCAACTCCGTTGCTGCTGCAGATTTTCTTTATCTTTTACGTTGGGCCGCAGTTTGGTTTGCGCCTATCGCCCTGGACCGCAGGTCTTATTGCCATTGGGTTACATTACGCAGCTTATCTTTCCGAGGTATACCGAGGCGGAATCGAGAATGTTCCGAAAGGGCAATGGGAAGCGGCGAAGGCCATCAATCTTTCAACGATCAAAACCTATCGCCGAATCGTCATTCCACAGGCTTTGCCACCGGCGTTGGCCGGGATGGGGAATTACCTTGTCGGGATCTTCAAAGATACACCAATGCTGTCAGTGATCGGGGTCGCGGAGCTGATGCATGCCGCCAACTCTATCGGCGCAGAAAATTTCCGTTATCTTGAGCCTTACACCATCGTAGGGCTGATCTTCCTGGCGATATCACTACCAATTGCTTGGCTTATTCGCCGATTCGAGACTGTATTACGCCGCAAAATGGGACTGACCAGATGAAGCACGACATGAGCCAATACCCCCTGAAACTCGAGGGCGACAATGTGCCCATGGTGCGATTTCATAACGTCACCAAGAAATACGGCAACCTGACTGTTCTTGATGGCCTGAATCTTGATGTCACCGAAGGTGAAATGGTGACTATCATTGGCCCTTCCGGTTCGGGTAAAACCACCGTTCTGCGCATGTTGATGACGCTGGAAACCATAGACAGCGGGGTGATCTACGTTGATGGAGAGCCTCTAACGCACATGGAAAAGAACGGTCGTTTAGTGCGTGCCAATGCTGCTCACTTACGCAAAATTCGTTCAAAGATCGGTATGTGTTTCCAACACTTCAATTTGTTCCCGCACATGACGGCGCTGGGGAACTGTATTGAGGGGCCGATGCAAGTGTTGGGTATGTCCAGAAAGGAGGCTGAGGAACGCGCCCTGGAGCTTCTGGAGATGGTTGGCATGGCGGATAAGCGTGATCAGCATCCATCCAGGCTTTCAGGTGGTCAGCAGCAGCGTGTTGCGATTGCGCGAGCTTTGGCGATGCGCCCGAAAGTCATGTTGTTCGATGAGGTTACGTCCGCGTTGGATCCGGAAGTCATCAGTGAGGTGACCGGCGTTATTCGCGGCCTCGTTGATCAGCACAATCTGACCATGTTAATGGTCACGCATCAGATTGGTTTTGCCCGGGATATTTCTGACCGTATTTGCTTCTTCTTCAGTGGCCGGATTGAGGAACAGGGGGCTCCAGAAGTGCTTCTCGATACTCCCCAGAAAGACCGCACTCAGCAGTTCTTAAGTGCGGTCCTTGAGTCAAACTAAGCCATCGTCGGATTAGTTTGCTTTACAGGCATCTTTGGTGGTCAAATCGCCTGGCAAGAATGCCTTGATGTAGTTGTCCGGTGTCACCGTTGCCATCATTTCATCCGAGCCCAAGTACTCTTTCAGGGCTTTGTTGAAGGCAAGACGAAACGCCTTGTCTTCCGGGCGGAAGCCGATCCCGACCACTTGCTTGTCACGGCCGACAAATTGCTCGGGGTCAGTCATTTCAAAGCTGTCGTCCATGTCGGCAGCGTGCTTAGCTTCGAGCACGTTTGTCGGAGCTGCATCGACACGCCCTGTGCGCAGGGCGGCAAGGGCTTGTGTCGGCCCGGGCACTTCGGTGATGTTGCTTGAGGGCACCCCGGCATCCTTGGCATCTTTCAGGGTGTTGTAGCCCGAGGGCGCAACCATCGTTAGGTCCTGATCAATCAAGTCCTGATAGGTTTGAATGTTCTTAGGGTTGCCTTTGGGCACCAGAAAGGTGTCGCCGAATGCGCCGATCGGATCTGAGAAATCCATATTTTCACAGCGCGCCTTAACCACATACATCCCGCCGGTTACCAAGTCGACTCGCCCGGCCTTTAAGCTTGGGATCAGGCTAGACCAGTCAGTCAGCACAGGCTCGATGTTGGTATGCCCCATGCGTTCCAGCACGTCTACAGCGATTCCGTTAACAAAACCTTGAGGCGAACCGTCGTTCCCTGCGTAGGCCCAAGGCGGCGCCGCTGCGAAGCCTAGGCGTATGGTATCACCTTCTTCGATTCTTTCTTCCAGCATGCCTGCTTGTACTGAGCAGGTCGTAACGATAGCGCTGAGAGCTAAGGTTTTAATCCACGTGTTTTTTAATGGTTTCATTGTTTGCCTCTTCTTTTTTCGAAAATGGATAAGCTCATTATGACATAGGTTCGTTCGCTAAAATTTATTGCTGTAATGAATCGGATGCGCCCCGCGCCAGTTGCCAATGGGTTAAGGCAGGTTCTTCCGCCAATGCTTCACTCGAACCTGCCCCTTTATCGCGTCGATTATTTCATTAATCAACGAAATCAAAGCCTCTTGATCGCTGTCTTCTTCGGCTGTTGCATTCGGGTCGGGGAGTAGGGCGTTGACGATGTCCTCAATAAACGCGTGATTTGACGACGATGCAAGATCTTCAAGTATCTGGTGTATGACATTGGCGACGATATCCCCCACGGCATTTTCCAGAGTGTCCTGAATGGTCGGTCCGACCACCGGCAGGTACTTGAGCCGGGACAGTTCCAGGTTTTGCTTTAATGCGTGGTCAACCCGATCTTCCAGATAGGCGCGCAATGCGCCTCGGTTTGGCATATAGCCTTGCTCCGCTGCATGGGCAACTCGGTCCGACAACCAGTCGGCGAGCATGCTTTTTCTGGGATACAAAATGTCGTTCTGGATTCGGTCAAACAGCGGGGAGCCTTGCTGAATCTCATGCTGAACGCCGGAAAGCACCTTGATAACGATCCGATCCGAGAGCTCTTCCATAAACGCGTCGAAATAAAACGCAAAGAACGTGTAGATGCGGGTATTGGTGAAATCAATGATCTTGTATTGCTGCAGCCGATAGCCGATGGAAATAATCCGTAGCACCCGCAGAAAACGAAAGCTGCCGATCGGGATGCAACCCAAAAGGTCGTACCAGTGAATGAACGGGTAGAAGTACCAGCGGTCATAGATCTTCGCTTTAATGGAGTACCCCCACCGGATGACGAATTCACTCAGGAAAATCGACACAAAAATCATGTCGTAGAAGATGAACCTTTCGTGAATAGGGTGGTAAGCACTCTGCACAGCTGGCAGGTAGTCTTTCAGCAGGTTTTGTACGGCAACGAAGTTATAGATGGAATCCCAGATAATGAACGCCAGGTTGACGATCAGCAGGCCCAGCATCGCAAAGTCGACGAGGAGCCAGAACATCTGATGGCTGGATTTCAGGTTTTCGCGGTTGATCCTGAGCATTCTCGTTACCTGTGAGTGAAGCGGGAACCAGTCGTAAGTCTATGACAGGGTAGCCTATTTACATCTTGGGCACGACTTTCTGGCGAAGTCTGGCGAAGCTCGAACACCTAATTAATCTACGTTTATTTGGGACAACAGGCATGGCACGTGAGTGGGGGGACCGGTAAACTCCGAGGTCTAACTCTACGTTTCATAAAACAATCTGGTTGGGATGCCGGTACACCGTATGCTGCCACCTTTCTTATCAAAAGAGACGGCTATAAAAGCTACAGCGTTGTTCATACTCTGTATTCCAGCACTGGTGTTGGCAAATCAGGTCGATGTGCAAGTGAAGGGCGATCACGACGCTCTGGAAGACAATGCACGTATTTTTTTGGGGGAAGTTGAAGGGCGCACTGCAGATGGTCTGCGTCGGTATGCCCCCACAGCTGAAGGCCAGGTTAAGGAGGCCCTTCGAGCACTGGGCTACTACAACCCGCAAATCACCTGGGAAGTGAATGACGGCGACGTAGGCTTGGCGGAGCTCAAGCTCACCGTAGAACCCGGAACCCCGGTTCGGGTTCGTCAGCGCAACGTGGATATTCACGGGCCAGGGTTGAAGGATGCCGAATTTGTTGAAGAGCTGCCCGAGCGACCTCGGGTTGGTGAGGTGTTGAACCACGGCGAATACGACAATCTCCGAAGCAGCATTAATAACAGAGCCCGGCGCCTGGGATACTTCGAGGGTAAGTTTGAGGCACGGGAGCTGAAGGTGGACCCGGCGGAGAAAACCGCAGACATCAATTTAAGCTTTGAATCCGGCGAGCGTTATCGGCTTGGAGAAGTCACCTTTCTGGAAGGGCATGGCTTCGAGCAGAGGCTGCTTGATCAGTTTGTGACGTTCGGGCCCGGTGAGCCATTCCATGCAGGGAAAGTCGCCAAACTAAGCGGTGACCTCTCGAACAGTGGTTATTTTTCAGGGGTGGACCTGGATGCTTCGCCCAGCGATGCGGAAGATCGGGTTATCCCTATCAATATCGACCTGACACCGCGAGATCCCCGTTCAATCGCAGCCGGTGTGGGTTTCTCAACCGACGTTGGGCCTAGGTTCCGTGGTACCTGGCGCGAGCATTATATAAACCCCATGGGGCATCGGCGCGGACTGGATACCGAAGTGTCGGAATTGCGTCAGAGCATTTCCGGTTGGTATGAACTGCCGCTGGATCCGCCGATGACCGACTCCATTCGTTTGAGCACCGGTTACCAACGCGAGGAAATTGAAGACGTTGCCTCTGAGCGTTTAACCCTGGGCCAGCAGTGGCGGCATCAGCTTGATACCGAGTGGATGCAAATTCTGGGTTTGCGATGGGAAGGTGAGCGTTACACTATCGGTGAGGAAACACAGAACACTTCCAGCCTGTTGCTGCCCAGTGTCGGTTATTCGAAGCTGCACTCCAATTCTCCTCTGGACCCCTCTCAAGGTTATCGCTTGCAGGTAGATGTGACGGGGGCGCACCGGGCTGCATTGTCCGATGCGGATATACTGCATGTGAACTTTCTGGCCCGAGGCCTTTATACCTTGGCGGACAAGCATCGCTTTTTGGCTCGGTTTAATTTTGGTGGCGTGGCGACGAATAATTTTGATGACGTTCCGCCATCTCTGCGCTTCTTCGCCGGCGGCGACCAATCGGTTCGAGGCTACGCTTACGAATCGTTGTCACCAAAAAACAGCGATGGTGATGCGGTGGGGGGGCGCTACCTTATTGTGGGGAGCGCCGAATACCAATATGAATTCACGAAAAGCTGGCGGCTTGCCGCCTTCATTGATGAAGGTAATGCCGTGGACGATGTCTTTGATCCGTTAGCCACAGGAGTGGGTGTGGGGATTCGTTGGGTAAGCCCGGTTGGGCCCTTGCGCCTTGATATTGCGGAGGGGCTGAGCGAGTCCCTTGGTGGCGGCTGGCGAATCCACTTTTCAATGGGGCCTGAATTGTGAGTGATCAGCCTGAAACAACCGATAACCCGAAGAGTGGAATGGCCAAAGAAACGCCTCGGCGGCGCTGGTGGTTCTGGCTATTGGTTTTACTTGCGGTGGCCTTACTGCTGCCATTGGTTTTGTTGGGGTTTGTACTGGTAGCACTGAATACCGATAAAGGCACCGCGTGGACATTGGAAAAAATTCCGGGCCTACATACAGAAGCGGCTTACGGCTCGTTGTTGGGGCAGTGGCAGGCCGAACGTCTTGAATGGCAAGGCTATGGCGTGGGGGTGGCCGTTCACTCGCCCGAGGTGGATTGGTCTCCAACGTGTTTGTTCGAGTTGACCGTGTGCCTGGATGCTCTGAAGGCCAGCCGTATTGATGTCACGGTGCAACCGTCAGATACGGAAGAGCAATCGAGCGGCGGAATAAGCCTGCCAGACATCACTTTGCCGTTGGCAGTGAACGTCAAAGACGTGGCTTTGGGTGAATTGACCGTCAACGGTAGCCGCATCTGGGATCTTTTTTCGTTGAAAACGAGTGGTTCCGGGGCCAGCCTGGATATCGATCAAGCCTCCTATGTCCTTGGTGATCTTCGCGTTAACGCAAGTGGTTGGGTGGAGATGCGCAGAGATTGGCCGCTGGACTTGAATGTGAAGGTAGATTTGCCGCCGCCGTCAGGTGATCAGTGGACGGTGGATTTGAAACTCGCTGGCAGCGTGCGGGACTTGAGAGTAGATGGTCAAAGCACCGGCTATCTGGAAGCGAACTTACAAGGCACTGCTAAGCCACTGGATGAGCGTTTGCCCGCTCAGCTCAAATTAACCTCGCCGGCCTTTATGGCCCATCACACCCTGCCGTCCACCCTGTTATTACAAGATCTTGTGTTGAGTTTAGGGGGCTCTCTGGCTAAAGGGTTTCAGACAGAAGCTCGGGCGGTGCTTCCCGGCACGACGGGTAACGTGCAGCTTGGCTTGGACGGGTTAGTGACGACAGAGGCCGCTTCTGATCTGCACCTGTCACTTTCGGGTCCCGCTGTTATCGATCGCGCGGACCCCGGCACTTTCAATGCCTCTGGGAACCTATCTTGGAAGGAGGGCTTGCAGGCCAATGCCGATATCAGTCTGAACGCTTTCCCTTGGTTTGGTTTGTTGCCTGACGTTTCAGAACCACCTGTGGTGCTGGAAACGTTAATGGGCCAAGCCAGTTATCAGGGCGACAATTATAAGGCAAACCTCGAAGCAAGCGTAAAAGGACCTCAGGGAACTGCCGATCTGGTGGCCAGCTTGGAAGGTGATTCCGACGCATTGATTGTAGACCAATTAGATATGAAAACGGGCGCTGGATCGCTCACGGGGCAGGCGGAGCTCGGGTTAACTGGGCCTTTGTCCTGGCAGGCTGCGCTTGAGTTAAACGCCTTCAACCCGGGTTACTGGCTGCCCGTTCTCGAGGCAGACCTGAATGGCCAAGTGACCAGTCAGGGGCATATGCAGGATAGCGGGTTGCCGGTAATGACGGCGGACTGGGATCTTGCCGGTGAATGGCAGCAGCAGCCAGCAAAAGCCAAAGGTAAGTTAAGTAGCGATGGCTCCGACTGGACGCTGCAGGATTTGTTGGTGTCGGTTGCAGAAAACGAAGTAACAGGTAGTGGCCGTTACGGCACGGAAATAGGGGCTGACTTATCCGTTATGCTGCCCAAGCCTGAGCTGATCGTACCCGGTCTGCAGGGCGAATTGTCTGGCGAACTGAGTGCGCGGGGTTCTTTGGAAGATCCTCAAGGACAGGTACGCCTGAACGCTGACCAGTTGGCGTGGCGAGACGAAGCGCGGGTTGGCCGGCTAGAAATTCAGGCCAGTCTGGGCTCTGGCGAGGTACTGGATGGCACTATTACAGCTCGGGATATCAAAGCGGCTGATCAGGTGTTGGACGAAGTGAATGTCTCTGCCCAAGGCACCAGGGGCCAGCATCAGCTTTCGTTTGAAGCAAAACATCCAGAGGTGTCGTTGTTGATGGAGCTGGCCGGTGGGTTAGGTGAAGCCTTTTCCAGTTGGAGCGGAGCTATAACCCGAGGCGAAATAAGGGTCCCGGAGCCTGGCCATATTTGGGAACTGGATCAGCGCACAGTCCTCTCTTACAGCAAGCTAGGGGTGCTGGAGCTAGGGCAGCACTGCTGGCGCTGGCAGGACAGCTCAGTTTGTGCTGAGGACCAGCAGCTTTGGCCAAACCCGACCATTGCCTACCGAATTAATCAGTTCCCAACGCTTGCCTTGGAGCCGTTGTTACCGGATACCTTCCGTTGGAAGGCCCTTTTGAACGCTAACATTGAAGTCGCAATGACCGATGCCGGGCCCAACGGTCGGGTTGAGGTTGATGCCGGTGAGGGCAGCTTTGAGTTTTTGGTTCTGGATAATTGGGAGTCATTGAGTCATCAACAGCTTACTTTAAACGCGATACTCAAACCCGAATTGGCCGAACTGTCGATGGCGTTGAAAGGCCCTGAACTGGGCCAATTCTCAACGCAGTTGTCAGTGGACCCCGTATCAGCGGACCGATCAGTTGAGGGGACCTTTTCTTTGAAAGACCTCGATCTCGCCTTTGTCTCGGCGTTTTCGGGTATCGATGAGGTGGCGGGTCAGGTCAATGGCGAAGGCAGTTTAAACGGCCCTTTGCTGAAACCGGCCGTTACCGGTGAACTCGCGCTCACCGATGGGCGCTTCCAGGACCCGGATATACCGCTACCTATGGAAGCGGTGGTAATGGCGGTGGAATTTCTTGGGTATAACGCGGACATCAGTGGGCGGTGGCAGAGTAACGATCGAAGTGAAGGTCAGATATCGGGCAGCCTTGACTGGAGCGGCGAACCAGAACTGAACCTGAATATAAAGGGTGAAAGGCTGCCAGTGCATTTTGAGCCGTATGCGTCGGTGGAAGTGGGGCCAGACATTGATCTTCGCTTCAAGACAGGTGAGTTGTCGGTATCCGGACGTGTGGAGGTGCCTCGCGGGCGGATTGAAGTCCAGACATTACCTGAATCGGCGGTATCCGTATCCAGCGATGAAGTGATTGTTGGTGTAGAGGCGGAAGAGCCCGCCATCCGCAAGATGCTGATGGACGTGGTTGTGGTGGTCGGTGAAGACGAAGTGACGCTAAACGCGTTCGGCTTGACCGGAGACTTGAAGGGAACGCTGCGTATCGGCAACGACATGGACACTCGTGGTGCTTTGCGATTAGTGAATGGCCGTTACGAAGCTTACGGCCAAGACCTTAGTTTGCGAAGGGCGCGGGTAGTCTTTGTGGGTGCCCTGACAGAACCGTATCTCGATATCGAAGCGGTGCGAGAGGTTGATACGGTGGTTGCCGGCATAAGACTGAGTGGGCCCATCAGTGAGCCGGAAACCGAAGTATTTTCCGAACCATCCATGCCCCAAAGCGATGCATTATCGTATGTGATTTTGGGCCGGCCACCGCAAGGACGCGGGGATGAAGGCCAGATGAGCGCGGCCGCTATTTCCCTCGGTTTGACCCAAACCAACGATCTGACTCAAAGCATTGGCGACGAATTGGGCATTAAAAACCTGATGTTGGAGGCCGAAGGGTCCGGAGAAACGGCGTCGGTGGTTGCGAGTGGCTACATTACCGATGAGCTGAGTATTCGCTACGGCGTTGGCATTTTCGAGCCGATCACTACCGTTGCTTTGCGTTACGATCTTGGCAGGTATTTCTATCTGGAGGCGGCCAGTGGATTGGCCGCCTCACTAGATATCTTTTATACCCGGGATTTTTAACGACTATTGTCCCGTTCGAACAGGCGTTTTGCCTCGTCACTCCATTGAGCACTCTCGTTCTCAAGACGTTGGAGTTTTCGATCGCGGGCCGCTTGAACAAGCCGACGAAAAATACGCCGATGACCGGCGTGATAAAGCAAATATTCTGGGTGCCATTGCACGCCCATTAGCCATTGTTTACCGGTACTTTCGATAGCTTGAACAAATAAATCGTTGTCCACCGCAGTAACCTGAAGGCCCCGGCCGAGCTGCTTGATGGCTTGGCTATGAATGCGATTGGCACCGATTCTCCAGTTAGGCATCAAGTCCGCAAGCCGGCTGCCCGATACCAGTCTTACTGTTTGGAGTGGCAGCAGCAAAGGCCGGTGCCGGGTATTTATCCGCAGAGGCGTTACGTTCTGGCACAGCGATCCACCGTGGAAAATATTGATGAACTGCGCACCGCGGCAAATGCCGAGCACTGGAATGCCAATGGCCTCCGCCTGTTCCAGTAATCGATGATCGGTGTCATCCCTTTTCGGGTTGTACTTGGCTGTCACCTGGGACTGTTGGCCGTAGCGTTCCGGGTGCACGTGGGTACCACCGGAAAGTACCAACCCGTCCAGCAGCGCAACGTTGATCCGTGAGCCAGGGCGAATGTAGTGGGTACGTGCGCCCGACAAGCGCAAACCAAGGCTGATTAGCCTCTGCGCAAGACTTCGTCGGGCGGGGCCACTAATACCGATCGTCAGTCCCGGAATGTCTGTTTCGGTTTCTGTATTAGACATAACCGTGTTCTTGGAGCCATTGCTGAGTGGTGTCGGTCCAGGAATGGGTCAGGTTGTGAAAGCTCAATTCTTGCGCTTCCCGGAACTTCCTGCGCAGTACCGCCAGATCCTGAGCGTTATTGGCTAGTTTCTCAAGTACCACCCAATCGTTCCAAACGGTGGAAAAATGCCAGTTCGGGTTGTCGATGTCGCAGTCTGGAAGCCGGTAATGAAGAGTAGGGCGGCTTTTGATGCGAGGATCTTGCACATACTCGGCCAGATAATCTGCGTCAAGATGAGCAAACAACGGCAGCAAATCCAGAGCGCGGTTTCGAGTCGGGTTGCTGTCAAGGTAGTCTTTCATCAAACCTCTGATGTCAGGAGCGTAGTTATCCTGCATCAGCTTTTCCGTATATTTAGTGCTCCACGGTTCGATGTAGGTGGTGAACTTACGACTGATATCGATTTGGTGTCGCGATTTCAGCCACTCATACAAGGCCGCAAACGCTTGCAGATAGCGCACTAGGGTGCCGGGTTCCAAGTCTGGCAGTTCCGGGTTTAGCTGCAGTCCAAACGCAAAATAGAGCGCTTCCCTGCTTCCCAGCGCGCCTAAGTCACGGAGTTCGTCCACCAGCGTTTCCATGATGTGTAGCTTGGACAGTGGCAAGGGCGGGCCCACAATTTCCAAGGGCACAATTTTCTCGGCAGCGAAATCGATGGCATCCATCGCGTGAGAGGCCAGTTCCCGAATGGAAGTGGGCAGCCCTTCATCAGCGAGATTAAGATCTTTGATCGGATCGGAATCCAACTCGATTGTGTAATCACCATCGTTGGTTTTGATGCTTGTGACATACCGGGATTGGAGTTCCGGTTTGCCACCAAGCAACCGACTGGCATGGTCTATGAGTGCATCATAACTGAGCCCGGATAACTCAATTTCTACTCCAACCTTGCGTTCATTGCCATCAGTGGTGCGCGTGTTGACAGGCATATTGCTGAGTTTTGAAGAGCTCATAGTATGTCGCGGTTCCTTTAAAGACTTTGTCAGCCACCATAACACAGCGGTATGACGTTTCACGTAATGATCGATAACAGACTTTACACTGGATAAAACACTGTATATAGTCGAATCACTGTATAAAAAACCAGTCATCATTATCTGGAGTGGCCCAACATGAAACTAACCGCCAGGCAGTCCCAAGTACTGGATATTATTCGGCGATATCTTGATGAGACTGGCTATCCACCAACCCGTGCAGAGATTGCGGCAGAACTGGGTTTTCGTTCAGCGAACGCAGCTGAAGAACACTTAAGAGCTCTGGCGCGCAAGGGCGCTATTGAAATGGTACCCGGGGCCAGTCGGGGCATAAGGTTGCCAGAAGCTGAGCCGGATTTGGGGTTGCCGGTTATCGGCCAGGTTGCGGCGGGTAGTCCGATACTGGCTCAGGAACACGTTGAAGATCATTGTGCACTCCAGCCTAACTTTTTCTCGCCAAAGGCGGATTACCTGCTGCGTGTGCGAGGCATGAGCATGAAAGACATCGGTATTCTCGATGGGGACTTGCTGGCGGTTCACCGGACTCAAGATGTCCAGAATGGTCAGATTGTTATCGCGCGTGTGGGAGACGAAGTCACCGTTAAACGGTTCCGTAAGGATGGCGATAAAGTGTGGTTGATTGCCGAGAACGAAGAGTTTAGCCCCATTGAGGTAGATCTGACCGAGCAAGAGCTTTTCATTGAAGGGCTTGGTGTGGGTGTCATCCGGCGTTCAGAGTTGCACTGAAAGCTGACAATTAGACATGCGAACAACGCAGGTAGGTGAGTGATGGAACAGTTGAGCTTCAATCATAATATGGCGTTTCAACCCGCGGCTGTGATTTCTGCGCAGGCAGCTTCATCGCATTATCGCCGACCTGAATCTCGGCGCACGACCTCGGGGCAGGTCGATCTCAGGGGGAACGTGACTGAGATTATACTGCCGGAAGGTCAGGTCGAGAATTTTCAGTTGCTGTTGCCTATGTTGACCCAATTGAACCAGGAAAAACGTTGGTTGGCCTGGATAGACCCCCCTCATTCTTTGGTAGGCAAGTGGCAAAACACACATGGCATTGTGACGGGTGAGATTCTGGTGCTGCGTTCAACACCTGAAATTCCGGCTCAGCAGTTGGCTGAGTTGGCTCTCGGCGCGGGCACCTGCCATGCGGTTGTGTTGTGGACTAACAAGCTGGCGCGCTCTGCCTTTGAGTCGCTGCAAAAAGCATCCGCGAAAGGAAAGAGCCACGGAGTGGTGCTGCGCCAGCGGTAAAGTAGAACTTAGTGGAGGGTGTAGTGAGGCTGGGCGTCGCCAAAGTCGCCTTCCTCGTCGCCCCAATCAACTTCTTCAGAAATAGTTCCGGTGGCTTCGATGCCTGCCGCGATCATAGCTTTTGCGATGCTCATGTCTCGGTCTGCCATCATTTCCTTTGCTTCGGGCGAGAAAGAAATGCGGACCAGCGGTGCGGCATCGTCATCAACGCGACGTAAAGCGTAGTCTCCGTTAGGTAATTCAACGATTTCAAAAAACGATGGTGACATTCTTTAGGCCTTTGCTTGGTGCGATTTATTCGTGAATAGCGGTTCAGGAGAGGTGGTTACCACTCGTTATGTCTGTTTTCTACGGCTCGGGCAAAATCGGTCATGGCCGTCAGGGTGTTTTGCAGGCTCTTGGCTGATCGATCCGCACCATCCTCTGCAGAAACCGCAATGATGTTGTCAGCCGAGACGGTTTTTTTAGGTGTGGGCGGCTGCTTCAGAGTCTTTTCAAGTTGTTCAAGATGAGTCCACCAGCTGGCCGGAGAACGCTGTAACGTTTCTAAATCCTCGAGATCTTCAGTCTCGTAGGGGATTCGGGTTCTGAGTGCTTCAAGAGACAGTGGTTCCGAGACTTTTTGCTGATGATGCTGTGCGATCATCACCATCAAGGTGCTTCGGGCTCGCAGCAATAGCTCAATAACGCCCTGCGTCGTGGCTTCATTCAGCATAGTGCTTTGGGGGTTAACTTGAGCTTGCTCAATGGGTTGTTCCAGCTGCGCTAGTAAAATCTTCGCCAGATACAATTTCTGGGAAGTCAGTGAGTACCATTGAGACGCCATAGTTGACCCGTGCTGGATTAAGCCGATCCTTCAAAGTTAGCCGCCTAGCGTATCATTTTTAAACAGACATTTCTTCCGTTCGTGGTTTGTGCTTAGACACAAGAAACTACAAAGAATGTCTTGAAACGATCGTTTGAATTTGGCAAAAAGGCCTGCTTGGAGCAGCGTGAAGATGCTCAAAAGATCATTGTTGGAGAATAAGGAATGCGAAACCGATTGTTAGCAGCGGCCACTATTGCTGTGTTAAGTATGTCCGGTTCCGCGTGGGCCAAGGTGGCTCCAGAGGAAGCGAAGCGTTTAAAGAGCGAGTTAACACCCGTAGGCGCGGTCAGGGCCGCCAACGAAGCCGGTACTATTCAGGCCTGGCAGGGTGGTTTGGCAACCCCTCCAGCAAATTGGAAAGAGGGAAACGTTGAGATAAACCCTTTTCCCCAAGATGAACCGTTATTCGTTGTAACCCGGGACAACCTGGATTTATACCGGGACAAGCTCACGGATGGTCATATTAAGATGCTTGAGCAGTATGGCCCCAATTTCTTTATGCCGGTCTATAAAACACGCCGAACGGCTGCATTTCCCGAAGAGGTTTATCAAAAATCTTACGAGAATGCGTTGAGTGCCGAGTTGCTCGATAACGGCAACGGTGTTCGCAATACGATCATGACCAGTCCTTTCCCGATTCCGACAAACGGTTTAGAAGTCATCTGGAATCACATTCTCCGATATCGAGGGGAAGAAGTTTCATTTCGAAGTGGCGCCGCTACACCTCAACGAGACGGGTCGTTTAACCCGGTGGTCAATCAGTACGACTATTATTTTGCGTACAGCCGACCCGGGGCAAATCTTGCTGATATCGACAACAAGATTTTCTTCCTCAAAACAGACACCCTGGCGCCAAGTACCTTAGCTGGCACCATTACCCTTGTGCACGAGACGCTTGATCAGGTGCGTTCACCTCGATTGGCGTGGCGCTATGACTCTGGCTCCCGTCGATTGCGTCGGTCACCCAATCTGGCTTACGAAACGGATCTGCCGAATTCTTCGTCGTTGCGGTCAGTGGATCAAAAAGACATGTATAACGGTGCGCCGAACCAGTACGACTGGGAGCTGAAAGGCAAGCGTGAGTTGTTGGTGCCCTATAACGCCTACAAGTTGCACGATGGCGAGGTTCGCCCGAAAGATGTCATTCGCCCCAACCATATTAATCAGCAGCTGGCTCGTTATGAGCTGCACCGGGTATGGGTGGTTGAAGCGAAGCGCCGCACCGGAATTCAGCACATCTATACTCGCCGCGTGTTCTATATCGATGAGGACAGCTGGCAGATTCTGGCATCCGAGGAATACGATGACAACGGAGCGTTGTGGCGGGTTTCTGAAGCGCACAACATTAGCTATTACAGTCAGCCCGTGTTCTGGACTACTATGGAAATGACGTACGATCTCAAAGCTCAGCGTTATTACATTGATGGTCTGGATGATGGCTACCCGGCCTACGATTTTTCACCGGGTTATCGTCGAAACGAATTTACGGCTTCTGCTGCCCGTAGGGCGGCCCGTCGCTAAGTCGTTACCTCAAGCCGCTATCCGGCCGGGTAGCGGCTGCATTACTGGTTTTCTCCAGATCTCATTTTCATCAACTCTAAGAGGTGATTCGGCGGTGGCTAATCCAGATGTTCTCCTGGCAGATCTAGATTCTTTGCAAGAGCAGCTTGAAGCGGCGCTAAACGCTGAAGATTGGGAGGCGTTGGTTGTTCTTAACGAGCAGGTGAAACCCGCTGTTGCCCCATTGATGGAGGCAATGGAACAAGGCTTAATAGCACCCACGCCGGTTAAACAGCGATTGGAAGCCCTTAACCGGTTTGTCGAAGTAGCAGGGCAAGGTGCCGTCAAGGCTCGGGATGAAGCTCGGGAATCGTTGCAGGGGGTCAACCAAAACCGTAACGCCGCCGCTACCTACGCGAACGTTTCCACTAACCGCTCGAAGTAACTTTAGGCTGCATTCGGATAAGAAAAGACAGAAGTGTCATAAAATTGACTCCGAGCTGAAGACAGTCTTAAATACGGCTCAAATCCTTCGACAGAGATCTTCGTTCATGCCTCAAAATAATAAAGTGCTGGTGCTCAGCAACAACGAAGCCAGACAGCGTGATTTGATCACAATTCTGGAGTTTGTGGGCGAAGAGCAGATTGTTGCCGGTGACGAGGCGTTGGCGCTTTTACAAAGTGGTGAAGCGGCTCAGATAGAGCAGGCATCGGTTGCTCTTGTTCATGGTGAAGATCATAACGCCAAGACGGTGATTGCTTCGGTATGTGAGGCCACGCCAGGGCTGCCAATCCTATTGGTGGGGGATCTCGATGCGGAGCAATTACCCGAAGATCATATATCGCGCTTGATCGCCCATATGGAGTGGCCGCTCAATTACACCAAATTCGTCGATTCGCTCTATCGCGCACAGATCTACCGCGACCAGTATAGCCGTGCTCCGGAACGAGGCATGCAGCGAGGCGTTCAGCTGTTTCGCAGTTTGGTGGGCACCAGTCGGCGCGTGCAACAGGTTCGCCAGCTCATGGAGCAGGTGGCGGATAAAGATGTCAGTGTTCTGATTACGGGTGAGTCTGGTACCGGCAAAGAAGTTGTTGCCCGCAACCTGCATTACCATTCCTCGCGCCGGGACAAGCCGTTTGTGCCGGTTAACTGCGGCGCAATCCCCGCAGAGTTATTGGAAAGTGAACTTTTTGGCCATGAAAAGGGCGCCTTTACCGGGGCGATTACGTCGCGGGTGGGGCGATTTGAGCTCGCTGAGGGGGGCACCCTGTTTCTGGACGAGATCGGCGATATGCCGCTCAATATGCAGGTCAAGATACTGCGGGTCCTGCAGGAACGGACCTTTGAGCGGGTCGGCAGTAACCGGACTCAGTCGGCTGATGTTCGCATCATCGCCGCGACTCACAAAAATCTTGAGGATATGATCGAATCCGGCGACTTCCGGGAAGACCTCTACTATCGCCTCAATGTATTCCCCATCGAAATGCCCGCATTAAGAGATCGCGTTGAAGATCTTCCGTTGTTGATCAACGAGTTGATTTCCAGAATGGAAAAAGAAAAGCGTGGCTCCCTGCGAATGAACTCGGCAGCCATCATGAGCCTTTGCCGGCACGATTGGCCGGGTAACGTCAGGGAGTTGGCCAACTTGGTTGAACGGCTGGCGATTATGCACCCTTACGGCGTGATCGGAGTGCAAGAGCTGCCGAAGAAATTCCGTTATGTGGACGATTACGATGAAAGCCGCCCGGTGGAAGAAACCGGCATGCCATCTGCCATTCCGGGGCTTGTAGGGCTCGACTCCCCGGCACTGCTTCCGATTAATGGCATCGATCTCAAAGACTATCTGTCGAATTTGGAACGCCAGCTTATTCAGCAAGCGTTGGATGAAGCTTCGGGTGTGGTCGCAAGAGCCGCTGAGAAATTGCGGATTCGGCGTACAACGTTGGTTGAAAAAGTCCGCAAGTACGGCCTGCGGGACGACGCAGCGGATTCCTGATTCCTCCTTCATTTGGGTGTCAAAGGTTTGAATACCTTCGGCACTACGTTGATCTTAGAACGACGTAAAGTCGTCACCTTCCTCTCTCCTGTTTTTCCTTCTTGTTGAAATATAAAGAAAAACAAGTTTTGGCACGTTCCTGGCTTGATCGACTCTAAATGATACATCCGAGTGTTCTGGCCGACAGGCCGGTCTCAGGGGGAAGTTATGAGTCAGGTACAGTTTGTCGTCGAATCAGCTCGAGCTGAGGCAGCGCCCAACGCGGCTGCTGATGTGAACGATAAAGTCACATCACTGTTTCCTCAGCAGGATAACGAAGCGGTAGGTTCGGCGCTGGAACTGTTTAACCAGATGTCTCGACAGATCACGGATTCCTATCGAACACTCGAGTCTCGAGTGAATCAATTATCCGGCGAGCTTACTCAAGAAACCCAGCAACGACAGCAAGAGCTGGAAGAGAAAGAGCAACTGGCCGATCGCTTGTCTACCTTGCTAAAAGCCTTGCCCGCCGGTGTGGTGGTTTTGGATGAGCGGGGTGTCGTCAGTCAGTGCAACCCGGCCGCACTGGCGCTTTTGGGTGAGCCGCTGGACGGTGAGCGGTGGATTGACGTGATCAACCGATGCTTCGCTCCGCGTAGTGACGATGGTCACGAGGTGTCTCTGAAAGATGGTCGTCGGGTCAGTATTGAAATCCGGACCATGGAAAATCAGCCCGGCCAGCTCATTTTGCTGACTGATCTCACCGAAACTCGCCAACTTCAGTCCCAATTGGCCCATGCCCAGCGCTTGTCGGCTATGGGAAAGATGGTGGCCTCGTTGGCTCACCAGATTCGTACGCCACTTTCTGCAGCGATTCTTTACGGTGGTCATTTAGGGCAGCCGGATCTTGATGAAGAAATGCGTCAGCGTTGTGCTAGCAAACTCATGTCGCGGCTCAGTCACCTTGAGCATCAGGTCCGCGATATGTTGATTTTTGCGAGAGGCGAAACCCGGCTTGCCGAAGAGCTGTCAGTGGAAACTTTGAGTGGAGCCCTGGAGGCCGCTGTCGACGGCTTGAGCCTAGAGGCGGGGATTTCGGTATCGGTCGTCAACGAGCTTCGTAAAGCGTGCAGCCTGATGTGCAACCGAGACGCGTTGGTTGGAGCCTGTACAAATTTGGTTAACAACAGCCTTGAAGCCGGTGCGACCGAGGTCACGGTGCATCTTATAACCTCGGCAGACGGTCTGGATATTCGAGTGCAAGATAACGGGCCAGGCTTCAAGCCGGAGCAGGCGCAAAAAATGATGGAAGCATTCTATACCACTAAGTCCCATGGCACGGGCTTGGGCTTGGCGGTGGTTCAGGCGGTGGTTAAGGCTCATCAAGGCGAGTTTTCGATTCGCCCTGCTGGCCAAAGTGGGGCGGTTGCACGCATACAGCTACCAACCCTGGCCGGTCGGGTTTAAAGAATAGGTGGAGGCATCAAGCATGGCAAAGGCTCATATTCTTATTGTCGAAGATGACCGTGATCTCAGGGAGGCGTTGGTCACGACGTTGGAGTTAGCTCGGTATCGAGTTTGTGAGGCTGCCAATGCAGATGAGGCTCTCGCGAGTTTGGTGCGCACGCCGGTGGACATGGTAATCAGCGACGTGAATATGCCGGGCTTGTCTGGCCACGAGCTGCTGGGTGAAGTGCAGCGCCTGTACCCGGGGTTGCCAATGATGTTGATTACAGCATATGGCCAGATAAGCCACGCAGTTTCTGCTATGCAGTCTGGTGCGATTGATTACCTTGTGAAGCCTTTTGAGCCACAAGTGTTGGTAGAGGCGGTAAGTAAAGTTGTGGGTGGTGTTCGCCAAACCTCCGGTGACCAGCCAATAGCAGAAGACCCGCTCAGTAAGCGCATGTTTCAGCTCGCCACAAAAGTGGCGGCCAGCGATTCAACGGTGATGATTTCGGGTGAAAGTGGAACCGGCAAAGAAGTGCTGGCGCGCTTTATTCACGAGCAGTCTCCTCGTGCAGACAAGCCATTTGTTGCCATTAATTGCGCGGCGATCCCTGAGAATATGCTTGAGGCGATCCTGTTCGGTCACGAGAAAGGCGCCTTTACGGGTGCGGTAGCAACGTCTCCGGGTAAATTTGAGCAGGCCAACGGTGGCACCCTTCTGCTTGACGAAATTTCTGAAATGGAGCTAGGCCTCCAATCCAAGTTGCTGCGGGTTTTGCAGGAGCGAGAAGTGGAGCGCGTGGGTGGCCGAAAGACAATTCCTCTGGATGTGCGTGTGCTGGCGACCACCAACCGGGATCTGGGTGACTATGTCCGCGAAGGCAAGTTCCGAGAAGACTTGTACTATCGTTTAACCGTATTCCCGATGCGTTGGCAGCCGCTGCGTGAGCGGCCGCTGGATATAATGCCGTTGGCGAAATCGATTCTGAAAAAGCATTGCCGAAAAATGCAGCTGACGGGCATCAGTTTTGCTGAGGATGCTCGCAAGGCCATGACGGACTACAGTTGGCCGGGAAATGTCCGGGAACTGGACAACGCCCTTCAGCGGGCCTTGGTATTGCATCAGGGCAATGTGATTCACGCGGGCGATCTTTGTCTTGAAATGGGCATAACCGGTTCGGCCGACATGTCGCAAACCACGGTTTATCCCGATGCATCTGTGCCCGTTGCTGAGTTATCTGCTCCCACACATGACGTGACGGATGAGGCTGCGCCGGCCGGCGATACGGTCGGTTCACTGGGAGATGATCTACGCCAGCAAGAATTTCGTATGATTATACAGGCTCTCAAACATGAGGGTGGTCGCCGGAATCGTGCGGCGGAACAATTGGGCATCAGTCCCCGCACTCTGCGTTACAAATTGGCGCAGATGCGCGATGCCGGTATTGACCTTGATGTTGAGCTTGCCTTGGTCTGACCAGGCTTGTTTTCCTTTATGTTGACTCCTTCGGGCACCCTTTCTGGGTGCCGCTTTTTTTTCTGCCCCGTTTGCGATTATTGTTAGTCGTCAAAATCTCGTCAAATCATTCTGTCATCCGTTTTTGGTTTTAATTAAAGTATTGAAATATAACTGAAACTCAGTTCTGGCCTGTTGTTTGCTTTTCTGTTCAGCATAGAGCGAATAACTGATACCCCATCGGGGTAGCCGGGAGAGGAAAATGGTCCAGCGTGCCGATATAAACAATGTTCTGTCAGAGATTCGGAATCTGCGATCCCAGATGGTGCAAAATCAGCGTATCGATCAGGATCAATCTGTGCGTGGCAGGGTGGACGGTCCACGGCCGGTTCAGGAAACGAAAGAAGTACCCAGCTTTAACGATATGCTGGGTAAAGCGGTCAATGGTGTGAACGATGTGCAGAAGCAGGCCAGTGAACTCCGTACCGCTTATGAAATGGGTGACCCCAACGTCGATATTACTCGGGTGATGATTGCCGCCCAGAAATCGACCGTGTCTTTTGAGGCTCTGACCCAGGTGCGAAACCGCGTGGTTCGGGCTTATGAAGACATCATGAATATGCCGATCTGATAACGGAGCAATAGCATGGCAAGCTTACCTGCAGAAACCAACGCCTCCGATCTTCGGCCCTCTCAAGATTCCGGTGCCGCCGAAACCCGCAGTGACATGTTGCTTGGGTTTAATCGCCTGAATCTATTGCGGCAGGTTGGCCTGATGGTGGGATTGGCCGCCAGCGTGGCGTTGGGGGTTGCCGTGGTGCTTTGGGCTCAGGAGCCTAACTACCAGCCTGTAGTAGGGGACTTGTCCGCCTATAACCCGCAAGACGTTACCAGTATTCTGGATAGCAGCGGAATTGACTACAAAATGGACACGCGCACCGGTGCATTGCTGGTGCAGTCAGATCAAGTTTACGACGCTCGTCTGAAGCTAGCAGCAGAAGGTGTTACCGACCGGAAGACCATCGGTTACGAATTGCTCGACCAAGAACGTGGATTGGGCACCTCTCAGTTTATGGAAACCATCAGCTACCGTCGGGGGCTGGAAGGCGAATTGGCCCGAACCATTGCCAGCATGCGTGGCGTTCGCAATGCCCGGGTTCACTTGGCCATTCCTGAGCGTTCTGTGTTTATTCGCGATGCCCGAGAGCCCAGTGCTTCGATTTTTCTCGAAGTTTTCGCGGGCCGACGTCCTGAGCAAGAGCAGATCCGGGCCATCGTTAATCTGGTTGCCGGTAGCATTCCAATGATGAGCCGTGATCAGGTGACGGTGGTTGATCAGAACGGTAATTTGCTGACCGGGGAAGAGTCCAAGCTCAAGGCCGATACCGATCGGATGAAAGATCAGTATGAATACACCAGCCGCGTTGAAGAACGCTTGTCTCGTCGTGTGACATCTTTGATCTCGCCCATTGTCGGTGATGGCCGGTACCGTGCAGAGGTTTCGGCAGATCTGGACTTCTCCGCAGTTGAGCGAGCAGAAGAACTGTATAACCCCGAACAGCAAGCCATTCGCAGTGAGCGTGAACTGACAGAACAGCGTGGCGCGGGTAACCTGATGTCGGGTGTGCCGGGTGCGTTGTCGAATCAGCCACCGGGTGATGCAACCGTGCCTGAGGTAGCAGGCGCTGCAGTTGATGAGAATGGTGATCCTATTGCGCCACCGGTTAACGTGCGTAAAGAGGCCACTCGCAACTACGAAATTGACCGTACCGTGAGCTACACCCGCCAAGAGATGGGCGCCGTGAAGCGGGTTACTGTCGCGCTAGCGGTTGATGATATGAAGGTCGTTGACCCTCAAACAGGTGAAGTGGCCTATGAGCCCTGGCCAGAGGCCGAGTTGCAGAGGTTGGCCATGCTGGTGCGTGATGCGGTAGGTTATTCCGCAGAGCGGGGTGATAGTGTAACCGTTATGAATACCCCGTTCGCGCCAGAGGACGCTGTAACCTTCGAGCAGCCAGGCTTTTGGGAGCAGCCATGGTTCTGGGACTTGATGAAGCAAGTGCTGGCGGGTTTGGTCATCCTGATTTTGGTGCTCGGTTTGTTGCGGCCAACCTTAAAAGCTTTGTCGGGCGGCGGGCAGCGTGATCGCGGCCTTGGCTCGGACGGTGATGGCTATGATTCGTTCGACGGGCTCGAGGGTGACAAGGCGTTGCAGAAAGCCATGTCTCCACAAGATGATCTGCTGTTGCCGGGTGCCACAGACAGCTATGATAGGCAGTTGAATGCACTCAAAGGCCTGATTGCAGAAGATCCCAGTCGGGTTGCACAGGTTATGCGTCAATGGGTGAACGTCGATGACTGAACAAAATGCCGCACAGGGGCAAGCCCCGCAACGTAAAATCTCACGCGTTGAACAGGCTGCGATCTTGCTGATGTCGCTGGGTGAAAGCGATGCGGCAGAAGTGCTTAAGCACATGGGCCCGAAAGAAGTCCAACGTGTGGGGGTAGCCATGGCGCAGATGCAAGACGTCACCAAAGACGAGGTCTCCTTTGTCTTGAATCAGTTTGTTGATGCCGTAGGCGGGCAAACCGGTCTGGGAGTGGGCAATGATGACTACATTCGGGCTATGCTCACTCAGGCGCTGGGCGACGACAAGGCGGCCAGCTTGATTGACCGGATTCTGGTCGGAGGCAACACGACGGGGCTTGATACCCTGAAATGGATGGAGCCTCGCGCCGTCGGGGACATTATTCGTTATGAGCACCCGCAGATTCAGGCCATCGTTATTTCCTATCTGGACCCAGACCAGTCTGCCGAGATTTTGGCGACGCTCGACCCCAAAGTACGGCTAGACGTTGTAATGCGTGTCGCCTCGCTTGAAACGGTTCAGCCGCAAGCGTTGCAAGAGCTCAATAGCATCCTTGAGAAACAATTCTCGGGTGGGTCCGCAGGCCAGGCGAGCCGTATTGGCGGTGTAAAACGGGCTGCGGATATTATGAACTTCATGGATCGTTCGATCGAAGGCAGTTTGCTGGATTCCATCAAGGATATGGATCCTGATCTGGCGACGACCATTGAAGATCTTATGTTCGTGTTCGATAACCTTAAAGACGTGGACGACCGAGGCATTCAAGCTCTGCTCAGGGAAGTCTCATCCGAAGTGTTGGTGGTTGCGCTTAAAGGCTCCGATGACGCTGTGAAAGACAAAATTTTCTCGAACATGTCGAAGCGGGCAGCTGAGTTACTGCAAGATGATCTTGAGGCTAAAGGGCCGGTTAAGGTCAGCGAAGTCGAAGCGGCTCAAAAAGACATCATCACTGTGGCTCGCAGAATGGCAGAAGCCGGCGAAATATCGCTGGGCGGTGCCGGTGAAGAAATGATGTGATGAAAGACCCCGACCAAAACGACAAGCTTATCCCGAAAGAAAACCTGACTGCCTGGGAGCGGTGGGAACTGCCTTTGCTGGATGAGCAAGGCAATCAGGTGGCTCGTGAAGAAGAGCTGAAACCGCTTACGGCTGCCAATCTGCAGGAAATCCGGGAAGCTGCCCGCGCAGACGGTTATCAGGAGGGACGCGACGCCGGTTATCAGGAAGGTTTCGAACAGGGGCGCTCTGAGGGCCATCAAGAGGGCGTTGCGGCGGGTGAAACTGAAGGCAGGGAACAGGGCCGTCAGCAAGCGACTGAGGCTATTCAGCAGGAAAACGCAGCCCTAATGGCGCGTCTCGACAACATTCTGGGTGAGTTGTTGATTCCTATCGAGCGCCATGAAGCCGAGTTGGAGTCTGCATTGGTTAACCTGACCACGGTGTTGGCCAGAGCAGTGGTTTATCGAGAGCTCAGTATCGACACCTCTCAGATTCGTGACGTGGTCCGCAAGGCTCTCAAGTCGCTACCTTCAACCGCAGACAATGTGCGCGTGTCCATCCATCCAGACGATTTTGAACCGGTCAGTGAAGTAGCTGAACGCTTAGAAGTCAAACCGTCCATCATTCAGGATGACAGCCTGATGCCTGGCGGTTGCCGAGTTGAAACCCGTAACAGTTTGGTTGATTACACCGTCGAAAAGCGTTTTCAACGGGCGGTTCAGAATATGCTTGAAGAGCAGTTGGCCAGCGAGGATGAATCCGAAAGCAGTCAAGCCGGTACCTCCATGGGCGAACTGACCGATTTTCATCGGGATCTTCTTAGCGATACCGGGGGCTCCGCAAAGTCCGAGCCCGATCACGGCGTTCAGGATGACAGTGATGACCTCCCGACTGGCTGATCGTCTGAACCAGCTTCAGGCTGCGATCGGGCAAGAACCGGAGCCTGAGCTTTCTGGTCGTTTGACCCGAATGGTGGGGCTTACGCTCGAGTGCGTGGGCTGTCCGATGGTGGTTGGTGACCGCTGCCTGATTGAAGGTGAAGGCACCGGCAGCGTGGAAGCCGAAGTGGTGGGGTTCGATGAAGATAAAGTTTACCTCATGCCCCTTGCCGCCATTGAGGGCCTGAAACCCGGAGCCAGAGTTATCCCTCTTTCATCTGCCAGTAGAGTGCCGGTTGGCCCCCATATGCTAGGCCGGGTTCTGAACGGTGCCGGTGAAGCATTGGACGGAAAAGGGCCGCTTCAGGCCGAAGCTCGTGTTCCGCTAAGTGGCGACATCATTAACCCGCTGCATCGGGCACCCGTGCGTGAGTCGATGGATGTGGGGATCCGTGCTATCAACTCACTTTTGACCGTCGGCCAGGGACAGCGATTGGGATTGTTTGCTGGTAGTGGTGTTGGTAAAAGTATGTTGCTGGGTATGATGACCCGGTTTACGAATGCGGACATCACCATCGTTGGTTTGATCGGTGAACGAGGCCGGGAAGTTAAAGAATTTATCGAAGATATTCTTGGCGAAGAAGGTCTGGCGCGCTCCGTGGTTGTGGCATCTCCGGCCGATGATTCACCGTTGATGCGGCTGCGTGCGGCTATGTTGACCACCAGAATTGCCGAATACTATCGAGATCAAGGCAAACGGGTTTTGCTCCTGATGGACTCGCTGACCCGCTACGCTCAAGCCCAGCGGGAAATCGCGCTCGCAGTGGGTGAGCCGCCGGCGACCAAAGGGTATCCGCCCTCGGTGTTCGCTAAATTGCCTCAATTAGTCGAGCGCACAGGTAATGGCCGCCCGGGCGGCGGATCCATCACCGCATTCTACACCGTGCTGACGGAAGGGGACGATCAGCAAGATCCGATTGCCGATGCTGCGAGAGCGATACTCGATGGCCACATTGTGTTGTCCCGCCGGCTGGCGGAAGAGGGGCACTATCCAGCCATCGATGTTGAAGCCTCCATCAGCCGGGTCATGCCGCAAGTTACGCAGCCGGACCATTTCTCCCGTGCCCAGCGTTTCAAACAGGTTTACTCCCGATACCAGCAAGCCCGCGATCTCATCAGTGTTGGAGCCTACGTAAAAGGTTCCGACCCCGAAACTGACTTTGCCATACAGCACATTGCCAACATGCGACAGTTTCTTCAGCAGGAGCTCAATGAAAGCGCGCCTTTGGCCGACAGTATTGAGCAGCTATTGGCCGTTGTGCCGGAACGACGCTCGCCAGACCGGGCCAAGAGCCCGGCTCCGGGCGCGGCGACCGACCGGAGTAATGGTTGATGTTGCGTTCCAAACGGTTGGAAGTTGTGTTGGCATTGGAGGAGCGTAAAGAGGGCGAGGCTCTTGAGCGCTTGGGGGAAGCCCGGAAACAAGTTGAAGCGCACAAAGAGCAAGTCGAGAATCTTGAACGCTACCAAGAGGAATACCGGGATCAGATTCGGGCGAACCAGCAAGGTGTTGTGGCCGTCGCCCGATTGCAAGCCTGGCAGGCCTTTATTGCGCAGCTCGATCAGGTTATTGCCCAGCAGCAACGACAACTTCAACAAGCGGAGCAGATATTCGAGGCGCGACGGCTGGAGTGGTTGCAGGCGTGGGAACGAAAGCGCGGTATGGAACGCTATATCGAGACCTGCCGTCAGCAGGAGTACCAAGCCCGAGATGCAAAAGAACAAAAACTGGCGGATGAAGCAGCCGGCAGAGCCTTTGCCCAGCGTCAGCGCTGACGCTATAGGGATCACCGTTTTGTACCTGCACTCGTCAGTGCATTTCCACTAATCTTGTCTATCCTTAGTCTGATACCCCCTCCGTTGCGGAATAAGGAGTAGCGATGATCGTTAAGCGAAAGCTCTCAGAGGACGGCGTATGACGGTAAGTACGCGGCGAAGTGATAGCGGTCAGGTGCTGGTGATTCAGGTGCAGGGCCGGTTCGATTTCAGCACTCATCAGGCATTCCGGGATGCGTACGAGCATTGTGATGAGCCGGTTAAAGAGTACGTGGTTGATCTGACTCATACGACTTATCTTGATAGCTCTGCGTTGGGCATGCTGTTGCTACTGCGAGATCATGCTGACGGTGATGTTGCCAGTGTGGTAATCGAAAACTGCAATGCCGATGTGCGGCGAATCCTTTCCATCTCTAATTTCGAACAGCTTTTCAGCATTCGTTGAGACTTCCACTGTGAATCTTTTAATCGCGGAAGACAGCGACGGCGACCGGATGATTCTCGCCACGCTGCTTCGTCGCTTAGGGCATCATGTGTATGAGGCCTCTGACGGGCTAAAGGCTGTCTCGGTGTTCGTAAAGTTCGAGCCCGACATTGTGCTCATGGATGCGTTGATGCCAACCATGAGCGGCATGGAAGCAGCGCGAAGAATTAAAACGCTGGCAGGTACACGTTTTGTTCCTGTAATTTTTATTACCGCGCTGGCCAGCGAACGCGAACAAGCGCAATGCCTGGAAGCTGGGGGCGATGATTTTTTACTGAAGCCATACAGCCGCGTGATCCTCGAAGCCAAAATTAATGCCTACAGCCGAATGCTTAACCTGCAACGTTCGGTGATGCAGCAGCGCGATCAAATCCGAATGCAAAACGAGCAGATGCTTGCAGACCAGCGTTTGGCAAGACGAGTTTTCGACAACGTTGCACATACCGGCTGCCTGGATGCGCCGAATATTCGTTATCACGCCTCACCGCTTTCAATTTTTAACGGCGATGTTTTGTTTGCTGCTGAGCGCCCTGGGGGCGGTACGTTGATTTTTATGGGGGATTTCACCGGCCACGGTTTGCCCGCGGCCATCGGTGCGATGCCTATCGCCGAAGTGTTTTATGGCATGACCGCAAAGGGATTTGGTGCGACAGATCTTCTTACAGAAATAAACCAGAAGTTATGTAATATTTTACCCGTTGGCATGTTTTGTTGTGGCGCGTTGCTTGAGGCAGATGGCAAGCAGGGGACAATAGGTGTTTGGAATGGTGGGCTGCCCGATGGCTGGCTGGTTCGTAAAAGTGGTGAGCGACTTGCCATTCCTTCACTACACTTGCCCCTAGGAGTTCAGTCGCTGGAGCGGTTTGACGCGACTATGGAACTGCTCACTTCGGCGCCTGGGGATTACGTGGTCCTGATGACCGATGGCTTCCCTGAATCGTGTGACGCTCACGGTAAGCGCCTCGGTGAGGACCTTGTCCGTCAAGTGCTCGCGGAGCTTGGCCCCGGTGATCACCCGTTCGACGTTTTGCTGGCTCGACTGCAAGCGTTTACCGGGCACCCTGATCCGGCCGACGATATGACGTTGTGTTGTTTGGAGGTCGTCGCCCAAGGTGCCATTAAGGAAGTCACGGAATCAGCCCCTGAATCCGCGCTGTCTGGCCCGGGAAGTTGGCATTGTGTGTATGAAGTTCGTGACCAGGCTCTGGCGGATTTCAACCCATTGCCACTGCTTTTGCACATATGCATGGAAGTGCCGGGATTGCGGCGGCGAAGTGGTGAGGTGTTTACCCTTTTGTCGGAGTTGTACAGCAACGCCTTGGAGCACGGTGTTCTGAAACTCTCCTCAGAATGGAAAAAATCCGCGGAAGGCTTTAGCCTTTACTATGAGGAGCGAATGCGCCGACTGTATGACACGCACGGGCACTATATCCGGTTTACATTGGATCATGAACCCTTGGCAGAGGCGGGCCGGCTAAGAATTCGCTGCGAAGACAGTGGTCAGGGTTTTGATCCAAAGGTGAACACAACGAGCGTCCCTAAAAATTCTGTTCACGAGTATTCGGGGAGAGGAATGGGGATCTTGAAGCGTTTGGCCAAAGAGGTCAGCATCTGCGGTTCGGGTAACTGTGTCGAAATCGTCTATGATTGGGAATTCCCGGCGCAAGGGGCTACGAATCGGTGATGAAAGATGCTGAACGCAACCGCGAGGACACATAATGAGCCACATACCCCGTTTGGATGAAGAAGCCTTAGCGGAGCTGCAGGATATTATGGAAGATGAGTTTAGCGTGCTCATCGAAACTTATCTGGCGGACTCGCGTACTCGGATATCCGGATTGAAAGAGGCAGTGGGTGCCGGCGATTCGGAGCGTCTTGGAAAAGCGGCCCATAGTCTGAAAGGAAGCTGTATCAATATTGGTGTGCCGAAACTCGGCAGTTTGTGTTTTGAATTGGAGGTGTTGGGTAAAGAAGATCGCTTGGAAGAGGCAGAGCATTTGCTGGCTTCGGTCGAACAGGAATTTGAAGAAGTCGCGCGAGAGCTGGAAAGCTTTAATCGGTAAAGCCAGAAAAACCAAGACCTGGCATCGCTTTTGCTGCGTTACAGGATGGGTCCCATCGGGGGTGCTCCTGAGACATAAAACGGCAAGAGGTTGCCATGCAGCAGACAATTCTTTCCCAAATGCCATCCTCCGGCACACAGCAAGACGCTGTCGGGCCTAAGACTGTTGCCAACAGTCGACGTTCAGAAAAACGCGATAGTCCTTTTGAGCAGGTTTCGCGAGCCGAACAGGACCGCCTTGAAAAGCGTCGACTGGAGCAAAAACGCGCCGATCGTAAAGAGGCTTCGAGTGCCGCTCAGGAAGACTCGAGAGCTCAAAATGCGCAGCCTCAAGAGCGAGTCGCCAGTAACAAAGTGTCGGCCGAAACCAGCAAAAATACTGCAGGTGATAAAGCGAAGCCCAGTTCGCAAGCGGCTGACGAAGCTTCAGACACCGCGCCAGTGGGTGAATCTCACGAACAGGCAGACTCTCCGGCACCTCTTACCTTCGCCAACCTGCAATCTTTGATGCCGACCAATGGGAGTGCCGGAACCTCTGAGGGCACCGTCAACGTAGCAATGGTGAACAGTGGTCTGCCTGGAAAGCCGCTCGTTGCGAATGGCCAGGGTGCCGGCACAGGCGGATTAATATCTAACGCTCAATTTTCAGATTTACTGGCGGCCAATGTGACAACCGAAACGGCGCGGCCAGTTGATCCGACCAGCATGCTCTCATCGCCCCGATTCCAAGGTGCTCTGGATAACGCCGCACAACAGGTCATGCAAGGCAAGCTGGCAGGTGATGCGAACATACCGTTACGGGGGTATTCCACCACTGTGGATGTGCCGGTGGGGCAGGCCGAGTGGGGTGATAAAGTGATGGGTAAGTTAAGTTGGCTTACCGCTAAAAACCTGCAAGTTGCCGAAATTCACCTCACGCCTCCCGATATGGGCCCTATGGAGGTGAAGGTGAGGGTTCAGAATGATCAGGCGGCGGTCACAGTGCACGCCGCTAACCCAGTGGTTCGGGAGCAGTTGGAGCTTCATTCCAACCGATTGCGAGATATGCTGGCGGAGCAGGGCGTTGCCTTGAGTGAGTTCGATGTCTCTGACCAGCGGGGAGGTCAGGCCGATGCAGAAGGAGATAGCTCCGGGCAGGGCGAAGGTTCCCGACAGGGGACGAGCGGGTTGAATACCGCTGAGCTTGAGGAGAAAGAAACCGCATCGGGCCATCTCGATTTGGCTTGGAAAGGCGAGCTCGATATCTTTGCTTGAAGTCCATAGGTTGACGGCAGAGAGAAGCTCCCTTCAAAACGTTTTTGCCCATCCTCCTCCGCGGCGCTAAACTGCTGGTTTGAATAGAAAGGATGGCGCGTTTGGCCCACCCTTTGCATCAACCTCGGAAAACGTACTCTGAATACTTCAGGGTGACGATAATCTGACAAAGCGGACATCATGGCAGAAAACAATACCGCACAAGCGCCCGAGAAAAAGGGCAAAATGAAAATGGTCATCACGGTGGTGGTGATCACACTGCTGGCAATAGGCTTGTCTGTCGCAGGTACACTCTGGTTTCTGAAAGATAGTGCAGCCAGTGCGGTTGAGGACACTTCAGCGGAACCCTCTGAACCAGAGTTTCAGCCCAGTATTTACAGGGATATCCAGAAACCCTTGCGAACCACGGTGCAAGCGCAAGGTCGACAGCGCTATGCCCAGATCTACTTGTCGTTCGAGGCAAAAGACGCTTCTGCGCTGGAGGGGGCTGAAAAGCACATGCCGTTAATTCTGAATCAGCTGAACATGTTGTTGGGTAGCACGCAATTTGCGGATTTGCAGACGCCAGAAGGGCGGGTTGCTCTGTCTGAGAAAATGCTGGAAGCGGTCAACAAAATGCTGGAGCAAGAGGGAGAGCCTGCTATTGCTCGGGTGTTGTTCCGGAACTTTGTTGTGCAGTAGGCCATTGTCAGGGCAGGACCCGTTATGCAGGATTTATTATCACAGGAAGAAATCGATGCGCTCCTCCACGGTGTGGATGATGGCGATATCGATACCTATGATGAAAGCGACGACACTGGCGTAAAGAATTACGATCTTGCCAGTCAGGATCGTATCGTCCGTGGCCGTATGCCCACGCTCGAAATGATTAACGAGCGCTTTGCACGATACACCCGAATCAGTTTGTTCAATTTGTTGCGCCGGAATGCGGATGTATCGACGGGCGGCGTGCAGATTATGAAGTTTGGTGAGTACGTGCACACGCTCTACGTGCCAACCAGTCTCAACCTCTGCAAAGTCCGTCCGCTTCGTGGTACTTCGTTGTTTGTATTAGATGCCAAATTGGTGTTCAAACTGGTTGATAATTTCTTCGGAGGAGAGGGGCGGCACGCCAAGATTGAAGGACGTGAGTTTACGCCGACTGAAAACCGGATTGTGCAGATGGTATTGAATCAGGTATTCGCGGATATGAAGGAAGCCTGGCAAGCCGTCTTGAACATTGATTTCGATTACATGAGTTCTGAAGTTAACCCTTCAATGGCCAACATTGTCAGCCCGAGTGAAGTAGTGGTTGTCAGCACTTTTCACATTGAATTGGATGGCGGCGGGGGCGAACTTCATCTCGCGATGCCTTATGCCATGATCGAACCCATTCGTGATGTACTGGATGCAGGCGTTCAGAGTGATATTGATGACGTTGATGAGCGTTGGGTCAATGCCTTACAGGAAGATGTCAAAGACATCAGCGTGCCGATCAATACCACGGTTTGTCAGCGCAGAATCTCGCTTCGGGATCTTGCTAAGTTGAAAGCGGGCGACGTGATTCCTGTCGAGCTTGCTGAGCATCTCACGGTAACGGCCAACGGCGTTCCCGTATACAAGGCAACGATGGGAACCCGTGACGGCAAGTTGGCGCTACGAATTCATGAAAGGGCGACGTTGCCCAAGGTGAAGAAACAACTGAAGGTGGGACGCAATGGCTGACGACGATAAAAAAGACGATAAAGAGCTCACGGAAGACGAAAAGCTGGCGGCCGAGTGGGAAGCAGCGATGGGTGAATCCGGCGATACGAACACCGAGGAGTCTACCGAGGATGCCTGGGCCGGAGCTATGGCTGAAGCCGAGGGAAGTGCGTCTGAAGGAACTGCTGAACAGCAGGTTCGTGCCGCCCCGATGGAAGAGTTTTCGGAAGACAGCGGTTCGGAAGGCGGCGTGGGATCGCCGGATATGGACGTTATTCTCGATATCCCGGTAACGATCTCAATGGAAGTGGGTAACACGCAGATTCCTATTCGCAACCTGTTGCAGTTGAACCAAGGCTCCGTTATCGAACTGGACCGGCTGGCCGGTGAGCCTTTGGACGTGCTGGTTAATGGCACGCTGATTGCCCATGGCGAAGTGGTTATGGTGAATGAAAAGTTCGGTATCCGGCTGACAGACGTCATCAGCCCGGGCGAGCGTATCAAACGGTTGCAGAAATAGCGTGAGTTATTGGTTGCGTTGTCTGCTACCCGCTCTGTTAAGTATGCCCGCTATTGCTGAACAGGCTGCAGAGCCTGCTCAGAAAGTTGCGCGCAACACGCCCGATACGGTCGGTATGATTATTAGCCTCGGGCTCGGGTTGGTGGCGGTTATTGCTGTCATATACGGGTGTGCCTGGTTGATTCGTCGCATGACGGGTACGGCAGGCATGAATAACAACGCGATTCGAGTGGTTTCTGTTCTCGCCATTGGCACTCGCGAACGCATCGCTCTGGTAGAGGTGGGTGGCCAACAAATCCTTCTGGGCATTACGCCGGGCAGCATTAGAACGCTACAGGTGTTTGACGAACCCGTCGTGGATGCCGGCAATACGGGTACGAGCGACTTCGCCCGCAAGCTGCAGGGGTTGATAGGGAAATCCTGGACAGCCCCGGAGCCTAAAGAGTAACACTATGGTGAATGCCGCTATTCGATCTTGTCTGCCTTATTTAGCCCTTCTTGCTGGCCTGTTCTTGCCGGCTGTCGCCTCGGCGGATTTGCCAGGTATACCGGCCTTTTCCGTTCAACCGGGTGAAGACGGTACGGAAGAATATACGGTAACTCTACAAATATTGGCGCTGATGACAGCGCTGACATTCTTGCCTGCGATGTTGATGATGATGACATCGTTCACTCGTATCATTGTCGTGTTTGCAATCCTGAGGCAGGCATTGGGGCTTCAAGCTACGCCCTCGAACCAGATTTTGTTAGGGCTGGCCCTCTTCCTCAGTATTTTTATCATGAAGCCGGTTCTGGAAGAGGCCAATCAGGTTGGGTTGCAGCCCTATCTGCAGGAGGAGGTCACTTCACTGGAAGCCGTGGAATTGGCTAGCGAGCCGTTCCGGAAGTTCATGCTGGAGCAGACGCGAGAATCGGATTTGGCGCTGTTTATGCGGCTGGCGGAGGTGGAGTACGAAACCCCGGAAGACGTGTCATTTTGGGTTTTGATGCCGGCGTTTGTTACCAGTGAGCTGAAAACCGCCTTTCAGATCGGTTTCATACTGTTTATACCTTTTTTGATTCTCGACATGGTGGTTGCCAGCGTTTTGATGGCGATGGGTATGATGATGTTGTCGCCGATCATCATATCGTTGCCGTTCAAGATCATGCTCTTCGTGCTGGTAGATGGGTGGGCCCTGATTATGGGTACCCTTGCTGCCAGTTACGGCATATAGGAGGCAAGACATGACGCCTGAAACCGCGATTGATATTGTCCGTGAAGCACTTTGGATGATTGTTCTGTTCGCAGGCGTCATCATTGGCCCCGGCTTGGTGATTGGTTTGGTGGTCAGTACCTTTCAGGCTGCGACCCAAATCAACGAGCAAACGTTGAGTTTTCTGCCACGGTTGTTGGTTACTCTGATCGTGATCATTGCGGCCGGACCATGGATGCTCACCACCCTGCTGGATCATGCCCGCGGGCTTATTTCCAGTATTCCTTACTTGATTGGCTAGCGGATGTTTCCGGCGGAGTTCAGTACAGATCTGTTGGGGCAGTGGGTCGGTCAGCACCTTTGGCCACTGTTCCGCTTGGCCAGTTTCCTGATGGTTATTCCCATCTTCGGCACGCAGCTGGTGCCAGCGCGAGTGCGCTTGGGGCTGGCTTTACTGATGACCATTCTGATTGTTCCTATGATTCCTGAAGTGCCCAAGGTTGAAGCCTTGAGTGCTGATGCTGTTGTGATCACGCTTCAACAGATTCTGATTGGTGTCGGGTTGGGGTTTGCGTTAACAGCTCTATGGCAGCTATTTGTGATTGCCGGCCAGATGATTGCCATGCAGATGGGCTTGGGCTTTGCCTCTATGGTGGACCCCGCCAACGGCGTGAATGTGCCGGTGCTGGCTCAGATCTATACAATTACCATTACCCTTTTGTTTTTGTTGATGAACGGCCATCTGGTGGCGTTCGAGATCTTCATCGAAAGCTTTCATACCATGCCAATTGGTTTGGATGGTTTAGGGCAAAGCGGGGTGTGGGCATTGGCGCATCGGATCAGCTGGATGTTCGCGTCGGCTATGTTGTTGGCGCTGCCCGCGGTAACGGCGGTGCTGATCGTGAATATTTCGTTCGGTGTGATGACGCGGGCTGCGCCGCAGATGAACATTTTTGCGTTGGGTTTCCCGATAGGTCTGATTTTCGGTTTGTTCGCCATTTGGGTCTTACACGGAAATTTCCTGCCACACTTTGATCAGTACACCCGTGAGACGTTCGACTTTATGCGCCAGTTGCAGGGGCGTTAATCATGGCTGAAGAGAACGACAACAGTCAGGAGAAAACCGAAGAACCTACCCCCCGAAGGCTTGAAAAGGCCAAAGAGGACGGCCAGGCCGCCCGCTCGAAAGAGCTAGCGACCATGGCGGTGTTGCTTGCCGGGGCAGGTGGTTTACTGATGTTTGGTACGTCGTTGGCGCTCACCTTCGAAGGCATCATGCGGGATGCGTTTGTGATCGAGCGTGCGTCGATTTTTGATACTCGCCACATGAGTGTGCAGTTGATTGTTTCGGCCAAAGAGGCTGCCCTGGCTTTATCTCCCATTCTGATTTTGCTGCTGATTGCCGCTATTGCCGGTTCGATCGGTATTGGTGGTTTGTTGTTCAGTGCTAAGGCCATTGCTCCGAAAGCCAATCGGATGAACCCGATCAAAGGCTTGGGTCGGATGTTTTCGATGCGATCGCTTATTGAGTTGGTGAAAGCTATTGCCAAGGTGGGGTTGGTCTTGGCGATTGCGATCATGATTCTGAATCTTCGTACGGATGATTTGTTGAGCATTGCGGAGGAGCCGGTGGTGCCGGCGATGGAGCATGTGTTGTGGACGCTGGGCTGGAGTTTTTTGGTGTTGTCTTGCGCCACGATCATTATTGCGATGATTGATGTGCCCTTTCAGATTTATGACCATCAGAAGAAGCTTCGGATGACGAAGCAAGAGGTGAAGGACGAGTACAAGGATTCGGAGGGCAAGCCGGAGGTTAAAGGTAAGATTCGTCAGCTTCAGCGGGAGATGGCGCAGCGCCGGATGATGCAGGATGTGCCGACGGCGGATGTGGTGATTACGAACCCGACGCATTATGCGGTGGCGCTAAAGTACGATCAGGATGCCATGGGTGCGCCTGTGGTGGTGGCGAAGGGTGCTGATGAGGTGGCGTTCAAGATTATGGAGATAGCTCGGGAGCATAAGGTGGAGGTGTTGCGTACGCCGCCTTTGACTCGGGCGGTTTATCATAACTCGGATGTTGGTGAGGAAATTCCCGACGGGCTGTATATGGCGATAGCTCAAGTATTGGCTTACGTTTTTCAGCTGCGGCAGTTCCGGAAGGGGCGTGGTCCCAAACCTGGAATGCCCGATTTCCCCATTCCCCGGGATTTGCGCCACTGATTTTAGTTCCGGGCCGATGGTCCGGTTTCTCCTGTCACATCTTCATACCCTCACGAATCGTTTGCCCTGCCAGAGTCCCGCTGAGTACTATAGCTTGCTTCTTAATGGCGGCGTCGTCGCTACACACCTCGGAGAGAACCTGTCCATGGATTTCGCGTTTGTTGAAGATATACAGTTCGGTTTTGATATTGCCACCAGCATATCGATTATTTTTGCCGGACTGGCGGTTACTTTTTCATCCATCTATCGTGTCGTCGCATCGAAGCGTCAGGGCATCAATGAGCGGGTGAAGGCCACATCGCTGGAAAAGGTCATCAGTATCAAGGCTGAATTTGAAGATGCCTTCAGCGCCATGGTGGATGTGTCCACAAAACTCGAAAATCCCATTGATCGCTGGGCCAGCCGATCTGAAGGTCTCACTGCGTTGGCGGACAAGGTGGGCCGTGATCCGGCATTTCTTGAACGGCTGGTTGCCAAGACCGATGAATTCAAAGAGGCCGTAGGTAATTACTATGAATCCATCGAGAAGCGCCGTTACACCCTGATTCCGGTTCTGGATTCGATTCCTGGTCAGCAGCAGTTTCTGAAGGTGTTTCTGGAGGACATGGCCGACATCAGCCGCATGTATAACAGCATGGCCGGCGGCCACTTTTCGTTGCTCAGGGAAGTAATCAGTACTCAGCAGTTCGTAGATCAGCTTTTGCAGGACGTGACCTCGGAGGAAGCCAGCGACCGCCTGGATGTGTTGCTGGACAGCAAGGAGTTCCAGACCATGGCCTATTCCGTGATTTCTGACAGTGATTACCTGGACTGGACTCGCTCACTGTGCCCGGATGAAAAGGAAGACAGTTTCCAGGAACTGGTGGAGTCTGGTGAGCTCATGGAAAAGGATTTTGACCTGTTCCGGGATTTGCTGCTGAATTTCTCGATTGGCCTTATTAACCGGCCTAATGCGTTCATTGCCCAGATACTGATGGGTATTTCCCGTCAGGTTCAGCAGGCCAGAATCGAGTGCAAAGATATACTGATCAAGCTGGCGGCCATGAGCCACAAACTACTGTCGAAAGAGAACGGGGCGTCCCTGATGTCGGTCATCGAAAAGTACGAAGGTGATGATTACTTCGGTAGGAATACTTTGATTCGGTAAAACGCCTGTCGGTAGCCGACACTAAAAACCGGTCTGTCACCTCTGTGCCAGACCGGTTTTTGGTTCTGCCCGAGGGGCTATTCCTGATTTTGCTGGTAAATGGTCTTGCCCCACGCCTCCCGGCCGCCCGGAAGCAGCAGGTTGAGGACAATTGCGACCACCGAGCACAGGGCGATGCCTTCCATGTGGCCGATGACCATGCCACCGATGCCGAATACCAAGGTCACTCCGACAATCACCAGATTGCGGGCCTGGGACAGATCCACCTGGTGACGGATCAGGGTATTGAGCCCTACCACAGCGATGGAGCCGAACAGCAGACACAGGATGCCGCCCATAACAGGGACCGGGATGGTTTGCAGGGTCGCGCCGAATTTGCCAACAAAGGCCAGTACGATGGCCGTACCAGCTGCCCACCACATCACTTTAGGGTTGAAGTTACGGGTCAGCATGACGGCACCGGTGACTTCGGAGTAAGTGGTATTGGGTGGTCCGCCAAGCATGGAGGCAGCGCTGGTGGCTAGGCCGTCGCCGAGCAGGGTGCGGTGCAGTCCCGGCTTCTCCAGGTAGTTTTTGCGGGTGACGTTGCCGATGGCCAGTACGTCGCCGATGTGCTCAATCGCGGGGGCGATTGCGACGGGGATCATGAACAGGATGGCTCCCCAACTGAAGGCCGGGGCGACGAAGTTCGGAATGGCGAACCAGGCCGCTTCCTGGACGGGGGTGGTGTCTACGATGCCGGCGAAGGCCGAGAGGATGTAACCCACGATGATCCCTATCATGATCGGAATCAGGCGGAAGATGCCTTTTGCCCAGACGGTCATGATGATGGTTACCAGCAGTGAGATCATTGCGATCACCAATGCGGTGTCTTCGGGCACGAGTTGGGTGCCACCATCACCGGTGCGACCAGAAGCCATGTTCACGGCGACTGGAGCCAGCCCCAAGCCGATGGTCATGATAACCGGTGCGATGACCACGGGCGGGAGCAAACGGGTGACGAAGCCGGTTCCGCGCAGGCGGATGATGCCGGAGAGGGCGATGTAGAGTATGCCTGCTGCCATCAGGCCGCCAAGGGTTTCTTGCAGGCCGAACTGGCTTTTGGCCGCCATGATCGGGGCAATGAAGGCGAAGGATGAGGCAAGGAAAATGGGAATCTGGCCGCCGGTGACGACATGAAAGATCAGTGTGCCGAGCCCCGCGGTAAATAGCGCGACGTTAGGATCAAGTCCTGTGATCAGTGGCATCAGTACCAGTGCGCCGAAGGCGACCAGTAGCATTTGCGAGCCGGCTATGGCCTGTTTCCAGGTCGAGTCAGTCGTGATGTCCTGCATCCTTAAACATCCTTTTGCTTGGTGCCGAAGATCTTGTCTCCCGCATCGCCGAGGCCCGGCAGGATGTAGCCTTTTTCGTTCAGGCAGTCATCTACAGAGGCAGTGTAGATGGAAACGTCCGGGTGTTTCTCCAGTACTTTTTCTACTCCTTCCGGTGCAGCAACCAGAACCAGTGCCCGGATTTCAGTGCTGCCGGCTTGTTTGAGCAGGTCGATGGTGGAAATCATGGAGCCGCCGGTGGCCAACATGGGATCGATGATCAGCGCTGTGCGCTGGTCCAGTTCACCCACCAGTTTTTCCAGATAGGTTTCTGCTTCGAACGTTTCTTCGTTACGGATCTGACCGACCACGCTGACTCGGGCCACAGGAATCAGACTGAGTACGCCATCCAGCATGCCCAAACCTGCCCTTAAGATGGGGACAATGGTGATCTTTTTGCCGTGTATTTGTTCTACTGTTACCGGTCCGGCCCAGCCGTCGATGGTTTCTTCTTGTAGGGTGAAATCTTTCGTCGCTTCGTAGGTCAGTAGTGCGCCAACTTCTTGAGCCAGTTCACGAAAATTTTTGGTGCTGATGTCTGAACGACGCATTAGGCCGAGCTTGTGTTGGATCAGTGGGTGCTTCACTTCGTGGATAGGCATCGGGGTCACCTGTGGGTTCGGATTTTCTGGCTTGGTTTTTGATCAGTCAAACGGCAAAAGGATACCGTATCCAGGCGCTCACGTCAGGCGATCTGTTAGCGAGAAATCATAAAATTTATAGGGGATGGTACAGATCTTGCGAAGCAGTCTTCATGAAGGGGGGGGTGCGTCAGATTTTCGACCCGGTGATGACACCGAATGGCCTCAAAGCACAGTGATCCGGAGAAGCACGCAGTATGGACAGAGCGCTCGTTCTGAATAACGTCAAAACTCTGACGCGAGGGAATCTCGGTGTCCCGCTGATGCTGATGGGGTTGTTGGGCATGATGATCTTGCCCATGCCTGCTTTTTTGCTCGACGTGTTCTTTACGTTCAACATAACGCTGTCGATCGTGATTCTGTTGGTGTGTGTCTATGCGCTCCGGCCAATGGAATTTGCTGCTTTCCCGACTGTGTTGCTGGTCGCTACGTTGCTTCGTTTGGGGTTGAACGTAGCCTCTACCCGGATTGTTCTTCTCAATGGGCATGAAGGTGGCGATGCCGCTGGTAAGGTTATCGAGTCGTTTGGTGCGGTGTTGATTGGCGGTAACTACGCCGTTGGTTTGGTGGTATTCGCAATTCTGATGATCATCAACTTTCTGGTAGTAACCAAAGGTGCGGGCCGGGTTTCCGAAGTCAGCGCGCGTTTCACCTTGGATGCCATGCCCGGTAAGCAAATGGCCATCGACGCAGACCTGAACGCCGGTTTGGTGAATCAGGAAGAAGCTAAAGCGCGGCGTTCGGAAATTGCTCAAGAGGCTGATTTTTACGGCTCCATGGACGGTGCGTCTAAGTTTGTGAAAGGCGACGCGGTCGCCGGTTTGTTGATTCTGGCTATTAACATCATTGGCGGTGTGGCCATTGGTATGGTTCAGCATGGCCTGGACTTTACGTTGGCAATGGAGCGGTACGCGTTGCTGACCATTGGCGACGGTCTGGTCGCTCAGATTCCCTCCCTGTTGCTGTCCACGGCAGCCGCCATCATGGTGACCCGAGTGACGTCTAGCCAGGATATGGGTGGTCAGATTCTGCAACAGATGTTCAGTGCGCCTAAAGTTCTCGGAATCGCCGCGGGTATTTTGATTTTATTGGGCCTGATCCCGGGGATGCCGCATGTAGCGTTTTTGGGGCTGGGGTCGCTGGCCGCAGCAGCGGCTTGGTTTATCTGGAAAAGGCAAAGCCAGACAGTTGAAGAAGATGGCGTGTTTGCGGGGCGTGGCAGCATGCCGGCCAGCGTGGCGCGCCAGGGAGGCGAGGTTGTTCCGGATCGAGGTGGTGACGGGCAGGCACTGCCGCCACCCGGTGAGACTCGCGAGCTGGGTTGGGATGATGTAGCCACGGTCGATATTGTTGGTCTGGAAGTGGGCTACCGGTTGATTCCTTTGGTAGACAAGTCTCAGGGTGGCCAATTGCTTAGCCGTATCAAGGGTGTTCGGAAAAAGCTGTCTCAAGACATGGGTTTTCTGATGCCGTCGGTGCATATCCGGGACAACCTGGACCTGATGCCGAACGTTTATCGAGTTACCCTGATGGGCGTCACCATTGCGGAAGCCGAGATCCATCCTGAGCGGGAACTGGCCATTGACCCGGGGCAGGTGTTCGGGAAGGTTGAGGGTATTGCCGGGAAAGATCCCGCGTTTGGTTTGGATGCCATCTGGATTGAGCCGGACCAGAAAGATCAAGCCCAGACTCTGGGTTATACCGTTGTTGATGCCAGCACTGTGGTTGCGACCCATTTGAATCAGATCCTTCAGAAGCACGCCCACGAATTGATCGGTCACGACGAGGCGCAAAAATGGCTGGATCAGCTTGAAAAAATCTCCCCTAAGCTGGCGGAAGAACTGGTTCCGACCACTATATCTATCAGCATTCTGCTCAAGGTACTCCAGAACTTGCTGAAAGAAGAAGTGCCGGTTCGAGACATGCGCTCGATCGCCGAGGCCATCGTTAATGTTCATCCAAAGAGTCAGGATCCGAAGCTGCTTACCACGTTGGCGCGTCAGTCGCTGCGTCGAATGATCGTGCAGAGCATTTGTGGCAACGATTCTGAAATTCCGGTGATCACCTTGGACCCGGACCTGGAACAAATGTTGCTTAAGTCTGTTCAGCAGAGTCAACAATCCGGCGGACAGGATGATATTGGCATGGTGCTAGAGCCGAACATGGTCGAAAAGCTGCAACGTTCATTGCAAGACAGCGTGCAGCGGCAAGAAATGTTGGGTAAACCAGCCATTCTGTTGGTCTCCGGGCCGTTGCGGCCTGGGCTGGCGAAGTTTGCCAGCTACGGGGTAGAGCGATTGCACGTGCTCTCGTACCAAGAGATTCCGGACAACAAGCAGATCACGATCGTTGCGTCGGTCGGCCAGTAAAGGTGGCTAGCGCAACGCAGTCAGCTGAGTGCAGCTCGACGACAGAGGATGGAAGTTATGAAGGTTAAACGGTTTTTTGCGCAGTCCATGGCCGAGGCCCTGAAGCAGGTCAGTCACGAAATGGGGCCTGATGCCGTTATTTTGTCCAATCGCCGGGTAGATGGAGGCGTCGAAATTGTGACGGCTCTCGACTACGACGAAAACATGGCTCGCCAAAGCCTGGGTGACAAAGCAGCGGAAGCTACCAACGGTTCCCGTTTGGCTGAAATGCAGGCCGATCAGCATCGTCACTTGGAAGATGAACTTAGTCGGACTCGCAGTCGTATCCAAGGCGTACGTGAGAAGCGTGCGGCCGCGGGTGCACGTTATCCCCAAGTATCGTTGACCAATGATTCGGGGATGGATTGGGATGTGAATGCAGGTTTAGTGGAGGATCGGGAGTCTCAAGCGCCAGCGTCAAAGCAGGCTCAAGGTTACTCCGATGAGTTGGCCGCAATGAAAGCGGAGATCAGCTCGCTACGGGAGATGATGGGGGTGCAATCCGCCCCTGTTGCTGGTTCAAATGTGCCGGCCGAGGGGGGCGCTAAGAATGCCGTTCAGCAACTATTGAGCGAGCGCCTGCAAGAGTTCGGCTTGAGCCCCGATTTGGCAACATCCGTTGCGCGGCAGCACCGAAATGGCCGGTTGGAGGATGGGTGGAAAGCCTCATTGAAAATGGTCGCCACCGGCCTTCGGACCGGGCAGGAAGATTGGCTGGAGTCTGGCGGCGTGTACGCTTTGGTTGGTCCGACTGGATCCGGTAAAACAACAACCATCGGAAAATTAGCCGCTCGCTATGTGTTGGAACACGGGGCTGACAGCTTGGCGTTGGTCACCACAGATCGTTATCGAGTTGCGGCGCACGAGCAGTTGTTTGTGTTTGGTCGCATTCTGAACGTGCCAGTGCGGGTGGTTGACGAAAGCCACTCGCTGGACGACATTCTGGATGAACTTTCCGATCGACATTTAGTGCTTATCGATACTGCCGGACTGACCAGTGCCGACCGGGGTTATCAGGAGCAGCTCGCGGAGTTGGTTCGCAGCGATCATAATATTCATACACACTTGGTGGTGTCTGCGACCAGCCAGCCGCGTATCATGAAATCCGTTTGGCATTGCTATAAGATGGCAAGCCTTGCCGGCTGCATCGTGACTAAAATTGATGAAGCGCTTACCTTGGGCGAATCTCTAGGGTTTGTGATGGAAACCGGTCTTCCGGTCGCTTGGTATACCGACGGGCAAAAAATACCGGAAGATTTGCATCGAGCCGAGGCAGCTCCGTTGGTTCGAATGGGTGTTGAGCGCCTGAGAACGATGCAACATTCGCAGGAGGCTGTTGAAGGTGCTTTGGCATAGCCATTGCGAATCAGACACCGGCATAGAGTCCCCTTAACGACGCAGTAAGAGACATTAAACAGTATGAGCAAACCACATCCGGTTCAGGTTATTGCGGTATCCGGCGGTAAAGGCGGTGTCGGGAAGAGCAATGTGTCGGTCAATCTGGCGATAGCGTTGGCAGAAAAAGGCCGTCGTGTTGTCGTGCTGGATGCCGACTTGGGGTTGGGCAATCTGGATGTGTTGCTGGGCGTGACAGCCAACAAGAATTTGCACGATGTCCTCAGTGGAGAGTGTGATCTCAAAGACGTGCTGGTGGATGGGCCGGGAGGTATCAAAATCGTACCTGCTTCATCCGGTACCCAGCGTATGACCCAGCTCAGCCCCATGGAACATGCAGGCTTGATTAATGCGTTCAGTGAGCTGGGCGATCAGATCGACGTGCTGATTGTGGATACCGCAGCCGGTATTTCTGAGTCGGTTGTGAGTTTCCTGCGCGCCGCCCAAGAGTTGTTGTTGGTTGTCTGCGACGAGCCAACCTCGATAACGGATGTGTACGCGCTCATTAAACTAATGAATCGTGATTACGGAACAGACCGCTTCCGAGTGCTTGCCAATCAGGTTCGAAGCGAAGAAGAAGGTAAGCATTTGTTTGAAAAGTTGACGCGAGTTACCGAACGTTTTCTGGATGTAGCGTTACAATATGTGGGTATCGTGCCTTACGACGAAGCGGTGAAAAAAGCCGTTCAACGCCAGCGTGCTGTTCTGGAGGCATACCCCCGTGCAAAAGCATCTATTGCTGTGCGAGCATTGGCAGACAGAGTGGATAGTTGGCCACTGCCATCTTCTCCTCGAGGCCATCTGGAGTTCTTCGTGGAGCGGCTCGTCGAAGTCTGATCTGAATCCAGTCCAATAAAAGCCGGATACATGACATTGACGAAGAATCTGGGAATATATCATCAGGCGGGCGCCTCAAACGCTTCGAGTTTGATCGAAGATCAGGCGCCGCTGGTCAAAAAGATAGCCCTACATTTGATGGCCCGTTTGCCTGCATCGGTTCAGCTTGAAGACTTGATGCAAGCTGGAATGATCGGTTTGCTTGAAGCAGCCCAGCGTTATTCTGCGGGTAAGGGCGCAACCTTCGAAACCTATGCGGGCATTCGTATTCGGGGCGCGATGGTTGACGAAATCCGAAAAGGCGACTGGGTGCCTCGTTCCGTGCATCGCAATGCCCGCCGAATCTCCGCCGCAATCAAAATCGTTGAAGATCGCACTGGCCGAGAAGCTCAGGATGCCGAGGTGGCGGAAGAGCTCGATATCGAATTGTCGGAATATCACTCATCCCTTGCCGACGCCAATAGTGGACGGTTATTTAGTCTGGATGAGCTCAATGAATCCGGTGAACTGCCGATAGAAGAACAAGAAGCTAGTGATAATCCTCTCGATGGCATCTCTGCCGGTGCTTTTCAGCGGAGTTTGGCCGAAGCGATTGAAGCGCTTCCAGAGAAAGAAAAGTTAGTATTGAGTTTGTATTATCAGGAAGAGTTGAATCTTAAGGAAATCGGGGCGGTGCTCGGGGTCAGCGAAAGCCGAGTCAGCCAGATTCACAGCCAGGCGGCTTTGCGTCTTCGTGGTCGTTTGTCAGATTGGCGAGAAAACGGCGACAGCTGACCGACTGGCGTTCTGAAAAGAATCTTACACAGCCTGTCGGATATCAGCAGGTTGACCTACATCCGGGTGTTATTTACTGGAGGTCCCTTTGGACAAGAACATGAAAATACTCATTGTGGACGATTTCTCCACAATGCGACGAATTATCAAAAACCTGTTGCGTGACTTGGGTTTTACCAATACCGATGAAGCCGACGACGGTAACACGGCGTTGCCGATGCTCAAGAATGGCCAATACGATTTTCTGGTAACCGACTGGAATATGCCCGGTATGTCCGGCTTTGATCTTTTGAAGGCTGTCCGTGCTGATGAAAATCTTAAGAACCTGCCAGTACTGATGGTCACCGCTGAAGCCAAGCGTGACCAGATTGTCGCTGCGGCCCAGGCCGGGGTAAATGGTTACGTTGTTAAGCCATTTACCGCTGCTGTTCTCAAAGAAAAAATCGAGAAGATTTTTGAACGTATTCAGTAACCAAAGGTCGGGTAGCTCCCATGAGTGACAGCAAGCACACCCAACGGGGTCTCGATCCGGAGGTCACGCAAAAGCTGCAGGAACAGACCTCTCGATTGGTTGAAAGCGTCAACGGCGGTGATTTCGCTCAGGCGATGACCATCATCAACGAGCTGAGTGAAGTTCGTGACCAAAGTCTGTACCAAGAGGTTGGGCGGTTGACCCGGAGTCTGCACGAGGCCATCCGCAACTTTCAGATTGATCCCCGGAATGCAGAGCAGAAAGAAGCGCTTTCGAAAATGTCGGATGCTTCAGACCGCTTAGCTTATGTGGTTCAAATGACCGGTCAGGCCGCTAACCGCACCATGGATCTGGTTGAGGAAAGTATGCCCGTGGCGCATGCCATCCGTGATGAGGCCATAAGCCTCAAGGACGAATGGGAGCGCTTGCGTCGTCGCGAGATTGAGCCTGCCGAGTTCCGTCAGCTTTACGCAAGAATCGATGCTTTTTTCGGAACCTTGGGTAACGACTCGGACAACCTCTACAAAAACCTCTCGGAGATTCTTCTGGCCCAGGATTTCCAGGACCTCACCGGTCAAGTGATTCAGAAAGTCACGGCGCTGGTGAAAGAAGTCGAAGAGAATCTGTTGGGCTTGGTGGTCATGGCCAGTCATGTCGATCAGTTGACAGGTACAGTCCATCAGATTGAAGAAAAAGAAGAATCGGCCGAAAAGGGAGTAGGTCCACAAATCAAAGCCGCTGAGCGAGACGATGTTGTCTCGGGGCAAGACGGCGTTGACGACTTACTATCCAGTCTCGGTTTCTGAATGATAAAGAGGGTACCCCATGGCGTTTGATGCCGATGAAGAGATTCTCCAGGACTTCTTGATAGAAGCCGGCGAGATTCTCGAAAAGCTGTCGGAGCAATTGGTTGATCTGGAACAGCATCCAGACGACAGCGATCTGCTTAACGCCATATTCCGCGGATTTCATACGGTGAAAGGTGGCGCCGGATTCCTGCAATTAGACGCGCTGGTGAATTGCTGCCATTCCGCAGAAAACGTGTTCGATATCTTGCGCAATCACAAGCGCAAGGTTACCCCCGAGTTGATGGACGTTGTGCTGCAAGCCCTCGACAACGTCAATGCCATGTTCGAAGAAGTGCGTAACCGTGAAGAGCTGACTCCGGCGCCAGCCAGTTTGATTGAGGCTTTGGATGCATTGGCAATCCCCGAATCCGAAACGCCCACTGGGGTCTCGACACCGGTGTCTCAGGACCAAGGCGATATCACCGACGAAGAGTTCGAAAAGCTGCTTGACGCAATTGCGGACGACAAGGCCGAGGCGTCGGCCCAGCAGGATGCAGTTGAGCAAACACCGGCAACTGCGTCCGAAGCGGGCGGCGATGATGAAATCACCGACGACGAGTTTGAGGCATTGTTGGATCAGCTTCACGGTAAAGGGAAGTTTGCCGCTCCCGGTGCTGCTGAAACCGACGACCCACGAAAAGACTCCGGCGACCAGCCCGCGGGCGATGAAAGTTCGGATCTGATCACCGACGATGAGTTCGAGCGACTGCTGGATGAGCTTCATGGCAAAGGCGGAAGCCCCGGTGCGCAGTTGGAGTCCAATGAAGTGGCTAAACCGGCCGCCAGTGCTTCGTTAGAACCCGTTTCGGAATCGCCCGCCAAAGCCGAGCCCATACCCGCGCCTGCACCCGCAGCTAAAGCTGCAGCGCCGGCCAGAGAGGCAGCTCCTGTGGGCGAAACCACCGTTCGGGTTGATACCAAGCGCTTGGATGACATCATGAACATGGTGGGTGAGCTGGTGCTGGTTCGAAATCGGCTGCAGCGTTTGGGGTCGCAAAGCGAAGACGAGCATATGCACAAGGCGGTTGCCAATTTAGATGTGGTGACCACCGATTTGCAGGCGGCGGTCATGCAAACCCGCATGCAGCCCATCAAGAAGGTATTTGGCCGTTTTCCTCGGGTGGTACGCGATCTTGCGCGTAACCTGAAGAAAGAGGTCAATCTTGTGATGCACGGCGAAGAGACGGATCTGGATAAGAATCTGGTGGAAGCACTTGCTGACCCATTGGTCCATCTCGTTCGTAATTCCGTTGACCACGGCATAGAAGGGCCGGGTGTTCGGGAGGAGGCAGGCAAATCGCGAGCCGGAACGGTCACGTTATCGGCGCAACAGGAAGGCGATCACATCTTGCTGTCAATTGCCGATGATGGCGGCGGTATGGATCCCGATGTGTTGCGCAGGAAGGCTGTTGAAAAGGGGCTGTATGATCAGGATGCAGCAGACAGGTTGACCGACAACGAATGTTTTAACCTTATTTTTGCTGCTGGTTTTTCAACCAAAGAACAGATCTCGGACGTATCCGGTCGCGGTGTCGGCATGGATGTTGTCAAAAACCGGATTGCCCAATTAAATGGCCAGATTTCCATAGAATCGGAGTTGGGCAAAGGCACTAAAATCATCATTAAGGTTCCGCTCACGCTGGCCATCATGCCTACGCTGATGATCATGCTGGGCGAGCAGTCGTTCGCGCTGCCTTTGGTTAATGTGGTGGAAATTTTCCATCTTGATCTGACCAAGACCAATATGGTCGATGGGCGCGAATGCATTGTGGTTCGCGATAAAGTGTTCCCCCTGTTTCACGTCAAGCGCTGGCTTGTCCATGGCGCCGAGGCTCAGAATGAGGTGGCCAATGCCCATGTGGTAATCGTGGCTATGGGTACGAAACAAGTCGGTTTCGTGGTGGATCAGCTGGTTGGGCAGGAAGAAGTGGTTATCAAACCCCTGGGGCGCGCGCTTCAGGGTACGCCGGGGATGGCGGGAGCAACCATTACGGGCGATGGCCGCATTGCCCTGATCATTGATGTGCCCAGTTTGCTTCAGCATTACGGGTGATTCCGGGCATTTAGGAGAAATGATGACAGTTTCTGTTCTGGTCGTGGATGATTCAGGTTTTTTTCGAAAAAGATTGACGGAAATCCTGACGGCTTCGGGCCAGATCACCGTCGTAGGTGCCGCCACCAATGGCCGCGAAGGGGTCGAGCTGGCCGAAAAACTGCGTCCGGATGTGATTACCATGGACTATGAAATGCCGGTGATGGACGGCATTTCAGCAGTGCGTGAAATCATGGCGAAACAAGCGATACCGGTGTTGATGTTTTCGTCGCTTACCTATGAGGGGGCCCGTGTCACACTTGATGCGTTGGAAGCGGGCGCCGTAGATTTCCTGCCCAAAAATTTCGAAGAAATCGCCCGCGATACCAGCCAGCTGCAGGCCGTGTTGATTAACCGAGTGCTGGATATTGCAAGAAGTCAGCCTCGTGCTCGCGCGCCTATCGCGCCACCCAAGTCGGCACCGGTTATCTCGGAGAAACCAAAAGGCTTTGCTCCTCGGGCAGAGGCAACTTCCGTGCGGCCCACTGCCAAGCCCGCCCGTCACGAAGTGGCTGCGGCAAGCCCGCCTCGGCGCAGCGCCAATAAAACACCAGCACGCCAATACAGTGTCGTGGGTATTGGCACGTCAACAGGTGGTCCTGTTGCACTCCAGAAAGTCCTCAGTGTATTGCCTGCCAGTTTTCCCGCGCCCATTGTCCTGGTGCAGCACATGCCCGCGAGTTTCACCCCGGCATTCGCCGAGCGTTTGAATAAGCTGTGCAAGATTGAAGTTCGTCAGGCCCAAGACGGTGATTTGCTGCAACCAGGCCTTGCGTTGCTTGCTCCTGGTGGCAAGCAAATGATGATTGAAAATCGTGGAGGACGAGGGCGTGTGAGGATTTTGCCCGGTGATGATCGGTTGAACTACAGACCCTGCGTTGACGTTACCTTTGGCTCGCTGGCTCGAAGTTTTCCCGGCAAAACCTTGGGGATTATTCTCACCGGTATGGGCGCCGACGGCCGTGAAGGCTGCCGTATGATGAAGCAAGGCGGAGCCGTGGTTTGGTCGCAGGATGAAGAAACGTCGGTGATCTACGGCATGCCTATGGCTGTCGCGACCGCGGGGTTGTCTGACGCGGTGTTGCCGCTTAACGACGTGGGTTTACGATTGATTGAAGGCGTAAGCTAATGGATATCTTGAGCCTGCTGGGGATCATTCTTGCCTTCGTTGCTATTTTAGGTGGCAACTTGTTAGAAGGCGGTGCCGTCAGTTCGCTCTTCAATACGCCTGCGGCACTGATCGTGATCGGCGGGACACTGGCGGCCACCATTCTTCAGACATCTTGGCCAACGCTGAAACGAGCCTTCGTCCAGGTGCGCTGGGTGTTTATACCGCCTTATATTTCTTTGGAAGATGGCATCGGTAAGGTGGTCGATTGGAGTGTGAAGGCTCGCAAACAAGGCTTGTTAGGGTTGGAAGGACTCGCCGAACGCGAGCCAGAGAAATTCGCCCGGAAAGGGCTCCAGTTGTTGGTTGATGGTGCCGAACCATCAACCATACGAAATACCCTCGAAGTCGATCTAGAGTGCCGGGAAGAGCGAGATACCGAATCGGCCAAGGTTTACGAAGCCATGGGTGGTTATTCGCCGACCATCGGTATTATTGGTGCGGTGATGGGGCTGATACAGGTCATGACCAATCTTGAAGACCCTCAATCCTTGGGCAACGGTATCGCAACTGCTTTCGTTGCCACCATCTACGGTGTGGCGCTGGCGAACCTGTTGTTCTTTCCCGTTGCCAATAAGCTCCGCAGTATTGTCAGAGAGCGCACGCGCTACGAAGACATGATGATTGATGGCATTATCGCCATCGCCGAAGGTGAGAACCCCAAAACCATTGAGCTTCGGCTCCGGGGCTTTCTCTGACCCGCAGTGATCAGGAGTCGGGTTGCCTATGCGTCGCCGTAGATACCAGAAAGAAGAAGCTCACAATAAAGAACGTTGGTTGATCTCCTACGCGGACTTCATCACCTTGTTGTTCGCTTTTTTCGTGGTGATGTACTCGGTGTCGTCCGTAAACGAAGGCAAATACAAAGTATTGTCTGAAACGTTTACCGGCGTATTCAATGCGCCTCAGCGCTCGGTGAAGCCTATTGAAGTAGGGGAGCATGTGGCAGCAGTACCTGAGCAGCAACATGAAAATGTCATTCCCCCGGTTGTCACCGACGCGCCTGCTAACTCTGATGTCAGTGAGCACGATAGAATTGAAACACTGCGAGCGATGGCTGACCAGCTGGCGATGGAATTTGATGATCTGATTAATCAGGGCGTGGTCAGCCTTGAAACCAGTGACCATTGGATAGAGCTGAGCCTGCCAAACAGTATGCTGTTCAATAGCGGCGACGCGGAGCCGCATTATGACTCGTTTGCCGTTATTGAAAAGGTCGCCAAAGTGTTGCGCGATCGAGATAACGCGGTAAAGGTAGAGGGCTTTACCGATAATCAGCCTATCCGCACAGGGCGCTACCCGTCTAACTGGGAGCTCTCAACCGCCCGGGCTTCTGCAGTTTCGCGAATGCTGGTGATGCAGGGCATTGAGCCAGAACGACTGGCCGCTATCGGCTATGGTGAACATCAGCCTGTTGCGCGAAACGATACGGAAGAGGGACGGCGACGGAATCGTCGAGTTATCTTGTTAATTTCAAAAGATTCAAGCATTCGCGGCATTGTCCGTTAGAGCAACAGGTTGTTCATGCGTATAGCCGATCTGGCACACTTTCTGTATTAACTCATTCTTATAATCAGAAACGGCAAATACTTGCCGCTTGTAGAACGATCGTTCTTCAAGTTGTTTGCGCTGTCGCCGATATAACTGTTGAGCCGTTATTGAACGTTCGGGCTTGTAGCTGGAGTAACACGTGTGCGTATTTGGGCAGTAGCCAATCAAAAGGGTGGAGTGGGTAAAACCACCTCTGTTGTTTCACTGAGTGGAATGTTGGCTCAGCGGGGCAAGCGTGTGCTTATGGTTGACTTGGACCCTCATGGTTCGCTGACCTCCTGGTTTGGTTACGACCCGGATACCATCGCCCACAGTGTCTTTGATTTGTTTCAGCACCAAGGCAAGGTGCCGGAAGGTTTGCCAGCCCAGTTAATTGCCGACACCAGTCATCCCGATGTGTTTTTGCTGCCGGCAAGTGCGGCTTTGGCTACGCTTGAGCGGAAAATGGTGGGCGTTGGCGGCATGGGGTTAATCATGTCCAAGGCGTTGGCGCAGCTTTGGGACGATTTCGATTACGTTCTGTTGGACAATACCCCTTCTCTGGGGGTGTTGATGGTGAATTCTTTGGCCGCAGCCCAGCATTTGGTTATTCCGGTGCAAACCGAGTTTCTGGCGATCAAAGGGCTTGAGCGAATGCTGCACACGCTGCATATGGTCATGCGCTCGCAGAAGAACGAGTTGCCCTTCACCATTGTGCCGACTATGTATGACCGAAGGACACAAGCTTCCGTTAAAAGTTTGAACCTGTTGCGCAAGACCTACCCGGATCATCTGTGGCGATTTGCGGTGCCGGTAGACACCAAGTTTCGCGATTCTAGTGAGAAAGGCGTGTTTCCATCGGTCCTCGATGCCCGCACTCACGGTGTGAGAGCCTATAGTCATTTACTTGACGACTTGCTCGCTCAGACGGAAGCGGTGAAAGGGCAGCATCATGGCTGACGAAAAAATGACACAGCTAACGACAGCCGATGCCGCCATTGCCAGTTATCTTGACGAGCTGTTGCACACCGCAACGTCAACCGCAGAGCAAGAAGAGCTTTTTGAACCGGCTCCTACGACGGTTGAGCCTGAGCCCGCCCCTGTCGAACTTCCTATTACCGAAGCACCTCACCCAGTGGCTGCAAAGCCGGTAGTGCAAGTGCCGGAACCTGCTCCCGAGGTTCAAGAAAAAGCGGAGCCGGTTTTCACCGTTCCACCCGCAAGACCCGACTGGTCAGAGCAGCCGTTCGAGTGCCTGATCTTTACAGTGGCAGGGCTTCAACTGGCTGTGCCCTTGGTGTTGCTGGGTGCTATACATAAGATTGAAGAAAAGATCCGTTCACTTCCTGGGAGCCCTGACTGGTACATGGGTATTCGCCCGGGCAGCGCCGGTAATCTGAGAGTGGTGGATAGTGCGCAATGGATTATGGCGGGTCGTGTTCCGGAAAATGCCAGAGAGAACTACCGCTTCATTATCCGTCTGGACGACAGCCCTTGGGGGCTGGCCTGCGACAGTGTGGGCCAATCGTTCACGCTCGATCCAGAACAGGTGCGATGGCGCACTGCCAGAAGCCAAAGGCCTTGGCTGGCTGGCACGGTGATTGATCATATGTGTGCGTTGATTGATGTGCGGACTATGTCTGAACTGCTCATGCGCGCAGAGCGGGAACAACGGTTGGATTTAAGTTAACTCCCGGTTACTGAATGAAACCGTGCAATGCTGGCACGGATTATGCCCATAACTATAGTATTGGGCGCTGATGATGATTTTTTGACGATCAGGTTGCCCGCCGGGTGGCCTAACAGGAGAACGAGCTATGGCAGCCCCGAGCGGACAGCAGAATCAGGCCCAGGAAGATCAGGTACTTCAGTACGTGACCTTTCACCTGGATGAGGAGACATACGGCATCAACGTGATGCAAATCCAGGAAGTGCTCCGGTACACCGAGATTGCGCCGGTGCCGGGCGCTCCGGATTATGTGCTAGGCATCATCAATCTTCGGGGCAACGTTGTGACGGTGATAGATACCCGTCGCCGGTTTGGGTTGATGGATGCCGATGTCACCGAAGCGACGCGTATTGTGGTGATGGAATCTGAAAATCAGGTGATGGGTGTGCTGGTGGATTCCGTCGCCGAGGTGATTTATCTCAAGGCCAGCGAGATCGAAACCGCGCCCAACGTGGGGAACGAGGAAAGTGCCAAGTTCATCCAGGGTGTGTGCAATAAGAACGGCGAGCTGATCATTCTCGTCGAATTTGAAAAGATGCTGACAGACAACGAATGGGCGGAAATCGCAGCGCTGTAAACGGCCAAGCCAACAGTGTTTCAGATGGACGTCCACCGTGGTAACCAATAACGGAGACGTCCCTTATGAGCTTTGACATTCCTTCCTGGCTTCCTTGGTGCCTGACCGCCTCGGCAATCGTTCTGGTTCTTGTGCAGGGTGTTCTCCATGGCCGCAAGATCCAGTCACTTCAGGCTTCCCTCAAGAGCAGATGCGACACCCTCGGGCGTGAGTTGCATGCAACCACCAGTGGCAGCATGGGCGTAGGCCAGAGACTGGTCGCTTGTGAACGCCAGCTGTTCGAATTGCGCAACGCCATGGATGAAATGCGCCAGAACGACCCCCTCAGAATTTCGTACGACGAGGCTGCCCGTTTGGTTGACCTTGGCGCCGATATCGATGATCTTATGAATACATGCGGAATTTCCCGCCCAGAGGCCGAACTGGTGTCAGCGTTAAAGAAGCGTCAGGCGGCTTGATCCGAGTTCCTGACGGATGCAGTTGAATGAAAAAACTTTACTCGAGGGCTGCTGAAGCCCTTTATTCAGTTTTACGCCGAAATTTTGTGGCGCGAGCAGACATTGGTCCCTCGGTTTCTGGCCATTCTATCCCTCTTGAAGAAACGGTATCCCACATTCTCAGCCTGATACCGCAGATCGAATCTGATCAAGTGGTGATGCATGTTGGGGGTGGCTCTGGATACATGACCGCAGTTCTGGCCGGATTGGCTAATAGGGTAATCTATGTTGATAGTAACCCTATACTGGCGGAGAGCGCCCACGCTCGTTTCGTTGAAAACGGGAAAGATAATGTCGACGTTGTTAATGCCTTGGTCGAGCCTGGCTTTCAGCACGATACACAGTGCGATCTGATACTTTGCACGACCTTTATATCAGATCCGAAAATATTGCTGCACAGCCTGCGTGAAGGTGGTCATCTGGTTTGCCTGGAAGGGCGCGCTGATTCCGTGCCCAGCATGACTATGTTTCGTCGTGCCGGGTCCGGTTTGGCGCGGGTAAAAACACTCGGTTGGGTAGACTTCAATCGCACGTCCGAACAGATTCTTATCGATTTGGGTGTTGTCACCGAGGTTGTCCTTGAACAAGCTCGCACGGAAGCAGCTGCAAATAATGAGCGAGTTCTGGATGTTCTACGCCGCAAGCTGAACGTTGAAGAAGTGGATTTGTATCGCTCACTCGCTCAGCAGCGCGGCATGGTCTTTGCCGATGCTGACGATGTGCTACTGAGGCTTCAGCCAGATTTGTTTCGGCGGTTCTCTAAGAGTTTTCTCGATTTATCTCGCCTTATCCCCGTCAGGGAGAGCGCTGATGAGTTTATGCTTGTCACCGACGATCCAGAAGTCAGTACCACAAAACTGGAACGGCTAACGCCGAAGCATCAGGTTGTCTGCCAGCTGGTCACCCCGACTGATTTCCGTCGAATCTGGTTGGCGCTTGATCTGAGCGCAAAAGGCAGCCGGTTTGAAGCGGAATACGGGGCAACGGTGCAGGGGAAGGGCGACGGTATCACCAATCATGACCTTCTGGGTGAGGCGCTCGGAGGCGAAAGTGTCAGCCCTTATCTCGTGTCTGTTTACGAAGCGATTCTCCTCGATGCTGTCAGTGACAAAGCCAGTGATATTCATATTGAGCAGTATGAGAACCGGGTTCGTATTCGCTTGCGAATTGATGGAGATTTGCGTGACCTGACCCAGTATCAGCTTTCCTCCCGCGAAGTGCGTGGCGTTATTAACGTGATTAAATTGCGCGCTGACCTGAATATTGCCGAGCGTCGCCTTCCACAAGGCGGTCGATCGCGGCTACAGCTAGGAGATATCTCTTACGATCTCCGAGTTCAGACCCAGCCCTCCTTGCACGGCGAAAACGCAATCATTCGTTTGTTACCCCAAACAGGTCGGGCCATGACCATCGAGGAGTTGGGGATGTCGCCGGTTATCGGTAACCGCTACACGCGGCTTCTGGATAACCCGGCTGGATTAGTGCTTGTGGTTGGACCGACAGGCTCGGGCAAATCCACCACCTTGTATGCAGGACTCCAAGCCTTGGCGGATGATGGTCGCCGAAAGGTCATAACGGTTGAAGATCCTATTGAATACTCTATCGATAATGTCCAGCAAACCAGTGTGCGCCAAGATATCGGTTTCGGTTTTGCTGATGCAATGCGAGCGTTTGTACGTGAAGACCCAGACGTCATTCTTGTGGGTGAAATCCGGGACAAGGAAACAGCGCTGGAGGCTGTGCGTGCCTCACAAACAGGACATGTGGTTCTATCCACTTTGCACAGTAACGATGCGGTAGATTCGCTTCAGCGCCTGTACGATCTGGGAATACACCGAAATTCCATAGCTGGTGAGCTTTTGGCGGTTATCGCCCAGCGTCTCGCCAAGCGCATTTGTAAAAATTGTATCCGGCCAGCCAAGCCCGACCCGGCGATTATGGAGGAGGTTTTCCCTCACGGAGCTCCGACAGGTTTTCGTTGTTTTGAGGGCGCTGGCTGCGAAAAATGCAGTGGCCGTGGCACCCGAGGGCGGGTCGCTATTGTTGAATATTTGGAGGTCAATGACGACATCCGTAATGCTATTTCCAGTCAGCCACCGATTGGCGAGCTTCGTTGGCGGGCCCTAGATGCAGGCTTGATCACCATGAGAGATAGTGCGTTGGATCATGTTATTGAGGGGCTTATTCCGATGTCAGAGTTGCCGAGAGTGCTACCTAAAGAGAGAATGGCTCCGGAAGTGCGTGGCGGACGGAGAACTAACGGATGATAAATGCCAAGAAGACCCGAAAAGCAGCGCAGCGTGAACCCGCAGAAATAATTTATCGGGACGAATTGGACAAACTGATTTCCTCGGACTCCGGCCCAATTCCTCCGGGCTGGAAAATGTCACCGCGGAGTGTTGAAAAATTTTTGCTCGGTGACGACTTGCTGGGCATTGAACGCAAGTATGTAGCAGACCGTGCTCAGATAATACGCACGATTATTGCGCTCTGTACAAGCCGAGGGAGCCTTCTGGTGGGGGAGCCCGGAACAGCCAAGTCCTGGTTGTCTGAATTGTTGGCAGCAGCCATTTCAGGGGACTCAACCTTGGTCCTTCAGGGCGGGGCCATCACTCAGGTTAGTCAACTATTGTATAGTTGGAACGAGTCTGTTTTGCGCAACGAAGGGCCCACTCTGAATGCCTTAGTGGCTTCACCGCTACTCCGTGGCATGATGGAAGGGAGGCTGGTGAGGTTTGAAGAAATTGCACGTTGTCCACAGTCTCTGCAGGACGCGATCCTCTCTGTATTATCTGATCGGGTCGTTGTTATACCGGAAATTTCCGGAGATGACGGTGTGATCCTGGCGCGAGAAGGCTTCAATTTGGTAGCTACCTCCAACAGTGTGGATGAGGGTGTACACAGCATGAGCGCAGCTCTCAAACGCAGGATGGATTTCGAAGAAATTCGGCCTATCCGGAAGCTGGACGACGAATTGGAGGTAGTTATGCGGGGAGTCCGTAAGGCTAACCTGCGCGCGGGTGTTGATGTGGAATTGGCCCTTCCCGTTGTGGAACTTCTGGTTACCTTGTTCCATGAACTGCGTAACGGAGAGACGGTGGATGGCCGCAGTACCGATCGTTTAGCGGGCGCTGCTTTGTCAACAGCCGAGGCGGTGTCTGTGGGGCATGCGGCGAGTCTGAACGCTTGGTATTACGGTGGTGGAGCAATGACGGTGGAGCACTTGGTTCACCATATCATTGGCTCTGCGCTGAAGGATCACCCTGATGATCGACGGCGCCTGAAACGCTACTTTGAAACTGTTGTTTCGCAAAGAAAGGCTGAGCATTGGCAGCAAGCTTGGGCGCTCCGGTCACTCATCGGTTAGTGAGTCGTCTTGTGCGGTGGTTGCGTCATTTGGCGTTTTACCCCGAATATGAAAGGCAAACGCCAAAATCTCGGCAATGACTCGATAGAGTTCTTCCGGGATTTCTTCGTTCAGAGACAAGCGCGCCAATATTCCTGCCAGCTCGGCATTTTCATAAAGAGGAACATCGTTTTCCTGAGCGATGCGGATAATTTCCTCTGCCAGTTCCCATGTGCCTGTTGCCGAGATAATCGGGGCGCGTTTTCCATCGTATTTCAAGGCGACGGCAGCGGGAGCGGTGTGATCATTCTGGGCCTGAGAGCGTTTGTCCTGAGTCATGCCTTGGTATCTACCAGTCGATGTTCCAGTCGGGTTTCGGCTTGTTGTGGGCTGCCCCTTCGGCATTCCAAATCCGCCACTTCAAGGCCAAGATCTGCCAAACTTTGTCGTAGTAGCGGAAGCTCTTCGTTTACTTGACGAAGGGTTGACTGCTTCGTGGCCCATATGTGCGCACTGACGCTGGGGTGTCGATAAGCTACCTCGAAATGCAGCGGCCCCGCGTGGTCCAGATCCATTGCCAGATTCAGACGCCATTCGCTTACACTCGCTCGCTCCGGATGATGTTTAGAGTTTCTTTCCTGCTTGTATTGCTCCATCCGGAGTTGCGCCGTCCGTGGTTCTTGTTGGGGGGTTAGCCAGGGAATTTCTAGTAGCAAGGTCGTCGTGGGTGCGCCGGGTTCCGCCCCGGCTCTTGCGGTCAAAGTTTGACTGTGGAGTTGGTTAACAGTGATGCGGTTCAGCATCCCGGCCAGCATACGTAATGTTTGAGCGACGCTTGCCGGTTCGCTACTGCTTTGAGATGCGTTGCCTGTGGCCTGTTTGGGAAACTGGAGAGGTGCACTCATCAGGTCTTGGCTTGCCAGCGGTGTCAGACGATTGAAGGCTTCCGGCGATTGGCCTTGGCTGGCGAGCAGGGCGGTTATAATTCTGGCCAGGGCGAGTTTGAAATCGGTGGGTACCGTTTGGTGGCCGCCGGACTGTAACAGACGGGATTCGGCGAAGGCGCCACTTTCCGCCAGCCACTGTTTTACTTGAGCAGCGCTACCGTCTGCTTTGCCCGCGCCGGGTTGCAGGGCGTTAGCTGTTGCCAAATTAGCGAGAAACCCTTCCAGAGCTTGCTTGGCCGCTGCGGGAAGTGGTTGGGTGGCGTTACTTGAAGGTAACTGGCCGGGTTGAAGGCTGCCTTTTAGCCCTGCGTTCATGCTGCTTATCAGTTGAGCTAATCCGCTTTGCAGATTTTGCTGCCACGGTAGGCGCTGTGCCAACGCTTGCGAAATGCCTGTTTCCTGGCTGGTCGCCAATTTGCCCATGAGTCGGAGTTCGTTTCCGGCGCGCATGACTTTAATCAAGTCGCCCGCTTTCAAATCCGGAGCTTGCTCACCGGTGGCGACGGAGAGGGAGCGTCCCTTTACCTCTAGAATGAGCTCGTTGCTCCCGCCTTTGCGCTGCAATACTTCGACCACTTTAGCGAGCGTGGACTCTCGGTTGCCCAGCTTCAGTTGTGTCAGTTGCTGCTGTGCCGACAGGGTGCGGTCGATACCGACTGGGGGCAAGCCAGTATTGGTCTGGCCGCCACCTGAGAGTTTGTTTGTTTGGGGAGCGGGCGTTTGCCCTGCGTTCAGTTTCATTGGCATTGTTTTGATATCGGGCAAGAGTAATCTGTGGTCGCTTTCGTTATAATGCGCCACGATGACTAAGAACGCTCGGATTTAACATGGGTTGTTGTCTGGTCTTCATTCATACACCTGATGCCACACGCGCATCCTTCGCTTTAAAACGGAACCCAGATGCCCGAGCCGTTACTACAGGCCGTTGGTCTTGAGTGTGAGCGCGACGAGCGCCTTCTGTTCCAGAACCTGTCATTTTCCATACTGCCCGGTACGGTCACTCGTGTCGAGGGCCCCAATGGCTCCGGGAAAACAACTCTGCTCAGAATATTGGCGGGTTTGAATGATGCTTGGACGGGCAAGCTCAACTGGTGTGGCCACCCCAGAGATCAGCATCGAGAATCGTATCTGCGGAACATGTTGTACCTGGGGCATCGCCCAGGCATTAAACCATTGTTAACACCACTGGAGAATTTGCGGGCATTGATGGCCGGTCGTCGGCCGTTAGAAAATGATGCACTGCTGCAAGCGTTAGCGGGTACGGGGCTATCGGGGTTTGAGCATGTGCCTTGTCGTAACCTGTCGGCCGGCCAGCAGCGCCGGGTAGCGTTGGCGCGTTTGTTGATAGCTGATGAGCCCTTGTGGCTGCTTGATGAGGTGTTTACCGCCATTGATGCATCCGGGGTGGAAGCCATTGAGTCGCTGTTGCTTCAACGGGCCCAAGAAGGTGGCGCGGTCGTGGTTACCACCCATCACAATCTCGATTTGCCGGGGATGGGCCGTATTACCTTGGGGGGTGGAATAGAGCGATGAATGCTAGCGCATCGATCAAAGTGCAATCGGTCAGTCGTTCTGTGGGCGTTCCGCAGGCTATGATCTCGGTCTTTTTGCGTGATGTGCGAGTTGCCTTTCGTCAAAAACAAGATCTGCTAAACCCGCTCTTGTTTTTTACTATGGTGGTAACTCTATTCCCCCTTGGAGTAAGCCCGGAAGTGGCATTCCTGAAACAGTCCGGAGCCGGTATCCTTTGGGTAGCGGCTTTGTTGTCGGTGCTGTTATCACTGGATCATCTGTTTCGACACGATTTTGATGATGGCACCCTGGAACAGTTAATGTTGCAGCCTCAGCCTCTGTTTTTGCTGGTGTTAGCGAAAACCCTGGCCCACTGGATACTGACGGGGTTGCCTTTGGTGCTGTTAACGCCCGTTTTAGGATTAATGTTGCATCTGGACGGGAACTCCGTGGCAACTTTGTGTCTAACGCTGCTGATTGGCACTCCGGTTCTAAGTTTGATCGGTTCTATAGGCGCGGCACTGACGCTAGGCCTGCGTTCGGCTGGAGTACTCTTGTCACTGCTGATTATTCCGCTGTACATTCCTGTGCTTATTTTTGGCACCGGAACAGTGGCAGCAGCTGCAGAGGGGGCGCAAGTGTCCGGTTATCTGGCGTTGATGGGCGCGTTTTTGGTGTTGGCACTGACGCTGGCACCGTTTGCGTCGGCTGCAGCGTTACGAATCAGCCTGTCCAATAGCTGAATGTTTATCAGCGGGGCAGAAACGAATAGTGAACAGTAAGACGGTGACGAACTGATGTGGCAATTCTTTCACAAGCTGGGCTCTCCGAAGTGGTTCTTTGGAATAGCGAACCGCTTCATGCCATGGTTGCTGGCGGGGGGGCTGGTCCTGCTCGCTGCAGGATTAGTCTGGGGGTTGGCGTTTGCCCCGAAAGACTATCTGCAGGGCAATAGCTACCGAATCATCTTTATTCACGTGCCATCGGCATTTTTGGCTCAATCCATTTACATCATGATGGCCTCGGCGGCCGTGGTGACGTTGGTTTGGCGTATGAAGTTAGCTGACGTCTTTGTGAAATCCGTGGCACCGGTTGGTTTGATGTTTACCTTTTTGGCGCTTTTTACCGGTGCGGTTTGGGGCAAGCCGACCTGGGGCACTTGGTGGGTATGGGACGCACGGCTGACGTCCATGCTGATTTTGCTGTTTCTTTACGGCGGCGTGATCGCGCTTGATCGTTCTATCAATGATGAGAAATCGGCGGCCCGAGCGGTCGCGGTTCTGGTGCTGGTGGGCGTGGTGAATATCCCCATCATTAAATACTCGGTCAATTGGTGGAACACGCTGCACCAGCCCGCCACCTTTAAGTTGACAGAAAAACCTGCCATGGCGATGGAGATGTGGGTGCCGTTATTACTGTCGGTACTGGGGCTCTATCTTTTGTTTGGTTGGTTGGCATGCCTGAGAATGAAAACCGAAATCCTGATTCGGGAGCGTCGTACCCGATGGGTGAAAGACCTCGTTCTGGCGGGAAGGAAATAAGCAATGGCATTTGAATCGTTTTCAGCATTTCTCGCCATGGAAGGCCATGGTCCCTACGTTTGGACCTGTTATGCCGTGTTCGCCATTCTGGTCGCGGGCACGGGTCTTTGGTCGGCGAAACGCCATCAAGCTACGTATCACATGTGTAAGCGCAGCTATGAACAGCAGAACCCGAAAGGGCAGTCCGCGTCAAAAGCCGCAGCGACGTTCACACGTGTTGAAATCTCTCAGGATTGATCATTAGGTAACCCATGCACCCGATTCGTAAGAAAAGACTGACCATATTGATTTTTCTTGTTATTGGTTTAGCCGTTGCGGTTGGTCTGACCACCTATGCGTTGCGCCAGAACATCAATCTGTTTTACGACCCCACTGAAATTGCCGCGGGCAATGCGCCAGTCGATGTACGGATTCGAGCTGGCGGCATGGTTGAGGAGGGAAGCGTTAAACGTGACCCGGAGAGCCTTTCGGTTCGTTTCCGGGTGACAAACTTCACGGATTCTGTCCCAGTTGAGTATGTCGGCATCCTGCCGGATCTCTTTGCGGAAGGCCAAGGCGTGGTCGCCATGGGACGGCTGAACAACGAGGGTTTGTTTGTGGCGGATCAGGTGTTGGCGAAACACGATGAAAACTATATGCCACCGGAAGTGGCCGATGCGCTGGAAAAGTCATCGAAAGGACAGCACAAATCGCCATACGCTGACAAAGCTGCAGAATCCCAGGCTTATTGAGCCCCCATTTATTGTTGATGTTGGAGAGTCCTGATGTATCCGGAGCTCGGGCAAGTTTCACTGATACTCGCGCTGTTGCTGGCGTTGCTTCTTTCTGTTGTGCCGCTGACGGGAGCGTTAACCGGGCGTGATAGCCTGCAGGCCTTTGCCCGACCGTTGGCGTCGGGCATGTTCGTATTTACGGGGTTAGCCTTCGCCATTCTGACCCATGCCTTCATAGTGGACGATTTTTCCGTCGCCTATGTCGCCAACAACAGCAACAGCATGTTGCCCTGGTTTTATAAGTTCAGCGCAGTATGGGGCGGGCACGAAGGCTCGCTGTTGCTGTGGATTCTTATGCTGACGGGCTGGACCCTTGCAGTGGCGGTATTCAGCCGCAAGCTCCCGTCCACCATGGTGTCACAAGTTCTGTCTGTGATGGGCATGGTGTGCGTGGGTTTCTTCCTGTTCATTATTCTTACGTCCAACCCTTTCGATCGCCTGTTGCCAAACATTCCCGCAGATGGTCAGGATCTCAACCCGCTCTTGCAAGACATCGGTCTGATCATACACCCACCTATGCTTTACATGGGCTATGTCGGGTTTTCTGTTGCCTTTGCCTTCGCCTTGGCCGCATTGATTAATGGCCGTCTGGATGCAGCCTGGGCCCGTTGGTCTCGGCCTTGGACAACCGTCGCCTGGTCTTTCCTCACCATTGGCATTGCATTGGGAAGCTGGTGGGCCTACTACGAGCTTGGCTGGGGCGGCTGGTGGTTCTGGGATCCGGTCGAAAACGCATCCTTACTGCCTTGGTTGTCGGGCACCGCATTAATGCACTCGTTAGCGGTGACTGAAAAGCGCGGCGTATTCAAAAGCTGGACCGTATTGCTGGCCATCGTAACCTTCGCGTTGAGCTTGTTGGGCACCTTCTTAGTTCGCTCTGGCGTCTTGACCTCTGTTCATGCTTTCGCGTCTGATCCGGAGCGAGGCACCTTCCTGCTCATGCTGCTGGGTATAACCGTGATTGGCAGCTTGGTGCTGTACGCATTCCGCGCGCCGGTGGTGCACGTGCGTTCACGCTATGGCTCATTGTCCCGGGAAATATTCTTGTTGCTGAACAACGTGCTGTTGGTGACGGCAACACTGTTGGTCGCTATCGGAACGCTGTATCCGCTGGTTCTCGACTACTTGGATATGGGCAAACTATCTATAGGTGAACCCTTCTTCAACACCACGTTTAGTCCGTTGGCGGTGGCGACCGGGTTACTTCTGGGTGCGGGTGTATTTTCCCGTTGGAAGAAAACTGACGGGGGATGGCTGGGGCGTAAGCTTCTTTGGCCACTGGCTGTAAGCTTAACCGCCAGTGTGGCGGTGATTCTAATCTATGGCGATTTCAAGCCTTGGGCCTTCGCCGGCGTATTCGCGGCGGTCTGGGTTGCAGTGGCGACATTCTGGGACTTGTGGGACAAGTCGGCGTCCCGCCAAGGACGTTTGTACGGTCTAAAGCGCCAGTCTCGAAGCTATTGGGGCATGGTCATGGGTCACCTGGGCGTTGCTATGGTGATGGCAGGGGCGACCGTGGTATCGAACTACGGCATAGAGCGCGATGTCCGTATGGTGCCCGGTGATTCGGCCATGGTAGGTGATTACGAAATCGTATTTATCGACATTGGTAACCGTCGTGGGGCTAACTTTACCGCGCAATACGGCAGCTTCGATGTGCTGTTGGATGGTAAAAAGATCTCCGAATTGCACCCCGAGAAACGTAATTACCCGGTAGGAATGAGCGTGATGACCGAGGCCGATATTGATGGTGGCCTTTTCCGGGACATTTTCGTCGCTATCGGAGAACGGATTTCTGACGATGCCTGGGCTATTCGCCTGCAGTACAAACCCTTGATTCGCTGGCTTTGGTTGGGGGCTTTGGTCATGGCCATTGGTGGTTTCCTGGCGATCGCCGATAAACGTTATCGTATTCGGGAAAAGAAACAGGCAAAAGTCGCTGGTGGATCTGCCAAAGTGGGTAGCACACAGGCGGCGGGAGCAACATCATGAAGCGTTTGCTGTTGTTTTTGCCTTTGGTTATCGCGGTCGGTGTTGGCATTTTTCTGGCGGCAGGTATTGGCAAAGATCCTACCAAGCTGGAGTCGGCACGCATTGGCAAACCGGTTCCGGCTTTTAGCCTGGAAAGTTTGAACAATCCAACCCAACTGTTGGATGAATCACTACTGAAGGGTGAAGTGGCCCTGTTGAATGTGTGGGCGGAGTGGTGCCCATCCTGCTGGGACGAGCATGAATACCTGATGTGGTTGTCGAAAGAGAAGGGCGTTCGCATCGTGGGGCTTAACTACAAAGACCAGCGCGAAACAGCATTCAGCTTTCTCGGGCGTTTGGGCAATCCCTACGATGAAATTATCTTTGACCCCAAAGGTTCGCTGGGTTTTGATCTCGGCGTATACGGCGCGCCCGAGACCTTTGTTATTGACGCTAATGGCATTGTTCAGTACCGCCACGTAGGTGTAGTGAACAAGCAAGTGTGGGAAGAAGTGCTGCAGCCAGTTATTCAAAAGGCCAAGGGGAATAGCTAATGCGTAATATTCAAGCTGCGTTATTGCTCTTAATGCTGAGTGCCGTTGGTGTGCAGGCCGAAGTGAGAGAAGTGTATGACTTTGACACTCGGGCCGAAGAGCAGCGCTATCAAAATCTGATTGCGGAATTACGTTGCCCCAAGTGCCAGAACCAGAACATTGCCGATTCCAACGCACCGATCTCGAAAGACATGCGGGATCAGGTCTATCGGTTGATGAAGAAGGGTGCCAGCAACGATGAGATCGTGGGCGATTTGGTGGGGCGTTTCGGTGAGTTTGTGCAATACAAACCGCCCGTGGACAAACGGACCATCCTGCTGTGGGCCTTCCCGGCGATTGCGGTGATTACGGGTGTGGCTATCGTTGCCGGCGTTGCCATCCGGTCCCGCAAGCGCGAAGAGGAAGAGTCGGCACTAAGCCCCGACGAACTAGCCCGCGTTAAAAAGATGCTGGCAGACAAGGATCAGCAAGCCTGAAGCTGATCCACGCAACACATTTCTAACTGTGATGATGACTTCACCATGACTCAAGAAACCTTTTGGATTGCCTCAGCGGTATTGATTTTGTTCGCTATGGCATTCGTGTTGTATCCGGTGCTTTTCCATCGGCCCAAATCAAGAATTGAATTAGATCTTAGAAATCAAAACCTGCTGGCCTACAAATCGCGCCTCCGGGAGCTGGAAGTCGAACACGAAGCCGGTATTTTGGACCAGCAAGGTTACGAACAGCTGAAAGACGAACTGGCTGGTTCGATGTTGGATGATGTGCCTGAAAACGCTCAGCCCGAAAAACGCATACCGGGGCGCCGAAGTGCCATGGCGGTGGCTTTGTTAGCGATTTTGTTGCTGCCAGCGGGTGCTTTTTTTGCCTATGAGGAATGGGGTTCTATGGGGCAGGTGGAGCAGTATCTCACCATGCAGGAGATGAATGCTTCCGGGGCAGATCAGGCGGCTCGTATGTCGGAACTCGCCGACCAGCTGCGTGAACGTCTGCAAGAAAACCCCGAGAATATTGACGGCTGGGCCATGCTCGCTCAAACCTATATGCGAGTAGAGCGTTATGATGAGGCTGCAAAGGCGTATCAGCGCCTTGCGGAATCGGTGACAGATGATCCTGCCTCAAGCGCGGTGGCTTACGGTTTATCTGCGCAGGCGTTATTTTTCAAAACGGAAGGGCAAATCACGCCAGCCGTTCAGCAGGCCATCGACAATGCCTTGGCGCTGGATGCGACCGAAGTGAATTCGCTGGGCTTGCTCGGTATTCACGCCTTTAGTCAGCAGAATTATCGTCAAGCTATCGAGTATTGGGAAACCATTACAGAAGCGGCACCCAATCATCCGCAAATTGCATCGATTCGTGGTGGTATCGCAGAAGCTTATGGCCGGTTGGGTGAAACGCCGCCTTCTCAGGCCGCCGAGGAAGCCCCGGCTACATCGGCGGGCGTGGACCTTCGTGTGTCCATAGACGCAACGTTCAAAGAGCAGGTGCCTGCCGACACCACGTTGTTTATTTTCGCCCGCCCGGCAGGGGCGACAGGCGGTGCGCCGGTTGCAGTCACGCGGTTAACGGCGGGAGCCTTGCCGGTTAATGTCCGTCTGGATGACAACTATGCGATGTCGTCGGAAGCGACCATTTCCGCTGTCGACGAAGTCGTCGTAGTGGCACGCCTGACCCGTAGCGGTTCAATCAGCGCCCAACCCGGCGATTGGCAAGGACAGGTCACAGCGGACGTTGTTGCGCCGGATGCCGCTGGCCAGCCGGTGGAACTGATCATCAACCAGCAGCTGACTAACTGATTCGCCTTTGAGCCCGGCCGGCTAGCTAGACAGCCCGGCCGGGTAAAGCGGGGCCAGCCCGTTTTGATCTTCCTTCCTAACGCCTCCTTGCCTTAGCTGAGTCACCGCTTTCGCCAAGTTATCTCTCACGGTCTTATCGGAATTCGCCGATTCTGGTGTTTTCGCAGCATAGAGGCTGGCCTGAAAATCTCGCAGTGCTTCATCAAGGTCGCGGCTGTTGCTGTGGCGAACGACATCGGAAGTGTCGTTAAAGTTCGTCTCGGGAAATCGTTCCCGAGCCCAACGAACTAACAGCACCGGCGTTTCAGGTGCACCGCTTTGAATCGCAGTTGTGAGTTGTACAAAACGGTCTTTCTCGTTGCCGTTGACGGGGGGCGTATCGTTCACTTCTGAGGCTGCCTGTTTTCTGCGAGAGAACCACCAAAGAGCAACGGTGATCAACCAAAGGCTACCTAGCAACAGGGTGGTCCAGAGCCACGGAGAGCGGCTGTCCGCATCGGTGCCGGGGCTTCCTTCGGGTGTTTGGCCGGCTGTCGGCTCCGGCTGTGAAGGTTCGTTGACCGCCGGCGCTGCTGCAGTACCCCCACCTTCAATTCGGTAACTGCGGGCCGGCAAAACGGCTGCTTCCAATTGGTCGGTTTGGGTGTTCCACCAAGGTACCCGAACTTCCGGAATGGTGATCTCGCCTGAATGTACCGGAACCAGCGCAGCTTCGAGCTGCAGGGTAGACTCAAGCCCGTCTTGAGTGGGCTCAGTGGCTCTTCGGGGTTGTTCTGGGTAGTGCCGAAGGGCGCTCGGATAGGCCACCGTGAGCGGCGGGAGTGCCTCGGAGGGTAGGCCAGCCGCCTGCATGACAATGTTTCGGGTCAGATTGCTGCCTGCCGTTAATACGTCGTTATCCGGTAGGCCGTCTTCAGCCAAAGCGAGACTGTCTGCTGGCAGCCAAGGCTGGTCTGCTGGGTAATCCGCGGGCACAGATTTTACTTGCACGGGGTAGAGCTGTTGGCTGTCTCTCAGGAACCGTAGAGTGCCGTTGGCCTCTCTGACTTGGCCTTCAAAACGGATGGCGGGCAGCTCCAAGTCTCCGGGCGTTTGCGGGAAAATGGCATAACGCCGCTCCACCACACGGTACCGTTTGCCGCCGCGCTGAGTGGTGAACTCCCGCTGTTTACCCAGGCTTTCAATAATCGCGTCGGGGTGTTGCGGGTCAGAGAGTTCCCCTCGTATCAGGTTGCCCGAGAAATACAGCTGCACGGTCAATACCAGCTGCTCTTGCACGTAGACTTCGGCCTTGTCTGCAGACAACTCAACAAAACTGTCACGGCTCGCGTCCGGTTGATCCGGGGGCGTGCCTGATACGACTTCGATGGTGACAGGCTTGGAAGTCGCTTCCTTAAATTTGAGTGCCGGGATGGTCAGGGTTCCGGAGCGTGTCGGCGCGAGTTGGTAGGTCCAGGTGATCTCGCCCACCATGTCGCCATTGACCGTTTGCACGCTGTAGCGTTGGTTGCGTGCGAGGATCTCGAAATCCGGTTCCACTTGCTCAATGTTCGGTGAAGGTAACTGCGACAGATCAAAGTTGAACAGGTTGCTGAGATTGAGTTCGATGTTCATCGACCCTTTTACCGTCAAGGTCAGTACTTCGCCCTCGTAGAGTTGATCCCGATCGGGCTCGGCTGTCAGCTCGTTGGCGAGTAATGGACCGGAAAGCAGGAACAGGAGGCAAAAGAGGGAAGACAGAAGGTTATTTACCATGGTGTATCGCCCTCGTCGCGTTGGGTCTGGCGTTGTTGATACTGTTGCAGGAACTTACGTTGCAGCAAGCCCCCCGGGTTGTCCGGCACTCGGCGTAGCAACTGTTCTTGCCCTTGGCTCAGGGGGTGCTCACTCACCGGTGCGGGAGCTTCGGCGCCGGGTGTCTGCTCTGAATGTTGCTCCGGTGGCTGCGCGTTAGTTTCTTGCTCGTTTTCAGACTGGCTTGGCTCTGGTTGATCCTGGGGCTGCTGACCGTCCTGATTTTGGTTTTCGGATGATTGTTGGTTTTCTTGATCCTGTTGTTCTCCGTTCTGGCTTTCGTTGCCATCGCTGGACTGCGAGTTATCGCCTTCTTGAGAGTCGCTGCTTTGGTTATCGGAATTGTTCTGTTGGGAGTTTTGGTCCTGATTCTCTTCGCCGTCTTGCTGCTGGTTTTGTTGTTGCTCCAGCAGTTGTTTTACCAGATCACGATTAAATTGGGCGTCGGCATGGTCGGGCTGTTCTTTCAGTACTTGCTCGTAGACTTCAAGTGCCTCTTCCAACTTGCTGGCCCGGGCCAGTGCATTGCCGCGATTGTAGTCGCCGTTAATATCGCCGGATCTTGAAAAGGCTTCGATGGCCGCTTCATATTTGCCTGCCCTGTAGAGAGCCGAGCCCCGCCAATCGGGTTGTTCCAAAACCTCGGCGGCATTATTTGGGTTTTGCTCGATCAGTTGCGGGCCACGCTGATCTTCTCTTTGCCACAGGCTATCCCAGTCCAGCGCCATTGCGGGCCTTGGTGCCATGGTAATTGGCAGTATGCAGAGCGCGAGAAGGGCAAATGCCCCGCGGCGCCATCCCATCAGCAATAATGGGAGTGCCAACCATAGCAACCAATAACCATCGTCTTGCCGGCGGTTGATGGTGAGGCCATCCTCGCTTTCCAGCCCATCATCAGTCGCTTTGGGTTCTAAGTTCAATGCTCGAATGTCGGTGTCATCGAGCGTCATTTCGTGATTTTCTCCACCGGATTGGTGGGCCAGGTTCGCAAGCGCATCGGGGTTGGCTTTGGTAATCACGATGGTGTTCCCGTCCCGAATGAAACCGTGACGGGGCAGGGGGATCGGGCCGCCTTCTTCGGTGCCAACGGTTAGAGTGCTGAGCGCGTAAGGCGTAACGATGAGTTGCTCATTTACCTTGCTTCGATAGTTCTCGGAAACATCATCGGCAATCAGAAGAATACGACCACGCCCGGGCGCGCCATTGTTCAGTAGATTGATGGCTTCCTTCACGGCAAGGTCGGCGCGGTTGCCTTGGGCCGGCATAATTGTGGGTTCGAGCACGTTGAGCATGGCTTCAACGGTGCGGTGGTCTTCGGTCAGGGGGGTTACTACGTGGACGTCACCGGCATACACCAGCAGCCCCGTAAGGCCGCCTTGGCGTGCCTCTAGAATATCCCGGATCTTGCGCTTCGCCAGAGTCAGCCTGTCCGGCTCGGTATCCGTGGCCAGCATAGATAAGGACAAATCCAGCGCAATCACCAGGCTGTCTTGCGGTTGCTTGAGCGGTGTTGGAGCTTGCCGCCAGCTAGGGCCAGCTAACGCAATGGCCAGAACGATAAGAGCGAGGCTAAAGGGCCAGAAGGGAGACACAGAGGTTCGATCAGACGCGTTGCCGCGCCGGCGAATCAGTGGGTTGAGCAGGGCCGGGGAAATATAACGGCTCCAGCCGGCATCGCCTTGTTTCAGGCGATTTTGGAGCAGGTACATCAACGGAATAGCAAAGAGTAAACAAAGCCAAAGGGGCCGCAAAAATTGGAAATCAGCCACGATAAGCCTCCGTTTCCGGCGTAGAGCGAGAATTGGCGAAGCGGAAGGCCGTTAACAGCAGCCAGATTATGATGGCAAAGCCAGCTGGCCATACGAACAGCTCGGTCACAGGCCGGAAAAATTGCCCCTCCTGTTCAATGGGCTCCAGTTGATTGATGCTGTCGTAAATCATCTCAAGCTCTGGCAGGCTGCGGGCACGAAAGTACCGACCGCCGGTTTGGTCGGCCATTCGGTTAAGTAACTCTTCGTCCAGATCCCGAGACGGGTTTACCCGGCGGGTGCCAAGCAAGCCCTGTTGAATCACCGATTCAGCACCAATGCCGATGGTGTAGAGCCTTACGCCGGCTGCAGCGGCGATATCAATGGCTTTATCCGGGCTAATTTCGCCAGCAGTGTTGGCACCGTCGGTTAGCATGATGGCGACACGCTGTTCTTGTGGTCGGTCGCGCAGCCGTTTTACCGCAAGGCCAACAGCATCTCCGATGGCGGTCGCGCGCCCTGCCATGCCTAAACCGGATTCAAGCAATAGCGTCCGAACGGTTTCCCGGTCGAAGGTGAGGGGGGCTTGCACGTAGGGTTCTGTGCCGAAAAGAATCAAACCAAGCCGATCGCCTTCCCGCTGATCGATGAAGTCGTTAAGCACTCGCTTTACCGCTTGCAGGCGATTGATGCTGCGCCCACGCAACACCATGTCTTGTTCTTCCATGCTGGGTGAAATATCGACGACCAACATCAGATCGCGTCCGGTGATAGGCATTTGAACTTGCTCGCCCACATGCTGAGGTCGGGCAAGTGCGACCACAAGGCAAAGCCAGGCGGCCAGAATCAACAACCTTCGCCACCAAGGATTGGTTTTGCCCTGAGTGCTGACTCCCGGCATATCGGCAAGCCAATGCCCGACAGGAATAACCGGTGCATCCACGGGCTCGCTCTGTTGCTTTCGTGAAATCAGCAACAGGGGCAGTAAAGCAAGTAGTAAGGCCCACGGATATGCAAGGCTGATCATAGCTGGGCCTCCAGCCAAAATGTTGCAAATGTCAGTGCATTACGAGGATCGATAGCCGGTTTGGGTTGCCAGGCAGCGGCAACCATCGCTTCTGCTGTCGGGCGAGATGCAATGCGGTCTTTGGGGAGGGTGTCCAGCAGGAACCCTACCCATTGGTCGCCGGTCATCGATTCTGGATGACGATGCTCGTGAGTTTGGCGTGCAACACGCTTGAGCAGTTGGTTCAGATCACCGTACCAACTAGGTTCGTTGCGTATCTGTTGGCCCAGTGTTGCCAGCTCGGCTTTGGCCTGACGCTTCCACAAGGTTCGCGCACGATGACGTTTCCAGGCCACCACCAACGCGATTAATGCGATCAGACACAAGGCTGCAAGCAACCACCAACCGGGTGCTGGAGGCCACCAGCCACCGGTTTCAGGTAGATGAATATCTTTCAGCTGGGTGAGTGGATCTTGCGGGTTCATCAGATCCGTCCTCCCGGCCCAAGTTGAAGTCTCAAGGCTTCCGCCGGATTGTCCTGCGTCATGATGGTTGAAGTTTGTACGCCGGAGGTGCGAAAGCATTCGGCCAGCTGCTGTTCGTGGCTGGAAATTTTGTCCCGCCAGGCCCGTTGGAAATTCGGATTGCCTGCATCAAACCAGACCGGGCCTTCAGGCCCGGCAACTGCGAACTGACCGCTGTGAGGCAGATCTTTTTCGAGCGGGTCCATTATTCTCAGAGCGCTCACGCTATTATGCCTCGCCAGCGCTCCTAACAAACTGGTGGTTTCGTTGGATAGATTCATGAAATCGCTGACGATGAAAATACGGCTGCCGGTGTGAGCGACTCGACGCGCTTCCGACAGCGCCTTGTTCAAGTTTGGGCCATCAGGAAGCGCCGGGTTTGGAGGAGTGCCGGGTTGATGCTGCAGTCTGGCCAGCGTATCCAATAGCCGTAAAAGCGATTTTTTGCGGCGAGCCGGCCGCAATACTTCAAGCTCCTGATGGTTGAAAGCCAGCCCTCCTACCTGATCACCAGCCATAAGAGCCAGCCAAGCCAGAAGCGCGGTTATTTGAGCACTTCGGGCTTGTTTATAAGCGCCGGTGCTGGCGAAGAACAAGGTGGGCCCTAAGTCAGCGATGAGCAGGACTGGGCGCTCGCGTTCTTCTTCAAACAGTTTGGTGTGGGGCGATTGGCGCCGAGCCGTCACGCGCCAGTCAATACTGCGAATATCGTCGCCGGGCTGGTATTGCCGAACTTCGGCAAAGGTCATGCCCCGGCCGCGCTGGCGCGATGGCCTCAAACCAGCCTGACGGCCACGCACCTGCCGGGCTGAGGGCAGTTTCAAAGCTCTGGCATCGGCTTGTAAGCGAACCAGATCTTCCAGGGTGGCGTGGGTGACTGCTGTGTTGCCCATGGGTCTTTCTCTTGTCGCCGAAGCGGGTTTTGCAAACACGTCAGGCGGTTACCGGAACCCGGTCGATCAGCCTTTGAAGCACGGCGTCGGGGGTCATACCTTCGGCTTCCGCCTCGAAGGTCAGAAGAATCCGGTGACGAAGAACGTCAAAGGCCATAGTACGAATATCATCGGGGGTTACGTAGTCCCGACCGTCCAGCCAAGCCAGTGCCCGGGCGCAGCGGTCCAAGGCGATTGTGCCGCGCGGGCTGGCACCAAAGGCCGTCCAACGCGCCAGTTCCGGGTCGAGTACAGCGGCATCTCGAGTCGCCAGTATTAACGCCAGCAGATACTGCTCAACCGGTTCGGCCATATAGATATTGGAAATCTCCTGCCGTGCTTCCATCACCTGATCTTCTGTTAGACGAATGTCTACGTTCGGAATTCCCTGACGGTAGTCACTGCGGGCCAGGTGCAGAATCTCCCTTTCAGCATCGGCACTTGGGTAATCAATTACCACGTGCATGAGGAAACGATCGAGCTGGGCTTCGGGCAGAGGGTAAGTGCCTTCCTGTTCAATCGGGTTTTGGGTGGCCATCACCATAAACAGTTTCGGCAGCGGGAAGGTCTGCATGCCCACACTGATTTGGCGTTCGCCCATGGCTTCGAGCAGCGCAGATTGCACTTTTGCAGGGGCGCGGTTGATTTCGTCAGCTAACACCAGATTGTGAAATATGGGCCCACGCTGAAATTCGAACAGGCCGGTTTCAGCCCGGTAGATTTCGCTACCGGTAACGTCCGACGGTAACAGGTCCGGCGTGAACTGAATTCGGTGAAAATCACCTTCGATATGGTCGGCAAGGGCTTTTACAGCGGTGGTTTTTGCCAGCCCGGGCGCCCCCTCAACGAGGAGGTGGCCATCGGCCAAGAGGGCAATCAAAAGGCGGTCTACCAGCTTGTCCTGGCCGATAATGCGCTTTGCCAGTTGTGCTCTGAGGGCACCGAAAGTTTGCTGTAACGACATGAGGTTTACTGCTCTTGGTGTTTAAGGTTTGTTGGCGCCACCGAAATTGCGGCTAAGTAGTTGCCGAAGTTTTGAGGGCGGGCCAGCAAAAATCAAGGGTTTGACTATGCTTATGTGACGATAAGCGGATTACGTTTCTTTCACACAAACTAATTTGAGGTCGGATATGAACGCGCTGACAATCGCCAGCAAAGAGCAGTTTTTTGATCAGTTGTCAGAAGCCTTTGCAAAAAAGATTGCGAAGAGCGAAGCGAAGAAAATTGCCGAGTTCGCCCGGTTGCATTATGCCCATATTCCCTTGGAAGAACTGGTAAGCCGACGATTCTCCGATACCTACGGTGCGGTTCTGGCCGCTTGGCAGTTTTTGCAGAAGCGAACAGCCGATGAAACGCCGGTATCGGTATTCAACCCGGACCTCGAGAGTGACGGGTGGCAATCTACCCACACCGTTATTTTTATCTTGCATCCGAATATTCCATTCCTGATCGACTCTCTGCGTATGGTGGTCAATCAGCGTGAGATCGGAACCCATTCGATCCAGCATTCGGTACTTCAGGTCGAGCGCGAGAAAACCGGCAAACTCAAAAAGATCCACGGCGCTAAAACGTCCGCTTCATCAGGTTATGAGGCATTTATCGTACTGGAAATTGATCGGCACACGTCGCCGAAGGACCTCAGCAGTCTTGAGGAAAATCTGCAAAGCGTGCTGCACGAGGTTCGCATTGCTGTCGAAGATTTTCCGATTGTGCAAGACAAAGTTGCGGATATTATCAAAGAGCTCGATAGCACGAAGGCAGGGGTAAGCGCCGACGACAAGAAAGAAGCCAAGGCGTTCATGAGCTGGCTGGCGGACGACCACTTTACCTTCCTGGGTTACGACGAATACGATTTCGTGAAAGATAAAAAAGGGATGGTGGTACAGCGTGTCGCTAATTCAGAGCTGGGGATTTTTCGCGTTAATAACGAACGCCCGGAAAAAGTACAGCTGAACGAATTACCTCAGCGTACCCGTCACGCCATGACTCGAGCCGACGACATCTTTATATTCGCCAAATCGGCCCAGCGCTCGCGCGTGCACCGTCCAGCTTACCCGGACTATATCGCGGTCAAGAAATTCAACAGCAAAGGTGAAGTGGTAGGCGAGCGCCGCTTCCTTGGTTTGTACACCTCTCGTGTATACAACGAGCGCCCGGATGAAATTCCGTTGCTGCGCCGAAAGTTTGATGCGGTCATGGACGGCTCGGGCTTTATGCCGACCGATTATGCGGGCAAAGAACTCGTTCAGATTTTGACGCTGTACCCGCGCGACGAATTGTTTCAGATCGAAACGGATGAGCTGCTCAAAGTGGCGAAGAACATCCTGTATGTTCAGGAGCGTCGGCGTATTGAGCTGTTTATGCGTGAGGATGTCTACGGACAATTCGTGACGTGTTTGGCCTTTTTCCCCCGCGACATATACAACACCGAACTGCGCGTAAAAGTAGAACAGGTGTTGATGGACCGATTGGGCGCCCACGACATTGAATTCGTGACGCATTTTTCTGAGTCCCCGCTGGCTCGGGTGCAATTCACCATTCGGGTTCCCCAGGTTGAAAATCGTGATCTGCCGCTGGCCGATATTCGCGATCAGGTGATTGATCTTGCTCAGTCATGGCGCGACGGGCTGGATGTGGCTCTGACCGAAGCCTTCGGCGAAGAGTCTGGTAACGAACTCTATCGTTTGTGGGCGAGTGGTTTCCCAGCCAGTTACGTTGAAAAGTTCTCCCCCCGGCGTGCTGCGGTTGATCTTGAGCACATCACGGCATCCGTGCGTGAGAAAGACCTGGCCATGAGCTTCTACAGGGCTTTGGAAGAAGATGAAAACACACTGCATTTCAAGTTGTTCTACCCGACCGAGCCCTTGCCGTTATCGGATGTGATGCCGATTTTCGAGAATCTGGGATTCCGGGTCATAGGAGAGCATCCGTTTGAAGTCACGAAGCGCTCCGGGCAATCGGTGTGGATTCATGACTTTACCTTGCAGGCATACTCTGGAGAGGCGCTGGATATTCATCGTATCCGCCCGATATTTGAAGAGCTGTTCCGCCGGGTTTGGCATGCTGAGGCAGAGAACGATGCCTTTAACCGGCTGATGCTAACGTCTTACATGGGCTGGCGTGAAATTGCCTTGCTGCGCACTTACGCCCGTTATATGCGCCAGATTCGTTTCTCGAACAGTCAAACGTTTATTTCCAACACCTTGGTGAATCACGTCAATCTGACCAACCTTTTGCTGGAATTTTTTGATGTTCGGTTCAATCCGGAACGTTATAAGAGTGCCGCGAAATGCGAGGCGGCGCAGCAAAAGCTGGAAATTGAATTTCACGCAGGCTTGGACAACGTTGATAACTTGAGCGAAGACAGGGTTCTGCGGCTCTATCTCGAGTTAATGCAGGCAACCCTGAGAACCAACTACTTCCAGCCAGGCGATGAAGGCAAGCCAAAGCCATATATTAGTGTGAAGTTTGATCCGACTCGTATTCCGGATGTGCCGCTTCCGTTGCCGATGTTTGAAATCTTCGTCTACTCACCGCGTGTAGAGGGCGTGCACTTGCGAGGTGGCAAGGTTGCCCGGGGTGGCTTGCGATGGTCGGATCGTTACGAAGACTACCGCACCGAAGTGTTGGGGCTGGTGAAGGCCCAGCAGGTTAAGAATGCAGTCATCGTACCGGTGGGTGCCAAAGGTGGATTCGTGGCCAAGCAGCTGCCGTCGCCGTCAGACCGTGAGGCCTTCCAGGCAGAAGGGAAAGAAGCGTATAAAACGTTCATACGGGGCTTGCTGGATATTACCGACAATTTGGTGGATGCCGGCATTCAGCCCCCCGAGCAGGTTGTGCGGCATGACGAAGACGATCACTACCTGGTTGTGGCCGCCGACAAAGGGACTGCGACTTTCTCCGACATTGCTAACGGCCTGGCAGCGGAATACGGCTTCTGGATGGGCGATGCCTTCGCTTCCGGTGGCAGTAATGGCTACGACCACAAGAAGATGGGCATTACCGCCCGTGGTGCCTGGGTGTCTGTAGAGCGTCACTTCCGTGAAATGGGGATCAATCCTGCCGATGATGAATTCACTGCTATCGGTATTGGTGACATGGGCGGCGACGTTTTTGGTAATGGCTTGCTGTGCTCTGAGAAAACACGGTTGGTGGCGGCATTCAACCACGTACACATTTTCATCGATCCGAACCCGGATGCCGCAAAAACTTACAAAGAGCGTAAGCGGTTGTTCGAAATGCCGCGCTCGGCATGGACGGATTTTGACTCGAAATTGATCTCGAAAGGTGGCGGCGTGTTTAGCCGTACTGCAAAATCCATCGCGCTGACGCCTGAAATCAAGAAGTTGCTTGGCATTACAGCCGATAGCGTTCCGCCGAATATGCTGATCGGCCATATCTTGAAGTCCGAAGTAGACCTGCTTTGGGTGGGCGGCATTGGAACCTACGTCAAAGGTGCATCAGAGAGCCACGCGGATGTTGGGGATAAAGCCAACGACGGCGTGCGCATTAATGGCGGAGAGTTACGCTGCAAAGTGGTCGGGGAAGGCGGCAACCTTGGCTTCACCCAGCTTGGTCGGATTGACTACGCCCTCAATGGCGGGCGTTTGAACACAGACTTCATTGACAACGCCGGTGGTGTGGATTGTTCAGACCACGAGGTCAATATGAAGATTCTGCTCAATCGCGCCGTGGCTATGGGCGATCTGACCCAAAAACAGCGTAATAAAATGCTTGAAGACATGACCGATGATGTGTCTGCGCTCGTGTTGAAGAATAACTATCGCCAGACACAGGCCATCAGTATTGCCAACGAAGATACCTTCATTCGGCTGGAAGAGTACCGTCGTTTGATGAATTCGTTCGAAAGCGAAGACAAGCTTAACCGGGGGCTGGAGTTCCTGCCGGACGACGAGGCATTGTCTGAGCGGAAACTGATCTCGAAAGGCCTGACCCGGCCTGAGTTATCGGTGCTAATTTCATACGTGAAAGGGGACCTTAAGCAAACACTGATGGACAGCAGTTTGCCGGATAACCCACTGCTTGAAGGGGAAATGTACAAGGTTTTCCCGAAAGAGCTTACCAGCAAGTTCAAAACGGAATTGGGCGAGCACCAGTTGCGGCGGGAAATCATCGCCACACAGATTGCGAACGACATGGTAAACCACATGGGGATTACCTTTGTTGAGCGCTTACAGCAATCAACCGGTGCCGACCCGGCAACCATTGCATTGGCTTGGATTATTGCCCGGGACGTGTTCCGCATAGATAACTGGTGGGACCGGATCGAAGCCTTGGATTACCATGTATCGGCAGAGCTTCAGTTGGAGCTGATGCAGGATCTGATGCGCTTGATGCGCCGGTCTGTGCGCTGGTTGCTACGCAACCGCCGTGCAGAACTAAACATCCAGACCCACATGGAGCGGTTCGCCGATAGTGTTTGGGCCATCACTTCGAATCTGCCGGAATATCTGGGCGTACAAGCGAAGGCGGATTGGGAAAAACGCAACGAAGAGCTGGTGGCGGCCGGTATTCCGAAAGATCTGGCGTCGGTACTTTCCGGTACGGGGTATTTGTACTCGTCATTGGGTGTCATCGAAGCCAAAGAGACAACAAAGATGCCGCTCAAGGCTGTGGCAAATTTGTATTACGACTTGGGCGACCGGCTCGATCTGAATTGGTTTGCGGATGCCATTGCGGCCTTGACCCCGAACTCCCATTGGCAGGCCTTGGCGCGGGAAAGCTTCCGTGAAGATCTCGATTGGCAGCAGCGCGCATTGACCACCGGCGTCCTGCAGCTGGCGGGCAAGGCCGAAAAAGTGCCGGAGTGTGTGCAAGCATGGGAAGAAAAAAATCAGCACATGATTGAGCGCTGGAACAGCATGCTGGCGGAGCTGAAAGGCGTACGAGAGCCTGAGTACGCGATGTTCTCCGTGGCGCTGCGCGAGTTGTTGGATTTGGCCCAAAGCACACTTCACCAGCAGCCTGACGAGTAAGATCAGGCGTAAATAGAGTGATAAAAGCCCTGATGATGCCCTGATGGCAGACTCAGGGCTTTTTTCCGGTTAGCATACGGGCTTTTCAGCATCACCTTCAGGCCGGCTTGCCATGTCTTCACTACCGAATACTCACGAAGTTCTCCTCCGCAATGCTCATTTATTGAATGGTCGTGTGGCCGTTTTGGGGCTTTCTGATCCCGGTTTGTTACCGCAATGTCCTTCTGCAGGGTTGGTGATGACCGAACATGCAGGTGTGTTCAAAGCGTTGGCGCCGCACACAGACTGGCAGCAGTGCTTTGGTTACGACACGGGAGGTTTGCAATCCAGCTCTTTCGACACGGTCATCGTGTTTTTGCCCAAGGCGCGGGCAGAGCTCAACGTACGCTTGGCTATGGCGCAATTTCTAGGTTGTTCGGGGGCAAGCCTGGTGATGATCGGTGAGAAAAAAGAAGGCATTGCTGGCGGCTCTAAACAGTTTCTTCAGTCCGTGCCCGATGGTATGAAAATTGACAGTGCCCGACACTGCCAGGTTTGGAGTGGTACAAACAGTCAGCCCAAAGGCGTGTTCGCACTGGAAAACTATCTGGAATGGACACCGGTTAGTTGTGCCGGCGTTGAAGTATCTGTTGCCGGTTTGCCGGGCGTATTCAGTGAGGGTGAGCTGGATGGAGGGACTCGGTTACTGCTGGAGAACCTCGCAGAAAAGCCATTATCTGGTGAAAAAGTACTGGATTTTGCCTGCGGTGCTGGCGTTATTGGTAGCTGGCTCCAGTGTTATCGGCGTGCAGCGGGTGATGAACCCGGAGTGGTCGATGGGGTAGACGTACAAGCGCAAGCGGTAGCCTGCGCCAAGGCAACCTATGAACGGGCAGGTGCGCAGGGCGAAATACATGCGGAAGATGGACTGGCGGGGCTGAAAGGTCGCTGGCAAGCGGTTGTGACAAATCCGCCGTTTCATTCCGGTGTAAAAACCGATACATCGATGACCGAACAGTTTATTCGTCAGGTTGCGAAGCACTTGGTGCCCGGTGGCGAGCTGAGATTAGTCGCGAACAGCTTTTTGCCATACGAAGCTCTATTGCAGAGGTTTATCGGCCCGGTGCAAACACTGGCTCAAGATAAGCGATTTACCGTGTATCGAGCGTTTCAGCGGGTGCCGCGCTGAATTTCAGGCATAAAAAAACCCCTGGGGAGGGGTAAAAAAGCATGTGCAGAAAACGATCGGTCAATCGGCAGGGTGCCGATTCTCTTACCGAAAAGGGTTTTCGGCGTGAACAAGGCTAATTTAGGGTTTATTTCTAGAGTAAACAGCCTAAAAACATTATTTAACTGAAATTGGCGTCCGGATGCCTGAAATGACAAGTGAAGTGCTCGAAATTGCTGGCAAGAGTTTAGTTTTGGCGCGGCCTGGCATTGCGGCCTCAACGTTGAGAGCATGGGATGCCGCCGACGAGCTGTTATTAGATGAAGCTTTGAGGCGTGTAACTACGGAACACCGGGTTCTTGTGGTAGACGACACCTTTGGCGCTTTGACGATAGGGCTGAGCGAGTTCGCGCCGGTTTCAGTTGCTGATAGCGCAAGTTTAGAAGCTGCATTAAAGGTCAACGCTGACCTGAATAAATCACGGCCGAACCCACCGAAACCGCACAATTGGCTTAATCCGCCGGACGGGCCGTTTGACCTTGTAGTGATGCGAATCTCTAGGCAGGCCGAGTATCTGGCTTGGCTGCTGCGTTGGGTGAACGCTCAGTTGGCAGAAAACGGCTGTTTATTGGCTGGAGGCATGATTAAACATCTGCCCGAACGCAGTGTCGACGTGTTTTCCGACGCGGTGGTGACACAGTCGGTCCTTCCCGCGAGGAAGAAAGCCCGGGTTGTTGTCTGCGGCCGTGGCAACGAAACTCTGGATGCGTGGTCAGCTATCTGGAAAGGGTATAAACAAGACGATCTGTCGGCTCGGGTAGAAGCCATGCCTGCGGTGTTTTCAAGAGAACGCTTGGATATTGGCACCCGTGAATTGCTGCCCATAGTGAAACCAGCGGTCAAAGCGCTAGATTCCGAAGCCCGCGTACTTGATCTTGCATGCGGCAACGGCGTGCTGGGGCTTACTGCATTGGCTTGCCGGGATGATATCGCTCTCACGTTTAGTGATGTTTCCAGTCAGGCGGTTGCCAGCGTGGAACATAACCTCGAGTGCAGTGGTTACATGGGCCGCGCGCAATTGCATCACAGTGACGGAGTGCCGCAGGAAAGTGGGCAGTATCAGTTGATCTTGCTGAACCCACCGTTTCATGAAGGCGGCGTAGTCGGGGACCATATTGCACTGAGGCTGTTCAAAGAGGCTGCTGAGCATCTTTCGGCGAACGGGCGGATGTTGATGGTAGGTAATCGGCACTTGGGCTATCACCGCACTCTGAAACGCTACTTTAGATCGGTGCAGCAGCGGGCGGCAAGCCCGCGCTTTGTGGTGTTTGAAGCGTCGCTATAGCGGTTTGAATTAAACTGTCGTAGTAGGGCGGTCGTACCCCAGACGTGCGAGCGTATCAACGATGGTTTGTGTCTGGCTGTCTACTTCAATGTTGACTGCTTGACCTTGGTCGACGCTGCCGAAGGTGGTCGCGCGAAGTGTTTCAGGGATCAAGTACACGTTGAAACGAGTAGCCTCGACCTCACCAACGGTCAAGCTGGCACCATTGATGGCAATAAAGCCTTTCGGGAATACGTACTTCATCCAGTTTTCCGGCACTTCAAACCATAGGGTCACGTTGTTTTCGGTTCGAATAATCTCTGCTAATTGAGCAGTAGTATGCACATGCCCGCTCAACAAATGCCCGCCAATCTCATCGCCAATCCGAGCTGCCCGTTCGAAGTTCACTTCGTCGCCTATCTTGAGCTGCCCAAGAGTTGTTAACCGAAGGGTTTCTTGCATGGCATCGAAATAGAGCTGCAGGCCTTCCTGCCGCGTTACCGTCATGCAAGTACCGTTAATGGCCACGGAGGCACCAATCGTTACCCCATTTACTTTGTCTTCAGGAAGTTCAATAACGAGGGTGTTCAGGCCCGGTGTTGTATGGATTTCGATTACTTTGGCAATTCCCTGAACGATACCGGTAAACATAAACCGTCTCCTGACGTGCGATGAATGGCGAAAGGATACCGGCGGTGGCGCCGGTTGCCAAGGAGTAGCACCGGTTGAAACCCACTCAAGCTTTAGCGCCTGTGGTCGATAACCAAGCAATCAAAGCATTCAATAGTGGGAATCTCATGGCGGACAATGCCACAACAACTATGGCTGGAGGTGTTGATTCACCACCCGCCCAACTCCGTGCAGGTAGACCGGCCGATCCTACCGCCGTTATCCAGAACGAGCTCGATAACGGCGGCGATGCAGATCAGCCAGAAGGCATGGCTACAGAGCGTGGCGAGCAATCTGATCAGGCCAGTCCCAGCGTTGAAAATGAGCAAAGCCAGCAAGATGATGAGCACCGCCAAGCCCAAACAGAATTGAAAAATCTCAGGTTGATGCTGAGGCAATGTGACCGCGTTCTGCTGATGGACTTTGACTTACTGTCGATGTCGGACTGGCCTGATAATTACTCGTTGGCGCAAGCACGGCGGCGTCGTGATCTTTGGTTGTTGTCTGCCTTGGTGGCGGCGACGCTGTTTCTGAGTGGATTAACAGGTTTCGTGCCAGCGTGGGTTGCCGGCGGAGCCTTCGGGGCCAGTGTAATCATTCTTCTTTTGGGCGTGCCGTCTATTCGGCGTATCTACACCAGCAAGCCTTCTTATCTGGATTTGGTATGGCGACGGCAGACTATGTTGAGCGATGCCCGCAAACATATTGCACACCTGGAAGGGAGCGAGGGGCTGGTTTGGCAATGTGCCCGAATGGCCCGCTATAACGCAAGTTTGCGGCATGGTCGCTTTAGCGACATGATCCGGCTATCTGAGCAGAGGGTTCTACCCCGATGCCTCACAAAGCGAGAAAATTTTCGGCATTATCTGATCTACATGCTGGAAGCAGAAAGAGCTTACAATAAAATCCAGCAAGCATTTTTGGATGGCAACCAAATGGCCATAGATAAGGGGTGGCAAGAGGTGGCAGCAACCCCCGAGCCTCGTGCTTGACATTATCAGCTCTCAAACGTATGTTTCAAACAGACGTTTGTTAGAGGCGCTGATAACAAGATGGCACAATCAGATACCGTAGATCGCATTCTCGATGCAGCTGAAGAGCTTTTCGCGGAGCGTGGGTTCGCAGAAACTTCGCTTCGTATGATTACCAGTAAGGCTAACGTAAATCTGGCTGCGGTCAATTACCATTTTGGCTCAAAGAAAGCGCTGATCCATGCGGTATTTGCGCGTTTTTTGACGCCGTTTTCATCGACACTGGAAACCGCGTTCGACGAGTTAGAGCAGAAGTGTCACGGTACCCCCCCGACGTTGAGCCAGACTCTCTGGGTATTGACCGAAAGTGCGATACGTATGCCTCAGCGCAATGAAAATGGTATTTCTATCTTCATGCGTTTGCTGGGCCTTGCCTATACGCAATCTCAGGGGCATTTGCGCAAGTTTTTGGAGCAGGAATACGGGCAACCCTTCAGCCGTTTTATGAGCCTGTTGAAAGAAGCCACGCCGGAGCTGTCTGCTGTTGATCGATACTGGCGGATACAGTTCATGTTGGGCGCAACAGCGTTCACGATGTCCAGTAGTGATGCTTTGATCGATATACTTGACAACAAACTCGGTGTACAGGCATCGGTTCAGGAGATTGCCGCTCGTTTGGTACCTTTCCTTGCCGAGGGTATGAAGGCGCCCGATAAATTACAGGTTCCCCCAACGCTCTCGGGTACTACGGTTGCCTGAACTCCCCGCCCTCAGGTAGGCTTCCCTCTGGTTTTTGCCCGAGGGAGCTTACGCTTTGAATACCCCATGGCCCCAGCGGGCGCATATTCACATTTCTCTCGACGATCAATCGCTTAGGCTGCTGGCGGATGACGGCGCCCTGTTAGCTGAGTACCCGGTATCTACTGCGCTAAATGGCGCCGGTGAGCGTGATGGCAGTGGTTGCACCCCTAGGGGCAAGCACTATATTCGAGCGCGAATTGGCGATGGGCAGCCGCTGAATGCGGTATTCCGCGGGCGCCGGCCAACCGGTGAGATTTACGCGCCGGACCTTGCAGCAGCATACCCCGATCGCGACTGGATCCTGACTCGCATACTTTGGCTGTGCGGCCGGGAATGGCAGCGCAACCGTGGGCCTGGTGTCGATACCTTCCGACGTTTCATATACATTCATGGAACACCTGATACCGAGCCGATGGGTATACCAATGTCCCATGGTTGCGTGCGGATGAGGAGCAGGGATTTGCTAGAATTGTTTGAGCGTGCGCCAGTGGGTATGCACGTGACAATTGAATAGATTGACGAGCCCCGAGGGAAAGGATGATAGGAAATATCTTACGCATAATGAACGAGTGGATTGAACAGTTCGGAATGCTTACCGAAGGGTGGCGTGCTGGAATCCTGATTTTTGCCGTGGTGTTTGGCACAGCCATTGTGGCCTTTATTGTTGGTCGTGTGGTTCTATACCTAGAGAACAAATTCAGTCATACGCGAAACCTCTGGGATGACGCAGTCCTGCATGCCAGCCGGCGTCCGCTGGTAGCGTTTGTCTGGTTGCAGGGCGTGTATTGGGCCGCTGAAATTGCCCATCACTTCTCTGATGCCGAGGTGTTTACCGCTAACGAAATCGTGCTGAAAATCGGTTTTATGTGGGTGGTCGTTTGGGCACTGTTCGGGCTGGTGAAGCAAGTTGAGAAAGTTTTGGTGTCACCCGTCAAAATGCGCAAACCCATGGACTTCACCACGGTAAATGCCATTAGCAAGTTGCTTCGTGCGGTCATCGTGATTACCGCGGTGCTCACCGGATTGCAGACTCTGGGCTTTAGTATTTCGGGGGTTCTGGCCTTCGGTGGTGTGGGTGGTATCGCCGTTGGTTTTGCAGCGAAAGATTTATTGGCTAACTTTTTCGGCGGTTTCATTATCCATTTGGATAGACCGTTCAAGGTAGGGGATTGGATCCGCTCGCCCGACCGTAACATTGAAGGCACGGTGGAGCACATTGGTTGGCGTTTAACGACCATTCGCACCTTTGATAAGCGCCCGCTTTACGTGCCGAACGCGGCCTTTACCGTTATTGCGGTGGAAAACCCGTCACGCATGACCAATCGCCGAATTTCCGAAACCATCGGGATTCGTTACGCGGATGTGCAATCCATGAAAACGATTGTGGATGATATTCGCGACATGCTTAAGAACCACAACGAAATTGATGCCAACCAGACCTTGATCGTGAATTTTCTGGCGTTTAATGCCTCTACGCTCGATATCATGATTTACACCTTCACCAAAACAACGGACTGGGTGCGGTTTCATGGCATCAAGGAAAATGTGCTGCTGCAAATTAGTGACATCATCGAGGGTCACGGTGCGGAAGTCGCCTTCCCGACGCGTACGTTGCATTTGCCAGACGGTGTAACCGTCAGCAATCAAAACGCGCAGGAGAAGAGCGAGAAGCGCGGCGATAATGCCGCCCGTGAGAACCCCGATTACAATGAAAATCAAGGTGAGGCGCATGCCCGCGACGACGGTGCAGATTCCGGAGAAGGGGGAAATGCAGATGGCGATTAATCGTCCAATAGGTGTTATTGGTGGAACGGGGCTCACGCAGCTGAGTGAGCTTCAAATTTTAGGCAAAGAGGCTGACCGTAACCGCTGGGGTGAGCCCTCCGATGTCTTGGTTAACGGCATGCTGGGGGAGCAGCCAGTGGTTTTTTTGGCTCGTCACGGCAATCCGCACCGGATACCACCACACCGGGTGAATTACCGGGCCAATCTACAAGCGCTATACGATGCCGGTGTACGGACGGTAGTGGGTGTTAATGCCGTTGGCGGAATCCACTCGGCGATGGGGCCTGCCCATGTGGTGATTCCCCATCAGCTAATTGATTATACTTGGGGTCGTGCCAGCACCTTTTTCGAAGATGATCTCGAGCATGTAACTCACATCGACTTTACCCATCCCTACGATCACGATGGGCGCGCTCTGTTGATTGAGTCGGCCGCAGCGTTGAAGGTCGAGTTTTCCAATTTCGGCGTTTATGGCGCTACCCAAGGTCCACGGCTTGAAACAGCCGCCGAGATTCGCCGTCTTGAACAGGATGGTTGTGATCTGGTGGGAATGACCGGCATGCCAGAAGCCGTGCTGGCCGCCGAGTTAGGTATGCGTTATGTGTGTCTGGGCTTGGTGGTGAACTGGGCGGCCGGGAAGTCTGATCACATCATTACAATGGATGAGATTGAAGCGGCCATCGAGCAGGGCATGACAGGCGTCAAGCGTATTTTAGAGCACTCAATGGCCAAGCTAGGCGAGCTGGAGCCTTTGTCTACAGCTTCCTGAAGAACACCAGTACGCCGATAGTGGGGGAATCGATGAAGTGGATTTCCTGACTGCGCATACGGCGGGTTTCTTTAATCCAGGTTACCAGCTCGGCAGGCACGGGTTTCGCGATGGTGGGCTGAGTATTCTCTGCCATGTCTGCTATGGTGCCTGTTTGCTCGGGCTCGGCGGCTTCTTCTTCCGCGTTAACTGTTTTAACGGGGGCTTCCGAGGCCTGGCTATCTTGCCAATGGTTCAGGTGAACGCCCACGTGAAGATAGCGCTTTCGGTCAATTTCAATGTGGCCTTCCACGGCTGTTTGCTGCGCCCCGGTTAGCCAATCGCCAACGGCCACTCTCATGGGCGACCCATTGTAGTTCGGCGGGAAGTTCTGATACCAGCCGGCTGCGGCCAGAACCCGATAGTTCCCGCTGTTCTCCAGACGACTGGCCGCTCGGCCCAGATGCAGTTCGTTTCTACCGGCGAGCTTCAAATCTGAGCTGCGGCGGCCATTGGCGTCTTCAACCCAAAGTGATTTCGCAACATTGCGCGAAGACTCGATTTGTTTACCCGCCATCTGTTCTTCGATAGACGCAGGATCAACCAACCGTTGAAGAATCACGATTTCCGCTCGATAGAAGTTTTTTCGGCCTTCCTGAGCTTGGGCGTTTGTCGCCGGCAGTAGCGTGAACGCAAGGGCCAAGGCGGCGCTTGTCAGCAAGGGTTTAGATAAGCGTTTCATGGCTTGCAAGTGTCTCACTCCGGCTAAATCAGGTTGGTTCAAGAAGCCTTGGCTTTTGAGTCATGAGGGCCAAGCTCGGTCAGCATGGCTGCGATGGCGTCGAGTTTACCATTGGTTGAGTCATCATTCAGCCGGAAGCGGAAGCTGTTGGCGCCTTCTAGCCGGTATGTGTCCGGTGCGGATTGCACTTTTTTAACCAGAATCAGCGGATCAACCGGGGTGCTGGCGCCAAATTCCAGACGTACCCATTCCTTGCCAGCGTCCACTTTATCGATGCCCAGGCCTTCCGCCATTAATCGGAGCTGAGTCTGGCGTACAAGATTTTTGGCGGGCTCCGGCAATAATCCAAAGCGGTCAATCATTTCAACCTGAAGTTCTTTTAATTCGGTTTCTTCTTTTACGCTGGCGATGCGTTTATACAGCATCAAGCGATTGTGAACGTCTGGCAGGTAATCTTCGGGAATGATCGCCGGAATACGAAGGTTCATTTCCGTGCCGTGGCTCAGTGGCAGCTCCGCATTGGGTGTTCGGCCCTCGCGAATGGCCTTCACTGCTTCATCTAATAACTGCATATATAAAGTGAAGCCGATGCTTTCGATCTGGCCGCTTTGTTCGTCGCCCAATAATTCGCCTGCGCCTCGAATCTCTAGATCGTGAGTGGCTAGCATGAACCCGGCGCCAAGATCCTGAGCTTCTGAAATCGCATCCAGTCGCTTCTTGGCATCAGCGGAAATGCTCTTGGGTGGCGGCGTCAGCAGATAAGCATAAGCCTGATGGTGAGAACGGCCAACCCGGCCGCGCAGTTGGTGGAGCTGGGCCAGACCGAATTTATCCGCTCGTTCGATAATGATGGTGTTGGCGCTGGGTACATCGATGCCGGTTTCAACAATGGTGGTGCACACCAGAACGTTGAAGCGTTTGTGATAAAAATCCGACATGACCTGTTCCAGCTGGCGCTCCCGCATTTGGCCGTGTCCAACGCCCACTCGGGCTTCCGGGATTAGCCTGCGGAGGTCTTCGGCCGTTTTCTCAATGGTGGAAACATCGTTGTGCAGAAAGTAGACCTGACCACCACGGAGAATTTCACGAAGAATGGCTTCTTTCACCATGGCTTCGTCCCGTTGGCGAACGAAGGTTTTTACCGAGAGGCGGCGAGCGGGCGGGGTGGCGATTATCGAGAGGTCGCGCAGGTGCCCCATGGCCATGTTCAGAGTTCTCGGAATCGGCGTGGCGGTGAGATTGAGCATGTCGACTTCAGCGCGTAGGGCCTTCAACTTTTCCTTTTGCTGAACGCCGAAGCGGTGTTCTTCATCAATAATGACCAAACCCAGATTTTTGAATTTCACGTCGCCTTGCAGAAGCTTGTGAGTGCCGATAACAATATCCGCTTTGCCTTCCTCTATGGCGGACATGGCTTTACTGGTTTGGGTGCCGCTTCTGAATCGACTTAGCAGCTCAATGGAAACCGGTGTATCTGAAAAACGGTCACGGAAAGACTCGTAGTGTTGTTGGGCCAGCAAGGTTGTTGGCACCAAAACAGCAACCTGTTTGCCGGACCAAGTGGCCAGAAAAGCTGCGCGCATCGCAACCTCGGTTTTTCCAAAACCAACGTCGCCGCATACCAAGCGATCCATCGGTTGCTCACTGGTCATGTCTTCGAAGACAGCTTGAATTGCAACTTGCTGATCCGGGGTTTCCTCAAATGGGAAGCCTGCAGCAAAGGCTCGATAGGCTTCTTTAGGGTCCTCGAACTGGAAGCCTTTTCGGGCTTCCCGGCGTGCATACACATCCAGCAGCTCGGCTGCCGTGTCGCGGATCTTCTCCAGCGCTTTTTGCTTGGCGTTGCTCCAGCGGTCGGTCCCTAGCTTGTGCAGGGGCGCGTGTTCTTCGTCAGTGCCGGCGTAGCGCGAAATCAGATGCAGACTAGAAACCGGAACGTACAATTTCGAGCCGCCGGCGTATTCCAGTGTCAGAAATTCATTGGATTCACCACCGGCACTGATGGTTTCGAGCCCTTTGTAGCGGCCTACGCCGTGGTCAATGTGCACCACCGGTGACCCGATTCGAAGCTCCGACAGATCTCGATAACCGGCATCGTCCACTTCCGTTGGCTTTTCACGGCGCCGGCGTTGCAGTACCCGCTCGCCAAACAGAGCGGTTTCAGTGATCAGAGCCAGGTTTTGTTCGGGCAACACCATGCCTTGTTCCATCGGGGCAATGGTAATTGCCAGGCTGGTGTCGTTTTGAGCGAGAAATTCCTGCCAGCTAGTCACGGTGCTCAGTTTAAGTTTCTGGCTCTCTAGGTTTTCGATCAGTGCTTCGCGGCGACCTGAAGACTCGGCGCAAATGAGGACGCGGCCCGGAAAATCGTTGAGAAAGCGTTTGAGTCGTCCTGCCGGGTCGGCCGCGCGGCCGTCCATGGCGATATCGGGTAGTGCCTCAGCGGCGCAATTAGCAGAGCCTGCACCGGATGTCGGCTCTGGGCTGCAAGTGACCCGGGGATAACGTTTTAACTGGCCAAGCGCCTCTTCTTGTAACAGAAAGAGCTCGGCAGGCGGTAAAATCGGACGCAGGCGGTCGTGCCGTCTGTCCTCGTGTCTAGCACGGGTTTCGCTGTCGAATGCTTGAATAGCATCGTTCAAGCCATCTTCTGTAAAGACCAAGGTGGACGCTGGCAGATAATCGAAGAGCGTCGCCGTTTGCTCAAAGAACAACGGCAAATAATATTCGATGCCGGGAGGGGTAATGCCGTTGCTCACATCCTGATAGACCGGGGAATCTTTATCCGAGTGAGGGAAGTATTCAAACCACCGGTTGCGAAACCCGGAGCGTGCTTCTTTATGCCAAGGGAATTCGTGTGCGGGTAGCAGCTCGATTTGTTCGATGCGCTCGATTGAGCGCTGAGTTTCCGGGTCGAAGGTTCTTAGAGTTTCGATTTCATCGTCAAACAGGTCTATTCGGTAGGGCAGGTTGGAGCCCATCGGGTAGATATCGAGAATTGCGCCCCGAACTGCGTATTCGCCGTGCTCGTACACGTTTTCAGCATGGTGATATCCAGCAGCTTCCAGTTGCATGCGCCAGTTGTCGATGTTCAGTGTCTGACCGGTTTTTAGAAGTAAAGTGTTGCCTTGCAAATAGCTGGGCGGTGCCAGCCGGTGCATCAAGGTTCGTGCCGGAACGATTAAAATACCGTGATCAGTAGACGGCAGACGGTGCAGGGTGCGAATGCGCCGGGAAGTGATGTCCTGATGGGGAGAGAAAAGGTCATAGGGCAGAGTCTCCCAGTCAGGTAGCGATAACAGCTCCAAGCCGTCTTCAGAGATAGCTGCGCCGTCCTCTTCGGGCGGCAGGCTAAGGAAAAACCGAACCGCTTGCTCTAGTCGAATGGCCTCATCGGTGCTTCTGGTGACGACGAGTGTCAAGCCTTTGTGGCTTCTTGCACTTTCACAGATTGCGAGAGCCTGACTGCAGCCCTGCAGCTGCCCCCATTTTCTGTGATCGGCTGCTTGCGCGGGTGCTGCGGGCGCGATCAGAGAAATGTTCGCGAAGGTGTTGGTTGAACCTTGAGCCATGGGCTTGGCCGTCTCCTAGTTTGAGGCGTCTGGGAACCGAAAGCGCATCATTCTATCGCTCAAGGATTGAAGTGTCATGGTTGCTGCTTGTTATAGGGATACACAAAGCCATTTGCCGTGAGGCTCGTTAAGTTGGATAATGTGCGCCTCAAAATTACTCCCCAGTGCTAAACGAGGTTTCAACCGTGAGTCACGACAAGATCAACCAGCATCTGTCCAACTGGACTGAACGAGAGTCTACCGCGGAAGCCATGATTCCGCTGATCGGCCGTCTTTACCGTAAAAACAATGTAGTGACTTCTATTTACGGTCGCTCGATCATTAATCAGTCTGTGATCGACATCCTGCGGGCTCACCGTTTTGTTCGTCAGGTTGAAGACAGCGAACTGTCTGTGCACGACACCATGCCTATTCTGCAAGAGATGGATAAGCTGAATCTGGGTCGCGCTCACGTGGATATCGGTAAGCTTGCGGTCAAATTCAGAGAAGAAGGTGGTGACCTTGTTGACTTCCTGAAGCGTGAAATCGGCTCTATCGTTGGCGAGTACGAAGCTCAGTCTGTACAAGATGCCAACAACGACACCAAAGATGTGGTTCTATACGGTTTTGGTCGTATCGGTCGTCTTCTGGCTCGTATCCTGATCGAAAAAGCGGGTGGCGGAAATAACCTGCGTCTGCGCGCAATCGTCGTGCGTCAGGGCGGCGCTGAGAATGATCTCGAGAAGCGTGCCAGCTTGCTGCGTCGTGACTCTGTGCACGGGCCTTTCAACGGCTCCATCACGGTTGACGAAGAAAACTCTGCCCTGATCGCTAACGGCAACTTCATCAAAGTGATTTACTCTGGTGGTCCTGATCAGGTGGATTACACCGAATACGGCATCGATAACGCCATCGTTGTAGATAACACCGGTATCTGGCGTGATGAGGCTGGTCTTGGTCTGCATTTGAAATCCAAAGGCGTTAGCCGGGTGATTCTGACGGCTCCGGGTAAAGGCGATATCAAAAACATCGTTTACGGCATCAACAGCGACTGGATCACCGAAGACGACAAGATTCTATCTGCCGCTTCTTGTACGACTAACGCCATCACCCCGGTGCTGAAGGCGATTAACGACGAATTCGGTATCGAAGATGGTCATGTTGAGACGGTTCACTCTTATACTAACGACCAAAACTTGATCGATAACTACCACAAAGGCAGTCGTCGTGGTCGTAGTGCGGCGTTGAACATGGTTATCACGGAAACTGGTGCAGCTAAGGCCGTTGCCAAGGCTCTGCCTGAGTTGAAGGGCAAGCTGAGTGGTAACGCAATCCGTGTTCCGACTCCGAACGTATCCATGGCGATTCTGAACCTGAACCTGAAGTCCGATGTGGATGTGGAAAAGGTGAACGAATACCTGCGTGAAATGGCTCTGCACTCTGAACTGCAAAAACAGATCGACTTCGTGAACTCGCCAGAAGTGGTTTCAACGGACTTCGTGGGTTCCCGTCACGCGGGCGTGGTCGATGCTCAGGCCACTATCGCGAACGGTAAGCGCCTGATTCTGTACGTATGGTACGACAACGAATTCGGCTACAGTGCTCAGGTTATCCGTTGTGTTAATCAGATGGCTGGCGTTGATTACCCAATCTTCCCTAAGCGCGCACGCGACTAAGGTCGTAGTTCGCCCCAAGGGGATGGAATGAAAAAACCCCGGCAACGAGAGTTGTCGGGGTTTTTCGTGTTTCTTGGCACCAAAAGCATTTGGGTTACCGGTGGAAATAGGTTTCCTTAATCTCTATAATTGGCGCGATTTTGGGTGTGTCTGGCTCCACGGTACGTTGCACAGGAGTTGGGCGTTTAAGAATCCACAGAATAGTTTCTGATGACTGGATGAGGCTAATGATCAAGATCAAAAAAGGCCTGGATCTTCCCATCAGCGGCGCTCCCGAACAGACCATTACCGATGGCAAGCCGATTCGCCACGTGGCGCTTATTGGATTTGACTATCACGGCATGAAGCCGACAATGGCTGTGAAAGAAGGGGACCGTGTTAAGCGCGGTACGCTGCTGTTCACGGATAAGAAGACCGAAGGCGTTCGTTACACTTCACCGGCAGCCGGTGTGGTAAAAGAAGTGAATCGCGGTGAGCGTCGAGTATTTCAATCTGTTGTCATCGAGATCGATGGTGACGAGGCTGAAACTTATGCCCGCTATAACGACTCGGATCTCGCCGGCCTGGAACGCCAGCAAGTAGTCGATAATCTTGTCGAGTCTGGCTTGTGGACAGCGTTCCGCACGCGTCCGTACAGCAAGGTTCCGGCTATCGACTCTGCTCCGAACTCCATTTTTGTGTCAGTGATGGACACCAATCCGCTAGCGGCGGACCCTGCGGTGATCATCGGTGAGAATAGCCAGGCTTTCGAGAAAGGTCTGACGATTATATCTCGCCTCACTAACGGTAAGGTGTTTGTTACCGGTAAGCCGGGCACAAACGTGTCTGTGCCTAAAGCCGACAACATTGAAGTGCATCAGTTCGACGGTCTGCATCCTGCCGGCAACGTGGGAACCCATATCCACCATTTGGACCCGGTTTCTGCCAACAAGACTGTATGGTCTGTCAATTACCAAGACGTGATTGATATTGCCAAGCTGTTCGAAACCGGTGAAGTGCCGGTCGAACGCATCGTGGCGATTGGTGGCCCGAAAGCCCTGAAGCCTCGTCTTGTTCGTACCCGTTTGGGTGCAAACTTGCCGGAGCTACTGGACGGTGAAGTAGCAACCGATTGTGAAATTCGTGCGATTTCCGGTTCTGTCTTCGGTGGCCGTCGTGGTGATGGTCCTTGTGCCTACTTGGGTCGGTTCGCCAATCAAGTGTCTGTTCTGGAAGAGGGCTTCAAACGCCACTTCATGGGTTGGCTGACGCCTGGTGCCAATAAGTTCTCGGTGTTGAATATCTACGTGTCCAAGCTAATGGGCGGCAAGCGCTTTGACTTCACCACCACCACTAACGGTAGTGAGCGGGCGATGGTTCCTGTCGGAGCTTACGAGAAGGTGATGCCGCTGGATATTTTGCCAACCCAGCTGCTGCGTGCGCTGATTGTTGGTGATACCGAAGTGGCTCAGAAACTGGGCGCTCTGGAGCTGGACGAAGAAGATCTCTCGCTGTGCACCTTTGTGTGTCCGGGTAAATATGAATACGGTCCGATTCTCCGTGAGAACCTGACCCGAATCGAGATCGAGGGCTAATAAGATGTCTATCAGACAGTATCTCGATGGTATCGAGCATCACTTTGAAAAAGGTGGCAAGTGGGAGCGCTGGTATGCGCTTTACGAAGCCGCTGATACTATTTTCTACACGCCCGGATCGGTAACTAAGACAACTTCACACGTTCGTGACGGCGTTGATCTTAAGCGCATCATGATCACAGTATGGTTGTGTGCGTTCCCGGCGATGTTCTTCGGTATGTGGAATATTGGCTTTCAGGCCAATAACTTCCTGGCCGCAAATCCGGATGCCCTGGTGGGTGACGGTGGTCTGCGTACCGCATTTATTCAAGCTCTCGCCGTTACAGGCGCCGGAGCTGGCCTGTGGGACAACTTCGTATACGGCATGGCTTATTTCATTCCGGTATACGCGGTGACCTTCATAGTGGGTGGTTTCTGGGAGGTGCTGTTTGCAACGGTGCGTCGCCACGAAGTCAACGAAGGCTTCTTTGTAACGTCCATTCTGTTCGCATTGATTTGCCCGCCGTCTATCCCATTGTGGCAGGTAGCTCTGGGTATCACCTTCGGTGTTGTGATCGGTAAGGAAGTGTTTGGCGGTACTGGCAAAAACTTCCTGAACCCGGCGCTGACCGGTCGTGCTTTCCTGTATTTTGCTTATCCGGCTCAGATTTCCGGCGACACGGTTTGGACCGCTGTTGACGGATTCAGTGGTGCAACAGCGCTAAGCGTGGCGGCCAGTGAAGGCATGGAAGTATTGAGCCAGCAGATTGGCTGGATGAATGCATTCGTGGGAACGATCCAAGGTTCCATGGGTGAAACTTCCACTATCGCTGTTCTTATTGGTGGTTTGGCTCTGATTGCCATGCGAATCGCAAGCTACCGCATTGTTGGCGGTGTGCTAATTGGCATGATCGCTATGTCCTTGCTGTTGAATCTGATCGGTTCTGAGACCAATAACATGTTTGCTGTACCACCGCACTGGCACCTGGTTATGGGTGGTTTTGCCTTTGGTATGATGTTTATGGCAACAGACCCTGTTTCGGCGTCTATGACAAACACCGGCCGTTGGTGCTTCGGTATCCTGGTGGGTGTAATGACCGTTTTGATCCGCGTGGTTAACCCTGCGTTCCCGGAAGGCATCATGTTGGCGATCTTGTTTGCTAACCTGTTTGCGCCGCTGATGGATCATTACGTGGTTCAAGCTAACATCAAACGGAGGCTTGCTCGTGGCTAAAGCTAAAGAAACTGTCTCCAGAACCCTTATCGTTGCGCTGGTACTGAGTATTGTATTCTCTGTGGTGGTTTCCACCGCAGCGGTATCGCTCCGTCCGGCCCAGATCAAAAACCAGAACCTGGACATCAAGTCCAACATTCTGGCTGCAGCGGGTATGCTGGAAACCGGCGCGAGTGCCGATCAGATCGAAGAAACTTTTGAGCTGTTCGACGTTCGCCTGGTTGATCTTGAAACCGGCGATTTCGTAGAGCCTTCTGCCGTTGATGTAGAAGACCCTATGAAATACGACATGTACAAAGCGTCGTCTGACCCGGAACTCAGCACCAACATTCCGTCATCCGAAGACAAGGCCGGTATCAAGCGTCGTCCGAACATCGCCAAGGTATACACTTTGAGCGAAAACGGCGATCTGGTTCGTGTGGTGTTGCCGGTTCACGGTTACGGCCTGTGGTCAACTCTGTACGGCTTCGTGTCTCTTGAAGGCGACTTGAACACCATCGAAGGGCTTGGTTTCTACGCTCACGCGGAAACCCCGGGCCTTGGTGGTGAGGTAGACAACCCGCGTTGGAAACAGCAATGGGTAGGTAAAGAGCTGTACGGCGAAGACCCAACCGAGCCCCAGATTCAACTGGTCAAAGGCGGTGTTGGCGCTGACGCCAAGAACAAAGAGCACAAGATTGATGCTCTTTCTGGCGCCACGCTTACCAGCCGCGGTGTTGAGCAGCTGGTCAACTACTGGATGGGCGACCGTGGCTACGCGCCGTTCCTCAAGAAACTTCGTGAAGGGGAGGTCTGATCATGGCTGAAGTAAACGCCAAACAGGTTCTTTTCGAGCCGATTTTCAGTAACAACCCGATCGGGCTGCAGATCCTTGGTATTTGTTCAGCGCTCGCAGTAACCACGAGTATGAGCGTTACCATCGTTATGTGCTTGTCGGTTATCGCGGTTACCGCGTTTTCAAACTTGGCGGTATCGCTGGTACGCACCCAAATTCCCGGAAGTATCCGGATCATCGTACAGATGACCATCATTGCCTCTTTGGTAATCGTGGTAGACCAGATCCTCAAAGCCTATGCCTACGAAATCAGTAAGCAGTTGTCGGTTTTCGTTGGTCTGATCATAACCAACTGTATCGTTATGGGCCGCGCCGAAGGTTTTGCCATGAAGAATGGCCCTTGGTTGAGCTTCGTAGACGGTATCGGCAACGGTCTTGGCTACTCGGTCATGCTGTTGTTCGTAGCCTTCTTCCGCGAGCTGCTGGGTGCCGGTTCTTTGTTCGGTGTTACCTTGCTGACTCCGGTCAACGAAGGCGGTTGGTACATCACCAACGGTTTGCTGCTGTTGCCACCGAGTGCATTCTTCATCATCGGTTTGGCGATTTGGGGTCTGCGTACCTGGATGCCAGAGCAGGTTGAAGAGCCGGACTATAAGATGTCCCGTCACACCCATAAGGAGGCCTTCTGATGGAGCACTATATCAGCCTGCTTCTCAAGGCTATTTTCATTGAGAACATGGCTCTCGCGTTCTTCTTGGGTATGTGTACGTTCCTGGCCATATCCAAGAAAGTTGAAGCTGCTACCGGTCTGGGTATCGCCGTAGTTGTTGTACTGACGTTGACCGTTCCGGTGAACAACCTTATTTACAACAACATCCTGCGTGAAGGTGCGCTGGCGTGGGCCGGTCTGCCCGAGGTTGACCTGAGCTTCCTGGGCTTGATCACTTACATCGGAGTTATTGCTGCCATTGTTCAGATCATGGAAATGATTCTGGATAAATACATTCCGGCACTTTACTCCGCGCTGGGTGTGTTCCTGCCACTGATCACAGTGAACTGCGCCATCATGGGCGCGGCGCTGTTCATGGTTGAGCGTGATTACACCTTCAGTGAAAGTGTGGTTTACGGCTTTGGGGCTGGTGTAGGCTGGGCTTTGGCGATCATTGCTCTGGCTGGTATCCGCGAGAAGCTCAAGTACAGCGATGTTCCGGAAGGCCTGCGCGGCTTGGGGATTACCTTCATTACTGTTGGTTTGATGTCCCTTGGCTTCATGTCCTTTTCAGGGATTTCCCTGTAATTCACCCGGTGATTCGGTTTAACGAAAAGGCGAGACCATGTATACAGAAATAATACTCGGCGTGGTCATGTTCACCGTTATCGTTCTGGCGCTTGTTGCGGTCATTCTCGCGGCAAGATCCAAACTGGTAAGCACCGGTGATGTGACCATCGAAATCAATGACGACCCGGACCATACCGTGAAAACGGAAGCCGGGGGCAAGCTGTTGGGTACTCTGGCAGGCAGTGGCATCTTCCTGTCCTCAGCGTGTGGTGGGGGCGGTACTTGCGCCCAGTGTAAGTGTAAAGTTCTGGACGGCGGCGGTGCGATGCTGCCGACTGAAAAGACTCACTTCACTAACCGTGAAGAGAAAGAAGGCTGGCGCTTGTCTTGTCAGGTTCCTGTGAAGCAGGACATGAAGATTGAAGTACCGGAAGAATTCTTTGGTGTTAAGAAGTGGGAATGCGAAGTCATTTCTAACCACAACGTGGCCACTTTCATCAAAGAATTGGTTCTGAAGCTTCCAGAAGGCGAGGAGGTCGATTTCCGCGCTGGTGGATATGTGCAGTTGGAGTGCGATCCGTACGAAATCGATTTTAAGGATTTCGATATCGAAGAAGAGTTTCATGAAGACTGGGACAAGCACGACATCTGGCGTTACAAGGCGATCAACAAGGAAGAAACTATCCGGGCCTATTCCATGGCGAACTACCCGGAAGAGAAGGGTGTGCTGAAGTTCAACATCCGTATCGCTACACCACCTCCCGGCAGCGACCACCTGCCAGGCATCATGTCGAGCTACGTGTTCAACCTGAAGCCGGGTGACAAGGTTACCGTTATGGGGCCGTTCGGTGAGTTCTTCGCTAAGAAGACCGATGCTGAAATGGTATTCGTTGGCGGTGGTGCGGGTATGGCGCCTATGCGTTCCCACATCTTCGACCAGCTCAAGCGCCTGAACTCGAAGCGCAAAATCAGCTTCTGGTACGGTGCCCGTAGCGTCCGCGAAATGTTCTACGTAGAAGATTTTGACGGTCTGGCGGAAGAAAACGAAAACTTCGAGTGGCACGTTGCGTTGTCCGATGCGCTGCCAACCGATAATTGGGAAGGCCCGACCGGCTTCATCCATAACGTGTTGTACGAAAACTATCTGAAGGACCACCCGGCACCTGAAGATTGTGAGTTCTACATGTGTGGACCCCCAATCATGAACGCGTCTGTCATCAAGATGTTGAAAGATCTTGGTGTTGAAGACGAAAACATCATGCTGGATGACTTTGGAGGTTAATTAGCTCAAATGACATCCCGCATGTTTGGACCCGTCAGGGTGGTTATGGCCAGCGTCATTATGACGCTGGCGATGGCTGCCCTGGCGGGTTGCTCGTTTCAGGAAGAAGAAAAAATCTGGGAGATTTCTGGGGGGATCTTCGGGACGACGTATCACATCAATGTCGTATTGCCGGAAGACAACGCCAAGCTCAAAGTATTGGCACAGGGGATCCAGGCTGAGTTGGAGCAGGTGGATAACGCTATGTCTACCTGGAAGCCAGACTCAGAGCTTTCGAGGTTGAACCAGAAGGCGAGTCAGGCCGACTGGACAACACTTTCGGCCCCGTTATTTGAAGTAATCCAGCGTGCTCAGGAAATATCAGCTCAGACGGATGGTGCATACGATGTCACTATTGGTCCGGTCGTGAACCTTTGGGGATTTGGGCCGGATGCCAGGCCTGAGCATAGCCCCTCTGATGAGGAGCTGGATAATGTGCTGAGCGCGACCGGCTGGGAGTACCTGGAACTTGATTCAGCCACATTGGCTATTCGTGCCAAACAACCCCAGTACATTGATCTGTCAGGCATTGCCAAAGGCTATGGTGTGGATGTGGTGGCCCGTTATCTCGACAGCCAAGGTGTTCAGGCCTACCTTGTTGAGATAGGCGGTGAAGTGCGTACCCGAGGCCGAAAGCCGGATGACGACGTTTGGCGGCTAGCGGTTGAAAACCCTTCGGAACAAGCTCGGCAAGTTAACGTAGTGGTGGCACTGGACCGGAAATCCATGGCAACCTCAGGTGACTATCGTAACTATTACGAATCGGAAGGGCAGCGATATTCGCATACAATTGATCCAGATACCGGAAAGCCGATTGATCATCGGTTAGCATCCGTTACCGTCATCTCGGATGACTGCATGACAGCCGATGCATTGGCAACAGCGTTTAATGTTATGGGGTTTGAGCGGGCAATGAGCCTGGCGACGCGAGAAAACATTCCGGCGTATTTTATTGTAAGGGGAGAAGCGGGCTTTGAAGTGCACAGCACACCGGCTTTTTCATCTTACGTTGTCCAGTAAAGGGGGCAGGGTATGAGTACCTTTTTGTTAGTTTTGGCAATTGTGGTTCTGCTGATGGTGGGTATGTCTGTCGGCGTTATTTTCGGGCGAAAGCCCATCAGTGGTACCTGTGGCGGTATTGGCGCACTGGGTATCAGTTCTTCCTGTGATATTTGTGGCGGCAACACCCAGAAATGCGAAGATAGCCGTTCTGACTCAGCAGAACCGGTGAGGGCAGAAGATTTGGCCTACGACGCCAGTAAAGTCGAAAAATAGCGACAAGTGATCACACACTCAATAATGAAAGCTACGCTCACGAGACGTAGATAAGGAGATACTGCGCGCATGGCAGAACATCATTACGACGTTGTTGTTATTGGCGCCGGCCCCTCTGGTGAGGGGGCGGCAATGAATGCGGCCAAGCACAATAAGCGGGTTGCGATCATTGAGGATAAGGCAACCGTGGGGGGTAACTGTACTCACTGGGGAACCATTCCTTCCAAGGCACTGCGTCATTCTGTTAAGCAGATTATCACCTTCAACACGAACCAGATGTTCCGGGACATTGGTGAGCCTCGTTGGTTCTCGTTCCCGCGGGTCCTGCAAAGCGCCCAGAAGGTCATCGGTAAGCAGGTTAAATTGCGCACGCAGTTTTACTCCCGTAACCGGGTTGATTTGCTGAACGGCCGCGCGGCGTTTCTGGACAAGAACCGCTTGGAAATTCGCGGTCATAAATCGGTTGAGACGATCCATTTCAAGCAGGCTATTGTCGCAACAGGATCACGCCCGTATTTGCCGCCCGATGTGGATTTTCGCCACCATCGGATCTACAACTCCGACTCCATTTTGAACCTGTCTCATACTCCACGAACGTTGATCATCTACGGCGCTGGCGTTATTGGTTCTGAATACGCCTCGATCTTTGCGGGTTTGGGGGTCAAGGTTGATCTGATTAACCCGGGCAGTCGCCTGCTGTCATTCCTGGATGACGAGATTTCAGATGCGCTCAGCTATCACCTGAGAAGCAATGGGGTGCTGGTTCGCCATAATGAGCAGTATGAAACCGTTAAAGGTGACGATCACGGCGTGGTGCTCACACTTCAGTCGGGCAAGAAGATCCGAGCCGATGCCTTCTTGTGGTGTAACGGCCGCAGTGGCAACACCGATAATCTGGGGCTCGACAAAGTCGGTCTTGAGCCGAATGGCCGAGGCCAGTTGGCAGTCGATGACCACTACCGCACGGAAGTAGAACACATCTACGCAGTGGGCGATGTAATTGGTTGGCCTAGCTTGGCTAGTGCGGCCTATGATCAGGGGCGTTCCGCGTCTTCGGATGTGGTTCAAGATGAACACTTCCGCTTTGTGGATGATGTGCCCACTGGCATTTACACCATCCCGGAAATCAGCTCTGTTGGTAAAACCGAACGCGAACTGACCGAAGCTAAAGTACCGTATGATGTGGGTCAGGCGTTTTTTAAAGACCTGGCGCGTGCGCAGATTACCGGAGAAGCGGTGGGTATGTTGAAGTTGTTGTTCCACAGAGAAACCCGGGAAATTCTGGGTATTCACTGCTTTGGTGATCAAGCAGCGGAAATCGTACACATCGGTCAAGCCATTATGAATCAGGAGGGGGCGGCGAACTCCCTGAACTACTTCATTAACACCACCTTCAACTACCCCACTATGGCGGAAGCCTATCGGGTAGCTGCACTGAACGGCCTGAACCGAATCTTCTGATTCAGGCCGACTCCGAGCGGCCAGTTACAATTCTGGCTGCTCGGTTTCTTGTACAGGCAAAGTCACCAAAGATTTAGCGCGGTTATCGAAGTACATTCGAGTGCTTGTCGGAAAGTCTGTGATAATGCTGTCCGCCCCCATCTCTTCCAGTTTGAGCATGTCGTGGATGCGGTTTACCGTCCAGGCGGAGACGTGCATATTGCGTTTGTGAGCCATGTCTACCATTCCCTTGCTGAGAATGCGCCAATTCACACAAAAGAATTCGCAACCCAGAGAGCTGGCGGTTTTTAACGGCTTGGGAAATTTTCGCTCAGCCACCAGCCCCAGGCGAATGTTCTTGTCGCGGCGGCGGATCTCCCGCAGAAACCAAGGATCGGTCGAGGTGATAGCAGCGGTTTGGTATAGATTCCGCCGCTGAATGATTTCGGTCAGACGGTTGCACAGAATGTTGAGTCGGTCCCGGTTGTCTTTCTTCACCTCAAGCTGGAGGTGCTCCATGTCAGGCAGTTGATCCAGCAAGGTTTCAAGAGCTGGTATACCAGTAGGGTGAGACCATGAGCTGGTGTTTCGCCGGGCATCCATTTGGCTCAGCTCTTGGGCGGTGTATCGGCTGATGCCGCCTTTCTGATCTGTGGTGCGGTCTACGGTTAAATCGTGTACCAGAACCGGTATACCGTCTTTCGATAATGCCAAATCTAGCTCGAAGTGCCGTACGCCTTGCCGGTAAGCATGAAGAAACCCGGGAAGGGTGTTTTCAGGGGCCTCACCTTTAGCCCCGCGGTGACCATAAATGATCATTCTGTAGCATTATCCTTTAATCGTTTGTAGATAGCCTGGCGCTTCTTCCAGGTGTCATGGCATAACTGGATATCTTCCAGGTAGGCCGGTAGTTCGTTCATTAGTAGAGCCTGGGGGCCGTCTACCAAGGCTTTCTCGGGTTTCGGGTGGAAATCTACCAGGACCATGTTAGCCCCGGCGATAACGCCCTGTGCGGTGGCGTGCATCACATCGAGAATACCATCGGGCGAGTGCTGCCGAGTACCAACGGAATGAGATGGATCAACGCAAACGGGCATGCGTGTCAGGCGTTTTACCGCCGGTACGTGGGCAAAGTCGACCATGTTCCGGTGCGGCAGGCCCGCTTCGGTTTTCATTCCCCGTAGACAGAAAATCACGTTGGCGTTGCCTTCACTGGCTAAGTATTCGGCGGCGTTGAGTGATTCATTCAGCGTGATTCCGAAACCTCGTTTCAGCAGCACCGGGTAGGTGCTCTGGCGGCCAATGGCTTTCAGAAGTTCAAAATTCTGGGTGTTGCGGGTGCCCACCTGTAGCATGACGCCCGTAGGCCGGCCCAGTTTTTCCAGGCAGGTATCAATTTCTTCAATGTGGCTTTCATGGGTGATCTCCATCGCGACCACTTTAATGCCATGCTTACCGGCCTTCTCGAATACCCAAGGTAAACAGCCTTGGCCGTGCCCCTGAAACGAGTAGGGGTTGGTTCGGGGCTTGTAGGCGCCCATACGGGTGCACACCTGACCGTTTTCTTCTAATGCCTTCATCATGATTTCGACATGCTCAGGCACATCCACCGCACACAAACCGGCGAAGACATTCAGGTTGTTCTGGTTAAAGTCGACACCGTTGTAGTTGAAACCACTTTGACGATTATCGTCTTTATGGCGCCCCAGGATGCGATAGTCTTCTGATATCCGAATGGCTCGTTCGACCGCCGGTAAGGCTTCAATCTCGTCTTTATCCAGCGGCTTGGTGTCGCCCAGCAGATAGATTTCGGTCAACCGCTGACTGGCACCTTGAACCTCGTGAACCCGCAGACTCACGCCGGGCAGGTTTTCCATATAGTGCATGGTTTGGCGGTAAGCTTCGCTATTCAGCTCAGTATTCGGATGAAGAATGGCTAACATGATGAAATCCTCGAATTAACGGGCGATCACTGGGGCCGCAGGCACAAGCTGCAACTTATGCAGCGCTGGCCTGTTGGCGCACTTGGTTTTCCAATTCAATCTGGTCGGCTGAGAATCGGCGAATACCATCGGCCAGCTTCTCGGTCGCCATAGCGTCTTCGTTGGATTCCCAGCGGAACAATTTCTCGTCAACCGGGCCAATGATGTCGCTGCTCGTGGCGGTTTCGGCTTTGAGCTTTTGAGTTAACGGTCCCTTGTCATCCTGAAGTTCTTGCAGCAGTGCAGGGCTGATGGTTAGGCGGTCGCAACCGGCCAACATTTCAATCTCCCCGGCATTTCGGAAACTTGCCCCCATGACCACTGTGTTGAAGCCGTGGGTTTTGTAGTAGTTGTAGATTCTGGTAACGGATTGTACGCCGGGATCTTCGTTCGCCGGGTAGCTATCGCGGCCTGAGTTGGCTAAATGCCAGTCCAGAATTCGGCCGACAAAGGGTGAAATAAGGTGGGCGCCGGCTTGAGCACAGGCAACCGCCTGAACGAATGAGAACAGCAGGGTGAGGTTGCAACGAATACCTTCTTTTTCTAGCTGCTCGGCGGCAAGAATACCTTCCCAGGTTGAGGCAATCTTGATCAGAACCCGGCTGGTATCGACTCCTTGCTGATCGTAAAGCTCGATGATCCGGCGTGCACGCTTGAGCGTAGCGGCGGTATCAAAGGACAGACGAGCATCAACCTCGGTAGATACCACGCCCGGAATCAGTTCCAGAATTTCTTTGCCAGCGAGGACAGCCAGCATGTCGGTTGCCAAGGTTAGCTGTTCGGTAGAAGAACCGCCTTGGCGGTTGGCCATCATAATGGCGTTGTCCAGCATAGGCCGGTACGCATCCGAGGCGGCTGCTTTAAGGAGGAGGGACGGATTGGTGGTTGCGTCTTGCGGCCGCCATTGGGCGATGGCGTCTAGGTCACCGGTGTCGGCAACCACCGTCGTCATGGTTTTCAGTTGGTCTAGCTTGTTCGTCATTCGTGCTGTCGTCCGCGTTGATAGTTGTTATTGAGGTGTTCGGCTCCGGAACACTTTCGTAACCTCTACAATAACGGCAGCTTACAACAGGAACAAGACAACTAAAGGCTGTGGCCGTTAGTTTTCCAAAACCGCTTCTGGCTCTCGCACTTTCGCAAGTGCTTGTTCAACCACTTCGAGTCCCGAGCCTCGCTTGTTGGCATTTTCACTTAAGTGACGCCGGAATTGCCGGCCGCCGGGCATGCCTAAAAACAGACCCATTATGTGGCGGGTAATGTGGGTGAGGTAAACGCCACGGTCCAACTCTTTTTGGATGAACGGGAACATCGCACGGAGGGCTTCGTGGCGACTGGCTACCGGCGCTTGTTCACCGAAAAATTCGGGGTCCACTTCGGTCAGCAACCAAGGATTGTGGTAGGCCTCCCGGCCCAGCATGACACCGTCGGTATGGCGAAGGTGATCATGGCATTCGTCGATGGTTTTGATGCCACCGTTAATGATGATTTCCAAGTCCGGATAGGTCTGCTTTAAACGGTACACCCAATCGTACTTCAGCGGGGGGATGTCGCGGTTTTCTTTCGGGCTGAGCCCTTCGAGAATGGCAATGCGGGCGTGGGCAATGAATGTGTTGCAGCCAACGGCAGACACTTTTTCAATAAACTCGCACAGCTCTTCCCAAGATTCACGACCGTTGATGCCAATCCGGTGTTTGACGGTCACCGGCAGACTGGTTGCGGCTTTCATCGCCGCCACACCTTCGGCGACTTTATCCGGGTGCCCCATCAGGCATGCGCCGATCATGTTGTTTTGAACTCTGTCGCTGGGGCAGCCCACGTTCAGGTTTACTTCACTGAAACCATACTCCTCAGCAAGCTTTGCGCACTCTGCCAACTCATCCGGGTTGCTGCCACCCAGCTGCAACGCCAACGGGTATTCAGCCGGATCGTGGCGAAGAAATCGCTGAGTATCTCCGTGAATCAATGCGCCCGTGGTCACCATTTCGGTATACAGAAGTGCGCGGCGACTGAGAATACGCGCCAAATAGCGGAAGTGGGGCGTGGTCCAATCCATCATTGGTGCGATGGAAAAGCGTCGGGATGGCTCCGTTCCGCTCTTCTCACGCTCTTCGGTCAAGTGGTTGGTGTTCTCTGAAGTCGCCATTCTGCTCATGAATTACTCTGTGTCATCATTTTCGGATTCTGGTCTTGCGCGCTTCTCCCTTGCTCACAGGTCAAATTCTATCAGGAAACTGGCACTAAGCGTTGGCGAACCGCTTCTAAATTACGCGCTTGCCCAGCGCCAATCAGGTTATCAGGATGGGCACTCGGCGGTATCCACCGACAGGTGCAACCTCTCGCTCAGGCGTTTCACCGGGTGCAAATCGGATGGACTGCACTGTCTTGAGGATCGATTTCAAAGCAATGCGCAACTCCCAGGTTGCTAGTAGCTGTCCCGGGCAAGTGTGTTTGCCCGCGCCATAAAGCAAGTTTGAGGCGGCGTGGGCCTCAGGGTTAAAGCAGTTATTGTCGAAGACGGCCTCATCGCGGTTGGCGGAAGTCCAGTTCAGCTTAACTTTTTCACCTTTAGGTATCTTCTGGCCTGCAATTTCCACGGGACAGGTTGTGATTCGCCGGTTGGAAACGAAAGGATTATCCAATCGCAAAATTTCGTTGATGATGGCTTCAACTTCGGTGTCAGAGCCTTCGCGTATTCGCGCCACACGGGCGGGATGTTTCGCAAGATGGGAAATGAGTACTCCGACACACAACGCGATTGAGCCTAAATCACCACCTGTCCAGTTGCGCAAAATGGACACCAACTCTGCTTCGGTCAGGAGGCGACCATTCACTTTTTGTCGGCACAATTTTGTAGTTAGATCGTCAGGCGCGATACCACCGGCAGATCGTCGTGGCTGTATAACCGAGCGAATAATGTCATCAAACTGCCCGGCAACTTCTGCCATCCAACTGCGATTGCCGGAGCGAGTGGCGGCATGATTGTCCTTCATCCAGTCAAGCAGTCTTGGTTCAAGCTCTGTGGGCCACCCCAGCCAAGCGCACTGAGCTCGAACCGCAAAGACTGCGCCTATGTCGTTGACGGCATCCACCACTTCACCCCGCGGTAAGCTTGCCGCCAGCTGGCTGGCTATCTTTTTGAATACGGGTACAAAGGGTTCCACCGCGCCTTGGCTAAGGTAGTGTTCAACAATCGTTCGGTAAAGCGTGTGCTCTTGCCCGTCTAGGCCATTCGGAATTTGCAAGAAGTGGGAGACTTGGCTGGAGAAATGCTCTTGGTCTAGGGCGGCGGCTAAAACGTCGGCGTGTCTTAATAGCACCCACTCTCCGTTAGTATTTCGCACGACAGGATGTTTTGGGCGTAAGTGGTCCGTGTAAGCCCTTAAATCTCGCCCCGCTGCGGACAAGCCATCCGGCATGTGGTCGGTCATGTTGACTCCTTTTCCAGCAAAGAGTTGCTCTGGCTAGCATAACGGGAATTAAGCAAATCTAAATTGCGAAAGCGCAAGTCTGCATAAGGTTTCTATGGTTGGCTGTTAATTGGCTGCTAATCTTCTAAAATCAATGGTAGCTTCGAGTAATCATGATTCTCTTTAAGGCATAAGAATGAATCACATCCTTGCCGAGTTGGCGGATCAACAAAAAATTCAAGACATGATCGCCAGTCATGAACCTTTCATGGCTATTTTGGCGGAGGTCACAAAAATGGTGGCGCGGGAAATGCCCGACGCTACCGTGACGTTTATGCTATATGACCCGACCGACGACACGATCAGTCTGGTAGCCGGGGAGGGCCTTTCCGAGGCCTATCGGAGAGGCATGCAGCGCGTGAAAATCGGACCTTCCGTAGCCTCGTGCGGAAGAGCGGCTTACGCTCAACAAGTGGTTATTACCCGGGACATCTCGGATGACCCTAATTGGGTTAACTATCGGGAAAGCGCCTTGCAGGAAAACCTGAGAGCTTGTTGGTCTATCCCTGTGAAGATGACGAACGATATCCTGTTAGGCACGTTTTCCACCTACCACCCAGTACCCTGTACACCGACAGACGATCAATTGGTGTTGATCATGAGAGCGGCAGGGTTATTGGCGTTTGCTCTGGCCCGAACGCAAGATCAGCGGGCGCTCCGTATCCAGTCCCAGCGCTATCAGTCTTTGTTCAATTACCATCCGGATGCCGTTTTCGAGCTAGATTTGAGTGGCCGTTTCGTGGCGGCTAACCGAGGTTCTGAAAGCATCGCCGGGTTTTCAGAAGAGCATATTCTTGGCTTGCACTTCAATGAATTCCTCAAAGCCGAGGACCACGATACGGCTCATCAGGCGTTTGATCAGGCGCGCAAGGGCATCCCTCAATATTATGAAGTGGGTGCTTATAACATCCGTGGCGACGAGTATTTGATCGAAGTGACAAACCTTCCGATCATCGTAGATAACGAAGTTGTCGGTGTGTACGGCATTGCCAAAGACATCACCAGCCAACGGGAAAGTGAGCTAAAGCTGCATTTTCAGCGCACTCACGATCTGCTCACGGGATTGCCCAATCGCGTAGGTTTCGAATCTCGGCTTAGCGAGGATCTTTCGTTGGCCAAAGGGCATGTGGCGGTTTTCTTGATCAATCTAGATGGCTTTGCCTCCATCAACGATGGTTTGGGCCATGCAGTAGGGGATCACCTGCTGCAGGCAGTAGCCAACAGGTTGGCAGATGAGTTAGAGCCCGGAGATTTTCTTGCGCGATTCGCCGGTGATGAATTTGGTGTCTTGTTGACCGAGCGAAGTCGCGTAGAACAGGCGCTTCCTTTGGTGGAAAGCTTGTTAAGCCTATTGGCCAAGCCGTTTGTAATTGATGAACATGTTCTGCATGTCAGCGCCAGCATTGGCGTGGCCCTTGGGCAGGCATTCTCCAAAAACGCCAGTGAACTCATTCAGCATGCTCATTTGGCGGTGCGCGAAGCCAAGGCCCAGGGGCGCAATACTTGGGAGTGGTATATTGGCGATGTTGATTCTACGGTACGCGAACACATCGAACTCAGACGGGAGCTGCTTGAGGCGGTAGAGCATGACCAGTTGGTGCTTTATTACCAGCCGTTAGTGGATGCGGTTACCGGAGAAATAACATCTTTAGAAGCGCTTGTGCGCTGGCGGCACCCGGAACGGGGCATGATACCACCCGGGGATTTTATACCTTTGGCAGAGAGTACAGGGCAAATCATTGATCTTGACCGCTGGGTACTCTGGCGCGCGTGCCAAGACCTGGAGAGCATCAATGCAGGCCGAGAAGAACCGCTTACCGTTGCGGTTAACATTTCGCCGGTGCATTTTCGGCGCAACGGATTCTTTGATGAAGTAAAGCAAGCGCTTGATGAAAGCGGCCTGAGCCCCGAGAAGCTGGAGCTGGAAGTTACCGAAGGGTTGATGATGGCGGGCTCTGAGAAAGCGATAGAGCTGCTTCAAAATATCCGAAACCTTGGCGTTAGAGTGGCTATAGACGATTTCGGAACCGGCTTTTCAAGCCTGAGCTATTTGCGACAGTTGCCTATCAGCAAAATCAAGATAGATCGGAGCTTTGTTCTGGACATCGATAGTGGCCGAGAGAATGCGGCGATTGTGGAAGGCATTATCACCATGGCTCACCATCTTGGCTTGGAAGTGGTGGCAGAAGGTATTGAAACCGAACGGCAACGCAACGATCTTGTAAACCGCCGCTGTGACATACTGCAAGGCTTCTATTTTTCCAGACCGGTGCCTTTGGCAGAACTTCTTAAATTGCCTCAACAATTGCCGGAAGCTTAAATGCCTTCACGCAGGGCCAGCGTGTGCAGAGCATCATTCTGCCCGCCATGGACTCGCGGGTCTTCTCTTGCCCTTTTGATAGCAGCATTAGTGCTGCCTCTTCGCGCTTTCGCCTTCGACTGGTCCTTTATTCTAGAGCAGGGAACAATGGACCTGACGTTGCCGGATACCCGGTCGGGGGATTGGCAAATGACGGGTATTCACGCAAACCTGGCAGACGTGAATCTCGCCGTAAATTTCTCTGGCACCGGTTCTTTGGCGGAGCGAAGCACCGTTTCCGGGAATGTCCGTATTCGTGTGGCGAAGCTCAAACACCCACAACTTAAAGCGCAGGGCTGGCAGTTTAAGGGCAAGGTAAATGGCACCTTGGCGGACCTGAACCTTGAAGGCGAAGTGCGCGCAGACTCCGGTCTGGTCGCAAACGTTGTGATAAGAAACGTAACTGGGGAATTTCAGGCCGGGCGGATCGATTTAAGCCTGAGTGGAGAGCGCATTCAAAACGTACTGACAGCCACGCTTGTGGACTGGCCCGAACTTTTGGACGTGTCCAGCGGTGAGGTCAACGCCATTACGACTGTGCGTATGGAGCCCGATAACCCGCTGACTTTAAACAGCCGCTTTGAGTTGGAGAGTGTTAATGGGCTGGTTGGCACCACGGCGGTTACTGACCTGAGTGGGCAACTGTGGATCAGCGTAGAGGACAACGAACTAACGGCCCGAACCAGCGACCTAGCTATCGCCAACATCAACTCTGGTATCGGTATCGGTATCGGTCCTCTCCGTGGAATGGCCGACTACCAAGCGCCGTTGGGCGGCTTAACCGCAGGCGTTCTGAATATTCAGCAGGCTAATGCCGACTTTTTGGGTGGTCGCTTGCGTATAGCTCCCCGCAGCATCGACTTGTCCTCCGACCCTTGGCTGCTGCCTATTGATGTGTATGACATTTCACTGGCCAAATTACTGGAGCTGTATCCAGCTGAAGGCCTGTCGGGTACTGGGAGCCTGACGGGCCGCATTCCGGTGTTGGTTGGCGGCGCAGGAGCCGAAGTGGATGAGGGACGAATGGCTGCGGAGCCTCCGGGAGGCAAGATACGCCTACCCGCTGAGCGCCTGAAAGCAATGCTGGGCAGCAGACCAGAAATGGAGCCCGTGGTGGAAGCTTTGCAAAACTTTCACTATAAGGTGCTCAACAGCACGATAGACTACGATACTGATGGGAAGTTGATACTTGACCTCAGGCTGGAAGGCCAAAAATCAAGTCAGCGCAGAGAACAGCCCATCGTGCTCAACCTCAATCTAGAAGAGGATATCCCCGCCCTGTTGACCAGCCTGCAGCTGAGTGGCCGGGTGAATGAAGCTGTAACGGAACGCGTTCGAGAGCGACTGAAGCAAACCAAACAGGAGGCAGCACCATGATCAATGTATCGCGGCTGCGCCGGCCGTTGGCGACCACCATGCTATGGGCAGCGATGTTACCCATAGGGTTAATCGCCTGTACGCCAACGGTGCAAATGGCCGCACCCAAAGAACCGATTACCGTCAACCTGAACGTTAAGATTCAGCACGAAATTTATGTGAAAGTGGATAAAGACGTGGATGAACTGTTCAGTGACAAAGGCCTTTTCTGAAGAGAAACGGGTAATCTCGACAGCTGAGCAAGGAGGTTAACGATGAGAAAATTAACACAACTGAGCGCCGTGTTATTGACTATGGTTCTCACCATTCCAGCGTTCGCCATGGGCTTGGATGACGCTAAAGATAAGTTGGACTCTGCAAAGCGCCAAGGCTTGGTGGGTGAAACTCCAACCGGTTATCTGGACGTTGTGCACGCAGCAGGCGATGCTCGAGACGTGGTTGAAACCATTAACGAAGCCCGCCGCAATGAATACACCCGCATTGCCGAAAAACACGGGATCCCGGTTACCCAAGTGGAAACCGTCGCTGGCAAGAAAGCGATAGAAAAGACTCCCAGTGGCCAATTTGTGCTGATTGAGGGGCAGTGGGTAAAGAAATAGAATCTCCTTTTCGGGACATCAGGTTTGGAAGGGGGTGTCATGCACAGCGAGTGGCTGATGGGTATCGACTTGGGTGGCACCAAAACCGAAGTCATCCTGATGGATCGGCAAAGCAACGAACACTTCCGGAAGCGAGTGCCAACGCCAGCCCGGGATTATCGCGCCACCCTGGAAACCATTCGCTCGCTGGCGCTGGCAGCCGAATCAAAGGCCGGTGTGAGCGGTTTGCCTTTGGGCATCGGTATCCCCGGAAGCATTTCCGGTATCACGGGCAATGTAAAAAACGGCAACTCCACCTGGCTCAACGGCCAGCCGATGAAAGACGACTTGAGCAGCCTGTTGGCACGGCCGGTAACCGTCACTAATGACGCCAACTGCCTGGCACTTTCTGAGGCAACCGATGGGGCTGGCAAAGGCCATAACGTCGTCTTTGCGGCCATACTGGGCACTGGATGCGGTGCCGGAGTTAGCATTAATGGCCGAATACTCACGGGCCCTAACGGCGTGGCGGGAGAGTGGGGCCACAACCCCTTAGCGTGGACCCCGCAAACCGAGTTGGACCAGCGCCCGTGCTTCTGCGGCCGTTATGGCTGTAACGAAACCTTCTTATCTGGCACCGGATTATCACTGACTCACCGACTCCTGCACGGCCAGAACCTACCCGCGAAAACCATCACCGAGAATGCCCACGATGGCGACAAAGCAGCGTCTGCGACGCTCAACCGCTACCTTGATCACTTAGCCCGTGGCTTGGCGGCTGTTATCAACGTGTTAGACCCCGACATCATCGTACTGGGCGGCGGCATGAGTAATGCCGAGCAAATCTACCAAGAGTTGACGCTAAGGCTACCGAACTACGTGTTTGGTGGCGAATGCGGCACGCCCGTTGTGCGCGCAGTGCATGGGGATTCTAGTGGGGTGCGCGGGGCGGCGTGGTTGGGGAAGCTTGTTGGGTCAACTTAGCTTGGGTAAGCGATGTCAGAATCCAAGCGTAATAGCTCTTGATGGGGAGCATGGACGCTTCTCTCAGTCAGCTTGATAGGCTGTTTTGGATAAGACAGGATGGGCTGGTCAGCAGGGCTATAAAAAGTATAGCAGGCGTTTTAGCAGTTACGGTGAGTTGTCCGGTTCGGAGTCGGTGCTTTCGGTTGAATATTCTTTACTGTCCCACTTTTTTTGTTTCTTGCGGAACCTGCTGAGTATTTTGGTTTTTATGCCTTCTTTTTCAAGATCAGCCAGTATGGCGGGTAAGGCTTTGGCTAATTCCTCATGACGGCGGTTCAGGTAATGAAACAGTGTAAACGTGGCGACAGGCTCCGGAAGTATTTCGAATTCTTGCCAGCTGTCTAGTGCAAGCGGGCCAAAACCTTCAATGTCGGCTACGAAGGCTGTGTCTACACGGCCAGATTCTAGTAGTGCGCGGGCTTGTTCGTAGGTGTTGGCTTGCACAGGCTGCAGGCCCATCGCTTTGGCGGTTTGTTCGGCAATGATGATACCCAGCCGGATTGCGGCAGTTTTGGGTTTTGCGGATGGGGCGCTTAGCAGATTGCCTTCACCGGGCCGAACTACGGCATGTAATTTACCTTTCAGTAACGGGTAGTCTACGCGAACAAGATTCGGGTAGTCGAAGGCGGCTTGTTCAATGCGAAACAAATCACCATCCAACATTCCTGTGTTTGCCATCATCAGGGCGCGGCGAGGCGGCGTTTGGAGTGTTTTCATGCCAACGCCTAAACGTTGGTAGGCTTTCTGAAGAAATTCGGTGGTCGCAGCAGTGATAGCCACATCAATGATAGCAGCGATTTTGAGTTCTTTCTGAGGTTCAGTCGCTTGGCTGGGCGTCGTGACGCACAGGACTATCAGCATCCAGGCACTGAGGTATTTCCTTCCGTGCATCATGGTTCCCCTCGGATCCTGTGAAGGGTCTACTTTACTGGGTTGCGTGGGTGAGCAATTAGGTAACTTATAATGTAGTGCGACTTTTGGTTGATTGAAAGGCAGTCGCACTAAATTTTCAGCCCAGCGCTTGTGTCAGATCCTCTATCAGATCTGCAGCATCTTCCAGGCCAACCGACAGACGCAGCATGCCGTCGCCGATCCCACGTTTCAGACGTTCCTCTCGGCTGATGCCGTGATGGCTCGTGGCGCTGGGCTGACTGACGAGGCTCTCAACGCCGCCTAGGCTGGTGGCCAGTAGAAACACTTTGAGGCTGTCTGCAACCAGCGCTGCCGCTTCTTGGCCGCCTTCCACTTCAATGCTGAGCATGCCGCCAAAACCGCTCATCTGTTTGCTGGCCAGGTTGTGGCCTTCAAACGATGGCAGCCCAGGGTAGAGCACGTTGATAACTTTGGGGTGGGCTTCCATGGCTTGGGCCACGGCCATCGCATTTTCATTGTGCTGGCGGATTCTGACGGGCAGCGTGCGAAGGCTTCGTGAGAGCAGGGTGGCCGTTTCTGGGGCAATGAGCTGTCCCAGATTTTTGCGCCAGGCGGCTACCGGTTTGGCAAGCTCAGCAGAAGTCATCAGTGCCCCGGCGGTAATGTCGCTGTGCCCGCCCAGATACTTGCTGGCGCTGTGCAGTGTCAGGTCGGCACCCAATTCCAAAGGCTTTTGATTAATGGGGCAGGCAAAGGTGTTGTCTACAGCAACCAGCGCTCCGTGCTCGTGAGCGGTTTCGGCGATGGCGCGAATATCCAGAATGGCCATGTTGGGGTTTGCCGGCGTTTCGAAGTACACCAGTTTGCCGGGTTGCTTCAGGTGATCGGCCAGCTGGTGTTGTTCTTCGCGAAACAAGAAGGTAACCGGAATGCCCAGTACTTGGCACTGGTCGAGCAGGAAAGCCTGGGTGCCGCCGTATAGGTCACCGACACAAACAATGCCGTTGCGGCCGTGGGCGAGCAATGTTGCGGAGATCGCTGCCATGCCAGAGGCAAACGCGAGCGCGGCTTCAGCCAGCTCCAAATCGGCTAATCCTTGTTCCAGCTCCTGAATGCTGGGGTTGGTGCCCCATCGAGTGTATAGGTAGCCTTCGCGTCGACCTTCGATCATGTCGAGCAGAGAGGCGGTATTCTCGAAACGGTAAGTGGTGGTGTTGTAAATCGGGGAGTAGGGGCTACCAAAGGTGTCCTGATGACGCCGGTTATGAATGATGCGAGTGGCGGAGCCTTGCTGATCTGGCTTGCTGGCTGGATTACTCATTGACGTTCCTGTGTGGTGGCTGCAAAGTGTGCTGATCTGTAAATTGGTTGAATCTGGGTATACTAGCAAAAAACCAAGCTCACTCCGTAACGTATAGAAGGAAGAAACCTTGTCTATCAAATTGACCGAGTTCAGCCACGGTGCTGGCTGTGGCTGCAAGATTGCTCCAGACGTTCTTGATCGAATTCTTCACACGGATATGCCGGACTTTCATGACCCGAAATTGTTGGTAGGTAACGATAGCCGGGACGATGCGGCGGTTGCAGATATCGGCAACGGTGTGGGCGTTATCAGTACCACAGACTTCTTTATGCCGGTGGTAGACGACCCGTTCGATTTCGGGCGAATTGCCGCGGCAAACGCGATCAGCGATGTGTATGCCATGGGCGGTAAGCCAGTGATGGCGATTGCGATTCTGGGTTGGCCGGTAAACGAGCTGGAGCCCGAAGTTGCTGCCAAGGTGATTGATGGCGGTCGTGCAGTGTGTGCTGAGGCGGGCATTGCGTTGGCGGGTGGACACAGTATTGATTCCCCGGAGCCAATCTTTGGGTTGGCGGTTACCGGTACCGTGAGTGTCGATCGTATTATTCGTAACGATACAGCCAAAGCGGGCGACCTTCTGTACCTGACCAAGCCGTTAGGCGTGGGTATTCTGACCAGCGCTTCGAAGAAGGGGAAGGTCTCGCCGGACGATTTGGCGGTTGCGGTCGAGAATATGTCGACGCTGAATAAAGTGGGTGAGGTGTTCTCTCAAATCGAAGGTGTGAGCGCGATGACCGATGTCACCGGTTTCGGGCTGGCGGGTCACTTGCTGGAGATTTGCCGCGGTAGTGGTGTAAAGGCCACGGTTAGTCGTAAGGCCATCCCGACATTGCCTAATTTGCAGCCCTATATTGATGCAGATTGCATTCCCGGTGGCACGCACCGTAATGCGGCGGCTTTCGGTAATGCCATTTCAGGTATGACCGAGGCGGATAAATTGCTGTTCTGTGATCCGCAAACCAGTGGCGGATTGATGGTGAGCGTGGCGGAAAATCGTCGTGAAGCGTTTGAAACTGCAGCGCGGGCGCAAGGATTGGAGCTGCAGCCGTTGGGGCGTTTGGACGCGGCAGGTTCCGAAGAGAGCCTGGTGTTCATCGAAGACTGAAGCAGGGTGTAAAGAAGCCGCGTAGAGTTTTCCCCTCGCGCGGCTTTTTTGATTAGGCGTTTCGAGTAACGCTGACCACTTTCAGGTGGATCGGCTTGCGGCCAGCCATGGGCCACTCGATGCTGTCGCCAATGCTTAGGCCCAGCATGGCCGCCCCAGCGGGGGCCAAAATGGACACTTTGTGAGCGCTGTCGCCCACTTCGTGTGGGTACACCAGCATCATTTCGTGTTCTTTGTTGGCGTCTTCGTCCACAAACTGGATGATCGAGTTCATGGTCACTACGCCTTCCGGCATTTCGTTCAGCGGCTTTAGGTCAGCGCGGCTGAGTTCATCTTCAAGGCCGTCAGCCACTTCGGACTTTCCTGCTACACGTTCAAGCAAAGTGCTCAAGCGGTTGTAATCTTCTTCTGCAACTACGATTGAAGGTAATTCAGCCATAGGAATCTCCTGAAAAAATTCTAAATAATAAGTGTGGTTTAAGCGCTGAATCCGAAAGAGGGGGGGAGTGGATTCAGCGGAATCAGAGGCGTATAACAGCCCTGCCGGTGTTCTCGAAAGAAGACCGCAGCGCGATATTGGGTGTATGAATGCCGTAAATCGGGGTGTTCACGTTGTTCACATTACGCCGTTTTGGAAAGCAATACCCTGAATCTAACTCCAGGGGAGCAAAATGGCAACGGTTATAAGGTTTATAGCATGCAGGTAGTCGTTCAGGCGCTGGTGCCAGTGTTTGTTTTGATCATGTTGGGGCACGTTCTCAGGCGGATTAATTTCCCCGGTGGTGATTTCTGGCCGCAGGCCGAACGCTTCACCTACTACATCCTGTTCCCGGCCATGCTGGTGTTTAAATTGGGGCAGGCGCGGCTTCCGGTATCGGCCTATGCCGATACCGCATTGTTGATTATCTTCATGTTGGCGGCCATGACGTTAGCGCTGGCGGTTGTTCAGTTGTTCTGGCGATGGAGTGGGCCGGTGTTTTCGTCGGTCTATCAGGGAGCGATTCGATTCAACTCCTATGTTGGATTGGCCGCTGGCGGGATGCTGCTAGGCGATGACGGTTTATCGCTGACAGCCATCGCGGTTGCCATTATGGTGCCGATGCTGAACTTACTATGTATTTTGATGTTTTCTCTGGTAGCCGGCCAGGACAAGGTGAGTTTGAAGCAGGTCTCGCGTGCAATTGTCACCAATCCACTGATCGTGGGTTCGGTGTTGGGGGTTTTGTGGAGCTTCTTTGAAATTGGCTTTCATCCACTGCTGGCGGGTACGCTGGAGCCGTTAAGTAATTTGGCTTTGCCTATGGGCTTGATGACGGTGGGGGCCGGTTTGCAGCTGAGTGCGTTGCGCGGTGCGTCTGCTCCTTTCTTGGTGTCATCTGCGTTGAAGTTGCTTGCGTTTCCGATGATGGCGGTTGGTTTGGCTTGGATGCTCGGGTTGAACGGGTTACTGGTGCAGGTAGCAGTGCTGCTTGCGACTTTGCCAACGGCCACTTCCGCTTATATTCTGGCCCGCCAACTGGGTGGTGACGCGCCTCTGATGGCAGGGATTATCAGCGGGCAGACCTTGTTGGCTATGGTGTCTATCCCGCTGATGCTTAGCTTACTTTGGTAAGCATTCGAGTACCGCATCGGCAATGGATTGCTGAAACTCGAGATAGCCATTGGCGGTTGAGGCAATGTCAGTTGCCAGCGGGTCCCAGGTGCTAACCGTCACGTTCAGGCCTTCAGTGATAGAGCGCCACCATTGGCGGTTGAACTGGGGCTCTGTCAGCAGGCAGGGCTGATTGGCTGCACGCAGTTTATTTTGCACCTCTGCAATGTGTCGGGCACCGGGCGATAGTTCAGGGTTGAGGGTGAGCACGCCGGCCAATTCCAGTTCATAGTGTTCGGCAAACCGCTCCAACGCGCTGTGGTAGGCGAAAAGGCTGGTGCCATCGAGCTGGCTCAAACTTGCTTTGATACCCCGTTCTGTCGCGCCTAGGCTTTGCTCAAACTGTTGCAGATTAGCATCAAGGTCAACGGTGTTGATGTTGTCGAGAGTGCTGAGTCTGGCGTGAACGGTTTTGGCCATCTCAAGTGCCATGCCTGGATCGACCCATAAATGCGGGTCTTCACCTTCACCGTGATCATGATGATGGTGTTCGTGTTCGTGTTCGTGTTCGTGGTGAGCTTCCGGTTCTTCTGAGGTGGCTTCAGTGAATGCCACCACTTTGCCTGCGAACTCTTTGCCACCAAGCAGACGGTTGAGGAAAGTTTCCATGTCTGGCCCTACCCAGAAAATCGCATCGGCCTGCTCCAGTGCCCGGCGTTGCGAGGGTTTCATGCTGTAATTATGCGGGCTGGACCCCGGCGGCACGATGGTGGATACGTTCGTGTTGTCACCCGCAACCGCTTTAACAATGAGCTCAATTGGTTTGATGGAAGCGACGATGTTGGTGGCGAATGCGGGCGAGGCTGCAATTAGGGTGGTTAGGCCCAGAGCAAGGCTGGTTTCGGTGAATTTCATGGTGGGATCCTGCAATATGTTTGATACGTTATAATATAACACCTGGCAGGTCGGTTCGTAAAACCGCACCATGCGAAACCGGGGCAGGCCCGTTATAATGGCTAACTTATTTATCGGCCACTTATTTTTCAGGATGGTTTCATGACAGTACGTACTCGAATTGCTCCGTCGCCCACGGGTGACCCTCACGTTGGTACCGCATACGTGGCCTTGTTTAACCTGTGCTTTGCGCGCCAGCACGGTGGCCAGTTTATTTTGCGGATTGAAGATACCGATCAGGTGCGCAGTACGGCTGAATCTGAACAGGACATTCTCAAGGCTCTACGCTGGTTGGGGCTAAACTGGGACGAAGGTCCCGATGTCGGTGGCCCTCACGGCCCCTATCGCCAGTCTGAGCGTAAGCACATGTACGCTCAGTACGCTGAAGATCTGGTTACCGAAGGTCATGCTTTTTATTGCTTCCGTACTCCCGAAGAGTTGGACGCTATTCGTGAAGAACGTAAAGCGAACGGCCAAAACCCGGGCATCAAGGGTGATCTTGAGCTGTCTCAGGAAGAAGTAAAGCGTCGTTTGGACGCGGGTGAATCCTATGTGATTCGTATGAAGGTGCCTGATGAAGGTGTGTGCGAAATTCAGGACATGCTTCGGGGCACCATCGAGATTGATTGGGCGCAAGTCGATTGTCAGATTCTGTTGAAGTCGGATGGTATGCCGACGTACCACCTGGCCAACGTCGTGGATGACCACTTGATGGAAATCACCCACGTGCTGCGTGGTGAAGAGTGGATCAACTCTGCGCCTAAGCATAAATTGCTGTACGAGTACTTTGGCTGGGATATGCCGGAGCTGTGCCACTTGCCGCTGCTGCGTAACCCAGACAAGAGCAAGCTGTCCAAGCGTAAGAACCCGACCAGTATCAACTTTTATGAGCGCATGGGCTTCATGCCGGAAGCGGTGACCAACTACTTGGGCCGTATGGGCTGGTCTATGCCGGACGAGCGCGAGAAGTTTTCGTTGGACGAGATGATTGAAAACTTCGATATCCAACGTGTATCGCTGGGCGGACCGGTATTTGACGTTGAGAAGCTGCGCTGGTTGAACGGCCAGTGGGTGCGTGACGACCTGAGCGACGAGCAGTTTATGGCTCGCTTGCGCGACTGGTGGTTCAACGAGGATGCCCTGAAGGCTCTTATTCCCCACATTAAGGGGAGGGCAGAGGTATTTTCGGATGTGGCCCCTATGGCGCAGTTCATGTTCAGCGGTATGCTGGATCTGAAGGCGGAAGACTTCGAGCATAAAAAGCTGGAAGAAGCGCAAGTGAAGCGTGTACTGCAGTTCACTTTGTGGCGCTTGGAAGCTCAGCGCCACTGGAGTAAAGACACCATCTTTGCCGATATCAAAGCGTTGGCGAAGGCGATGGATTTGAAGATGGGCGATTTTATGTTCTCAATCTTCGTCGCGATTGCCGGAACACCGAATTCTTGGTCGGTGATGGATTCAATGGCGCTGTTGGGCCCAGACATGACTCGTGCTCGTTTGCGCAGTGCATTGGATATTTTGGGTGGTTTTTCCAAGAAAGAAACCAAGAAAGTTGAGAAAGAATACGCCGCTTTGGACGTTTGATGAGCGGTTTGTTTGTTAATTGAACGATGACGACAAGGATGTCGAAAAAACTTTAAAAAAAGCAGTGTTGGGTGTTGACGGCCTAGGGGCGGATCCTTAATATACGCATCCGTTGAGGGGCCATAGCTCAGCTGGGAGAGCGCAACACTGGCAGTGTTGAGGTCGGCGGTTCGATCCCGCCTGGCTCCACCAATTTCTAGTCCCCTTCGTCTAGTGGCCTAGGACTCCGCCCTTTCACGGCGGCAACAGGGGTTCGAACCCCCTAGGGGACGCCAATGCGGCTTCACGGTTTAGTCCACCGGGAAGCCATCAAAAAAACCGCCTTCGGGCGGTTTTTTTGTGTCTGAAAGAAAGTGTCTGATAGGGGCGCAGCTGGAGTCTCTTAATTATAGCCGCCCATCATATTTCCACTTCTTCGAATAATTCAGGCACCTCAGCGGGCCATCCGAACCTTTCGGTGATGCGTTTGCGCATGATGTCGCTGGCCAAAGATTCACCGTGGGTCACGTAGACTTTGTCTGGTTTTAGGTTGCTTTGCTCCAGCCAGGTGAGTATTTCCGTGTAATCGCCGTGGGCCGACATGGAGTCCAACGAATGGACATCCGCTTTTACGGGCCAGTATTCGCCGTGGATTTTGACAGATTCCGCGCCATTGACGAGCGCATCGCCCCTCGTGCCCGGCGCTTGAAAACCGGCAAAGACGATGCTGTTGCGCGGATTGGGCAACAGGGTTTTCAGGTGATGTAGCACTCGCCCGCCGGATGCCATACCACTGGCAGACACAATCACACACGGATATCGTTTGGCATCCAGCTCTATGGATTCGTCGACGGTGCGAACAAATAGAGTTTTATGGTCAATCATCGTGCACTGTTCGCGGCTCAGCTTGTGCTCTGTGTGGAACCTGCAGAAGCTCTCCGTGGCTTTGATGGCCATAGGGCTATTCAGGTACACCGGCATTTGCGGAATGCGCCCCTCCTCCATCAGTTTGTGGATTACGTAGAGCAACATTTGAGCGCGGCCAACGGCAAAGGCGGGCAAAAGGGTAATGCCGCCCCGTCCGGCAGTCTTGGTTATGATTTCTTCAAGATCACCTTCAGGATCAGATTCGCCGTGGGTGCGGTCACCGTAAGTAGATTCGCACACCAGGATATCCGCATGCTGGAGCGGCTCCGGTGGGCGCATGATGATGTCGTCTTGCCGCCCCACGTCACCACTGAACACCACCGTACGGTCAGCTACTTTGTGGTGAACGTGCACGCAGGCTGAGCCCAATATATGACCGGCTGGGGTGAACGATACCTCAAAGCCTTTAACGGGCTCGAAGGTCTCGTGGTAAGGCAGCGATTCGAAATGCTTCAGCGCTTCGTAAGCGTCTTTCTCGGTAAACAGTGGCTCGGGCTTTTCGTGTTTCGAGAATTTCTTTTTGAAAGCGTAGCGAGCGTCTTCTTCTTGCAGGAATCCTGCATCTGGAAGCAGTACTTTGCAAAGCTCGTGGGTGGCTTTAGTACAGTAGATTTTGCCCTTGAAACCATTCTTTACTAAGGCTGGCAGGTAGCCCGAGTGGTCAATGTGAGCGTGGGTAAGTACGACGGCATTGATAGTCGATGGTTTTACCGGAAATGGCGCCCAATTGCGCCGGCGCAGGTTCTTTACGCCTTGGTACATGCCGCAGTCTACCAGCAACCGATGTGTTTCATCTGAAAGCAAATACCGAGAACCGGTTACGGTGCCCGTACCACCGAGGAAGCGGAGCTTCATGTTGTGCCCACCTTTGATTAGCTGTTTGTTTCAGCTTAGCTCAAGATGGTGGGCGGGTTGGGAACTATCGGTTTGGGTTGGAAAATCCCGGGGGATCAACGCACGGCTATAGCGCCCTTGCCAACTCCTTCGTAAGCCTTCACGCGAATTTCGTCTGAAGGGAACTCTGCTTTCAACACGTCGGCCATGTGAGCTGCAATCAACTCGACCGTGGTATCGGTTTCCAGCATGTAAACGCGGCGCTCTGGCAGGGTAAGGGCAAATTCACCCTGATTGGCTTCGTAGTCAAAACTGATGTATTGCTGACCATCGTCGCCTACAAACCGGCGGGTAACGTCTTCTTCGGTGCCTACATAAATGTCTTCCCACAACTTGGCCCAACGTTTCTCCAATCCAGTGTCGCGCTGGCCGTTGCGATCAATGCGAATGGGAGAGCGATGGCCGTGTGCAATGCGCTGGCAGTTGCCCAAGTGTTTTTTCAGGCCGTGCACATAGTGGTAGTAAGGGCCTTCGATGATGTCTTCTCGCAGGTTGATCTCTACGGTGGTGACGTTGCCGGGTAGTACGGCTTTTAGCTCTTTTTCCAGCAAGGCAGCTACAGCTGATTTCTCTAGGTGCTCGGATGATAGCCAGACAACGGCTTCATCCGGTGACGTGTGGATTATGTGGCTGCCGTCTGTCAGATCCCAGCGAAAGGTGTGTGCCTGATCTTCATTCCAGTGCAAGCCTTCATAGCCTCTGGGGATCACTAATCGGTGGTCAACTCGCTCGTCAATAACACGCTTGATGGTGCGTTTAACGTTGCTGAAGTCAAAGACCATGCCTTGGTCGTCGAGCTCGCCACCGAGGACCACGTCGGCAATCCAGCTTTCGCCTACCAACCCTCGGGTAGGGTCCAGGTATGCGAAGTCAATCACGGTGAGGTTGTCGACGAAAAGATGGTTCATGAATGGCCTGACTATATTGGTTGCATGGTGGCTTGATTCTAGCAAAAATCGTTCTCTTCAGCAGTTTGCAAATGAGAATGTCTAACAGGAGTCCGCATCATAGACACGAACAGCGCTCACCTCGATCAGCAGTTTCCGGCATTGGTGTTGGCTGCAGGCCGCAGCGCCCGTATGGGGCGAGCCAAGCAGGTCCTTAACATCCCCGGGCAGGGTACATTGCTAGGGCGTGCTATCGAGCAAGCGAGGTTGTTGTCTGGTAGCGTCTCAGTGGTGGTTGGGGCGCGCTATCCTTTGATTCGATACCGGACTGTGCAGTCTGCGTCTCGCTGGGTGTATTGTGCTGATTGGCAGGAAGGAATGTCGGCTTCTTTGGCTGCAGGAATCAATTCGTTGAGCCCAAGGGCGCAGGGTGTCTATGTGCTGGTTGGGGATCAACCTTTGCTGGCCGAGCAGGGGCTTTTGTGGCTTCGCCAAGGCGTTTTGCAAGCGCCTGATAAAGTGTGGGCTGCGGATTATGGCCCGCGAGTGGGCGTGCCGGCTTGGATACCCCGACGGCTTTGGCCTGAAGTGCTCGGGCTAAAGGGGGATGCGGGCGCAGGGCGTGTGCTGAATCAGCGCGAGGCGAGCCGGGTCCGGATTGCGGGAGTGGAGCTGGATGTCGACACTCCCGCACACTGGCAACAAATAAAGCAGACGTTAGCCGAATAGGCCCGAGAGCCACGCAATTCCAACGCTGAAAACGCCTAAACTTACAGCCAGTCCCAACGTGTAGATGCGGGAGTGCGCGGCTTTTTGTTGGGCAGCGTAAAGGTCGATGGTTCGCTGGGCAATGTCTTCGGCCGTTTCACGGGAAATTTCGTGAGCTTGCTGAACGGCTTCTGACTGAAGTGTTTGCCAGAACTCGGTATCAATCGTTTGTACGCTGGTGATGTGATCTTTTAGTTCGGCCATGTGGTCTGAAGTGAAGCCTGAGCTCTTTGCCATTTCTTTGCGCGAGATGGCCAATTCTCGACTCAGGTTCATGTTAATCTCAGCCGCCACTTCATCGCGAAGGTTTTTAGTACGTTCCTCTACCAGCGCTGTCAGCGTTTTCAGCTGTTCGTCTAGCCGCGCTTCTTGTTTTTTCTCGTTGTCTTCGAGTATGCGTTTTACGTGCACGTATTGTTCGTCGAACAAGTCGTTAAGCAGTTCGTGCAAGCGATTGTTCACGTGTGTCTTAACGGCCGAGCGAGAAATTTGTTCGATCAGGTCGGCGGTTAAGGGTACGGCGCTTGAATCTGCAGCGCTAGTGGAGCTTGCCGCTGCACTTGAAGTGGGGAGGGTGATTGAATCTTCGTCGTCAGCTGTAGGCGACGAGAGGCTTTCAGGTATGGGCAGCGTTCCTCTCTCAACGTCTGTTGCCAGCTGCTCCAGCATAATGGTTAGCCCCTCGCTTTGGGGGGGCTTGGTGAGAATGCTGTAGATGCCGAAGTTCTTCGCTTCATCCGTGAACGAAGAGGATTTCTTCGAAGTACACATGATGATGGGAATACCTGTGGTGTCTGGATTGCTCTTAATTGCCTTCGCAGCTTCGACGCCACTCATGCCCGGCATCAAATGATCCATGAATATCACATCGGGGGCTGCATTTTTGCTCAGAAATTCCAAGGCTTCCTCGGCGGAGCTTGCCATGGTTACATCCATGTTCCGCCCCTCAAGGATCTTGCTCAGGGCGAACCTGGCAACCTTGGAATCATCAACCAGCAAAGCATTTTTGATTGCCATCTCACTACCTCAGCCTGTTGCTGCAAACTCGTTGGTGTGGCGACCGGGGTTCTACTACCAGCCTTCCAGTTGCGGACATTGCGTTGCCCTATAGCTTTTGTCCCGATAGCACACGCCGGGCTCAGTTGTGCGGGCGGTGAAGACTTCGCCGGCCGCTGTCGTCAGGCGCACCTTTCCATAGGGTTCACCGAGGCGGAACGTCGCTTCAATCGAGCTGCCGTTAGGATTGCGTAGCAGTCCTGCACCATGAAATTTGCCGTCCATATATTGACCATCGTACTTTTTGCCGTCTGCAAAAATTTCTGAGCCTTGGCCGTGAAAGGTGCCGTTCGAGAATTGGCCTTCGTAGGATCGGCCATCCGGGTAGGTTAACGTGCCTTCACCATGAAACTCGCCATTCCGGAAGCTGCCCACGTACAAGAGACCGTCCGCGGTGGTAAGAGAGCCCAATCCCTGCATTTTGCCTTGCACCCAGTTTCCCGTAAGTATGTCACCATTGGCTCTGGTCAGCGTACCCTGGCCGTGAAATTCGTTGCGTTCAAAGCGGCCAGTGTATTGAGCGTTGTCAGCCCCGCGCCACTGGCCTTCACCGTGTTGATGGCCTTTTACCCAATCGCCTTCATACCGGCTGCCGTCTGGGTGCCATGCGGTGCCAGTGCCGTCAAACAGACCGTTTACGAAGTGGCCTTCATAGCGCAGCCCCGTTTCATTTATCCAGCTGCCGTCTCCGGTTTTGACATCACCCACCCAACGACCATTGGAATAATTGACTGTGGTGTACTGCTCGAGCTGGCCGACCAGAGTGAGTTCCTGGCCAGCTTTAAGAGCAATAGTGTTTTCCCAAGGCTTATGCCCCGGCTTTTGTATGGTGATGTCGTAACGGCCGGGGTTCAGTTCTAAATCAAGCCGCGTGGCTCCGTAGTTTTCGCCATTGATGGTGACCTGATCACCTACAACGTTTGAGCGAAGTATCAGCTTTCCGGTTGTAGCTGGCTCTGCAAATGCGACCGTTTCGAGGTCGCCGGGAAGTGGCTCAACTTCGAATACCTGGGCAGTGATCATGGGTTCAGAGGATTGAGTGTCGGGAGCTGGCTGCTCCGCAATGACAGCTTCGCCTAGTTTTTCGGGCTGCGCAGCCGGGGCGTGGGCCTGCATTGCGGATTCTTCGGGAACGGCGGTTGGCGGCGGCAGTGAGCTCGGCGTGTCTTGTTGCATGGCGACGGATGGTTTTCCGCTACTTTCCAGTATCGGGCCGTGCTGCACCGAGGCAAAGCCTGCTGTTACAAGTAACATCAGCGCAAGCACATTGACGAACATCAGCGGTCTGAAATCGACCATGGTAGAACCTCTTATCCCAACTTCCTGGATACTTTTATTATGGGTTCATATTAACCACTGTCCGCAACGTTATGTAACAGAAAGTGTCTGAAGTTGGTCAGAATGCAGGCCAAATCACATTTTGTTCGAAAACTGGTCATGATTGAGCTGTTCCCAGGACTTCATGTACACATCCGCTTCATATTGGTAGGGCGAACGGAACGGTGTCAATACAAAATCGAACACGAGGAAAAAAGTACCAATCGAGAACCAGGCAATCAGGAGTGTGCTAATGGTAGTGGCTTGTTCCTCCGGGTTGGAGTCGATAAAACTTTGCAGGACTGGGATCATATCCGTAGCCAGCACGACAGGATTGAAACTGGCCATCACGAAGGGAAACCAGAACGCAATAAACACCGGGAAAAAACCGTAAGACCAGAGCAAGCGCCTGAGTAGGTATACACCGACTTCACGCCAAAACTTGTGGCGAATCTCGGGGACTTTACGAATACGCTCTAGGTATTGGCGACGTTCGGCCCACCAAGCAGCTACCTCGGGGGCCTCAATGATGTTTGTTTTATTGGTTTCGTCTGTCATGGATCGGCAGGCTACCTAGTTGAGTTTGTTCGATACATCATATCCGATAGTACGTGTTACCCTGTAATTCTCCAATTATTCAATTGTTCAATGCATAGGATCGTTTTAATGGCGGCAGCGACAGACAACGTAATCCATCCGGCTTTCGAGAAAATTCGTAGTCACCGGATTAGCACCCTCAATTTGGATGTTGAGGAGTATCGCCACAAGAAGACCGGTGCGCGTCATTTGCATTTGGCGGCGGATAACGATGAAAACGTGTTTTTTGTAGCGCTTCGTACCTTCCCGATGGATTCCAGCGGAGTGGCGCACGTTCTGGAGCACACGGCGTTGTGCGGCAGTGAGCGTTTTCCGGTGCGCGATCCGTTCTTTATGATGATTCGCCGTTCTCTGAATACGTTTATGAACGCTTTTACCAGTAGCGACTGGACGGCCTACCCCTTTGCCAGCATGAACCGGAAGGATTTCGATAACCTGTTAACGGTGTACTTGGACTCAGTGTTTTTCTCCAAACTGGATCCGTTGGATTTTGCGCAAGAAGGGCATCGTTTGGAATTCGACAAGCCGGATGACCCAAGTAGTGATCTGGTCTACCGGGGTGTGGTTTATAACGAAATGAAAGGCGCTATGAGCGCTCCGACGTCGCAGTTGTGGCAAAACCTATCCAGTCATTTGTTCCAGACCACCACCTATCACTACAACAGTGGCGGCGAGCCAGACCACATTGTGGATCTGAGCTATGACGATCTGGTTAATTTTTATCGTCATCATTACCATCCGAGCAATGCCATTTTCGCCACTTACGGAAATATTCCTGCTCATGAACACCACGAGAAGTTCGAAGAGCTGGCGCTGAAGCGTTTCGAGCGTCAGGAAGTCAAGCTGCCGGTGCACGACGAAAAACGTATGTTCTCCCCAATGCGTGTAGAGCAGGGTTACGCGGTCAGTGAGGGTGAGGATACAGAGGCTAAAACTCACATTGTATTGGGGTGGTTGTTGGGGCATAGCTTCGACCTGCAAGAGAACCTTGAAGCCCAGCTGTTGGCTTCTGTGCTGTTTGAGAACAGTGCTTCACCGATGATGCGGGCGCTGGAAACCACAGATATCGGCCATGCGCCGTCACCCATGTGCGGGCTTGAAGATTCTAACCGTGAAATGACCTTCGTGTGCGGCATTGAGGGCAGTGAGCCCGGCCGCCGGGAGGATCTGGAATCTCTGGTTGAAAAGACACTGGTTAAGGTGGTTGAGGAAGGTGTCAGCCCGGAACGGCTCGAAGCGATTCTTCACCAGTTGGAATTGCACCAGCGCGAAATTGCCGGCGACGGCTTCCCGTATGGTTTGCAGTTGATCATGCAGTCCATTTCGCCGATGGTTCATGGGGGCGATCCGGTTGAGTTGTTGGACCTGGAGCCGGTATTGGCGACGCTGCGCGAAAAGATCAAAGATCCGGCGTATGTACCAGGCCTTATTCGCCGCAAACTTTTGGAAAACCCGCATCGTGTTACCTTGACTCTGTGCCCGGATGAAAAGCTGGAAGGCGCACATCAGGCAGCGTTAAAAGAGTCACTGGCTAAGCGCAAGGCCAGCCTCACCGACGATGAAGTGCAGCTGATTATAGAGCGTGCGCAAGCCTTGGAAGAGCGGCAGCTTCGCAAAGACGATGATTCAATTTTGCCCAAGGTGGGCTTGTCTGATGTGCCCCTGCAGATGCCGGAGCCTGAAGGCAAATACGATCCCGAAACCGGAGCCACTCTGTATGCCCGCGGCACCAACGGGTTGGTTTACCAGCAAATTGTGTTGCCTGTACCGGCGTTGAGTGAAGACGAGCTGTTGCTGTTGCCTTACTACACGACGCTGATTTCCGAAGTGGGTTGTGGGGAGCTGGATTATCTGCAAATGCAGGATCGTATTTCAGCAGAATCCGGGGGCATTGGCGCTTCGTTCCTCGCCAAGGGCCAGATTGACGATGTACAGGCCATGTCCGGCTATCTGATTTTTAGTGGTAAGGCTCTGTCCCGAAACAGTGGCGAGCTGACCCAGCTGCTCAAAGATGTATACAGTGGTGCGCGGTTTGACGAGAAAGAACGCATTCGGGAGATCATTGCTCAGGTGCGCGCGCGCCGGGAACAGGCTGTCACTGGAAGTGGCCATGGCCTGGCTATGGGTGCGGCGGCTCAGGGTTTGAGCTCGGGTTCCTGGTTGAGTTTCCGGTTGGGCGGTCTTGCGGGTATTCGAGGCACCAAAGAGCTTGATAAGTCGTTGAATGACGAATCCGCGTTGGCGCAGTTCTGTGACAGTCTTGCGGCTCTGCACGAAAAGATTCGCAAGCAGGGGCGTCAGTTCCTGTTGATTGGCGAAGAAGCGCAGCTGGCTCCCATGCTGGATAACGTAAAAACCTGCTGGCAAAGTGGCGAGACTCAGGTTGAGGGCAACTGGTCGATGAAGCCGGTGAGCTACAAAACTCAAGAAGCCTGGCTGACGTCTACACAGGTCAATTTCTGCGCCAAAGCCTACGCAACGGTAGCGGTTGACCACCCAGATGCAGCCGCCTTGACGGTACTGGGCGGGTTCCTGCGTAACGGATACCTGCATCGGGCGATTCGCGAGAAAGGCGGTGCTTACGGCGGTGGCGCCGGGCAGGACAGTGTGAACGGTGTGTTCCGTTTCTTCTCCTACCGTGATCCGCGCTTTGCAGAAACGTTGGATGATTTTGATGCAGCGCTGAATTGGTTATGCACGGAAGAGCACGACGAGCAAGCGCTGGAAGAGGCTATTCTGGGCGTGATTGGCCAGCTGGATCGGCCTCATTCTCCCGCGGGGGCGGCGCGACATGCGTTCCACAACAATCTGTTTGGTCGTACCCCCGAGCAGCGCGCCCGGTTCCGTGAGCGGGTATTAAACGTGACGCTGGACGAAATGCGCCGGGTGGCCGGTACCTGGCTGAAGCCGGAAGATGCCAGTGTGGCGGTGATCACCAGCCCGGATAATCGAGGCGTGGCGGAAAAGCTGGGGCTAAGCGTTCAGGAATTGTAAGTCAGAGGTTCTAGGCTCGAAAAGGGTGGAGGACGAAAGTCTTCCACCCTTTTTTATGGGGCGAGTTACCGATGGCGCTTGAGCCCGGTTGAAACCATGATCCGTGTGGAGATTTCTTCAACGGAATAAGCGGTGGTGTTCAGGTAGGGAATGCGCTCCCGCTTGTACATCAACTCGATTTCCTCTACTTCATGCATACATTGCTGCATGGAAGAATAGCGGGAGTTAGGCCGGCGCTCGTTGCGGATGGTGGCCAACCGTTCTGGCTGAATGGTTAAGCCAAACAGTTTTTGCTTGTGGGTCCGCAGGGCGCCCGGCATTTTCTGATCGTCCAGATCTTCTTCGGTGATCGGGTAGTTTGCCGCTTTAATGCCGTATTGCAGTGCCAGATAGAGGCAGGTCGGTGTTTTACCGCTGCGGGACGCGCCGATCAGGATCAAGTCGGCCTCATCGTAGTGTCGTGTTCTGGCCCCGTCGTCATTGTCCAGCGCGAAGTTCACAGCGTGAATCCGACGTTCATAACTACTGACGTTGTCTATGGCGTGGGATTTTCCAACGGAGTAAGAAGACGATGAATTCAGCTCGCGTTCCAGCGGGTTCAGAAAGGTGCCAAAGATATCCACCATGAAGCCGTCGGCGCCGCTTACGATCTCGCGAATGGCGCTGTTGACGATGGTGTCGAACACCAAAGGGCGCTCTCCATCAATGTCGGCGGCGGTATTGATGCGTTTTGCCATTTCCCGAGCCTTTTCTTCATCGTCGATATACGGCACGGTAATGCGTTCAAATTCAATCTTTTCAAACTGGGCTAAGAGCGCGTGTCCCAGCGCTTCTGCGGTTAGGCCAGTGCCGTCCGAGATAAAAAAAGCAGTTCTTTTCATGGTTTCATCCACTCAGGTTTTAAGGCGGTTCCCTAGGTAATTTCCGCAGCTTACAGTATTATACTCGCCAGTTTCGAGACTCCGCGCCACTCAAGATACAAGGGAGACCACGCTTTGGAAGATTACATTATCTGGTTTGACCACCTAGGAATGTCCGATGTTGACCGTGTTGGGGGTAAAAATGCGTCCCTCGGTGAAATGATCAGTAATCTGGCCAATGCAGGTGTTACCGTCCCAGGCGGTTTTGCCACTACAGCACATGCATACCGAGAGTTTCTGGCGACAGACGGGCTGAAAGATCGTATCGATCAGGCTCTGGATGCGCTGGATGTGAACGACGTAAATGAGTTGGCCCGGGTTGGCTCACAGATTCGTCAATGGGTTATTGATACCGACTTCCCTCAGCCATTGGAAAATGCGCTCAAAGAAGCCTACGAAAATCTTCGTGCCGGAAACGACGCTATGGCAGTAGCCGTGCGTTCCTCTGCAACTGCCGAAGATCTTCCGGATGCCTCGTTTGCCGGCCAGCAGGAAACCTTCCTGAATGTGGTCGGCCTTGAGCAGGTGCGTACTTCAGTTAAAGAAGTATTTGCCTCTTTGTTTAACGATCGCGCCATTTCTTACCGAGTGCATCACGGCTTTGATCATAAGCTGGTTGCTCTGTCTGCCGGTATTCAGAAAATGGTACGCAGTGAAACTGCATCCAGTGGCGTTATGTTTACGTTGGATACGGAGTCCGGTTTCCGTGACGTTGTTTTCATCACGTCATCCTATGGCTTGGGTGAAACTGTAGTTCAGGGCGCTGTGAATCCTGATGAGTTTTATGTCCATAAGCCCACTTTGGCCGCTAGCCGCCCTGCAGTCCTGCGCCGTAATCTGGGTAGCAAAGCCATCAAGATGGTTTATCACACAGAACCGGGCGAAGGTAAGTTTGTTGAAACCGTGAAGGTGGATATGGAAGAGCGCACGTGTTTCTCCATCACCGATGCGGAAGTAGAAGAGTTGGCCAAGCAGGCCATGATTATCGAAAAACACTACCAGCGTCCGATGGATATTGAATGGGCGAAAGACGGTGACGACGGCAAGATTTACATTGTTCAGGCCCGTCCGGAAACCGTTAAGAGCCGCGCATCCGCCAACGTAATGGAGCGTTATCTGCTGAAAGAAACCGGTAAGGTTCTGATCGAGGGCCGTAGTATTGGCCACAAGATCGGCAGTGGTCCGGTGAAAATTATAACCAGCATTAATGAAATGGATCGGGTTCAACCCGGTGACGTTCTAGTGACAGATATGACAGACCCAGATTGGGAACCTGTCATGAAGCGTGCTTCGGCCATCGTGACTGACCGTGGTGGCCGTACCTGCCACGCGGCGATCATTGCCCGCGAACTGGGTATTCCGGCGGTTGTGGGTTGCGGTGACGCCACCGAAGAGCTGAAAGACGGTCAGAACGTGACGGTTTCTTGTGCAGAAGGCGACACTGGCTTTATCTACGACGGCGCTCTGGATTTTGAACTGCGTGAAAACACTGTGGATTCCATGCCCAACATTCCGTTCAAAATCATGATGAACGTGGGCAACCCGGACCGCGCGTTTGATTTCCAGTCTCTGCCCAGCGAAGGCGTTGGATTGGCGCGTCTGGAATTTATCATCAACCGCATGATCGGTGTGCATCCGAAGGCGTTGTTGAACTACGATGGTTTGCCGGGTGACATCAAGCAAACCGTAGACAAGCGTATTTCCGGTTACAGCTCGCCGGTGGATTTCTATGTTGATAAGCTGGTTGAAGGTATTTCTACGCTGGCGGCCGCGTTTGCGCCGAAGAAAGTGATTGTTCGCTTGTCGGACTTCAAATCGAATGAATACGCCAACCTGATTGGCGGTACCTTGTACGAGCCAGACGAAGAGAACCCAATGCTGGGCTTCCGCGGTGCGTCTCGCTACATCTCTGAAACCTTCCGTGATTGTTTCGAGCTTGAGTGCCGTGCGCTCAAGAAAGTGCGTGACCAAATGGGGCTGACCAACGTTGAAGTGATGGTTCCGTTTGTGCGGACCGTTGGTGAGGCAGAGCAAGTCGTACAGTTGTTGGCTGAAAACGGCCTGAAGCGCGGCGAGAACGGCCTTCGGCTGATCATGATGTGCGAGTTGCCCGCAAATGCAATCCTCGCTGAGCAGTTCCTGGAGCACTTTGACGGCTTCTCTATTGGCTCGAACGATTTGACGCAGCTGACTCTGGGGCTCGATCGCGATTCCGGCATCATCGCGCACCTGTTTGATGAACGTAACGATGCGGTTAAAGCGCTGCTGTCCAACGCCATTCAGGCTTGCCGTAAGGCGGGTAAGTACATTGGAATCTGTGGCCAAGGGCCGTCCGATCATCCAGATCTTGCCAAGTGGCTAATGGACGAAGGCATCGATACGGTTTCTTTGAACCCGGATTCCGTTCTGGATACCTGGTTCTTCCTAGCTGACGAAAAAATTGACTGAACTGAAAACGGGAAAGGAGAACGAAAGCGTGAGCAACATTATTACTCCGGATCTGTGTGATGAGTTTCCGGAAGTGCAGGTGGTTGAGCCTGGCTTCAATAACTACGGCGGCATTCGTCAGTTCGGCGGTGAAATCGTCACGGTGAAATGCTTTGAAGACAACTCTGTCGTGAAAGAGCAGGTGGGTTTGCCGGGCAATGGCCGTGTAATGGTGGTTGATGGCGGCGCATCAAAGCGCAACGCACTGCTGGGTGATATGCTGGCCGAAAAAGCCGCCGAGAATGGCTGGGCCGGTTTGATTATCTATGGCTGCATTCGTGATGTGGATGAGATTGGCCAAACCAAGCTGGGTGTTCAGGCGCTCGGCACGGTGCCCCGCAAAACAGAAAAGCGCAATATTGGTGACCTGAACATCCCGGTAACCTTCCATGGCGTGACCTTCCATCCGGGTCAGTACGTCTATGCCGATAACAACGGCATTATCGTATCGGAGAAGCCTCTGGTGTAGGTCAGCGCTTTCTCAGCGGATACAAAAACGGCGACCAATCTGGTCGCCGTTTTTTTTGCCGGAGAATTTTATCGAACTTCGAGGATGTTGATGCCCAAAACATACCCGGTGTCATCAGGAGCGCAACGCAAAACCTCACCGACGGTTTCCAGAGGCGGAAACTGACCTCCTGCAGCTTCCATCACCGTTTTCAGCTCTGCGCCAACCGGAAAAGGGCGGTCTACCTGAAGCTGCATGCCTGCAGCGCTGAGGTCTTGGCAGATTCCAGTGAAGGTTTCACCGTTGTTATCGGTGATCTGGATTGTGCTGTTAACCTGCATTCGGTAGAAGTCGCGCTTTTCCGAATAGTCTTTCATGGTTAGGCCCAATTGTCGGTTTTCCTGGTTGGCTTGAGCATCGGTATGATCAAGGCCAGTAGCACGCCGCCGAACACCAGTCCTGCTCCCAAGAGCATGAAATCGGATTCGCGGCCGGCTTCCAATCGTTCATTTTCTGCAGTGAGTATTTCCAGGTCGTTCCGCAGTTTCTGGTTTTCTTCCCGCAGTTCTCGGCTGCGACGTTCCAAATTGATGGAGTCCGCCGCGATGCTTTTGATCTTTGTTAGTTCATCTTGCAGATTTTCAGTCTGGCTGGCCAGATTGTTTTCCGTATTTTGTAGAGTGTTACGCTCTTCGGTAACGGATGACAGTTGTTCACGGAGGCTGGCAACGTCTTGCTGGGCTTTTTCCAGTTCACGGGTGGCACGTGCAAGCTGATCTCTCGCAACCGGCGTTTTACTGATGTACTGGGAGGAAACCCACCCGACGGTACCCTTAGGGGTGCGAACTTTAGAATAGCCTTCTTGAGTTTCGATCAACTCAAGAGCTGTGCCGGTTGGCACGGCGTTTTCGATAATTCGAAACTGAGTACCGGCGCCAGACCGAACGGGCAGGTAGAGTTGGTCGTCAACCCACACGGTTCGCGCCTGAGCTACGGAAATGGAACTGAAAATAATAAAAAAGCTGAGAGCAAGGCGGAGCGGTGTCACTGGTTGCATTCCCTGAGTCTGGCGATAGTTAGATTATATAAGGCAGCAATTTTGTCACAGCTTGACCTGTATTCAAGCCGTCCCGCGTTACAATCCGCTCATACTGTGCGCTGCCGCTTATGTTGAGCGATTTCGGCGAGGTTAAGGTAGCACCACTTTGTACGGTTTTACGGCAACCGATTGGTAAACGCCAGCGTCAATGTAGGGGTCTGCATCGGCCCAGGCTTGTGCGGCTTCGAGAGAGTCGAATTCTGCAATCACCAAGCTGCCGGTAAATCCGGAGTCGCCAGGGTCTTCTGTATCAATGGCGGGGTGAGGTCCGGCCGCGAATAAACGTCCGTCTGCTTTTAACGTTTCCAGCCGGGCGAGGTGAGCCGAGCGTGCCTGTTTACGAAGTGCCAAGCTGTTGGGTACGTCTTCGCTCATGATCGCGTAGTACATAGGGTGCTCCAATGTCGTTAAGGCCAGTGTTAGGGCGCACAGCGCAAGGCTGATACACTGGCAGCCACATTATTATCAGGATTGGTTTGTGACTATACCCCAAGACCCAAAACCTTGCATTGATCTGCATTGCCATAGCACAGCTTCTGATGGTGCTCTTGCACCAACGGAGCTGGTTGCCCGTGCCGCAGAAAAGGGTGTTAGCCATCTCGCCCTGACGGACCACGATACGATCGCCGGGCTGCCGGAAGCTAAGGCGGCAGCCGCTGAGAGCGGACTGACGTTGATCAATGGAGTAGAGCTGTCCTGTGTATGGAAAACTTACACCATCCACGTGGTTGGGCTTGATTTTGACGAAGCCAGTCCGGCTTTCTTGAAAGCTCTGTCGATTCAGAAGGAAAATCGGTGGCAGCGCGCTCGGATTATTGCGGATAAGCTGTCCCGCCTTAAGGTGGATTCATTGCTGGAAAAAGCAACGGCACTGGCCGGAGGTGATGTGCCGGGTCGTCCGCATTTTGCGCAGGCATTGGTAGATGCCGAAGTCGTCCCGAAGGTAGCTCATGCATTTAAGCGTCATCTTGGATCGGGCAAGCCGGGTGATGTGAAGGCGTGTTGGCCGGAGCTGAGTGAGGTGCTGCAATGGATTCATGAGGCGGGGGGCATTGCGGTCTTGGCGCATCCGCGTAAGTACAAGTTGTCTGCTACCCGATTGCGAGAATTGATACACGATTTTGGTAAAGCAGGTGGGCGCGCGATTGAGGTTTCAATTGCAGGCCAATCCAGCGGCGATTTAGGGTTTGTTGCCGAACTGGCAAGGCGGGAAGGGCTGTTGGCGTCTCAAGGCAGTGATTTTCATTTCCCGGGAGCGGGTTGGTGTGAGCTTGGCCGTATAACAAAAATGCCAGAGGGGTTGGAGCCCGTCTGGCATCATTTCCGTGAACCTGTTCGCGGGTAATTTACTCCGGCGCGTGGAACAACAGGTACAGGTCTGTCAATGAGTCTGGAATGGCTTCTGCCATTCGACCTGCAACCTGCTCATCTTCACGAGCGCGCTGGAAGTCTTCGTCTTCAAACAGCCCAGACAGTGTCAGGATTGGCACCATCAAATCTGCCACTTCCTCTTCAGCGGCTTCTTCCATCCACTTATCTTCGTTTTCGAGGAAAGTTTCGACAAAGCCCGCACACCAGTTTTCCAGTGCGTTCATTGGATCGCCGTCTTCCGGTTCAGGAAGCTCCAGCGCATGGCCCATATCCAGAGACTGGGTCATATCACGGGTAAGGCTGCTAACGCACTGAGCGAAAACGTCTGGCACCTTGCCGCCGGGCAGGGTGTCGGAGCCTGTGGCCAGGCGGAAGATGTCTTCCACCTGGAGGTTGACCGGCCCGATCACACTGGCGCAGACGGCTCCGTGCAAACCAAAAAAGTCCAAGGCTTCATCGCCCCAAGGCTCGGCAAAGAGAATGTCTTCCAGTGCTTCAATGTCGGAATTGGTCAGCATAATCAATTATCCTCGGCCTTTTTGGCTTGTTCGGCCGCACGCTTGCGCTTGCGGACTTCTCTTGGATCGTTGTAAGCGCGACCTGGCGTTACCGGCACATCGATAGCGCTGGAAGCTTCGGCTTTAGCGGGCTCAGCCTTTGGCTCGGCTTCAGCTTTTGCTTCGGGCTTAGTATCTGCCTTAGCGGTTGCTTTTGGCTTTTCGGTAGCTTCGGCTGGCTTCTCAGCCTTCTCAGCCTTCTCAGCCTTCTCAGCCTTCTCAGCCTTCTCAGCTTCGGCCTTAGGTGCTTCCGTTTTAGCTTCGCTGGCTTTTGTCTCAGGGGCAGGTTTTGCCTCTGTTTTGGGAGCTTCTGCCGGCTTGCTGTCTGTTTTGTCTTTGCTATCGGCTACAGGCTCGCTTGCCTTCGGCGCTTCGCTGGTTTGCTCGGCTTTGGCTTCTTTCTCGGCCTGTGGTTTGCGCTGACGAGGGGCAGGCTTGCGCTTCTCCGGCTTGCTTTCGTCGGCTTTGCTCTCAGGTGCCGCTTTAGCTGCTTCATCCGTGTTTGCAGGTTTAGCCTCTTCTTTTGCCTTGGGCGCGGAGTCCTGCTCCTTGGCTACGGGCTGGACAGTTTCAGTTTTCGCTTCCACGGCGTGCGGCTTACGCTCTTCCGCTTTCGGGCTTTGCTCTGCAGCCGGTTTGGTCTGGGGTTGAGTGTTAGCGTCTTTCGCTTTAACGCCTGTCTCTACTGCGGCTTTCGGTGCTGAAGAGGCTTTTTCTTCAACGGCTTTTTCTGGCTGCGTATCTTTTTGGTGCTTGTCGCTACGCTCAGCTTTGCGGGCGGCAGGTGTTGATGCCGGTGCTTCAGCTGCTGAGCCATCACGATTACGCTGACGACGAGGCTTACGGCGCTTGTCGTCGTTTGGTTTGTCGCTCGCAGGGCCCTTCGAGTTGGCCTGATTGTCGCGGGTGTCCCTTTGATCTTTTAGATCTTTCGCGTCGCGCTGCGGGCGATTTCGACCCTGACCGCGGTTCTGGCCTTCTTTTCGGCCGTCTCTGCGGTTGTCGTTGCCCTTGTTGTCAGCAGGCTTGTCTTGCTGAGTTTGGCGACCTTGTGAACCACGGTTCTGGTCGTCATTCCGGTTAGGGCGATTGCGGTTGTTTTGGCGGCGCTCGTTGCCATTGCGATTGCCGTCTCGCTGGTCATCTCGAGCTACCCGCGATTTCCGGCGATCCTGACGGTCGGGGCGAGCCTGTGGGCGACGGTTATTGCCGGCACTTTTTGTGGCCTGCTTGTTGTCAGCTGTGGTGTCTGCTTCGCCGTTAAAGAAGCTGGCGATTTTTTTACACAGCTTGCGGAAAGAGCCTTCATCAGCATCAGCGGGTTCAGCTTTGACGGATGGTTTGGCTGCAGGGGCCGGTGCTGGGCGAATGGCTTTAACCGCAGCTTGCTCTCGAGCGGGTTTTTCGGTGCTGGTTACTTCAACAACGGACTCTTCTTCACGCTCGTTGTATTCGTGGGCCACCTGATGGCTGGAAATGTGCTCAGGCGCAGTTTCGTCCTGACGCATACGAACGATTTCGAAGTGCGGGGTTTCCATGTTCGGAACCGGGACGACCACGATAGACACGCCTTGACCCGATTCGATGTCTGCTAGCTGCTTGCGCTTCTCGTTCAACAGGAAGGTTGCAACGGAAACCGGCACGATGGCCCGGACTTCTGCGGTTTTTTCCTTAGAAGATTCTTCGTAGATCAGGCGCATGATGCTCAGCGCCAGAGATTCGATGCCTCGAATAGTACCTTGGCCTTCGCAGCGCGGGCACACTTCACTACGGGTTTCGCCGAGTGAGGGGCGTAGGCGCTGGCGCGACATTTCAAGCAAACCGAAGCGGGAAATCTTGCCAACTTGAACGCGGGCACGGTCAATTTCCAGCGCTTCACGCATCTTTTGTTCTACTTCGCGCTGATGTTTGGCTGGTGTCATGTCGATGAAGTCGATGACAATCAGGCCGCCCATGTCACGTAAGCGCAGCTGGCGAGCAATTTCTTCGGCGGCTTCAAGGTTGGTCTGTAACGCCGTTTCCTCGATATCGTGGCCTTTGGTGGCGCGAGACGAGTTGATGTCGATAGATACCAGAGCTTCGGTCGGATCGATAACAATAGAGCCACCGGAAGGCAGTTTTACTTCACGCTGGAAAGCGGTCTCGATCTGACCTTCGATCTGGTAACGACTGAACAAAGGGATTTCATCTTTGTACAGTTTGATCTTGTTTTCAAAGGTCGGCATAACGGCGCGAACAAAGCTCAGTACGTCTTCATAAACGCTTTCTGAGTCAATTAACACTTCACCGATGTCTTGGCGAAGATAATCGCGCACGGCACGGATGATCAGATTGCTTTCCTGATGGATCAGAAAAGGGGCTTTTCGCTCGTCGGCGGCCTGGGTGATGGCTTCCCAGAACTGAACCAGATAATCGAGATCCCACTGGAGTTCTTCTGTGGTGCGGCCGATTCCGGCGGTACGGACAATGATACCCATAGATTTGGGTACTTGAACGCCGTTCATCGCTTCTTTGAGTTGAGCGCGATCTTCACCTTCGATACGGCGAGAGATACCGCCTGCACGAGGGTTGTTGGGCATTAGCACCAAATAGCGGCCAGCCAAAGAAATAAAGGTAGTCAGGGCTGCACCCTTGTTGCCGCGCTCTTCTTTATCGACCTGTACGATGACTTCCTGACCTTCAGAAAGCACATCTTTAATATTGATTTTGCCTTCGATCTGGCTGGGCGACTTCTTGAAGTATTCTTTGGAGATTTCTTTCAGGGGCAGGAAGCCGTGACGGTCGGCACCAAAGTCGATGAAGGCCGCTTCGAGGCTGGGCTCTACACGAGTGATTCTGCCTTTGTAAATGTTGGCTTTTTTCTGTTCGCGGGTGCTGGATTCAATGTCCAGATCAAACAGTCGTTGGCCGTCTACCAGTGCTACGCGCAACTCTTCAGGGTGAGTTGCATTGATCAGCATTCTTTTCATGGGAAAAGTGAGTTCCTGTCGTTTGTTAAGACAGGAAACCGGAGACGTTCGCATCAGCGAATCGGGATTTGCGTGCCGCGGGCCCTGAATTAGCAGGGCAGGCCGGCGGCCAGACGAGTCATACCTTTATGGGTTTTGACCCTGTATGTCTGAGACCACCGCTGACTCTTCGCCTGCCTGACGGCAGGGTAAGATCGAATAGGGTGAGTGTCTGTTGACGCATAATATCCGTTTTCAGGTTCACACAAACTCCTAGGTCTCACGTCGTGTTGGTAAGCTGACGGCCCGGTTTTGCGTGGCAGTGATTCTTCGTGATGTTCCCGTCCGACGGTTTCCCGGTCGGTTATTTTCTTCTCCCGAGGAGGTAACAGCCACTCTATGGTCTGCCCTGTGCATCGGGAGTTTGACTCACGCCGGGCCCGGTAATGATTGGGTATTCGGCGTTCAATCTAGTAATCAGTGTCGGTATACTGCTGCCGCTCCGGCTTCTGAACAAAATTCTTCAGGCCGTAGACAAACGGCAGAGCACGTCGGAATATAACAGTAAACTCGTAGCTGTACAATCCTGTATCCAAGCGCCCGGTGCAAGCCGGAATAAGGTATTTCATGTCACAGAAACCGGCTTCCCGGAAACAGCCCTATAAAGCTCGCTCAACGCACGGTGCGAATGAGAGTCGTGGTGGTAAGCCTGACTTGGTCTCGCAGCCTGCTGCTAAGGTTCAAAAAGGCGTTCAGTTTGTTGACGTTGATGCAGATATGGCCGGGCAGCGTATTGATAACTTTTTATTGGCCCGGCTTCGTGGTGTGCCCAAGAGTATTGTGTATCGCATCGTTCGAAAGGGTGAGGTGCGGGTGAATAAAGGGCGTGTGAAGCCTGACACTCGTGTTAAAGAGGGAGATGTTGTGCGTATTCCGCCTATCGTACAGCAAGCCAAGCCCGAGCAACCAAAGCCCGGCGATCGCGTGCAGAATGTGGTTGAGGCCGCAGTGGTGTTTGAAAACTCTGAAATGCTGGTGGTCAATAAGCCCGCTGGTATTGCGGTTCACGGCGGAAGTGGCCTCAGCTTCGGGTTGATTGAAGTGCTGCGCTCGTCTCGCCCTCAAGCAAAATTTCTTGAGTTGGTGCACCGGTTGGACCGTGACACTTCCGGTTTGGTGATGGTGGCTAAAAAGCGGTCGGCGCTTCGTTTTTTGCAGGATGAGTTGCGTCAAAAAAGAATGCGTAAGCGGTATCACGCTCTCGTGATTGGTTCCTGGCCGAAAAAACTAACCCGTGTTGCCGAGCCGTTGTTACGCTACGAGATGCCAAATGGTGAGCGTCGGGTGAAGGTGAATCCCGAGGGTAAAGAATCGCTCACCCTTTATAAGAGTTTGGCAAACTACGATGGCTATAGTTTGGTAGAGGCTTCGCCGGTGACCGGCCGAACCCATCAAATCCGTGTGCACAGTGCGTGGGGTGGTCACCCGATTGCCGGTGATGATAAGTACATGGATGATGCAAGCCTGAAGGCTTTCAGAAAAATAGGTGGTGAGCGATTGATGCTTCATGCACGTTCTTTGGAATTCCGGTTACCGGTTACGGAAGAACCCATGTTCCTCGAAGCACCGTATGATAAGGCTTTCGGAAAGCTTATTGATCAACTAACTCGACGCAGTAAGGATTAGCAGAAATGAACGTTAAAGCAGTGATATTTGATTGGGATGGAACGCTGATCGATTCTGTTGATCATATTGCCGAAAGCTTGCAGCAAGCGGCGATGGAGTTGGGGTACCCGAATCTGGAGCTTGCAGCCTACCGGGATATTGTTGGATTAGGCATGATCGAGGCGCTACAGAAACTGTATCCCGGTGTAAGTGATGAAGAAATCGTACGTATTCGCGAAGGGTATTCGGGTTACTTCTTTAAAAAGGTGACTACCCCGCAGAATGTGTTCGATGGCATGGCAGATGTAGTGGCTGATATTCGCACGTCTGGTCGAGGCTGTTCCGTTGCAACTGGAAAAAGCCGTCGCGGGCTTGCTCAGGCGCTGACAACCAGTGGTCTGGGTCATCACTTTGATACCTCCAGGTGCGCCGATGAAACCCGCTCAAAGCCGGATCCATTAATGCTTGAAGAAATTCTGGAGTTTTACGGATTTCAGGCCGAAGAAGTGGTAATGATCGGCGACACCCATTACGACCTGGAAATGGCGCGAAGGATTGGTATGCCCTCTATTGGTGTGGAGTGGGGAGCGCATCCAAGAGAAGCGCTGTTGGACTGCCAGCCTCATGCCGTGGTGAGCTCGGTCGGCGATTTGCGTCGTGTTCTTGGGCTTTGATGTGTATTTATTAAGTGTTTGCGAGTAAAGGGATAGAGAATGAGTGATTCGGAATCGGGCAAGGGTGGTATTTTTGGTTCGAGAAAGCCAGCAATACCACCGGAGTCGAACCGCGACTGGAAGTTGATTGAAAAGCTGGTGATGTCGCTTCAGGCAGAGCAAAAGCGAAGCCGCCGTTGGGGCATCTTTTTTAAATTGCTCACGTTCATTTATTTGTTTGCGCTGATTGCGCTGATTGCGATGATTCGGTCGCCCATCAGTGATGGTATGGGTGTGGTTCCGGACCAGCATACGGCTCTGGTCGAGTTGAGCGGCCCGATTTCAGCGGATGAGCTGGCGAGTGCCGATAATTTGGTTGGTTCGCTGCGAGCGGCGTTTGAGGCGGAAACCTCGAAAGCGGTTGTTTTACGAATAAACAGTCCGGGCGGAAGTCCTGTGCAGTCGGGTTATGTGTATGACGAGATCAAGCGTCTGCGCCAGGAGTACCCCGAGAAGAAAGTGTACGCCGTGATTGCAGATGTCGGTGCCTCAGGCGCTTATTATATTGCGGCTGCAGCGGATGAGATTTACGCAAACCGTGCCAGTCTTGTGGGTTCGATCGGTGTTGTGGCCGGTGGATTCGGATTCAATACGTTGATGGAAAAGCTGGGGGTAGAGCGCCGTTTGTACACCGCCGGCGAGAATAAAGCGTTTCTGGATCCCTTCACGCCAGAGCGAGAAGAGGATGTGGAATTTTGGCAGAGCGTACTCGAGAACACGCACAACCAATTCATTTCGGCCGTCAAGGAAGGTCGTGGCGACCGGTTGGTCGATAATGACAAGTTATTCAGTGGCTTGGTTTGGAGTGGTGAGCAGGCGCTGGAATTTGGCTTGATTGATGGTTTGGGTAGTAGCTCTTGGGTGGCACGTGAAGTGGTGGGTGCCGAAGAGTTGGTCGATTACAGTCGTGGGCCTTCGCCATTCCAGCAGTTCATTGAGCAGCTGGGGGTGTCGTTTGGCGAAGGGGTGGCTGCGCATTTGCTTCAGTCGCGGCTTGAGTTGCGTTAATTGACGGTTTGATGGCTGGCTAGTTGTCGAGGAGTGGGTTTACGCCGAATTCCCGCAACATGCCGGCAAGGGCGATAAGGGGTAGGCCGATAAGGCTGTTAGGATCCCGGCCTTCCAGGCTGCTGAAAAGCGTGATGCCCAATCCCTCCATTTTAAAGCTGCCGGCACAGTCGTAGGGTTGCTCTTTGTTCAGATAACCGGTGATTTCATCTTGCGAGAGATTTCGAAAGCGCACAGTGAACAGCTCGCAGTGGGTCTTTAAATCGCCGGTTTGGCTGTCTAGTACCGCCAGGCCGGTGCAGAACTGTACGCACTGACCGCTGCTGCGGGTCAGCTGTTTGACGGCTTGTTCGTGTGAGTTAGGTTTATTGAGTAGGCTGCCGTCGGGCAGGGTGGCTACCTGGTCAGATCCGATAAGAAGTGTGTTTGGATGGCTCTTCGCTAGAGCCCGCGCTTTTTCAGTGGCCAAGCGTACGGCGAGCGTTTCTGCATTTTCAGCTGGGGTGGGGCTTTCGTCGATGTCGGGGCTGGCGCAGTCGAAGGGTAGATTGAGGCGTTCCAGCAGTTGTTTTCGGTACGGTGACGATGAAGCGAGCAAAATAGTACGTTTCATAGGGGCCTGATTGCTGTGTGTTCGTTGAGTGGATTGCCGAGAATATCGTAGAATACCCCTACTTAAACGGGAAGGCTTGCCATAAAAGCGATTAAGTCTTTGACAGCAGGCGGTCTCCTCCCTAAAATTGCGCGCCTATGACTAAAGCGCCGAACGCCGAACTTCCAAAATCTGTTGATCCCATACGGTTGGCGGAACAAAAAGCGACACTTGAGGGGGTAATACCGCTCGAGGGTCTTGCTCGTTTTGGAGAAGCGGTAGGTGGCTCGCAAAAAGGCCGCGAATGCCACGCAGAACTGTCCTTCTATCAGGATGGTGAGCGCCGGAGGGTTGTATCAGGAGAGTTGTCGGCTCCGGTCACTCTGGTGTGTCAGCGTTGTATGAACGACATGCAGGTCACGTTGACGTCGAGCTTTGATTTGGGTCTGGTCAGCAGTGATGAGCAGGCTCAACGGTTACCAAAAACGTTGGAACCGTTCCTTTGTGAGGATTTCACGGCGAACTTGTGGGAAATGGTAGAAGACGAGCTTCTTCTAGTGTTGCCCCCGTTCCCGCTTCACGAAAGGGATGAGTGTCCGGCGAAAGAAGACCTTGAAGCGCTGGAGCCGTCAAACGCTCCTGTTGAGCCCGAGGCGAAGAAAAGAGATGATAATCCGTTCAGCGTGCTGGCGGGTTTCAAGACGACTAAGCATTAACGTTTTCATAAATAGGTCAGGAGTTTAACCATGGCTGTACAGAAGAGTCGCAAGACCCGTTCCAAGCGCGGCATGCGCCGTTCACACGACGCGCTGCCAACTTCCGCGCTGTCCACTGATGCAACAACTGGTGAAGTTCATCGTCGCCACCACGTATCTCCGGATGGTTTCTACCGCGGCAAGCAGGTTGTTGAAGCGCGCGACGAGTAATACTCGACGCTATCTTCTGACCTGTGTCTTATGGACGAGCGGTGAGTAATCCAATCACCATTGCCGTCGATGCCATGAGCGGTGATCGTGGTGCCGAGGTGGTCGTCCATGCTGCGCTGGAAGCAGTGCGTGAAAATGAGGCCTTGAGTCTTGTTCTGGTAGGTATCCGGAGCGAGCTTGAGGCCTTGTTGCATGATGGGCATCCAAGAATTCGCGTTGTTGAAGCGGCCGATGTGGTGCGCATGAACGAACGCCCTTCCCATGCTTTACGCCACAAGCGCAATTCCTCTATGGCTATCGCCCTCGGTCTGGTTCGTGATGGCGAGGCTCAAGGCTGTGTCAGTGCCGGCAACACCGGAGCGCTCATGGCTTTTGGGCGGTCTTTGATCCGTATGTACCCTGGGATCGAGCGGCCAGCTATCGCTAAACTTATTCCCTCTCTTCGTGGTCGATGTCTCGTTCTGGACCTCGGTGCTAATGTCGATTCCAGTGCTGAAAATCTCTATCAATATGCGTTGATGGGTTCCTTGATGGCCACTGCCGTCTCCGAACTTGCAGAGCCCCGTATTGCCTTGCTCAATGTGGGTGAAGAAGAGATAAAGGGTAATGAGCAGGTGCGCCTGGCATCACACATGCTCGCCCAGTCCGAATCTTTGAACTATATAGGGTATGTCGAGGGTAGCGACCTATTTCGGGACGTCGCTGATGTTGTAGTCTGTGATGGGTTTGTTGGCAACATCGCGCTCAAAACGGGCGAGGGCGTTGCCGGGTTGCTTATTGAGTTGCTGGAGCAGGCTTTTACCCGCTCCATGTATGGTCGTATCGTGGGGTTGTTGGCTCGGCCGGTTATGGGGCGTTTGTTGCAGTTGATGGATCCCTCCCGGCATAACGGTGCCAGCCTTTTAGGGCTGCAAGGTGTTGTTATAAAAAGCCACGGTAACGCCAACGAGCGAGCAATGCTGGCTGCGATACGGCAGGCGGTGTGCGAAGTAACTCACGAAGTTCCCCGCAGGATTAATGAGCGGCTTGATGACTTGTTGTTTTAGGTTGTTTGAGACTAAAGTCGGCCCCTATTAACTTACTTTATCGCGGATAATTGGCCGAGCTTGTACTATTGGCTAATCTCCTCTAATCCCCAATAACGATAAGATCGCTCCTATGAAATCAGCGTTTATTTTTCCCGGACAAGGTTCTCAGTCGGTTGGCATGTTATCAAGTGCTGCTGAAGCATGGCCGATGATCGCTGAAACCTTTAGTGATGCTTCTAATGTGCTTGGCTATGACCTCTGGCACGTATGCCAGAACGGTCCGGCTGAGGAACTAAATCAAACAATGGTTACCCAGCCCGTTCTGCTGACGGCCAGCGTGGCACTGTGGCGCCAGTGGTTAGTGTCCGGTGGGCCGCAGCCCAGTTTCGTGGCGGGCCACAGCTTGGGTGAATACAGTGCGCTGGTGGCGGCCGAGAGTCTCGATTTTGTTGAGGCTGTTAAGCTCGTCCAGCTGCGCGGTGAGCTGATGCAAGAGGCTGTGCCAGCTGGCGAAGGCAAGATGGCTGCGATACTTGGGTTGGACGATGCCGAAGTAATTGCCGCGTGCGAAGAGTCTGCGCAGGGTGATGTGGTTGCCGCGGTGAACTTCAATGCACCGGGGCAGGTAGTTATTGCCGGTTCTTTAGCAGCAGTAGAGCGAGCAATCGAAGCGTGTAAAGCTCGTGGTGCTCGTAAAGCGATGCCGTTGCCCGTCAGTGTGCCTTCTCATTGCGCACTGATGAAAGGCGCTGCAGAAGAGTTGGCGGATGCACTGGACGATGTGAGGTTTAATGACGCTGTCATCCCCGTTGTGCAGAATGTTCATGCAGGGGTTGCGACAGACGCAGATACCTTGAAATCGAACTTGTTGAAGCAGCTGTATTCTCCGGTGTTGTGGACGGATTCGATCCGCACGCTGACCAGCGAAGGTGTTGGAGTAGCGGTTGAATGCGGTTCTGGCAAGATTCTGGCCGGTTTGGTCAAGCGCATTGAGCGTGGCTTGCCAGTACATGGTATTGAAGATCCTGATTCTATGGCGGGTGCTATCGAAGCACTGCGTCAATCCTGATAGGCGGAGTAGGTTATGTCGTTGGAAGGCAAGGTAGCGCTGGTTACCGGGGCAACTCGGGGCATTGGTAAGGCCATTGCTCACGCATTGGCGCATTTGGGTGCTGAAGTGATTGGCACCGCAACAAGTGCTGAAGGCGCTGCCTCTATATCCGAAGGGCTGAAAGCGGCCGGGTATAACGGCTATGGCCTTGTAATGAATGTGGCGGACCCGGAAAGCATTGATGCAGGATTGAAACAGATCGCAGAAAAATCAGGTGCACCACTGATTTTAGTCAATAACGCGGGTATTACTCGTGATAACTTATTGATGCGCTTGAAAGATGACGATTGGGCATCGGTGCTTGAAACCAATTTGTCCAGCGTTTATCGCACCAGCAAGGCTGTGCTGAGAGGCATGGCGAAAGCGCGCTGGGGCCGAGTGATTAACGTCAGTTCGGTGGTTGCCAGCATGGGGAACCCGGGACAGGGTAACTACTGTGCTGCCAAGGCCGGAGTTGAAGGTTTTACTCGTAGTTTGGCGAAAGAGATGTCCAACCGGGGTATTACCGCAAACTGTGTTGCGCCGGGCTTTATTGACACCGATATGACTAAAAAACTGGACGAAAAACAGCGTAACGCTATGCTGGAAATTATACCAGCAGGGCGTTTGGGTGAGCCTGATGAGATTGCTTCCGTTGTGGCTTTCCTGGCATCCGATGGTGCTGCTTACGTTACAGGTGAAACGATTCATGTGAATGGCGGCATGTATATGGGGTAAGTGCCGCTAGGCGCGGTATTGCAACCCTCTGTCGTATAACATGTTTAACTGATCGCCCTGCTTGTCTGCAGGTAGGGTTTAAACTAAACTGGCAATCATTGAGTTGCTTGGTTGACACTAAAGTGAGGACATTATGAGTACAGTTGAAGAGCGCGTTAAGAAGATCGTATGCGAACAGTTGGGCGTTAAAGAGTCCGAAGTTCAGAACACATCTTCTTTTGTAGAGGATCTTGGCGCTGACTCACTGGACACTGTTGAGCTGGTTATGGCCCTTGAAGAGGAATTCGAAACTGAAATTCCTGACGAAGAAGCCGAGAAGCTGGGCACGGTTCAGAACGCGATCGACTACATCGTCGCGCATACCTGATACTCTGCTGATCAGATTGCCAGGCGAAAGCCGTCCTTTTTTGTAAATTGAAGGACGGCTTTTTTATTGGCTAAATATCAGCAAGGTTGATGGATATTTTTAAAGAACAATCAGGTGAATGAGGATATGAGCAAACGACGGGTTGTTATCACGGGCATGGGAATGCTTTCACCGGTGGGGAACGATGTAGCGTCCTCATGGGATGCAGTGTGCGCCGGGCGGAGCGGTATTGGCGCGATAGATCGCTTTGACGCAACCGACTACAACACACGCATTGGTGGTGCCGTCAAAAATCTCGATCTGGAACCCTGGTTGTCCAGCAAGGAAGCGAGAAAACTTGACCCTTTTATTCACTATGGTTTGATTGCGGCACAGCAGGCGGCGGATGACAGTGGTTTGGAGCAATATGGCAAGCTAGACCGTGAACGTGTCGGTATTGCGATTGGCTCCGGTATTGGCGGTCTGGAATACATAGAAAAGAACATTATCCAGATGGAGAAGTCGGGGCCTCGTAAGGTTTCTCCTTTCTTTGTGCCGGCCTCGGTCATCAACATGATTTCGGGTAACACTGCCATTCGTTTTGGTTACAAAGGCCCGAACATTGCCATTGTGACAGCCTGCACCACCGGCACCCACAATATCGGCTATGCGGCGCGCACCATTGCTTACGGTGACGCAGATGTTATGTTGGCGGGCGGTTCAGAAATGGCGACAACGCGTTCAGCGGTTGCCGCTTTCTCGTCTGCACGAGCTTTGTCGACACGCAACGATGAGCCTGAGAAGGCCAGTCGCCCTTGGGACAAGGACCGTGATGGCTTTGTGTTAAGTGATGGGGCTGGTGTGCTAGTGCTGGAAGCGCTCGAGCACGCTCAAGCTCGTGGCGCTACCATTTATGGTGAGGTTACAGGGTTTGGCATGAGCGATGATGCCTACCATATTACGTCGCCCCCTGAAGGTGGTGAGGGTGCGGCCCGTTCAATGGCCAATGCGATTCGCGATGCGGGCCTGTCGGTGGATCAGGTGGATTATATTAACGCCCACGGCACGTCCACTCAGGCTGGTGATATTGCCGAGGTAGCGGCGGTTAAGTCGGTCTTTGGTAAACATGCTGAAAACCTCGCGGTAAGCAGTACTAAATCGATGACTGGCCATTTGTTGGGTGCGGCGGGAGCTGTAGAGGCGATTTTCTCAGTTTTGGCTGTTCGTGATGGTATTTTGCCGCCGACCATTAATCTTGATAACCCGGCTGATGGGTGTGATTTGGATTTTGTGCCACACAACAGCCGAAAAGCCGACATTAAAGTCGCTTTGTCTAATTCGTTCGGCTTCGGCGGCACCAACGGTACGCTGATTTTTAGCCGATTCGAGGGCTGAGCTCATCGTGGTCACGCTATATTGGGCGGAAGACGGTGTTTTTCCGCCTAGTGATCGAGGGTTGGCCTATGGTGACGGGCTATTTGAAACCATCCGGGTTGATGGTGGTAATGCCCATCTGATTAACTATCATTTGGACAGAATGATCCGGGACGCGGCACGTCTGCGCATTCCCATTCACCGGGCTGAGCTTGAGCGACTATTCCATCAAGCGCTAAAGCGGTATTCCGATCATTATTCTGGGAGTTCTTGGGTGCTCAAGTTGACGCTCACCCGAGGCTCAGGTGGCCGAGGCTATCGTCCAACACCAGACATGCAACCCAACCTTCTGATTTCTCACGCTGCTATGCCGGCATTGGCTCCGAACACTGGCGTAGCCGTTGATTTCTCTCGTGTGCCATTGACCGTGAACCCATTATTTTCCGGTATGAAGTCGTTGAACCGGATTGAGCAGGTAATGGCCGCCTCGGAGCTCCAAGACGGGGTGTTTGAGATGCTCATGGCAAACGCTGAAGGCCATATTGTTGAGGGAACACGCACCAATCTTTTCATCGAAACGGATCATGGTTGGTGTACTCCGTCGCCTGACTCGGTCGCCGTCCTGGGAGTGATGCGTAGGTATGTTATGGAGCGCCTTCGAGCAAATGCGGAAGAGGTTCACGAAGCACCTGTTTTGCTGGAGGACATGTTCGCATCCACTTGCCGGGGCGTTTATTTGACCAACAGCGTGCAAGGTGTGGTTTCTGTGCGGACATTAGCCGGACAAGATTTGCCTGTTACCGGCCGGCTTGCGACAATCTGCGGTTCAACTCCAACAATGGAATAATACGCGTGTTCAGGAAGTTATTAGTTTCGGTTTTCGCTCTGGGCGTGATTGCAGCGGCGGCTGCGGGACTGTGGGTATGGCAGGGCTTGGGCACGCTTGAGAAGCCGGTGGCACTCGAAGAACCATTGTTGTTCAGTGTTGAGCACGGCACCTCATTCAATGGCCTTACACACGAGCTTGCTCGCCAAGGGCTAGTTTCCGATTCACTTTGGTTACGGTTGTATGGGCGTTTGAAGCCCGAGCTTACCCGCATCAAGGCCGGAGATTATGAGCTGACACCGGGGATGACCCCGCTGGAAATCGTTGATTCAATGGTAGAAGGCAAGGTTAAACTGTGGGCGGTTCAGTTTATCGAGGGTTGGACGTTTGCTGAACTGCGTAGCGCGCTGGCGAAGTCCGATAACTTGAAGAAAGTAACGACAGACTGGACCGATAAAAAAATCATGGAAGCCGTGGGTGCTAAGGGCGCGCATCCTGAAGGATGGTTTTTTCCGGATACATACATGTTCAGTGGCAGTGAAACAGATTTGGACATTCTGAAACGCGCCTACAATCGAATGACCCGGCTGCTAGAGCAGGAGTGGGGCGAGCGTGGTAAAGATCTCCCCTACGATACGCCATACCAGGCCCTGATTATGGCCTCGATTGTCGAGCGTGAAACTGGCGCACCTTATGAGCGAGAGCAAGTGGCGGGCGTTTTTGTCCGCCGATTGGAGAAAGGAATGCGTCTGCAGACAGATCCAACCGTTATCTACGGCATGGGAGATAAATACGACGGCCGAATTCGCCGGCGCGATCTGCGTAAGCACACACCTTATAACACGTATCGTATTGATGGCTTGCCACCCACGCCAATAGCACTTCCTGGGCGAGACTCCATTCACGCCGCTCTGCATCCGGATGACGGTGACGCGTTGTATTTTGTCGCCCAAGGTGACGGTAGTCACAAGTTTTCGAAAACCTTGGCAGAGCACCAGAGGGCTGTCAGAGCTTTTCAGTTGAATCGCAAAGAAGGGTATCGGTCTTATCCGATTCCGGATGCAAAGACTAACAACGGCGGAGATCAGTAATGGCAACTCGAGGCCGTTTTATTACCTTTGAAGGCAGCGAGGGTGTCGGCAAGTCTACGCAGATGAAAAATGCTGCTGAGGTTCTTGAATCCTTGGGTATTGATTGTCTGGTGACTCGAGAACCGGGCGGTACGCCGATGGCAGAGAATATTCGTGAGCTTTTGTTGGCTCCCCGTGATGAGGCAGTTCACGAAATGACGGAGTTACTGCTGATGTTTGCTGCTCGGGCCCAGCATCTGCACACACGAATTTTACCAGCGTTAGATGCTGGTAAGTGGGTGCTGTGCGACCGTTTTACCGATGCTACTTTCGCTTACCAAGGTGGAGGGCGCGGTGTATCGAAAGAACGCATTGCCGTGCTCGAATCACTGGTGCAGGGCGACGTGCGCCCTGATCACGTTATTTTGCTGGATGCGCCTGTAGAAACTGGAATGGCGCGTGCAAAACATCGCGGGGAGCTAGACCGATTCGAGCAGGAACATGTCGAGTTTTTCCAGCGTGTTCGCAATAGTTACCTGGAACGCGCTACGGCGAATCCCTGCCAATACCATATTGTAAATGCCGCGTTGCCGCTGGAGCAGGTTTCAGAGAGCGTCACAGCGTTGCTTAGAGCATTGGCCAAAGCGCCTCTGCTGGCAGGGTAGGGTCATGCTAGATGCCAGGATCGTAAAGCTTCCCGCGAACGCTCAGCAACATCACCACGAGCATCATCAGGTTGTTGTTGGGGTCCGTGGCGCGGCCGAGTTGTGTGTCGATGGGCTCGGCGCGTATCTCGATACTTGGAAAGCGTGTTTGGTACCCACAGAGATTGAACACGATTACTGTGGTGATCAGAAAAATCATGTATTGGTGATTAATCTCGATCCCCAGAGCCCTGCACTTGAGTCTGCAGCTCATAGAGAGTACGAATTACTCGCCCGAATGTTCGATAAGCCCTGTACCGTTCAGATGGATCACCGCTTGCAGGGGCTGGTTCAATTTGCCGCGGGTGAATTTGATCGGGCACCGGACAACGTGCCGCTGCACCGTCATTTAGCTGGGAGTATTTTGTATAGCATGGCGGATCGGGTGGTCGATGGAACGTCGATTAAGCCGAGTCGTCACAGTGTGAGCCCAGCAGCAACCCGCCGTTTTATTCTGGATAACCTGTACCGGAAAATCACTGTTAAGGATTTGGCCGGTCAAGCCTGTTTGAGTGTTAGCCGGTTCCACGAAATTTTCCGGGAAGTGGCTGGGATTACTCCGCACCAGTTTTTGTTACAAACCCGTCTAGAGCAGGCCGCCAGTTTGCTCGCCACTAGCCAGCTGTCGGTGTCTGAAATCAGTTACCGAACAGGCTTCTCATCCCAAAGTGCTCTTACCAATGCGTTGCGCAAATATAAAGGCACAACGCCCTCAAGGCTCCAAATTCGCGAAAATGTCGCATAAATTCGGTATTAATGCGCAGTACCGGAGGATTGTGCAAAAGAATCGTAGGATTTCGTAAGCCGTGGGTCGGTAGTAATACTAACTTGTGTAGCCTGAAGTCCCGTATAGCCGATTTGTTGTTGATTTCAGTCGCAAAACACTGAGGTTTAACTATATTGAAGGAGTATCCGGGCGAGGTACGCTTCGCTTCAGTGAGGATGTCATCGGCTAGACAAGAATAACAGCGTAGTGGGCTGGCCTGAGCGTCAGAGCTGCGCTTGAAGAGCGGATATAATCCGACTCATTAAACCGGAGGAGCCTTATGGCTATTGGTGTTTGGATCAGTCTTTTTGCTTACTTTGCGCTCATGATTGCCATCGGCATTTATGCAATGCGCACGTCTACGTCTTCGTCCGAAGACTACATGCTGGGTGGACGAGCTCTCAGCCCGAAAGTAGCGGCTCTGTCGGCCGGTGCGTCTGATATGAGTGGTTGGTTGCTGCTGGGTCTTCCGGGCGCGTTGTATGTGTCTGGTTTGGCGTCAGCGTGGATCGGTATCGGCTTGTTCGTGGGTGCGTTCTTCAACTGGGTGCTGGTAGCGCCTCGTCTTCGTGAGCAGACCGTTCATTATGGCAATGCCATTACCATCCCGTCTTTCCTGGCTAACCGTTTCCCGACGAAAGCTCTTTCGCTAAGGACTGTGTCCGCGATTGTTATCGTTGTGTTCTTTGCGGTGTACACCGCTTCCGGTTTGGTTGCTGGCGGTAAGCTGTTTGAAAGTGCCTTTTCTGGCATCTTCAATTTTGGTGGTTTGACCGACTACTCCGTCGGCATTGTGATCACCTTGGGTGTGGTGCTGGCTTATACCGTTGTAGGTGGCTTCCTCGCGGTGAGCATGACCGACTTTGTCCAGGGCTGCATCATGATGCTGGCTTTGGTCATTATGCCGGCTGTTGTGCTGTTCGGCGAAGGTGGTGGTGGTTACGCCCAGGCTGCACAGACTCTTAACGAAGTTGATCCGACCTTGCTGTCTTGGACTGACGGCCTGACCTTTGTTGGTTGGTTGTCAGCGGTCACTTGGGGCTTGGGCTATTTCGGCCAGCCGCACATCATCGTTCGCTTTATGGCGATCCGTTCTCTGAAAGATGTACCGACTGCCCGTAACATTGGTATGGGTTGGATGGGGATTTCTCTGATCGGTGCGATTTCTCTGGGTGTGTTTGGTCGCGCTTATGCGGTTCGTAATGGCCTCGACATTGCCGACCCGGAAACCATTTTCATCATTCTGTCTGACATGCTGTTCCACCCGTTGATCACTGGCTTCTTGTATGCAGCGCTTCTCGCGGCGGTTATGAGTACCATCTCCAGTCAGCTGTTGGTGTCGTCGTCTTCTTTGACTGAAGACTTCTACCGCCTGTTCCTGCGCAAAGAAGCGACAGATCGTGAGTGCGTGAACGTAGGTCGTGCCTGTGTTGTAGCTGTTGGTCTGGTTGCGGCAGTGATTGCATCTGATCCTGACTCTCAGGTACTGGGTCTGGTCAGTAACGCATGGGCAGGCTTTGGTGCCGCCTTTGGTCCGCTGATCCTGCTGTCTCTGATGTGGTCCCGCACTAACGGTGCTGGCGCCATTGCAGGCATGATTGTCGGTGCCGTCACCGTTATGGTGTGGATCTCTATGGGCTGGAATGGCAGCTTTATGGGTGGTCCGGGTGTCTATGAGATTATTCCTGGCTTCTTTGCTGCGTTGATCGCCATCCTCGTGGTCAGTTCGGCTACAGCGGACGCCGGTGAATACCAGCATATTGAGCGGTAATCTGTCCGATTACGGTGCGCCGTAAGCGAAAGGGCTCCTTCGGGAGCCCTTTTTTTGTGCCTGCAGAATTCCTCTAATAGCAATTCTGCAGGCATAAAAAAACGCCAGCCCGAAGGCTGGCGTTTTCATGGTGCTAAACCGAAAAGGAGTGCTTAAGCGACAGTCGCTTCAGACGCCTTCTGGGTGTAGTTCTCCATCTGGTCAAAGTTGAGATACTTGTAGATCTCAGCTGACATGCTGTCCAGATCTTTAGCGTACTCCATGTACTCCTGAGGAGTTGGAAGTTTGCCAAGGATCGCGCCAACAGAAGCCAGTTCCGCAGAGGTCAGGTACACGTTGGCACCATCGCCCAGACGGTTCGGGAAGTTCCGGGTAGAGGTAGACAGAACGGTGGACTTCGCAGCCACACGTGCCTGGTTACCCATACACAGTGAACAACCCGGCATTTCGGTGCGAACACCGGCGGTGCCGTAGATGTTGAAGTAACCTTCTTCCATCAGCTGCGCCTGATCCATCTTGGTCGGTGGAGACATCCACAGACGGGTGTTCAGGGAGCCTTTGTGCTGGTCGAGCAGCTTACCAGCGGCGCGGAAGTGACCGATGTTGGTCATGCAGGAGCCGATGAACACTTCGTCTACTTTGTCGCCAGCCACTTCAGACAGGAACTTGGCATCGTCAGGGTCGTTCGGGCAGCAAACGATGGGCTCTTTGATGTCGGCCAGATCGATTTCGACAACGTGAGAGTACTCAGCGTCTTTGTCTGCACGCATCAGCTTCGGATCAGCCAACCAGGCTTCCATCTGCTGGGCACGACGCTCCAGTGTACGTGGGTCGCCGTAACCTTCAGCGATCATCCAGCGCAGCATGGTGATGTTAGAGCGCAGGTACTCGGCAACAGAATCTTCCGACAGGTTGATGGTACAACCGGCAGCAGAACGCTCGGCAGAGGCGTCTGACAGCTCGAACGCCTGCTCAACAGTCAGGTGCTCAAGACCTTCGATTTCCAGGATACGACCAGAGAATTCGTTGATCTTGCCTTTCTTCTCAACGGTCAGCATGCCTTGCTTGATGCCGTACAGCGGAATCGCGTGTACCAGATCACGTAGGGTGATACCTGGCTGCATCTTGCCTTTGAAGCGAACCAGAACAGATTCTGGCATGTCCAGAGGCATAACACCTGTGGCCGCTGCAAACGCAACCAAGCCAGAACCGGCCGGGAAGGAGATGCCCATCGGGAAACGGGTATGAGAATCACCACCGGTACCAACGGTGTCAGGCAGCAGCATACGGTTCAACCAAGAGTGGATGATGCCGTCGCCCGGACGCAGGGAAACACCGCCACGGTTGCGGATGAAGTCCGGCATGGTGTGCTGCATTTCAACGTCAACCGGCTTTGGATAAGCGGCGGTGTGACAGAATGACTGCATAACCAAGTCAGCCTGGAAGCCCAGGCAAGCCAGATCTTTCAGTTCGTCACGGGTCATAGGACCAGTAGTGTCCTGAGAGCCCACGGTAGTCATGTGAGGCTCGCAGTAGGTGCCCGGACGAACGCCTTGGCCTTCTTCCAGTCCACAAGCTTTACCAACCATCTTCTGGCCCAGGGTGAAGCCCTTGGTGCCCGCTTCAGGATCGTTCGGCAGACGGAACAGGTCGGTTGCACCCATGCCCAATGCAGTGCGTGCCTTGGCGGTCAAACCACGACCGATGATCAGAGGGATACGGCCGCCAGCCTGAACTTCGTCCAGAATAACGTCAGACTTGAAATCGAACTCGGAGATAACGTCACCGGCTTCGTTCAGAATCTTGCCTTCGTACGGGCGGATTTCGATAACGTCGCCCATGTTCATGTTGTCTACAGGTGCTTCGAATACCAAAGCGCCGGCGTCTTCCATAGTGTTGAAGAAGATCGGAGCAACTTTGTTACCGATACATACACCACCGGCACGCTTGTTCGGCACGCCCGGGATGTCGTCACCGAAGAACCACAGAACAGAGTTAGTGGCCGACTTACGGGAAGATCCGGTACCTACTACGTCACCAACGAAGGCAACGGGCAGGCCTTTGGATTTGATTTCATCAATCTGGCTCATGGGGCCAGTTACGCCTTGTTCTTCCGGCTTCAGGCCATCGCGTTCCATTTTGTAGGCAGCGCGGGCGTGCAGCGGGATGTCAGGGCGGGACCATGCATCCGGGGCTGGAGACAGGTCGTCTGTGTTGGTTTCGCCAGTAACCTTGAAAACAACCATCTTGGTGCTTTCAGGAACTTTGTTTTTGTTGGTGAACCACTCAGCGTTGGCCCAGGATTCAACCACAGACTTGGCAACGGCGTTGCCGGCGTCCATTTTTTCTTTAACGTCGTTGAATGCGTCGAACATCAGCAGGGTGTGCTTCAGTTCTTCACCAGCCAGTTCGGCCAGCTCTTCGTTGTCCAGCAGGTCAACCAAGGTTTCGATGTTGTAGCCACCTTGCATCATACCCAGCAACTGAACGGCTTTCTTGCTATCGATCAGCGGAGAGGCCGCTTCACCTTTAACAATAGCGGTCAGGAACGCAGCTTTCACGTAGGCAGCTTCGTCCACTCCTGGTGGTACGCGGTTTTCCAGAAGATCAACCAGAGTTGCTTCTTCACCGGCAGGTGGGTTTTTCAGCAGATCTACCAGAGCGGCAGTCTGTTCGGGGTTCAGCGGCTTGGGTGGGATGCCCAGAGCTGCACGTTCGGCAACGTGTTCACGATAAGCTTCTAACACGATATTGACCCTCATCAGTTGGAATTTTCCTCGCCGGTGGCATGCCGCCTGGCGGGTGTTTTATTGCGAAAAGGCCGAAGGAGCCTCTGAATAACGCCTAAATTGGCCGGCGGGGTATTCAGATTCTATTCAGAGACACCTTGATCCGGCGCTGTATTCTATAGGAAAGCACGTATAAAGTTAAGTTGGACAGAGGTCGGAGCTGTTTGTTAGCTGCGGTATACTCCTTGGTTTTAGAACCTGACCAGATTCAATGATATGACTGATGCTTTGAAGGAAATACACGACTTTCTGACGTGTCGCACTCCCCAGCAGTGGATTGAGAATGCGTTGGAGAACCAGGATTTGCTGCTGATCGACCATGCTCACTGTGAAAAAAAGGCGGCCTCTACCGCGCTCAGTCTAATGTATCGATACGTTGAAAACACAGAGTTGCTGAATAAGATGTCTCGTTTGGCCCGCGAAGAGCTGAGGCACTTTGAACAGGTATTGGCGATTATGAAAAAGCGGGGCGTGGCCTATACTCATCTTACACCCGCCAGATACGCGAGTGGTATGAGGGATCTGGTGCGTAAAGACGATCCGGGCCGTTTGGTGGATGTGTTGATTGTGGGTGCGATTATCGAGGCGCGTTCCTGTGAGCGTTTCGCTGCTTTGGCGCCCCATCTGGATGAGAAATTGAGCGAGTTTTACACTGGCTTATTGAAGTCCGAGGCTCGCCATTATCAGGACTATTTAAAACTGGCGGTACAGGCTAACGGTGCGCCGGTGGATGAGCGTGTCGCAGAGTTTATGGCAGTCGAGAAGACACTGATCGAAGAGCCGGATACTGAATTCCGCTTTCACAGCGGCCCCCTACCGGCTTGATGCAGTGGCCCGAGCCTCGCTGAAGTGATGAGGGTGGGGTGCTCGTCAAAGCTGTTTGCACAGCTCTATCCACTGCGCGATACCGGCGCTGCGGTATTTTTGCTTATGCAGGATAAAGTAAAACTGGCGCTTGAATGAGCGGTGCTCCGGCATGGCAAGTGGCACCAGGCTGCCACGCTTAAACGCGTCGGCCAGCACCACCCATGATAAGCAGCCGACGCCCAGATTGGCCTCAACCGCACGCTTTATGGCTTCAGTGTGTTCCAGTTCAAGCAATACGTTGAGGTCTGGCAGCAGGCCTTGCATGCCTCGCTCAAAGCTTTGTCGGGTGCCGGACCCTTGCTCTCGCATGATCCAGGTTGCTTGCCGCAAATCATCGTCTGTTAGCTGTTTTTTTTGAGCCAGAGGATGATTCGGAGCACAAAAGGCTATGAGCTCGTCTTCACACCATGGCATGACCTCCAGTTCGGTGGCCTGTAATTCACCTTCGATTAAGCCAATATCCAGTTCAAAGTCCTTAACCCGACGCGCGATGGTGCTGGTATTTGCAACCTCGAGCGATACTTTCGGTCGGGTAGGGGTGTTCATGTATTGAGCCATAACGCCAACGGCGAGATAGTTTCCAATTGTCAGGGTTGCACCCACTTTGAGTGCCCCTATTTCAGAATGTTTGCTGAACGCTTGCTCCAATTCTGTGGCCTGAGCGAGCAGCGCCTCGGCTTTCGGGCGGTACAGGCGGCCTAATTCGTTTAGTTGGAGCCGCTTGCCAACTCGATCAAATAACCGAATGTCGAACTGGCTTTCGAGTTCTTTCAGTGCGCTACTGGCCGCAGATTGGGACATGGATAACGATTCTGCAGCTCGAGTGATGTTCTGAAAATGCGCGGCAGCGAGAAAAACTTCTAATTGGCGAAAGCTGTATTTCATGGTTTGGCTACCAAGGTAAACGCTGTTTATTCATAAAATCGAATAGCATTATGAAAGCATCCCGTTTTGTCGATTTCAAGAAAAAGCTTACACTAGGCACATCTTAAATTCTTAACCATTGCTAGCTTGCGAGGGCACCATGAGTAAGTTGATGAAAGAAACGGTGACCAGTGTTCATCACTGGAACGACACCTTGTTCAGCTTCAAGACAAGCCGGGATCCCGGATTCCGTTTCAAGAACGGGCACTTCGTCATGATCGGGTTGGAATCTGAGGGCAAGCCTCTGATGCGTGCCTACAGTATCGCCAGCGCAAACTACGAAGAAGAGCTTGAGTTTTTCTCCATCAAAGTGCCCGATGGCCCGCTGACTTCTCGTCTGCAGAAAATTAACGTGGGTGACGAAATCCTCGTGAGCCGCAAGCCGACCGGCACCTTGATTCTGGATAACCTGCTACCTGGCCGTAACTTGTGGCTGATCAGCACCGGCACTGGGTTGGCTCCGTTTATGAGCATCATCAAGGACCCGGAGGTCTATGAGGCGTATGACCGCGTCATTCTGACTCACGGTGTTCGCTATGTGTCGGAGTTGGCGTACCAGAGTGACATTGAAGGTTTGCCCGATAACGAGTACTTCGGTGAAATGGTCGAAGGAAAACTGTTGTATTACCCAACGGTGACTCGTGAGGCGTTCCGCAATCAAGGCCGACTGACGGATGCCATGGAAAACGGCAAAATCACTCGTGATCTGGGTCTTACCGAATTCGATATTGAACAGGATCGGTTTATGATCTGCGGCAGCCCCAGCATGCTGAAAGATACCTGTGCGATTCTGGATAACAAAGGCTTCAAAGAAGCGCGTGGCGGTGATATGGGCCACTATGTAATCGAGCGTGCATTCGTAGAGCAGTAATATTGCCATTTTAGTCTAGAGTATTCAGTGAAAAGCCTCCTCGGCGTCGGTCGGGGAGGCTTTTTCGTTTTGGCGGGGTTAACGAGCCTGCATCTTTACCATGTGTTAATGGTCGCCGGTCTCGGCTGCCTGGTGTCTATACTCACCGGTGATCGTATTCAGAAGGGAGGTAAACAATGGGTGTCACTGAGTGGTTTGTCGAGAACGCGCAATGGATCTCGCCGGTCACCAGTATCGGAACGATGTTGATATGGATTTTTTACGCGCAACTTTTGTACAGCAGTTATGCTCGTCAAACTCGGGCCCGCATTCTAATTAACCGGGCGGTGGGGGAAGAGGGCTTAGATTCGCCGTGTCTGGTGTGCAACATGAGCAGTGAGTCTGTTTACGTCTATTTTGTGATGGTGCGGATAGAGACTTCTGATGCAGAATTCTTTGTGCCGGCAACTGACTGTGGGCACGTATCCGCAGAACGTGATCAAACCGACCTAAAAAGCCGGACACATCAGGGGCCGCTGGAATCTGGTTGTTGTATGCAGCTGTGTTCGTTCAAGGACACGCTGGATCGCGCAGCGAGGTTAGCTGGGGCGCCCATAAAAGATGGACGACCGACGGAGCCTGAAGTTGAGCTTACCGCTATGGAATATCATGTGATCTGCATTTATGGCTCCGATAAGCGTCCGTTTGGCGCCATTAGACGGTTCGAAACTAAGCGTGATGACAACGATTATTACCGTTTAGTGGCGACGACGACAGATACCGAGAAGCGATCGTCATTGCGGTATCAGAAGCAAATATCTCAATGGCTACAGGATCATGGTTAATCGCAAATACGACTTTTCTGACTCGTTATCGCAACCAGTTCCGCAGCCTGCTGGCCAATCGCTCACCGTCTGACATCGCTGACCGTTTCTTTAGAAGCTGAGAAAGTACATCCGGGCGGTCGGTGATAATGTTGTCCACACCCATGTCGATAAAGCGTGCCATTGCCTCTGGCGAGTTAACGGTCCAGACAAACAGTTCGTTACCCGCTTTGTGGGCCCGGGCGACCATTGCGGGGCTGGCTCGATTCGAGCGTATGCCTAGAATGTCGTAGCGGTCCTGCCAGAGAGGGCCGACCACGAATTGGGCTAATAGTGCTGTTCTGAGATTGGGCTCTTGGCTTTTAGCCATTTCAAGAATAGGCCAGTCGGCGGCCGCGATCACCGTTCCTGTCACGGCATTATTCTCTTGCAATACGTTCACGACCGCGTTGACCAACGCCTCTTCATTCCGGTTAGGTTTAAGGTCAAGCAAGAGGTTTGCTTTTCCTCGGGTTGCTTCAATGGCGTCGGCTAGAGAAGCGATTCGTTCGTCTGAAAACGTTTCACTAAACCAGGACCCGGCATCAAGCTGGCGCAGTTGAGTGAACGGCAGGTCGTTAATTCGTTCGGGCAACCCAAAGATACGCTGCATATCGGTGTCGTGCCAAAGCACCGGGACACCATCGGCAGTCAATTGAATGTCAATCTCGATGTAATCCGAGCCATCATTGATTGCTTGCCGAATGGCACTGACCGTATTTTCTGGAGCAAGTGAGGCGTTGCCTCGGTGCGCGGTAACCCCAACTTCAGCACTATGGTTGAGGGAGCTAATGATTGGATAACTTTGTGCCAGTACCACAGCCACCACAATTGCTTCCAAAACCCAGGCTCGGCGCATCAGGACCGCAGCGTGTTTAGGGGCCGGGGGTGCCGGTGTTTTGAAGGGGTTGCCTGAAAGCTCTTCGTAGTAGGCCATCACCAACGTGCCGAAAGCTGCAGTTGCCAGAAAGGTCACAGCCAAACCAATCAAGACGTAGCTCCCTACGAGCGTGATAACAGCGGGGAGCAGATAGGATTTGTCGTTTGGCAGGACTTGGAATATGCCACCAGCAAATCCACTGAATATTAGGGTGATTAATGGCGGCATCGCAATCGTGAGGGCTGCGCCCAGAGCCAGTGTCGTTGCAGCGTGTCGGGAGCGTTTTCGGGTGAGGTGGTAACTGGAACGCAGGGCAGCCAGAGGCTTGCCATCGTCAAGTATTAGCCTGGGGATAGCGAGGCTCCAGCGGACAACCAAGGTACCGTTGGCCGCCACAAGCGCAGCAACCATGGCAAGGCAGAAGGTGCCGTACCACCAGAGTACCGGTGGGCGTTCAAGGTTGAGCAAATAAGGGTCGTAATGATGAAGCAAAAGCTTCGAGGCACCGATAATGGCTGCGAGAAACGGCAGTGCCGTCAGCAAATGGGCGAGGGTTAGCAGTAAGGCGAGGGCTGTAAGGGCAGTGATCCGGCGCACGACACCGAATAAAGCGCGGGCGATGGCTCTCATAGGGTGCTGATCGTTCTGGGAAACGATGAGCGTGATGCCGGCCTGCTGATAAACGAGGATAGCAACCGTGACGAACATCGTAAAACCTGCCCACGTAACCCCGCCGGGGGAGGTTAAAAACCGGATCAACCCAGATGTGGTGATCGCGGCTTCGCCGGTGAGCGGGCGTATGGCTGCCAAAGCGGCTGTTACCAGCGATGGCAGTATGGCAATCGATAACCCGGTGATCGTCAGATGTAAAGCAAGAAGTGCGCGGCTGTATTCGCGCAAGATCGCTAGAGTTCGATAGGTAAGCCTAAGCATATCAGTTGTCGGTGGTGGTCAACCGGTTAGCATTTTCTACCAGTGCCAACCGTTCTTCTAACGTGAGAAAGGGGTCTTCGTCTGTTTCGGCTAAGGTGCCAAAAATTCTCTTTGGGTCGAATGACCAAGTCTGACAGCGGGTCATCAGTTCTGTGCAAGCCATCAACTTTCCCTGATTCCGTAAAAAGTACTTCATACCGGTATAGGTATCCGCCAACAGAAGGTCGCGGGTTGGGTTGGAGTTCATGGCTAGCAAACTGGTGCCAATCATTCCCCCTGCCTTTGATCCATGGCCGCTGGCATCGAGAATTGAAATGGCGATGTCCAGCTGTGAAATTAGCGCATTTTCCGGGGCATAGTAGGAAAGGCTGTCTTGTGCAGCCGGCTTCACGGCTAGCACGCCAACATTGTTGTTTAGTGGGAGGGTCTCGTGGTCTTCACGAATAAATCCGCCAGCCTCGTCGGAGGTAACGATCACCAGGGTGTTTTCCAAAATGCCCTCTTGCTCCAACTGCCGCAAAAAGCTGTCGAGGGTTTCGGCCATAACTTCCATCGCATTGATGCGTGCCGTTTGCGGGGAAGGGATCGGTAGAATGGTTTCGTTATCGTCTTCCGCTTTTTGCGAGGCGAGTCGCTGCTCGGTTTTGTCGCCGATGTTGAACGGGTGGTGAGTGCCTACGTTCAGTGTGGTTACGAACCAAGGCTGGTGCTGGCGGTTTAGCGAACGCAGTCTGGTTGCGATATCGCTGAAGAAAACCGGATCGGGTGGTCCCCAGCCTTCGGCTGCGTTCTGACCGGCAAATACTTCGGCACCCGTAACGTCCATGTAGCCGGCCTGCGGCATAAACTCGTCTTTGTTCATATACTCGATGGGGGCGGCCTGCCAATAGGCTGTGTGGTAGCCCTGGGCTTTTAGCTTTTCAGGGAGACAATCCGGGGCTGCATGTTGGCCGGCTACCAGGCGCACTTTTTCCGAAGCGCGTCTCAAGTCAGGGTAGCGGCCGCAGGTTAGAGTAAAGGTTCCTCGGTCAGTTTGCCGTTCCATGCTCAGAACATTCTTATAAATGCGAAAGCCGAAATCGTTGAAGGTCTGCTCCAGGTTGGGCAGCGAGACCACTGGCGAAAGCCCATGGAAGCTGCTGACCGATGGCAGGTAACCGCCGGACATGCCCTCGATCATGATGACGAGGACGTTGGGTGGTGGTGAAATATTACGGCCGCTTACTTGCTGGTGGAAAAAATGGGTTCGGTTTTCCAGGCTGGAGCTGATCTCTACCTCTTTGTTGCCAATCGCGGTGCCAACCGGGTTAATGAGTGCGCCCGGAATTTGGGCCAAAGTGCTCACCACCAAATTGTTAGCGGGAGTGGTCAAACTAGGAAATGACAGGGAGTAAATGATCAATGTCGCCGCCGCAACGCCGGTAAACGGTAGAGCTTTGGGTCGTGACCGTGGAACCCAGCGCCGGTGCAAACGGTGTAAAAGCCACGCCAGTGCGAGGTAAACCGGCAAGGTGATTAAGTAGACGTTCAGCAGGCTCCCGGAGATGAACGTGCTATCCATACTTTTGCCGGCGAACGCTAGTTGAAACAGCGTACCGTGGGCTGTCAAGTGCATACCGGCCACGTAAAGCGCACACCCCAACGCTGTAATAACCAATCCACGCAAGATGCCCCGGCTTCCTTGCAGAATAAGCGTCAGCAAAACGGCGCCCGCAATATCGCCACCCAGCATGCCCGGCATGCTGGGTACGACGCCACTTTGTAATACCAGCAAGCCCCGGACAAACAGAAGCCAGCCGAAAGACAGCAGGAAAGTGCGTGTTAGAGCATAGCTAGCTATATGTTGCGGTTTGATCATATGTAATGTCTGTTTTGGGGAGCCGAAGGTACAGTATGGGCAACCGTTCGAATGCTTCAACCGTGCAGCGATGTGGGATACCCGGTCGTGGTCAATCGCCCTGTTGTGCATTCATTTGTTTTAAATCGATTTTTTGATCAGGGGTTGCCGTGTTTAAAAAAGGTGTCCATATCGTAATTGGTGATGGCACAAGCTCATTGCTTCGGTGTGCGGTGACTATCTTGGTTGTGCTTGCGGTGGCATTTCCTGCGGCGGCTAAGAATGTAGCCGATCCCGAAGGGTTTGGGTTGAGCCCTGCAGAGCTAGCCTGGGTAGGCGAACGGATTTTTCAGAACGAGTGCGCGGGTCGGCGGGAATGTCTGGTGCACTGGAATCAGGGCGAAGCTTTCCCTTCGCTAGGTATTGGGCACTTTATTTGGTACCCCGAGGGCGTGAGCGATCGGTTTACAGAAAGCTTTCCTGCGTTACTGGAGTTTATGCGCAAAGAGGGCGTAACCATGCCGGCTTGGGTGGCTGATGCCAAAGGCGCACCCTGGCCGGATCGAAGCCATTTTTACGATGCCGCTTCTCAATCTGATCGCGTTCAATCCCTCAGAACCTTTCTGTATGACACTCGCGGTCTGCAAGTTCGGTTTATACAACAGCGGGCGGGTGCCTCTCTGGAGAAAGTGGTGGCCGCGGCCCCGTATAAACAAAAACGAGCCGTTCGCGAGAAGCTAAGAGCCCTCATGCAGACCCCCGGAGGCGTATACGCTGTGATGGATTACGTGAACTTCAAAGGTGAGGGGGTGTCGGAAGCCGAACGATATCAAGGGCAAGGTTGGGGGCTGCTGCAGGTTTTGCTTGCGATGCCAGCGGCGCCCGCACGCCCATTGGTGGCGTTTCGAGAGGCTGCTGCGGAGGTGTTAACGCGCCGTGCGCGTAATGCGGTTAATTCCATCGAGCGGGAGCGCTGGTTGCCGGGATGGCTCAAGCGTTTGCAAACCTACAACGAACCGGTTGATCGTCGCGATCCCGTTTACTAGGGGGAATTTTGCGAGGGCCGCTCGGATTGTGTCTCCGGTGGGGTTTCCGACAACGAGTGAATGCGGATATCCCTCTGAGGGAAGGGGATGGTCACACCCGCGTCGGTCAGTGTCTGTGTAATGGCCGAATACAGTTCGTGGTAGAGCGGCATCATATCTGGGAGGTCTTTGACAAACACCCACACCTCAAAATCGATGCTGCTTTCACCAAACCCGACACAGAAGACTGCCGGGGCGGGATCTTCCATCACCCGATCGTTGTTCAGGGCAACGTCGGAGAGTAGTTTTTGCACCTTATCGACATCGGAGCCATAGGCAACGCGCACAAAAATTTTGAGTCGAATCGTGGCATCTGACAGAGTCCAGTTGGTCAGGTCTTGCGTAACGAAGGTTTTATTGGGAACGATTTGTTCTTTACGATCCCAATCAACCAACGTCGTGGCGCGAATGCGGATGCGCGAAACTTTCCCGGTAATTCCGCTAATGGTTACGGTATCCCCCACCCGTATCGGGCGTTCAAACAACAGAATGATGCCTGATACAAAGTTAGCCACTATTTCCTGCAGACCAAAACCCAGCCCAACCCCTAGTGCGGCGATTAACCATTGCAGCTTCGACCATTGCACGCCGATAACGCCCAGGCAGACGATGACACCCAGGAAAACAAGTAGGTAGGTGGTGATGGTTGTGATGGCATAGCCAGCACCAGGCTGAAGGTCCAGCCGGCTAAGGAGTGTCACTTCCAGTGTGCCGGGAAGGTTTTTGACGGCCATGACGGTTCCCGCCGCAACGAGGATGGACAAAAGTGCATCTGCGAGGGTGATCGGCAGGGGGTCACCGCCTTCGAGATCGGTTGCGATGGTCCACAAGGTAATGTCATCGAACAGCTGTAAAGCGGGGATTACGTCGGTCCAGAGCAGAATCATCCCGGTTATTGCCACGGCGGACACCAGAATACGCAGCAAAGACGAGCTTTGCTCGCTGATGTCTTTGAGGTTCATTTCCGGCATTTCCGGGGTGATAAGCGCACCTTCACCGGAGGTATCAGACGTTTCTCTGGCTTCTGCCTGTTTGCGTTCAGCCGCACGCTGTTCCATCAAACGTTTGAGAGTAAGCCGCCTCTCGCGAACAGAAAGTGCTCGCAGACCGGTAAAATAGAGCAATGAGGCAAAGGCTAGCCAGCAAATGGAAATAAACAGGTTTCGTTCGAGTTGGAGAGCTGTGTAGTGGTAACCAATCGTTGACGCGACAGCGAGCAATACCGGAGACGCTACAGCGATTACGTGCAAAATCATGAAAAGACGATGGCGAGGCTTTTCATCTCGAACGGCTGACATGATCCGTTGAGCAAAGATGGCAAGCGCAACGGAAACGATGATGAACAGCAAGCGACCGAGGCTGTTATCGAATTTAGCACCGTCCGGGGTTGCACTGATGGCTGTCATGACGATGGTGACGGGTATCACACACGCCATTAGAAGTAGCAGTTCCCGCCGGATTGCGCGCAAAGACCCCGGGTTCCAATGAAAATGTTTTTCGCCCAACCCGTCTTTCGTGGCGACGTTGCGAATCAAGGCTAGCAAAAACATAATGAACGCGGCTGCCGTAAAACCTTTCGAAAGCGCTTCGAAAAATGCATTACCTTCCATCAGCAGCAAAGCAGCCAATGAAAACACCAGAACACCAGGTAGTGCCAGTAAAACGCTATTAACCAAGGCCAGCAAAGTGAATGCGGTGCGGTCCATGCCCACATGGCCGATGTATTGTTGATTGGCGTGTAGGTTGGCTTTGATTTTCTTGCGTTTGATCAGCAATACCAGCAGTAAAGAGGCAACTAAAGCAATTCGTCCACCACGCTCTTTAGCAGAACGAGACACTGCAAGCCTGAGATCTTCATGTCGCAGCTGAGACGCCAGCCACTGAGCTGACTCGATAAGCTGTTTTGTGGTGTCTGTGCTGATGATTTCGGCACTGGGGAGCCAGAACAAACGCTGCTTTAACAGTGTTTGGTAGTTTTTTACTTGGTCTTGGAGAGCGGTCACCGTATTGAAGTACTCGTTGAGCACGTTGATGTGATCAGTGACGGCTTTGTGCAATTCGCGTAACAGGGTGGAGCGAAGGCTGCGAAGCTGGCTTCGAGCATCTTCGCCCGGGTCTGTGATGGCTTCAAACTCTTCCAGTCGTAACTGTTCTTCGCGGGCATTGGCCAGTTTATCTTCGATGCCTTTTATGAAATCGCTCGCAACGCTCTGTTTCTGAAGTCTTTCAAGCCGTTGTTTTAGTAGTTCCGCATAATCAGCTGTCAGGTTCAGACCGGCGTTTTCCAGGCGCAGTTCAAAACTTTGGTATTCACCCTCTATGCGGGACAGAATCGATTCTGCATAGCTAAGGCGTTCCTGGCTTTCCGACAGGGCGGCGCGTCGTTGTTTTAGCGACTCCCGGAGCGTTTGAATTTGCTCACGGATGTCCGAGTTAACGGAGTCCGGCAGTTCGGTCTGGGGTGGTATCGTCAAGCTTTGCTGCAGTTCGGGCTGAACGGCTGGCAATGCCTCCTCAGTGGGAGGTTCGTCTGGCTGTTGGGGTGTTTGTGCGTTTGCTGCTCCGAATGCAAAACAGACTATGAGCAACCCTATTAGCCGTATGATTGGATGCGTCCGGGATAACAGGGTCTTTCTCATAATTCTGCTCGCAAGGGGAGAAGGGTTACACGCTATCGAGCGGCGTCTTCTTGAGCTCTAGTGGTTGGTCAGATCGGGCAACGAGCCACCAAACGTTTTCATCCCAATCACCCAGCACGATGCGGCGAGCCGAGCAGCCGTTTGCCTCGAGTTCGTGGGTCGCTGGGCGGTGCGTGTGGCCGTGGATCATCAGCTGAACGCCGTGGCGTTCGAACTCGTTCACCACTTCATCAAGGTTCACATCCATGATGGATTCAGCCTTGCCCTGATTCTTCGCCATGGAAATTTGCCGGAGTTGGCGAGCCATCAGTTGGCGATCTTCCAGTGGCCGTGCCAGCAGCATCTCCACGGTCTTCGGGTTGCGCATGTTGGCGCGGAATTTCTGATATTCCACGTCATCAATGCACAGGCTGTCGCCGTGCATCAGCAGGGTGAGGGAACCGTACAGGTCGATCACAGTTGGATCATCCAGCAGGGTTGCGCCGGCCCGTTCGCAAAAATCTTCACCAATGAGGAAATCTCGATTGCCGTGCATCAGGAAGATGTCCGTGCCTGAGTCCCTGACATCTCTTAAGGCTGCCGCTACCTGTTCCTGAAGAGGTGTACGTTCATCGTCTCCAATCCAGGCTTCGAAGAAGTCGCCGAGAATATAGAGGCGTTCAGCGCCCATGGTTTCGTTTTTCAGGAAGCCAAGAAACGCGCCCGTGATGTCCGGGCGCGATTCCTCAAGGTGTAAATCCGAGATGAACAGTGTGCTCACGCGGCCTCCAGAACCTCAGCCTTGATAATCACGACGTCTTCGGCAGGAACATCCTGATGACCGGAGCGCATAGTAGTGCGAGTAGCGCGGATCTTGTTCACGGTTTCCATACCTTCCGCTACTTTGCCAAATACGCAGTAGCCCCAGCCTTCCGCATTCTTGCCAGTGTGGTCCAGAAAGCCGTTGTTCTCAACGTTGATGAAGAACTGGGCGGTCGCTGAATGTGGGTCCATGGTGCGCGCCATGGCGACGGTGCCGATCATGTTGCTCAAGCCGTTGTCTGCTTCATTTTGAATCGGATCGCGGGTTTGGCGCGGTTTCATGCCGGGTTCAAAGCCGCCGCCCTGGACCATAAAGTTGCTGATGACCCGGTGAAAAATGAGGCCATCGAAAAAGCCGTCACGAACGTATTGTTCGAAGTTTTTGGCGGTTTCAGGGGCGTTTTCGTAATCAAGTTCCAGTTTGATCTCACCAAGATTAGTTTGCAGCAGAATCATCAGAGCTTCCTGTAAAGGGTTGGATAAAGGTTCAAAGTACGCATTGTACTGAAGAGTTTCGTCCTGTGCATGAGTACTGCCAGGAATTGTGAGTATAATAGGCGGTTTAACGGAGCCTCTGAATAGCTCCCATAATTCATTCCCTGTTGACAGAGATTGTATGAGCGCCGAGTCGAAGAAAGCCCATAACTTTATTCAGAGCCTGATCGAAGATGCCGTCGCCAAGGGCGAGCACACGGGCAAAGTCGTTACCCGGTTTCCGCCTGAGCCTAATGGCTATCTGCATGTTGGTCATGCTAAATCAATTTGCCTGAACTTCGGTATTGCTGAGACGTTTGAAGGCGAGTGCAACCTCCGCTTTGATGACACCAACCCGGAGAAGGAAAGCCTGGAATACATCAACGCCATCAAGCGTGATGTGGAATGGCTTGGTTTCAAGTGGGCGGATGAACTGCGTTACGCCTCGGATTATTTTGATCAGCTTTACGCCTTTGCTGAAGAGTTGATCGAAAAGGGCAAAGCTTATGTCTGTGCGCTGACAGCCGATGAAATGGCCGAGTACCGTGGTTCTCTCAAAGAACCGGGCAGGAACAGTCCTTACCGTGATCGTCCGGCTGAAGAGAGTCTGCAGCTTTTCCGCGACATGCGGGACGGGAAGTTCCAGAACGGTGAGTTGGTATTGCGAGCCAAGATCGATATGGCATCTCCGAACATCAATCTGCGTGATCCGATTCTGTACCGCATTCGTTACGCGGACCATCATCAAACCGGCGACAAATGGTGCATCTATCCGATGTACGATTTTACGCATCCCATTTCGGACGCGCTGGAAGGTGTTACCCATTCTCTGTGCACCCTTGAATTTGAGGACCACCGTCCGCTCTACGACTGGGTGTTGGACAATATCACCATTCCTTGTCATCCGCGGCAGATCGAGTTTGCGCGTCTGAACTTGAACTACACCGTCACCAGTAAGCGGAAGCTTAAGCGGTTGGTTGACGATAACGTGGTTGATGGCTGGGACGACCCTCGTATGCCGACCATTTCCGGTATGCGCCGCCGTGGTTTTACGCCCGAATCTATTCGCACCTTCTGTGACATGATCGGTGTGAATAAAGCCGGCGGTACTGTGGATGTGGGCATGCTTGAGCATGCGATCCGGGAAGATCTGAACGCCCGTGCGCCACGAGCGATGTGTGTGATGCGTCCGATTAAGGTCACTTTGACCAACTATCCCGAAGGGCAGACTGAAACGCTGACCCTGCCGGTTCATCCGCAGAACCCTGATATGGGCGAACGTGAAGTCACCTGGAGTCAGGTGTTGTATATCGACCGTGAAGACTTCGCGCTTGAGCCCCCGCGTAAGTGGAAGCGTTTGGCCCCGGATCAGGCGGTGCGCCTGCGCGGTGGTTACGTAATGACGTGCAAAGAAGTAATTTGCGACGACAGCGGAGACATTGTCGAGCTCAAGTGCGAGTTCGATCCGAAAACGTTGGGCGTTAACCCTGAAGGCTACAAACCGAACGGCGTGATTCACTGGGTGTCGGCCGCGGACAGCGTTGAAGTGTGTATTAATCAATATGATCGTCTGTTCAACCACGAAGCGCCGGATAGCGATAAAGACGGCGACATGATGGATCATATCAACTCGGATTCTTTAGTGGTTCTTGAGGGCGCACGAGTCGAGAAAAGCTTGGCGTCGCCGGGCACCGATTTGCCGTACCAGTTCGAGCGTGAAGGCTACTTCCTCTACGATCAGAAGCTGGCTGCAAACGCTGGTAAGCCAGTTTTCAACCGTACAGTGACCTTGCGGGATTCTTGGGGCAAGGGGGGTAAATAATGCGTATCTACAACACGCTTACGCAGAAGAAGGAAGAGTTTCAGCCCATCGAGCCGGGTAAAGTGAGTATGTATGTCTGCGGTATGACCGTCTACGACTACTGCCACCTCGGGCATGGTCGGGTGTTGGTGGCTTTCGATGTGATCAGCCGGTATCTGCGTCACCGCGGCTATGACGTGCATTACGTTCGCAATGTCACGGATATCGACGACAAGATTTTACGCCGTGCCGATGAAAACGGTGAGGTGTATACCGCTTTGACCGAGCGCATGATTGATGCGATGCACGAGGACGAAGCTCGTTTGGGCGTGCAGTCTCCGAACGAAGAGCCGCGGGCAACGGCGTTTATCAGCGAAATCATTTCCATGATCGAAACGCTGATCGATGGCGGTAACGCCTACGCCGCCGACAACGGTGATGTGTATTTCTCGGTGGAGTCTTTTTCGGATTACGGCAAGCTGAGCAAGAAAAAACTCGAAGATTTGGTGGCCGGTGCTCGGGTTGGTGTGCAGGAGGCCAAGCGGAGTCCTGCAGATTTTGCTCTTTGGAAGGCTGCGAAATCGGGTGAGGTAAGCTGGCCTTCGCCGTGGGGCGATGGTCGCCCGGGTTGGCACATCGAGTGCTCGGCCATGTCCACTAAGTGCCTGGGTGATACGTTTGATATTCACGGTGGGGGACCCGATTTGCTGTTCCCGCACCATGAAAACGAGATTGCGCAGTCTGAATGTGCCACCGGCCATAAGTTTGTTCACACCTGGATGCACGCGGGTGCGATTCGCGTGAACAAAGAGAAGATGTCCAAGTCTTTGGGCAACTTCTTTACCATTCGCGAAATTTTTGAAACTCATCCGGCGGAAGTGGTCCGTTACTTCCTGGTGTCCAGTCATTACCGTAGCCAGGTGGATTACTCGGCAGACAGTCTGGCAGAAGCTAGCCGGACGCTGACCAAGCTCTATCATGCCTTGCGAGGTGTTAAGCCAGCTTCGAGTGATGGTGTTCCGGAAACCGAGCATGATCGTCGATTTGCCGAGGTGATGGATGATGATTTCAACACTGCGGGTGCGATTGCGGTATTGCATGCAGTGGCAAATGACATAAATCAATATCGTCGTGAAGGCGATGAAGAGAAGGCGGCGTATAGTGCTGCTGTTCTGGTGCGTTTGGGTGGTGTGCTGGGGTTGCTGCAACAGGATCCGGAAGCGTTCTTCCAAGCGGACACCGGTAGTGAGCTGAGTGCGAATGATATCGACGCCATGATTCAGGCCCGTGCCGAGGCTCGTAAAGCCAAGGACTTCGCAGAAAGTGATCGAATTCGGGATGAGTTGCTTGAGAAGGGTATTGTTCTGGACGACAGTCGCGAAGGGACAACTTGGCGCCGGGCTTGATGCCTGGAGTTTCGACAAAAGCCGCATTGTGATTTTCGGGAATGACCTAGTAGGGAATTTCACGTATAATGCGGCGCTCAAATATTCATGTCCCTGAGAGCTTTAAGCCATCAGGGAGCCGGGAAACACAACCCATTGAGGCAGGTAACGATGACAGAACGCGTTCAAGTTGGCGGCATTCAGGTCGCAAAGAATCTGTATGACTTCGTGAACAACGAAGCCATTCCAGGCACCGGTATTGATGCCGACAAATTCTGGGCCGAGTTCGACAAGATTGTGAACGAGCTGGCGCCGCGCAACCGTGATTTGCTCGCCAAGCGTGATGCCATTCAAGAAAAGCTGGACACTTGGAGCCGTGATCACAAAGGTCAGAAGCTGGACATGGCTGAGTACAAGTCATTCCTGAAAGAAATCGGTTACTTGGTGGATGAGCCGGAAGAATTCAAAATCTCTACATCAAACGTGGATCCTGAAGTTGCCACCATGGCCGGCCCTCAGCTGGTTGTGCCGGTAATGAATGCACGTTTTGCCTTGAACGCGGCTAATGCCCGCTGGGGTAGCTTGTACGATGCGCTTTACGGTACAGATGCACTGTCTGAGGAAGACGGCGCTGAGAAGGGGCGTGGCTACAACCCGGTACGTGGCGCCAAGGTAATCGAGTGGGCTCGCAATCTGCTGGACAGCTCTGCACCTTTGGCTGCTGGCAGTCACAAAGATGCGGCTAAATACTACGTTGATGGCGGCAAGCTGGCAGTCAAACTGCAAAATGGCGAAGTGACCGTTCTAAAAGACGAGTCTGGTTTCGTTGGTTTCACGGGTGCAGCTGGTGAGCCGACTGGCCTGTTGCTGGTCAAGAACGGCATGCACTTTGAAATCCAGATCGATGCCAGCCATCCGATCGGAAAAGACGACGGCGCAAACGTTAAAGATGTTCTGATGGAGTCAGCTCTGACCACCATTATGGACTGTGAAGATTCCGTTGCGGCGGTCGATGCTGAAGACAAGGTTGTAGCTTACAAGAATTGGCTGGGCCTGATGAAGGGCGACCTGGAAGAGTCTTTTGAAAAAGGCGGAAAGCAGGTTGCTCGTCGTATGAATCCCGATCGCGCTTATACAGCGGCGGATGGCAGCGACTTGGCTTTGAAAGGTCGCAGCATGATGTTCGTGCGCAACGTTGGTCACTTGATGACTAATCCCGCCATTTTGCTGAGTGACGGTAGCGAAGTTCCTGAAGGTCTGATGGATGGTTTTGTTACTTCATTGATCGCCATTCACGACCTGAAGGGTGATGGGCAGTTCCAGAACAGCACCAAGGGTTCTGTGTACATTGTTAAGCCAAAAATGCACGGTCCTGAAGAAGTTGCGTTCACCAACGAATTCTTCGGTCGCGTAGAAGATGCTCTTGGCCTGCCACGCTTCACTCTGAAAGTGGGTATCATGGACGAAGAGCGTCGCACCACGGTTAACCTGAAAGCCTGTATCCACGCAGCTAAAGAGCGCACGGTATTTATTAACACTGGCTTCCTGGATCGCACCGGTGACGAGATGCATACCTCTATGGAGTTGGGTCCCTTCATCCGCAAAGGTCAGATGAAGCAGGCTGCCTGGATTGGTGCCTACGAGCAGTGGAACGTCGATATCGGTCTTGAGGCCGGCCTTTCTGGTGTTGCACAGATTGGTAAGGGTATGTGGGCCATGCCAGATCTAATGGCGGGCATGCTGGAGCAGAAGATCGGCCATCCGAAGTCTGGTGCGAATACCGCATGGGTTCCGTCTCCGACTGCCGCTACTCTGCACGCGACTCATTACCATCAGGTGAACGTGTTTGATGTTCAGAAAGAGTTGGCTAGCCGTCAGCGCGCAGCTCTGGAAGACATCCTGACCGTGCCGGTTATGGAAGATCCGTCTTCGCTGACCGCTGAAGACATTCAGCAGGAGCTGGACAATAACGCGCAGGGCATCCTGGGTTACGTTGTTCGTTGGATCGATAGCGGTGTGGGTTGCTCGAAAGTGCCGGACATCAACGATGTTGGCCTGATGGAAGACCGTGCAACTCTGCGTATCTCTTCGCAACTGCTGACGAACTGGTTGTACCACGGCATTTGCACTGAAGAGCAGATCCTGGAAACCATGAAGCGTATGGCTGCGGTTGTTGATCGTCAGAACGCCAATGATCCGTCATACCAGAATATGGCGCCAGGCTTCGATGGCATTGCCTTCCAGGCTGCTTTGGATCTGGTTCTGAAGGGTCGTGAACAGCCGAATGGCTACACCGAGCCGCTTCTGCACGCTTACCGCCTGAAGGCGAAAGCCAGCCAGTAATCGGGCTGTAGAAATGAAAAACCCCGCTGATGCGGGGTTTTTTGTGGCTGCTTACTTTATGCGCTTGTTACGGCTGACGTTAGTCGGCGTGTAATACGTCGGCCGCGTACAGCGTGTTTTCCAGCAGCTTGGCGATGGTCATGGGGCCTACGCCGCCCGGAACGGGGGTGATGTAGGCTGCGCGCTCTGAGGCGGCCTTGAAGTCGACGTCGCCGCACAGTGAACCGTCTTCCATCCGGTTGATGCCCACATCGATAACCGTAGCGCCCGGTTTTACCCATTCGCCTTTGATGATGCCAGGTTTGCCAACGGCGGCGATCAGGATGTCGGCTTCGCCAACAAACTTCTCAAGGTTGTCCGTAAAGCGGTGGCAGACGGTGGCAGTTGCGCCTTTGAGCAGCAGTTCCATGCTCATGGGGCGCCCAACGATGTTGGATGCGCCCACAATGACGGCGTGCTGGCCCTTGTAAGGGGTGCCAACGGAGTCGAGCAGGGTAATGACACCTGCAGGCGTGCATGGGCGCAGAGTGGGCTTGCGCTGCATCAGGCGGCCGATGTTGAAGGGGTGAAACCCATCGACATCTTTGTCGGGACGAATCTTTACCAGAATTGGGTCTGCGTCCAGGTGAGAGGGTAGGGGGAGTTGTACGAGAATGCCGTCGATGGCCGGGTTCTCGTTCAGCTCGTCTACCAATGCTTCCAAGGCGCCCTGAGAGGTGTCTTCGGGTAGGTCGTAAGACAGCGACATAATGCCGGCCTGGTCGCAGGCTTTGCGTTTATTGCCTACGTACACCTGTGAGGCGGGGTCGCTGCCGACCAGAATGACGGCCAGGCCCGGGGCTCTGAGGCCTTTCTGTTTGCGGGCTTCAACGCCGACAGCAACTTGCTGTCGAACTTGTGCGGCAATTTCTTTTCCTTTAATCAGTGTGGCGGTCATGTTTCCATCTTGTAGGTTGGGCATGAATAATGGTCTAATAATGAAGGTCAGGCATTGTCTCATGGTTCAGCATTCTCGCCAACGTAAGTAGGCGGCGTAAATGCTCCTCTTAAGAGGGTTGTGAGAAGGCGTTTTTAAAATTATCTGAATGATTTTCAAATTCTTTGTTGACGGATGCGAAACTCGAAGGTAATATGCGCGCCAACTTTGCTGAAGCACTTGTTGTTCAGTCTTATCGGGGTATAGCGCAGTCTGGTAGCGCGCCTGCTTTGGGAGCAGGATGTCGGGAGTTCGAATCTCTCTACCCCGACCATTTTTCTGAATATTCAGGTGGGCGAAAGGTCAAGCGCCCGTAGCTCAGCTGGATAGAGCATCCGCCTTCTAAGCGGATGGTCGCAGGTTCGAGTCCTGCCGGGCGCGCCATTAGGCTCTAAGTTCGGTCTGCACCGGGCTCGTCAAACCAGCAAAGTTAAAGCTAAATAGATTAAAGTGCCATCGGGCACTTTTTTAATGTGGTGGACGTAGCTCAGTTGGTAGAGCTCAGGATTGTGACTCCTGCGGTCGAGGGTTCGAACCCCTTCGTCCACCCCACTTTATCTGTTTGGTTATTTCCGACGTTCTGAGTTCTTCAGAATATATTCGGGCATGCGAGAGTGGCGGAATTGGTAGACGCACTGGATTTAGGTTCCAGCGGGGCAACCTGTGAGAGTTCAAGTCTCTCCTCTCGCACCATCCTTTCTTGTTTTTTCTGTTTTTGATCCCATATTCACGTTTACTGCCGAAATCATGCTGATAAACCGTCATTCTGGTTGGTGCAATGATTCTCTCGACAGGGTAAACCGTGATAAACTACCGGCTTTTAATTTTGCGTCCCGTTAGAGTGTTTCGCTCTTAGTGGGATTTTGTTTTAATTTTCATTCACATACAGAATCTGTAATTCGAGGATCTTCCATGCAAGTGTCTGTTGAAACGACCTCTAACATCGAACGTCGCATGACGATTGGTGTGCCCGCCCAGGAAATTGATCAGGCGGTTCAGAAACGCCTACAGGAAACTGCTCGCACTGTGCGCTTGAACGGTTTCCGTCCAGGCAAGGTGCCCATGAGCGTGGTTAAGCGTCGTTTCGGTGACAGCATCCGTCAGGAAATCGTTGGCGAAGTAATGCGCGACAACTACATCAAGGCGCTGCAGGAACAGGATGTTAATCCAGCGGGCTGGCCTCAGTTTGAGCCAAAAACCATGGAAGAGGGCAAAGACCTCGAATTCGTGGCCGTGTTCGAAGTATTGCCGGAAATCGAGCTGGGTGACTTGAGCAAGATTAAAGTTGAAAAGCCCGTAACGGAAGTCACTGACAAGGATATCGACACTATGATCGATAACCTGCGTCGTCAGCAGGCTCCAATGAAAGAAGTAAAGCGTAAGTCCAAGAACAAAGACGTTGTAACCATCGACTTCAAAGGCACCATCGACGGTGAAGACTTTGAGGGTGGCGCAGCGGAAGGTCACCGTCTGACTTTGGGCTCTGGAGAGATGATTCCAGGTTTCGAGAAAGGTATTGTCGGTGGTAAAACCGGTGAAGAGTTCGACATCGAAGTCACCTTCCCGGATGACTACCACAACGAAGAGTTGGCTGGTAAAGCCGCTACCTTTGCAATCACGGTTCATAAAGTAGAAGAACCTCAGTTGCCAGAGTTGGATGCCGAGTTCTTCCAGAAGTTTGGTATTGACGCTGAAGACGAAGCCGGGTTCCGTGAAGAAGTGAAGAAAAACATGGAGCGCGAGCTGAAGCAGGCTGTATCCAACAAGGTTAAGAATGACGTTGTTGAAGGTTTGTTGGAAACGACTGAGCTGGACGTACCGTCGTCTTTGGTTGATCAGGAAATTGATCGCCTTCGCCAAGAGGCCGTTCAACGCTTTGGTGGTCAAGTAGACTTCCAGCAGTTGCCGAAGGAGATCTTCGAAGAGCAGGCTCAGCGTCGCGTGAAGACCGGCTTGTTGTTCCAAGAAGTCGTTAAAACCAACGATTTGAAAGCTGATGCTGCGAAAGTAGACGAAAAGATTCAGGAAATTGCTTCGACCTACGAGCAGCCAGAAGAGGTGGTAGCACACTTCAACAGCAGCCAAGAGCAGAAGACTCAGGTTGAGTCTGTTGTTCTGGAAGAAGCGGTTGTTGATTTGGTGCTGGGTCAGGCCAAAGTGAAAGAAAAGAAGATGAAGTACGAGGAAGCTGTCAAGGCGGGTCAAGCCCAGCGTTGATCGCTCGGGCATAGCCCTGAGTCGCTTTCTGGAAACAGCCGGTGTATCCGGCTGTTTTCATCTGGGCTCACTGCTGGCAAAGTATAAGGGTATCTAGGCTTTATATTCCGGATGTCCTGCAGCAGGAGTCCATGCCCAATGTCTTTAAGGAGTTCAGGCACACATGACGCAAAAACCGTTTGATGGCCCAACAATGATAACGAGCGCCGGTCTGGTGCCGATGGTAATCGAGCAGACGGCACGTGGAGAGCGGTCTTTCGACATTTATTCGCGCCTTCTGAAAGAGCGGGTAATTTTTCTTGTCGGTCAAGTGGAAGATCACATGGCCAACCTAGTCGTTGCTCAGTTGCTGTTCCTGGAATCCGAAAACCCGGATAAGGATATTCATCTTTATATCAATAGCCCGGGTGGTTCGGTCACGGCTGGTATGTCGATCTACGATACCATGCAGTTTATCAAGCCGGATGTGGCGACCTTGTGTATCGGTCAAGCGGCAAGCATGGGTGCCTTCCTTCTCGCCGGTGGTGCAGAGGGCAAGCGTGCATGCCTACCTAATTCCCGGGTCATGATCCACCAACCATTAGGTGGTTATCAGGGGCAGGCTACGGATATCGAAATCCACACCCGTGAGATTCTCAAAATCCGTAATACCCTGAATACGATCTTGGCGCACCATACCGGGCAGGATCTGGAAACCATTGCTCGCGACACCGATCGTGACAACTTTATGGATCCTGATCAGGCGAAAGAGTACGGGCTAATTGATACAGTACTTGATAAGCGTGTACCGAATAACTAATACTGAAAGTCATCGCATCACCCTTGGTCTGCGTATTTAATGTTTCGGCAGGCCAACGAAGAACAGAGGTATTTCAATGGCAGATGAAAGAAACGGCAGAGGCGACGATAACGGCAAGTTGCTGTACTGCTCGTTTTGCGGAAAGAGCCAGCATGAAGTCCGTAAGCTCATTGCAGGGCCCTCGGTTTTCATCTGCGACGAGTGCGTGGATCTGTGCAACGACATTATTCGGGAAGAGATTCAGGAGAATGCCCAGGAAGAAGCGAGTGATCGTCTTCCGGTGCCGGCAGAGATCCGAGATACTCTAAACGAATATGTGATTGGCCAGGATCGCGCTAAAGTCGTGCTGGCTGTCGCCGTCTATAACCACTACAAGCGCTTGCGCTACGGTGAAGGCAAAAGCGACGTTGAGCTGGGCAAAAGTAACATTCTGCTGATTGGTCCGACCGGTAGCGGTAAAACTCTGTTGGCGGAAACCTTAGCTCGTACGTTGAATGTACCTTTCACGATTGCAGATGCGACCACCCTGACCGAAGCCGGTTATGTTGGTGAAGATGTTGAAAACATCATTCAGAAGCTGCTACAGAAGTGTGACTACGACGTCGAAAAGGCCCAGCGCGGGATTGTCTATATTGACGAAATTGACAAGATTTCCCGGAAGTCCGATAACCCTTCCATCACGCGAGACGTGTCAGGTGAAGGCGTTCAGCAGGCGTTGCTGAAGTTGATCGAAGGCACCGTTGCTTCTGTACCTCCCCAGGGCGGTCGAAAGCATCCCCAGCAGGAATTCCTGCAAGTAGATACCGGAAACATCCTATTTATCTGCGGTGGTGCTTTTGCCGGACTGGAAAAGGTTATTCAGGAGCGTTCAGAGCGTAGCTCTATCGGCTTCTCGGCAACCGTCAAGAGTCAGGACGACAGCAAGAGCGCTGGCGATATCATCCAGGACGTGGAAACTGAAGATCTGGTCAAGTTCGGTTTGATTCCGGAATTTGTGGGTCGTTTGCCGGTTGTGGCGACACTGACCGAGCTGGACGAAGACGCACTGGTTCAGATTCTGACCGAGCCCAAGAACGCCCTGACCAAGCAGTACCAGAAGCTGTTTGATCTTGAGGGTGTTGAGCTGGACTTCCGAGAAGACGCGTTGCGTGCCGTCGCTCGTAAGGCGATGTCTCGTAAAACGGGTGCTCGAGGTCTCCGTTCCATCATGGAGGCGACCTTGTTGGATACCATGTATCAGATTCCGTCTGAAACCGATGTGTCCAAAGTTGTGGTCGATGAAAGTGTGATTGACGGTGAATCCGAGCCGTTCAAGATCTATGCGAACAGCGATCATGCGAAGGCAGCATCAGAAGACTGACTTTCTCTACAGGCGAAAGATCAGTGATCTGAAAAAGGGGCGTTTAACGCCCCTTTTTCATGGCTGCTGACAAAGTACCCGCAAGGATTTTCACCCCGTAAAAAGATTGCAATTTTGGTCTGCGCCCCAATGATGGGTGATATGCTGAATAAAATGCTTTCAGAGGATTCTCTATGACCCTTATATCCGAAGAAACCGTGCAAGAATATCCGCTGCTTCCGCTTCGCGATGTGGTGGTGTTTCCGCACATGGTGGTGCCGCTGTTTGTAGGACGCGAGAAGTCCATTCAGGCGCTCGAAGCTGCGATGGAGGGTAGCAAAGAGATTTTGTTGGTTGCACAGAAAGATGCGGCCACAGATGAGCCTGGCTCAGCTGACGTGTTTGAAATGGGCACTTTGGCTACCGTGCTGCAAATGCTTCGCTTACCGGACGGTACTGTAAAAGTTCTGGTCGAGGGTAATGCCCGCGCCAGCATTTCCGCTGTTGAAGAGGGTGAATACCTGACCGCCGGCGCCGTGTTGATGGACGAAGACCAGCTGCCTGAGCGGGAGCAGGGCGTTCTGATCAAAACGCTGCAGGGTGAGTTTGAGAAGTACGTAAAACTCTCCAAAAAAGTGCCGTCTGAAGTTTCTAATTCTCTAACCGACATTAACGAGATCGATCGCCTTGTGGATACCATGGCCGCGCATCTCGATATGCAGATTCCGGAAAAGCAGGAGCTCTTGGAAGCCCTTGATGTTCGTAAGCGAGTGGATCTGTTGTTGGGGAAGCTGGACAGCGAGACAGACCTGATTGAAGTTGAGAAGCGCATTCGTGGTCGTGTTAAAAAGCAGATGGAGCGGAGCCAGCGTGAGTACTACCTCAACGAGCAAATGAAGGCTATCCAGAAAGAGATGGGCCAACTCGGTGAAGGGAACAACGACTTCGAAGAGCTCGAGCAGAAGCTGGAAGAAGCAGGACTGCCCGAAGAAGCTCGAAAAAAGACCGAAGCCGAGCTGAACAAGTTGAAGATGATGTCACCGATGTCTGCAGAAGCAACGGTGGTGCGCGGCTACATTGACTGGATGCTGGCGGTGCCTTGGAAAAAACGCAGCCGAGTGCGCCACGATCTTGAGAAGGCCCGCGAGATCCTCGATAAGGATCATTATGGCCTGGACGAAGTCAAAAAGCGTATTCTTGAATATCTGGCGGTTCAAAGTCGGGTGAAGAAGGTGAAAGGGCCTGTGCTTTGCCTGGTAGGGCCTCCAGGTGTTGGTAAGACCTCTCTTGGGCAGTCGATTGCCAAGGCAACCAACCGTAAGTACACCCGTATGGCACTGGGCGGCGTACGTGATGAAGCCGAAATTCGCGGGCACCGCAAGACCTATATCGGTGCGTTGCCGGGCAAGTTGGTGCAGAAGCTGTCGAAGGTTGGCGTGAAGAACCCTCTGTTCCTGTTTGATGAAATCGACAAGATGGGAATGGATCATCGCGGTGATCCTGCTTCCGCTCTGCTGGAAGTGTTGGACCCCGAGCAGAATCATACGTTTAACGACCATTACCTCGAGGTGGATTACGACCTCTCCGACGTGATGTTTGTGTGCACATCGAATTCTATGGATATACCGCCAGCCTTGCTGGATCGGATGGAAATTATCCGCATCCCAGGGTATACCGAAGATGAAAAGGTCAACATTGCGCTTCGATACCTGGTACCCAAGCAGATTGTGGCTAACGGTCTGCGCAAGAACGAATTGGAAATGCCCGAAGAAACATTGCGGGATCTCATTCGGTACTACACCCGTGAAGCGGGTGTTCGTGGGCTAGAACGTGAAATCGCCAAGATTTGTCGGAAGGTTGTCCGCGAGCACGTAGAAAGCAGCGACAAGGCTTCTGTAACGATCACGCCAGAAATGTTGGAAGATTATTCGGGCGTGAAAAAGTTCAAGTACGGCCTTGCAGAAGAGAACAACCAAATTGGTCAAGTGACAGGCTTGGCTTGGACTCAGGTTGGTGGCGAACTGCTGACGATTGAGTGTGCGTTAACACCGGGTAAAGGACGGGTTGTGAAGACCGGTTCTCTCGGTGACGTCATGCAAGAGTCGATTCAGACGGCCCTGACAGTGGTCAGAAGTCGAGCAACCGGACTCGGCGTAGCCGACGATTTCCATGAAAAGCACGATTTACACGTTCACGTACCGGAAGGTGCAACGCCAAAAGACGGTCCGAGTGCAGGTATCGGGATGTGTACAGCTCTTGTTTCTTCACTCACGAAAATACCCGTCCGCGCGGACGTTGCGATGACTGGTGAAATCACTCTGAGAGGCCGTGTATTGCCGATTGGAGGGCTTAAAGAGAAGCTCCTTGCAGCGCATCGTGGCGGCATTAAGACCGTTTTAATTCCGGATGAAAATGTCCGTGATCTCAAAGAGATACCGGAGAATATAAAGGAATCTCTCGAAATCAAACCGGTTAAGTGGATTGACGAAGTGCTCGATATTGCGCTGGCTTATCCGCCCGAGCCTAGAGCGGCAGAAGGCGGAGAAAAGACAACTTCTGCCAAGGGAAATGACGACTCCAATGATGCCGCAGAGCGCATAAATACACATTAAACCCTAGATGAGTTGTTGACATGTCGGAGAGCCCATTGGTATAACTGTTTCGCCGTGAAGCAGCCAATACCAAGGGCTCCCGCGCAGTGTGTGCCTATTCCAAACACCGGTTAATCGCCGAAAGGAATAATAAAAGTGAAGAATGGAATTCTCCGACCGCTTATGCGATAGTCGTGAGCGTCCGCGAAAAACAAACCAACCTATAACATCTTCAACCTGATATCGAAGGGGTTTAGTGTGAACAAGTCCGAACTGATTGATGCAATTGCAGAATCCGCAGATATTTCCAAAGCTGCAGCTGGCCGTGCGCTGGATGCTATGACGAACACCATCACTGGTGCTCTGAAGAATGACGATCAGGTTACTCTGATCGGCTTCGGTACCTTTTCTGTGAAGGAGCGCGCCGCTCGTACCGGCCGCAACCCGCAGACTGGCGCTGAGATCAAGATTCCGGCCTCTAAAGTGCCTGGATTCAAGGCAGGCAAGGCCCTGAAAGACGCTGTTAAGTAATAGCTCTTTCTCTGGCAGCTTCCGCTGGCGGAAGTTGCCATAAGAATTCAAGGCGCATTCCGGACAGGGTGCGCCTTTTTACGTTAAAGGTAGCCGGGGCTTCAGCTCGCACAATAATCACCAGCACGACCTTGAACAGGGATTCAGAACTAACATGCTTCAAGATATTCGGGATAATGCCCAGAGTACTATCGCCAAGGTCATCGTTGGCCTTTTGATTGTTTCGCTTTCCATCTGGGGAATGGATGCCATTATTGGCGGTTTTACCGGTGAGCCAGAAGTGGCTACTGTGAATGGCACCGACATCACCGAACGGGAGTTCCTCCGAACCGTTCAACTGGAAACCCAGCAGCGTCTGATGCAGATGGAAAATCCAGATCCGTCGCTGGTCGATGAAGACCAGCTGCGTACCGACGTTCTGGAAGCCCTTATTCAAGAGGCTGTGCTGACCCAAGATGCGGAAAACCAAGGGCTTGAGTTGTCGGATGCCGACATCGATGCGCTCATTACTCAAATGCCACAGTTTCAGGTCGACGGTACGTACAGTCCTGAAAGGTTTGCGGCGACAGTTCGCAATCTCGGAATGGGCGTTGCCGAATTCCGGGCCAGTATGCACAAGAGCTACGTGACCAACCAGATCCGCGCGGCGATCGCGCAGACCGCATTGGCGGCACCTGAAAGTGCGGCTCAGCTTCTGGCGATTCAGAATCAGACCCGGGATTTCCGTGTACTGTCGTTGTCCAAAGACGAAGTTGTTGATCAGGTGTCTGTGACAGATGAAGAAGTTTCCGCGTATTACGACGAGAATAAGGCTCAATTCCAGGAGCCAGAAAAGGTCGATGCGGTATATCTGATGTTGTCTCAGGGCACTTTGGCTGAAGCTGTTGAGGTGAGTGAGGACGAAGTGCGGGCCGAGTATGAATCTCGGGCCGAGCAGTTCGCTCGGGAAGAACGCAAGGCGGCCCACATTCTGATCGAGGGGGGCGCGGAAGCAGAAGAAACGATATCTACCATCCAGTCTCGCATGAATGACGGTGAGTCTTTCGCCGAACTCGCTAAAGAGTTCTCGGCCGATACCGTATCTGGTCGCGAAGGTGGTGATTTGGGTTACGCAGGCCGTGGGGTATACGACGAAGCGTTCGAAGATGCGCTTTTTGCCTTGGAAGAAGGTGACGTTTCAGAACCGGTTGAAACCAGTTTTGGCATCCATTTGATTCGCCTAGACGACGTTCGCCGTTCCGACGTACCCGCATTCGAAGAGCTTGAAGCGCAACTGCGTAGCGAGTTAGCTCGCTCCAAAGCGGAAGAGCGTTATGTTGAAGTACGTTCTGACTTAGCGGACGCCGCTTATGCTGCGGATGACTTGGCCGGCCCAGCCAGCGAGTTGGGGCTGGAGCTGCGTGAAGTTCAGAGTGTCACTCGAGACGGTGGTGCTGCACCGTTTGATCATTCCGGGCTGGTACGTCAGCTGTTCTCCGCAGATGTGCTGGAAGATGGCTACAATACGGAACTGATAGATGTAGGCGACAATGTCTCCGTTGTGGCTCGCGTTAAAACCCATCATGAAGCTCGTCAGCTTGAGTTAGCCGATGTTCGTGATGACATCAAAGCGACACTTGAAGTGATGGCTACCCGAGAGGCACTGCAAGCGAAAGCGAACAAACTGGTGGCAGACATGGAGTCTGGCGAAGGCGTAGAGGAAGGCAGCTGGAAGCAATTTGAATCTCAGGGCCGTGGTGCGGCCGGTGACCTTAGTCAGTTGGTTCTTCGCAAAGCGTTCACCATGCCGCGCCCTGATGACGAGCAGCCGTCTGTAGACGCCGTTGTCGGTTTGGCGGAAGCGCATATTATCGCGCTTGATGCGGTCAACGAAGGTGAAGTTGATCGGGAAAACGGTGAGTTCCAGCAAGTTCAACAGTTCCTGACCCAGCTGGAAGGTCAACGCGAATACGCGGTCTATCAGCAATATCTGAGGGAAACCGCAGAGATCGAGCGTAACTAGTCGATCTCTCGCAGGAAACAGGAAAAGGGTGCTTCGGCACCCTTTTTTTATGTCTTTTGGTTTAGCGGGAAGCGCGTAGCTTTCAGGCTTTCTTTCACTTTTTTGAGGTGATTGAGGAAATCGGGGCCTCGCTTCAGAGTAACGCCAGTCGCCAGTATGTCGATCACGGTAAGGTGAATGATGCGTGAAGACATCGGCATATACACTTCAGTGTCTTCCGGGGAGGTCACTCCCAAAACGGTGGTGCACACTTCGGCCAAAGGCGAGTCCGGATTGGTGATTCCTATAACGGTGGCGCCATTGCTGCGGGCCAATTCGGCGGACTCGACAGACTCCCGAGTGCGGCCGGTATAGGAAATCACTACAATGGTATCTCCCACGCCAGCGCCCGCTGCGATCATTCGTTGCATCAGTGCATCTTCGTAGGCGGCAACCGGCGTATTGAATCGAAAAAACTTATGCTGGGCATCCATCGCCACCGAAGCGGACCCGCCCATGCCAAAGAATATGATCTGTTTCGCCTGAATCAGGTAATCGACGACCGTTGCAATCGACTCAGGGTCTAGCGCCTGTCGGGCTTTGTCCAGGCTGGCGATGGTGCTGAACATGATCTTATCCGAATATTCGGACGCGTTGTCATCAGGCTTAATGTTTTCTCCCACATAGGGGGTGCCTGTGGCGATGCTCTGTGCCAACCGTATCTTGAAGTCTGGGAAACCAGTGGCTGAGAAACCGCGACAAAAGCGGTTGACCGTTGGTTCGCTGACATCTGCAGCCCGGGCCAAAGCCGCAATGCTGTATCGAGTAGCGGCGCTGGGATCACGTAGGATCGCGCCGGCGACCTTCCGCTCGGATTTGTTGAGGGTTTCCAGGCGGTTCTGGATTTCTTCCAGCAAATTCTCTTCTCTACGGACCGCACTGACTGCCATACGGAATGCTCCCTGTCTGCACGCAATGGTTGTAATGATTCGTCATTATACCTTTCTTGAAATGAAATCTGAGTAGTAAAAACGTCATGGATAGCTCGCCACCTTGGCTTCCATGATTGGCAGTGTCATTATTTAGCTAAAGTTACGACAATAATCCGCCGTCAAGATGGGGAGTTGAATGTCTGAGCCGCTGCCAGCCTCGTGTGATCTTATGCTTTTCGGGGCGATGGGGAACCTAGCCCGAAAGAAACTCTTTCCTGCCCTTTATCAACTGGATCGAGCCGGTTTGTTGGCGGAAAATAGTAGAATTCTGGCCATCGCACGTCGTGATGAAAGTGTGAAGGGCATAAGGGAAGAATTGGCCTCAAACCTGAAAGCTGAGGTTTCTGATGAGGAATTTGATCGGGAGCTTGTGGAACGGTTTGTGGCGAGGGTGGATTACCAGTTGTTGAATTTTACCGATTCAGCTGGGTTCTCTGAATTGAATCGTTGGCGAAACGCCGAGAATCAACTGATTGTTTATATGGCAACGCCGCCGACCATGTATGGCGTGATCGCGCGCAATCTTAAAGATCAAAGCTGTTGTACAGACAGAACCCGGGTTGTGGTGGAAAAGCCCATTGGGCACGATCTGGCCTCATCCAAAGTGATTAATGATGCATTAGCCGAGGTTTACGACGAAAGCCAGCTGTTCCGTATTGACCATTATCTAGGTAAAGAGACGGTACAGAACCTGATTGCCCTGCGTTTTGCCAACAACCTGTTTGCGTCCCAGTGGGATCAAAACCATATTTCCCACGTTGAGATTACAGTGGCTGAGAGCACGGGCATAGACGGGCGCTGGGGCTATTTTGATAAGGCGGGGCAGGTTCGGGATATGATCCAGAACCACTTATTGCAGCTGCTCTGTTTGATTGCCATGGACCCGCCTGCGGATTTATCTGCCGACAGTATTCGCGACGAAAAGGTGAAAATTCTGAAAGCGCTCAAGGGGATCCCGCCCGAGATGATGGAGCAATATGTGGTGCGCGGACAGTATGCGGCGGGAGCCAGTCAGGGCAAGGTGGTGCCGGGTTATCTCGAAGAAGAGGGTGCGGACAAGTCCAGCCTGACGGAAACCTTTGTTGCGTTGAAAGTGGAGATCGACAATTGGCGTTGGTCGGGCGTGCCCTTCTATATCCGAACCGGCAAACGGATGCCTGAAAAAATGGCTCAGATTATCATCCACTTCAAGCCGGCTCCGCACTACATCTTTGACTCCGACCAGAAGCATCTGGCCAATAACAAACTCATTATTCGGCTTCAGCCAGACGAGGGCATGGCGCTTAAGATTCTTACCAAAGAACACGGGTTGGATAAGGGTATGCGGTTGCGTCAGGGTCCGCTGGAACTGACATTTTCGGAAACCTTCGGTGCGGAGCGCATTCCGGATGCCTACGAGCGGTTATTGTGGGAGGTAATGCGGGGCAGTCAGTACTTATTCGTGCGACGTGATGAAGTCGAGCACGCCTGGCGTTGGGTGGATCATATTATCCAAAACTGGCGTGATTTGGGCGAGCCGCCGAAACGCTATGCTGCCGGTACATGGGGGCCAGTGGCGTCTATAGCGCTGATCACCCGAGACGGGAGGAGTTGGTATGAAGATGCCTGAATTGCAACTACCGGTGGGAGTGAGTTTGCATTCGGCGCAGTCGCCGCAGGCTATCGCGGAAATCCTCGCGGAGCGTGTCGCGGAATGTTTACGCCTTCGTCTTGCTGAAGCTCCAGAGGCGACGCTGGTCGTTTCAGGTGGCTCAACGCCGCTACCATTTTTTCGAGCCTTGCGGGACAAACCGTTGGAGTGGGCAAGGATAAAAATAGCTTTGGCCGATGAGCGTTGGGTACTGGAAAGCGATCCCTCCAGCAATGCGGCCTTGGTGAAAAGGGAGCTGCTGCAAGATGCTGCGGCTGAGGCCCGCTTTGTGTTATTTAACGTTTCTGACAAAGATGCCGCTGATGCAGTAACGGAGCTTGAGGCTGATGCCACAGGATTAACCTTTCCGGTGGATGTGTTGGTGCTAGGCATGGGTATTGACGGGCACACGGCTTCGCTGTTCCCGGATGCGCCGGAGTTGGCGTGTGCGATGGAGCCATCTGGTGAACAGCGCGTAATGGTGATGACACCGCCATCACAGGCGCACCAGCGAGTGACCCTGACACTGCCGGTGCTGGCCCAAGCACGCTTTAAAGTGCTACACCTTAAAGGACAAGATAAAATTGCTACGCTGGCTCGAGCCGCTGAAGCTCCGGACGATTGGTCAGCTATGCCGATTCGGGCTTTCCTGCAAGCCGGATTGAATATTTACTGGAGCCCGTGATGCCACAACTCTCGAATGACCATAAGCTGGAAATTGAGAAGGTACTGACACGATCGCCGCTGATACCGGTGATTACCATTGATCGTTTGGCCGATGCCGTGCCTTTGTGTACGGCGTTGTATGAAGGCGGGCTAGGGGTTCTTGAGATCACCCTGCGCACCGAGTTTGGCGTCGCAGCTATCCGGGAGGTGCGCGAGGCCCTTCCGGATGCATTGGTAGGAGCTGGATCTGTGACCAGTATTGCGCAGTATCGCGAGGTTGAACTGGCCGGAGCCCAGTTTGTGATCACACCTGGCGTTACCGAAGCGGTTCTGGAGTTTGGCGTAACTTCTGAGGCGCCGCTGTTGCCGGGTATTTCGACGGCCTCAGAGCTGATGATGGGCCATATTCATGGCTACCGGCATTTTAAGTTCTTCCCTGCGGAAGTGTCCGGAGGAGTGGCGGCGTTAAAAGCGTTGGCAGGGCCGTTTCCAGACGTGCAGTTTTGCCCCACGGGTGGCATTCAGCAGCATACAGCAGTCGACTACCTGACCCTTAGGAATGTTGCCGCGGTGGGAGGTAGCTGGCTGACACCGCCTGAGAAAGTCGCAGCAAAAGACTGGGCCGCAATCACGGAGATCGCGCGCGCCAGCCTTCTCGATGCCAGGCAACAAGGGTAGTTCTCAGATCAGTGGATCTCGGAGCCGACCTGAACGATTTTCATGGTATTGGTGCCGCCATGAGCGTTCACAAAATCACCGTTGGTAATGACAACCAGGTCACCCTTTTTGACGTAGTCCCGTTTGACTAACTCATCCAGTGCCAGGTTTTTCACCTGCTCTTTTTCGTGATTGGCAGAATCAAACGGTACGGTTTGAACGCCGCGGTATAGAGCGACTTTGTGTTGGGTCGAATGATGCCGAGAGAAGGCGAAAATGGGTAAGGCTGATTTGATGCGTGACATCAGGCGCGGTGTCGAGCCGGTTTCTGTCAGGCAGATGATGGCCGTTACGCCTTGCAAATGGTTTGCTGCGTACATAGCAGATAACGCAATGGCTTCATCAACGGCGTCCATGCTTTCGTTAATGCGGTGTTTTGACTGACGCATAGAGGGATGGCGCTCGGCACCTTTACAGATTCTCACCATAGCCTCAACAGCCTCAGTGGGATAATCACCCACTGCGGTTTCGGCCGACAGCATAACCGCATCGGTGTAGTCCATAACTGCGTTCGCCACATCAGAAACTTCAGCGCGCGTCGGCATGGGATTGGTGATCATAGATTCCATCATCTGAGTCGCGGTAATAACGACACGGTCGAGCACACGAGCGCGTGCAATAATATGCTTCTGGACCGCCACCAATTCCGCATCACCGATCTCTACGGCTAAATCACCACGGGCGACCATAACGGCATCAGATGCCTTGATGACAGCGTCCAGGGCTTCGGTGTCGTGAGCCAGTTCGGCTCGTTCGATTTTCGCTACCAAACCCGCGTCAGAGCCGGCTTCTTTCAGCAGCCGGCGAGCGATGTGCATATCTTCAGCGGTGCGCACGAACGAGACTGCAACGTAATCGGCGCCCAAGCTAGCGGCGGTAACGATGTCTTGCTTGTCTTTTTCGGTCAGTGCGTCAGCTGATAATCCGCCGCCGCGCTTGTTCAACCCTTTGTTGTTGGACAACGGGCCACCAATCAGAACCGTGGAGGTGATGCTGTGATCATTTACGGCGGTCACCTCCATTTCGATACGGCCATCGTCCAGAACCAGAATATCGCCGGGGGTGACATCGTTAATCAGCTCTTCGTAATCGATACCTACGGATGATTCAGTGCCAGCGTCTTTATCCATCGAGGCATCAAGAACAAATGTTTGCCCGGGTTTGAGCGTCACTTTGTTGTTGCTGAAGCGTGCAATTCTGAGCTTTGGTCCTTGAAGGTCTGCCAGTAGCGCAACGAAGCGACCTTGTGCGGCAGCGGTTTGGCGCACATTCTTTGCCCGCTCGATGTGTTCCTGTGCGCTGCCGTGAGAAAAATTCAGGCGAGTGACATCTACACCGGCCGCAATAATGCTGACCAAAGCTTCCTTACTGTCAGTTGCGGGACCAAGGGTGGCTACGATTTTTGTGCGCCGGAGCATAGGGCGTGTCCTTTTGATGTGTCGAAAACGGAGAGTGGATTGAGTATGGTTAATTGAATCGGAACGCGAGTCTTTAAGGAAGTACACTTACGTCGTGTGTTTATCAATTTGGGAGTTATGCCATGCAGCCTGTTGTTTCCAAGGTTACTGACCGGGTTATCGAGCGAAGCCGAGCGACACGGCAGGCGTATTTGGCAAGAATGCGGGCGCTCAGGGAGCAGGGGCCACAGCGCGGAACTTTGTCGTGCAGTAATTTGGCTCACGGTTTTGCGGCATGCCAGCCGGGCGATAAAGATCAGCTCAAACTGATGAACCGAGCCAATGTTGCGATCGTCTCGGCGTACAACGATATGCTTTCTGCGCATCAACCTTACCATCGTTTCCCGGATGCTATTCGTGAAGCGGCTCATGGTATGGGTTCTGTAGCCCAGTTTGCCGGTGGCACACCTGCGATGTGCGACGGTGTTACCCAAGGCCAGCCGGGTATGGATCTGAGCCTGTTTTCCCGCGACACCATTGCCATGAGCACTGCCGTGGCTCTAAGCCACAACATGTTTGATGCCGTCACCTTACTGGGTATATGTGACAAAATTGTGCCAGGCCTCCTGATTGGTGCGTTGAGCTTTGGTCATCTGCCTGCCGTCTTGATACCGGCGGGGCCGATGCCTTCTGGTTTGCCAAATAAAGAGAAACAGCGGGTTCGCCAGTTGTTCGCGGAAGGGAAAATAGGGCAAGACGAACTCCTTGAAGCCGAAAGCCAGTCTTACCACAGTCCCGGTACCTGCACATTTTACGGGACAGCGAACAGTAATCAGCTGTTGGTGGAGGTAATGGGCTTACATTTGCCCGGAGCGGCCTTTGTTCATCCGAACACTCCGCTGCGAGATGCTTTAACCCGCGCAGCCACGGAACAGGTGATTCGGTTGTCTCAGCCACAGGGTGGCAGGCTTGGGCTGGCCGAAATGGTCGATGAAAAGGCGATCGTTAACGCTTTGGTCGCCCTGCTGGTTACCGGTGGTTCTACCAATCACACCATTCATTGGGTCGCGATTGCCCGGGCCGCTGGTATTCTAATCGATTGGAATGACTACGCTGACCTTTCTTCGGTCGTGCCGTCTATGACCCGGATTTATCCGAATGGCCAAGAAGACATCAATGCTTTTCATGAGGCGGGTGGAACGCCCTATTTGATTCAGGCGTTACTGAGCGCAGGGCTTCTTCATGAAGACGTGAACACGGTGATGGGGCCGGGGTTGGCCCAGTATGCCCGTATGCCGGAAATGAGTGAGCAGGCGCTGCGATGGCATCCAGCGGTTCATGAGAGTCTGCAGCCAAACGTGTTGAGTTCTGTCGAACAGCCGTTTGCACCCGACGGAGGGCTGAAAGTGCTTGAGGGCAATCTTGGCCGAGGCATTATTAAAGTGTCTGCGGTTGCTGCAGAACATCATTGCGTCGAAGCAGCTGCAGTTGTGTTTGACGACCAGAACGATTTAAAGGCAGCTTTCGAGGCGGGAAATCTTGATCGGGACTGCATTGTCGTGGTCCGGTTTCAGGGGCCCCGGGCCAATGGTATGCCGGAGCTTCACAAATTGACCCCGTATCTGGGTGTTCTTCAGGATCGCGGCTTTAGGGTTGGGTTGGTGACGGACGGCCGCATGTCGGGCGCTTCCGGCAAGGTGCCCGCCGCCATTCATGTGTATCCCGAGGCGTTGGAAGGTGGACCGTTGGCTAAGATTCAGAACGGTGATGTCATCCGTTTGGATGCCGTTAACGGGAAGCTGTCTGTGCTGCTGGAAGATGCCAGCCTAAATGCGCGGGCTAATGCCAGTCGTGACCTTGCTCAACAGCGCCAAGATTACGGTCGTGAATTATTTGGCTGGATGCGGCAAGGGGCCAGTAACCCGGAGCAGGGCGCCAGTGTATTTTGGACAGCGGAAGGTCGTGCTTAGTTAATTTTATAGATGCAAACCGGGAGCACTGATTGTGGTGTCAGAGAATAATGAACTCGACGAACTTGGTTTTGAGCAGTTAGTTGGACGTGTCCGGGCTTGTACCCTGTGCCGTGACAAGTTGCCTCATGAACCTCGCCCGGTTGTTCAGCTTTCCGAGTCATCCCGTATTCTGATTGTGGGGCAAGCGCCGGGCAGAAAAGTGCACGAAACGGGGATTCCCTTTAACGATCCCAGCGGGGATCGATTACGCCGATGGATGGGGGTAGACAGAGAGACGTTTTACGATGAAACCCGAATGGCAATTCTTCCCATGGGATTTTGTTTCCCGGGTACTGGGAAATCCGGGGATTTGCCACCCATTGCGAAATGCGCGGCTACCTGGCGTGATGCATTATTGGCCCGGCTTAAACGGGTTGAGTTGACCTTGGTGATCGGGCAATACGCGCACGCGTGGCACTTGCCTGATAGTCGGCGTTCGGTCACCGACAACGTGAAAGCGTGGCAAGAATATTGGCCGCGGCTGTTACCAACCCCTCATCCAAGCCCCCGAAACAATTTATGGTTTCGGAGGAATCCCTGGTTCGAGGAGGAGGTACTGCCGCGGTTGCAGGAAAGAGTCGCCGATATTCTAGGTTAGGCCACATCTCCATTGAATTGACGGCTCTTGAACCAGTTCTCACTCCCCTCCTGACTGGTATCCGCTGCAGCGGTCGATTTGAGGCACAGTTATCTTTAAGCCCCTCACGATTTCGGTATCTTACCGTTACATGATGTAACCACTAAGTTGCATGTCTAATAAAAACAGGGACATTCCATAATGCTGCTGGTGTTGGCCGGGTCTATCCTGACGTTCGCAATGGTGCAGGAAGCTACCGAAGTAGAACCGTATGATCGGGGTACCATTGTGCTTGAGCACAAGGTGGATTCCAGCCCCGTGGAGCATCGCACCGATGTTCGCGTTGAACCGTTGGTTGAACAAACTTTCCGAAATATTGTTCGCCAAGCCTACGACTACAGTTGCGGCAGCGCAGCACTCACCACCGTGTTGAATAATTATCTGGGGCGAACACTTTCAGAGCGCCAAGTAATGGAGGGGTTACTGCATTACGGCGAAAGTGAGCGGATTGTTGAGCGCCGTGCTTTCTCCATGCTGGACATGAAAAAACTAGTGACTGCCCTTGGGTACCCTTCAGGTGGGTTTCGTGCCGGTATCGATGACCTCATGGAGCTCGATCATCCCGCAATCGTTCCTATTCAACACGCAGGCTTCAAACACTTTGTTGTTCTTCGAACCATACGAGATGGCCGGGTATACCTAGCCGATCCTGCCGTGGGCAATATTTCTTTCACTTTGGCTCAATTCGAAGAAAAGTGGGATGACAATGTGCTGTTCATTGTGTTTCCGGGGAGTGATAAACCTCTGGATAACCTTGAGCTGAAAGAGGAAGACCTTCGGTTCGTGGGTGATCAGACAATGACCCTGCTCGCCCAGCATGAAATTCCATTATTTCATGAAGCAACGGAGCGCAGACTGCAGAACCTGTTGGAACGTCAGAAAAATAATCCCGACGGTAGTGTGGAAAACACACGAAAACAACTTCACTACCGTCGTAACTAATTTTCCGGTTAGCCACCGGGACAGGAATAAAATCAATAAGAGTAGGGAGTCAGGATGAATCGTTGGTTAGTGCGAGGCTTTTTCCTTGTTTCCACGGCGGGTCTGCTTCCAAGTATGGCGCTGGGCCAAGAAGGGAGTGTGGATCAGGCGCGAGAAGCGCTGTCGCGTCAAGATGGGGATGAAGATTCTAGTCGTCAGTTGGAAGAGGTATTCCAGGCGGCGGAGAAAAACTACTCGTTGCAGAAGAAGGGGACTCATTCCCTGAACTACTCCTTTGATTACTCGTATACCGGTGATCAGCGTCTGGACCTCGCAATTACCAATGGTTCGGTGCGGAACCTGGATGTGGTCCCCTCAGCAACGCACACTTTCACCAACTCGTTTTCCTACGATTACGGACTTTTGGACAATTTAACGATTGGTGCCCGGCTTCCCTTGGTGGTTAAGTACGATACTGAAGACGAATTGAACGTCTACGACATGGGAGATGTTTCCTTTACGGGCCGTTGGCAGCCATTTGCGTACGTGCCGGGGAAAATGTCGACCACCTTCTTTGGCACTTTAAGCACCAAAACTGGCGTTAGTCCCTACGAAATCGACATTAAGGAACAGCTGTCTACTGGCAGTGGTTACTACTCGGTGGGTGGTGGCTTGAGTATGTCCAAAGTGTTAGATCCGGTGGTTGTGTTCGGCTCTCTAAGTGCGACTTACAACGTCACCGCCGATGATTTGGAGCAAGTTCGGGGTGGCCGTCTGCTGGTCGAAGTTGAACCCGGCTTCGGGCTTTCCGGGTCGGCCGGTTTTGCCTATTCGTTGTCCTACGATATTTCCTTAAGTGTGTCGGCTCAGGTCAGCTACAGCGATGAAACGATACTGACTTTTTCCAACGGTGATCAAGCGGCGGCACAAGACCAAATGACTGGGTTTTTGAGTATGTCGCTCGGTACTCGCGTCAGCGATATGACCATTGTGAATACCAGTCTGGGGATTGGTCTAACCGAAGATGCTCCAGACTTTTCCCTGGGTGTATCCCTGCCCATTAATTTCTCCGGCCTCAAAGAGTGATTGGCGCTGCAGATATTCTAAGGGAAGGGGATTTATTTCATGGGACAACCTAGCTACAAACAACACGTTCTTGCGGCTTTAATTGCGGTTGGTCTTTCGTGTGGTGCGCAAGCACAGATGACGCAGAACCTGACGATCCACCCCAAAGCACTTGCGCTTGGCAACGCCGTGACCGCTGATCCTCCGGGGATCATGTCAATTCACTACAACCCAGCCGGCCTTACGAAATTGGATGGCCGTCAATTAGAAGTGAATATTCTCAGCATCTATCTGGATATTGATGCGGACTTTATCGCTGATGAAGAGTACGAGATCTTCGGTATTAAAGGGCTGGAAACGGATCCCTTAACAGGAAAGCAGCGTGACCCCGTCGCCAATAGCCACAGTCACACGAACAACGTGGCACTTTACGTGCCCGGATACGGCGTTCTTCGGTTGCCGCCGGGACCTGCGGTTGCACCGTCAGCCGGAATCAGTATTAAGTCGCCAGGCTCGAAGCTGACGTTTGCCAATGCGTTTTTTATGCCCATGGCCGCAGGCTTTTACAGAGACAAGGACGACCCAGGCCGGTACCAGCCCCAGGCAACGGCGCTCCAAAGAACCACCTACCTCTCTCCAACAGTGGGCTACGAGATTAACGACGAATGGTCGGTCGGTGCCGGCATTCACTTGTCCCACTTCGGTTTGGCTGCTGATCAGTACATGCGAGCCCCAAATATGCTACTCGGTGTTGCTGAAGTTTTGCAGGATGCCTTCAACTGTGAAAGTGGTGATGAGCCACTGCAACCTTGGCTGGCGCTGTGTGGTGGTAATATCGGGCCGTTTGATGATATTGGAGCCTTGAGCCTGAACATGCAGGAGAGCATCTCGCCCACCTATGCCTTGGGTGTCATGTGGGAACCCACCGATTGGTTCCGCTGGGGGGCAAGCTACACGTCCGAAGCAGACATGAATCTCAAAGGCCAGTTCGAAATTCAGTACACCGACGATTGGGCGGGGTTCTGGCAGGGCTTGAATGGTTCGGTACTGGGGGCGATCACCTCCGCCATCCTTAGTCTGCCGTCGGGTGCGCCTCGCGAGGCTGGTAACGTGTCGATGGACCTAGTCTACCCGCAGCATTTTCAAACCGGGATCAGCGTGGATGTGCACCCCAAGCTGACTCTTAATGCGGATATAGGTTGGACCGATTTTGCCCAGTGGGATGCTTTTAATTTACGGTTCGACCGAGATCTCGAATTCCTGAATGCGGCAAGAATTCTGTCTCCTGATAATGCGACACCCAATACCTTGAAGCTTCCTCTGGGTTTCAAGAGCCAGTGGAACTGGGCGTTTGGCATGGAGTTTCATGCGTCGTCACGTCTGGATCTGAGAGCCGGTGTAGAAATCCGTGATTCCGTCATCCCCGATGATCAGCGCTCAATCATGGCACCTTTCGGTGGCGCAAACCTTTACAGTATCGGCATGGGATATCGCTGGGATAAAGACACCGAAATTGACATGAACTTGTCGTATTTGCATTCGATAGAGACGATTCCGGCGGATTCCAGTTGTAACGTAAACTGTGACAATATAACGAACATCATTTACAACCCATATGCTGGTTTGGATATAAAAACCTCATTGCGGGTTGTTATGGCCGGTTTGAGTTTCAGGACCAAGTTCTGATTTAACTGCGGAGTTTGCCAATGATACGGGCCCGCGCAAAAACGTTATCACTGTTGCTTGTAACAGTATCTGTTCTGGCCGGTTGCCAGTTTGGTAGCGGGAATTCCCACGTTGCCGAGCGCGAAGGATATTTTACCTGGGTGGATGAGCAGGGTCGGGTACGTTACACCCGAATTCCTGAATCGGAGGCACCTGAAAAGAGCACTCAAGAAGTCGGGTCACAGGATACGCCAGTCAATGACCCGTTTTTGGCCAGCACACCGCCTAAAGAGGATGACTTTACCGATGAAAACTATCCGGATGGTCAGGCACTGGCGGACAAAGGGTTTGTTCGTGATGGCCAGAGGCAGCCGTATTTTACGTGGCTCGATGCTGAGGGCAATGTCCGTGTCAGCTACTACACGCCTGATATCGACAGCAAGAGCAAAGGCGCTCGTTCCAGCCCGATCAATCTAACTCCGGCTTCGGTGCATTTGCCATCGAAATCCGTAGGCGAAGTCGAGCCGGTAGAGGGGTACGATCCAAACGCTTTTGCAATCTTGGGTATTGAGAAAAACCTGACCAGTGAGTTTGACGAGTTTGTCGAGTATTGCTGTGAAGGCTTGGCAAACAGGGACTATCAAAACTGGGTAGAAGGGAGTGAGTTCGGCGTACAGATGGATGGTAACTCACCTAACCATCGATTTAGTTCTGGTGAATCTCCTTTCCAGTTAATTGCCTTGCCGCTGTCGGTCTCGAACTCGGGATTTGTTATGCGGCTTCGCGCTTACGATCACCACGGTGTTTTTGTTCCGAGCCTGGCCTTTCTTAATCGAGAGTTTCAGGTGGTGAGGATGGTCACAGATCTGGTAATGGACTATACCCCAGAGAACTGGCACCGCCGCGGGTATCTTGAAGCTTGGGTTCCGGCTTTACCTGACCAAGGTGAGCGGTGGCTCGTACTGTATACACGCTCGCAAGATCTTGGAAAGCAAACGGTTATCGCCACCGAGTCGGGGCCCAAAGCTATCCCGCATACCGGAACAGGTGAATTGGGTATTGCAACCTTTGAGCCGTAAGTCCTGGTTAGTCTTCAGGGGCGTCCAGATTCAGCCATTGTTGTGATAGCCAGTAAAAACTGCCATTGCCTGCCGGGTGGGTGCAGTTGTAGCGGAAACGGCGGGCGTTCAAGGCTTTTGGTGCTTGGATGGTCACGGTATCAGTACTGGCACTGAAATTAATCCTGCCCAGACCAGAGGCAAAACAGGTAAGCCGGGACGCCGATAGTGGAGCCTCCAGCTTCAACGTCAACGACGGTGGGTTATCAGATACAACGCCATCTGGCAGGCGGCTGGCGTCAATGGGGAATGCTTTGCTTAACAGTTTGTCTTTTAAACTGCTGAGTTGTCCGTAAGCGTTGGCCATTGGGAAGCGGGGCAGTCTGGAGCCGTGGGAGTAGTGCCCTATGGCGCCGGACTGCTGGCCAAACCCCAGCCAATCTCTTTCTGTCACCTTTTGTTCGAGCGCTTCGTCGTATTCTCCATAGGGGTAGGCGAACAGCTGCGCAGTGGCCCCCAATTGTTTTTCTAACATTTTTTGGGCGACGTCGAGGCTGTGGTTAGTGCGCTTGTGCCAATCTGCTTCCGCTTCCCCAGACCTTCGCGCCAAATGTCCATGACCTATGCTGTGGTTGGCTATGGTGACCCAGTCGTTGCTGCTCAGTTCTTTCAACTCCGCCCAGTCCATATAACCCGGACCACCTACGGCATCGGTGTTTACAAAGATGGTGTAGGGCATCTGCTTTTGATCCAGTATCGGCGCCGCAGCGTTGTAAACGGATTCATAGGCATCATCAAACGTAATGGCGACTTGATTGGTTTGTGGTGCGTCACCGGAGAGCGCTTCGCGAGTCGCTGGCCCCAATGAAACAACGTCTAACCCCAAATCGGAGATCATCTTCATTTGCGCCTCAAAAAGCGAGAGTGAGGTGCTGGTTGCCGGCGGTGTGCTGTCAGCCACATGGTGATATTGCAACACCACCAAGTCGGCTTTCGCTGCGTAAGGAAGAGCCATTATCAAGGACAGAGCGGGCAGGGATATCAGTTTTCTGAAAGTGATCATGTGCAGAGCATTCCAATTAAGACGGGACGTTACGAATAGTGCGCTTTGAGCACCGCGAACGCATCGTTCAGGCGTTGCACTTCTATTGTGCTGCCACCGCGATCGGGGTGAGCTTTCATCATTAGCTTTCTGAACCGACGCTTTGCAGTGTCAAACGTTGATGGAACTGACTCAAATCCGAGCACTGTTGCAGCTGAGGTGACGGATGCACTATTCGGTTTTTGCACTATTGTACCTGCCCAAAAGCGATCCATCATGTCACTGATTTCTGAGTTGGATAGGTAGTATTGTTCCAGATCCATATAAAATGCGCGCAGCGTGTCCGTTGGCCCCGGAACGGATGTGCTACTGATTGAATCTGTCGGGAGTAGGCGAATTTGGAGAGGCGATAAATGAATGCTTTCGCCACCGGGTAAAAGCTCATCGCTGAGGCGATACAGCGTATGAAACAGTAGGAAATGCACCGGGTAGAGTTGTTCAGTGCGGCCAAAGTCTACCGGCCCGATTAACTGCCAATGGTCGCTTTGAAGCGTTTTGATCAAAGCCAGCTCGCTGAGCCCTGACGGACCCGCTGCCCTCAACTCGTGCTCAGCGGCCACCACCAGGTGCTCAACCTGCTGATGTAACCAGTTCAATTCGTTGGGGGTGCTTTTGTAGGTCGGGCGGGTTGTATGGTCAGTTTTCATACACGCATAGTAAGCCAGTCAGTCTTCGCTTGGAAGGACCCCCAGCGCTGCTGGATCGCCGAGATTGAGTGCGCGTTTACCCGTAGTTTCCGGTTTCAAATTCAACATATCCATGTTGCTGTCCTGTCCCTGAATGTTTGTCATGCGTATAATTCCGGGCTCACTTACCTCGTGAGCGAATAACCGATGTCTGAAGCAATGTCTGTCAAATCTGAATCCCAACCAGTTTCTGAGCAAGAGCGACTCCGAAAGGTGGAGCTCAATAAACTCCAGAAGCGCTTGCGCCGAGAGGTCGGGCAGGCCATTGCTGAGTACTCGATGATTGAGGCCGGCGACAAAGTTATGTGTTGCTTATCAGGGGGCAAAGATTCCTACGCGATGCTGGATATACTGCTTAACCTTCAGAAGAGCGCCCCGGTCGACTTTGAAATCATTGCTGTTAACCTCGACCAAAAACAGCCCGGTTTTCCCGAAGAAGTGCTTCCGGCCTATTTGGATGCACTTGGGGTCGAATACCACATCATTGAGAAAGACACCTATAGCATAGTTAAGGAAAAAGTCCCGGAAGGGAAGACCACCTGCGGGTTATGCTCGCGCCTGCGTCGCGGAATCCTCTATAACTTTGCGGAAGAGCATGGCGTAACCAAAATCGCGCTGGGTCATCACCGGGACGATATGCTAGAAACCTTGTTTCTGAACATGTTCTACGGTGGCAAATTAAAGTCTATGCCGCCGGTTCTGCATAGCGATGATGGTCGTAATACGGTGATCAGGCCTTTGGCCTTTAGCCGGGAAAAAGACATTGCCCGATACGCCGAGTTGCGAGAGTACCCCATTATTCCCTGTAACCTATGCGGTTCTCAGGAAAACCTGCAGCGGCAGGTGATCAAGGATATGTTCCAGACGTGGGATAAGCAGCACCCAGGCCGTCTAGAAACCATGTTCCGTGCGATGTGTAACGTTGAGCCTTCCCATCTTTCTGACCCGAATCTATATGATTTCAAGGAAGGAAAGCGCTTGGGCGGCAAGCGTCAAGCTGTCGTGCAGAATGCAGAGCCCGAGCAAGACTTCGGTCGCTTGGATGTATTGAACCTCTAGATCTTAGAGATTCAATAGTGCCTGGACGGGCAGTGTCCAAAGCCCGAACAGGATTAGCAGAATCCCGCTGATTTTGCGAACACCTTGATGGCTCTTGATGCCTCGGATCCATTGAGCTGCGTATCCGGTTGCCAGCATTGAGGGTAGGGTGCCCAAGCCAAAAAAGAACATGGTGAGTGCAGCGCTGGGTACGGTGGGCTGAAGTGCTGCCCAGCCCAGTGTGCTGTAGACCAATCCGCAGGGTAGCCAGCCCCACAAAGAGCCCAGCGCCAATGCTTGCCCGGCGTTATTGACCGGCAGGAAGCGTTTGGTGAGCGGTGACAAGGTTCGCCATACAGGAGCTCCCGCTCGCTCTATGTATCGAATGCCCTGCCACCATTGCCCCATCGATAGCCCCATGACTATCAGCATGACACCGGCAAGCGTCATTAGCAGAAACCCCGCCCATGCCCATTGGCCAGCAGCCTGAGTGCTGAGTAATGCAATGCCAGCTGCAATCAGCGAATAGCTACCGATTCGACCAAAGTTGAACGCCAGTAAGAGCACTGTCTGGCGAAGCCGAAAACCACGGCCCACGGGCAAAGCCATGGAGAGCGAAGCGCTAATGCCCCCGCACATACCCAAGCAGTGGGTACTGCCAAGAAGTCCAATCGCAAAAGCGCTCGAATAACTGAGGTAGAGTTCTGGCTGCATGAATGAAATCAGTCTCGGCGGCTGGTTGCTTTGACCGAACCGCTCTGTGCTTGATTGTCTTTGGCGGACGATTTTAAAGGGCGCGCTTCTGAGGGGATCATATCTTTATCGTCGTCGTGCAAGATCCTGTGTGCAGGGCCATCCAGATCATCGTATTGGCCATTTTTTACAGCCCAAGAGAACAGGAGGACGCCAAGGGCGACCAGTATCAGCATCAATGGGATCAGAAGCATGACAATGTTCATTGTTAACTCCTATTTGTTGAGTCGTGCTCTACTAAGGCGCAAAGCATTAAGGACGACGAAGAGTGAGCTGAGGGACATGCCAATCGCAGCAAGCCACGGGGGCACAAGACCTGCAGCAGCCAAAGGCAGCGCAGAAACGTTGTAGCCGAACGCCCAAATCATGTTTTGGCGAATGATATGGCGAGTCTTCTGGCTTGTATGAATAGCTTCAACGAGTTGATACAGTTGCCCGTTCAATAAAACTGCATCGGCTTTCAGCTGAGTGAGATCAGCAGCGGTACCCATGGCAACTGAAATGCCCGCGCCGGCCATCGAAGGCAGGTCATTCAGACCGTCCCCAACCATCATAACACGATGGCCTTCTTGACTGAGCTTATCCAGCACTTCCAGTTTTTGTTCTGGCGAAGCTTCGCCGATGGCATGGGAAATCCCGAGCTCCGATGCAACATCCTGGACGTGACCGGACCGGTCACCACTAAGAAGCATGGTTTGAATGCCCATGTTTTGCAGTGTGCCGATTGCTTTGGCCGCATCATCACGGATTTGGTCGTCCAATTGGAAACTGGCCAGCCAGCAAGTGGCCGTTGCTAACCAAATTTCCATTCCCGCGGCACCCACTGTTTCTGGTTCGGGTGCATGGGTGTAGCTGGCAACAAACGCTTTATGGCCGATATAAACCGCTTCGCCGTCGAATTCTCCTGACAAGCCACCGCCGAGGTAATTGGTGACCATAGTCACGGGAAGCGACGGCATGTTGTGAAATACTTTCGCGATTGGATGCTCGGATTGTTTTTCCAGCCCTGCGGCGATTCTTAGACACGTCGCTTCGTCAATCGGGCCGAAAATGGTGTGGTCTGTCAGCGTGAGTTCACCACGGGTGAGAGTGCCGGTTTTGTCGAACACAACGGTATCGATTGCATTCATCGATTCCAGGGTGTGGCCGCGAGTGGTAAGAAACCCCAGTTTTCTCAAACGCACGGTGGCAGAGGTAATGGCGGTAGGTGTCGCCAGCGAGAGCGCGCAAGGGCAGGTGGCCACCAGGACCGATAGGGTAATATCAAAGGCATTGTCGGCGCCAGCCAACCACCAACCGATCCAAACTATCGGGGCAAGTATAAGAACCCGGCCGACAAACTTGCCGGCAATCCGATCCGCCATTCTGGCAACCGGTGGCTTCTCGGATTGGACCCGGTCCAACACCCTAAGAATACCCGATAGGCGGGTCTGTGCCCCGGCGCGAGTTACACGAATATCGAGCGGGTTTTCGCCGTTGACCGTACCAGCATGCACCGTATCACCCGGTGAACGGGTTTCTGGCAAATATTCTCCAGTCAGGGCTGCTTCATTCAGCGTGGATTCGCCGGAAAGGATGATGCCGTCTGCTGGGAGTGTTTCACCAGGCCGCACCCGGATAATGTCATCAGGTTTGATTTGATGCGCTGGAACGATCTCTGCTTCGCCGTCGGTGACCAATGCCGCAACTGCCGGTTGGAAGCCTGCAAGGGCATTTCCGCTCAGTCCTGCTCGATAGCGCGCTTGTACCTCGATGTAGCGCCCGAGCAACAGGAAGAACGCAAACATGCATACGGATTCAAAGTAGACTTCCTGGCCGCCGAATACCGTTACCCAGGCACTTGCCGCGTAGGCAAGGCCGATCGCAATTGCGACAGGTACATCCATGGTCAGATGCCGTGAGGCGAGATCTCGCCGGGCGTTCCGGAAGAAAGGTCGCGCACTGTAGAACACAACCGGTGTTGCCACGAGCAAACCGAACCAACGAAACATATTGATAAATTCGGGTGACAGCTCGCTGATGATTTCAAAATACAGCGGGAACGCCAACATCATGCTTTGCATGGTGGCAATGCCGGCAACGGCAAGCCGAATGAGCATAGAGCGGTTTTCAGCCTTGAGTGCTTGTTCGGCCGCGTCTGCCTGGTAGGGGCGAGCGGTGTAGCCTAGCTCGTAGATGGCGATGAGCAGGTCGCTCAATCGGGCTTGTTCGGGCGACCATACCAGCCTTGCTCGTTGGGTGGTGTGGTTCACCGTAAAGCTCTGGACGCCGACCTGGTGCTTCATGTGATTCTCAAGCAACCAGATGCACGCCGCGCAGGTGATTTCGCCGATCAACAATTGTGCTTCCTGGCCGGCCTTAACCGGTGCAACAAACGATTGTTGCACCAGTGGGTGGTCCAGTTCACGCAAGCGCAGAAGTTCGGATTCGCTGAGCTCTCTCGGAGTGCTGGCAGGTTCGGTACGGATGTCGTAAAAGTTAGTCAGACCTTCCTGATGGATGGTCTGGCATACCGCTTTACAGCCCTGACAACAAAAATGCCGTTCTTGATCATCAAGTTCGAGGGTAATCGCTGGATTACCCTCGGCAAGCTCGCCACAATGAAAGCAAGTGGTGGGGCTCACTCTTGCGCGCTAGCCTTTGCTTGAATGGTGATAGGGTGCTCTGCGGGTAGCCAGAGTTCGCCTTTGACGCGCCAGTTGTTGTCGGGGCCCTGTATGTCGTAATACCTGCGTCCCTCAAGGTCTTCCAGCATTTGTCCGGAATACTCTCCGTCAGCCAGTCGGTTGAACTGGATCACGCTATCTTTGTCTTCGAGGGTCGGGTGATAAAGGTGAAGAACGAGGTACGGGAAGTCAGCCGGACCGTCTTTTGTGTTTAAGGTGAGCGTGGCCTTACGGTTTGTCAGTTCCAACTGCCCTGATACCTGCATCTCCGACGCTTTCTGATCTCTGGCGATAGCCATATTTATACCGCGGCCTTCCTTCGAATAATCGTCGGTAACCATGGCGGTATCCAGATTCACTGAGATCGCCAGCATCGTTAGGCCAAAGATAATAGAAGCCAGCGGAAATATGGCCAGAAACCAGAACCAGGGCTGGCGGTACCACGGGGCTACGGGGGTGTTGTCAGTCATAACTTGATCGTCTCACTTAAGGTGTTTGAGCGGTGCGCGCAGCGATTAGCGTGGCCTTGGACCGACAAAACGGCTTTCAGTTTCAAGTTGCAGCGATGGATCCGTTTTGGATTTTGCGCGGAAGCTGATGGTGCTATTGGTTCCCTCAATAGATTCCGGTATCACATCCACAACGGTCGGCAGTGACAGGTTTTCACCGCTTTTAATGTTTACGGTGGTTTGAGTCAAAATGCGGATGCCTTCCATGCCATCTACTGACAGCAAGAATGTTTGGGGTACTTCCGTCATATTCTGCAGCTTCAAGGTGAATGAGTTCTCCACACGGCCTTCGCCATTGAACTTGAAGAGTGTACCGCGATCTCGGATGACCTCGAGTTTGGCGGGCACGCGAGTGGCGATAATGTAGCCTACCGCACCAATCATCACCGCCAACAGAAGGCCGTAGCCAAAGGTTCGGGGACGGAGCAGTTTCGAAGTTTTTCCTTCGAGTTCGTTTTCAGTGGTGTAACGGATCAAGCCTTTCGGATAATCCATCTTTTCCATGATTTCGTCGCAGGCATCGATGCAAAGAGCACAGCCAATGCATTCGTACTGAAGGCCGTCCCGGATATCGATACCGGTAGGGCAAACCTGCACACATTGCTCACAGTCGATACAGTCTCCCAAGCCCACTTCCGCAGGCTCTACGCCTTTTTTGCGTTTTCCGCGAGGTTCGCCGCGGTTTGGGTCGTAGGATACGATGCGGGTGTTTTCATCGAACATGACCGATTGGAAGCGCGCGTAGGGGCACATGTACAGGCATACCTGCTCACGCATCCAGCCCGCATTCAGGTAAGTTGCGACAGTAAAAAAACCGACCCAGAAATAGGCCCAGCCATTCGCTTGTAGCGTGAACATATCCACGATCAATTCGCGGATCGGGTAAAAGTACCCAATGAAGGTGATGCCGGTCGCCAGCGCGACTAGAAGCCAAAGCGTGTGCTTGATCGTTTTTTTCGTGATCTTCTCGGCCGAGTTGGAAGCTTTGTCGAGTTTGATGCGCTTATTACGATTGCCCTCGACCTTTTCCTCAATCCACATGAAAATGAAAGTCCACACGGTTTGTGGACAGGTATAGCCGCACCATACTCGGCCGAACAGGGTGGTGATGAAGAATAAGCCAAATGCCGAGATAATCAGCATGGCAGACAGCAAAAAGAAATCCTTCGGGTAGAAGGTCATACCGTAGAGATGGAATTCCCGGGCAGGCAAATCGAAATGAATCAGTGGCTGGCCATCCAGAGTGAGCCAGGCAAACAAAAAGTACATGCCCATGAGCGCAACAAGACTGACGTTGCGAATTCTCTGGAACAGCCCTTTGACTTCTTTTACGTAGATCTTTTCACGGCTTTCGTAAAGATCGTACGTTCCGGGATTTTTGTTGTTGTCGGAAGGGTTGGGATCTACCTGCTTTACAGGAATCTGCTTGTTCATGGATACCTCCCGGTAAATAAACGTGCTGGGAGCGGGCCTCGGAGGGTCTGCGGATCTTTTCAAGCCTGTACCCGCCGAGCAGATACAGGGTTGAAAAGACCAGGCCGGGGGTTACCCGGCCGGGTTTGATTCAGTTTGACAGGCTATAAACGTAAGCTGACAAGATGTGAATCTGGTCATCCGTCAGGCGACCTTCTTGGGCGGGCATCTGGTTCTGGCGACCGTTGACAACCGTCTCTTTGATCCACTCGTAAGTGGAGCCGTAGAGCCAAATGTTGTCAGTAAGGTTGGGGGCGCCTACCGCTTGCATGCCTGTGCCGTCCGCACCGTGACATGCGGTACACGCTTGTGCGAACACAGCGGCACCGGCTTCGGCAGCTTCAGCGTCTTTTTCACGACCACTGAAACTCAGAACGTAATTCACCACTTGATCAACCTGCTCATTGGACATGTTCGGCATGACGCCTTTCGGTGTCATATTGCCTTGGCGACCATTAGCAATCGTGTGAACGATTTGCTCGGGTTCACCGCCCCATAACCAGTCATCATCGGTCAGGTTAGGGAAGCCAACCTGGCCGCGTGCAGCTGTACCGTGACAAACAGAACAGTTGTTTGCGAACAAGCGCTGACCGATTTTCATGGCGTCTTCGTTCTGTGAGAGTTCGGGGATTGGTGTTTCGCCAAACTGCGCGTAGATCGGGCCATATTTCTCTTCGGCTTCCTGTACTTCAGCTTCCCACTGGTTGGTGGAAGTCCAACCGAGAAGGCCTTCGTAGTTGCCAAGCCCCGGATAAAGAACCAGGTATCCCAGCGCAAAGACACAGGTGCTTAGATACAGGTAGAACCACCACTTAGGTAGCGGGTTGTCATACTCTTCGATGCCATCGTAAGAATGGCCAGTGGTATTTTCGGTTTCGGTATCGTTTGTCTGCCCTTTGCGGGTAGCCAATAGCAGCCAAGCGCAGCCGAATATGGTACCGAGCACGATCACGATGACCCAGACGCTCCAAAAGGTACTCATTGCTTTTTCTCCGTTTTTTCCTGTTCGAGCGTACGCTTATCCACTTCGTCATCATCGAAGGGCAGGTGTGCCGCCTCATCATTGGCTTTCTTGCGGTGGGCGCTGTACGCCCACCAGATGATGCCGAAGAACGCTGCCATTACTATAAGAGAGTGAATTCCACGTAACTCATTGATATCCATGGGATCACCGTTTCTCTGAAAGCACGGTGCCTAACTGCTGCAAGTACGCGACCAATGCTTCAATTTCAAATTTACCTTTCAGCTCATCGGCTGCACCGGCAATTTGTTCGTCGGTATAAGGAACGCCAAGCGTCTGCAAGGTTGACATGCGAGCCTCGATAGAACCGTGGTCAGCACGGTTCTCGAAGAGCCATGGAAACGCTGGCATGTTGGACTCAGGTACCACGCTGCGTGGGTCAAACAGGTGCTGGCGTTGCCAGGCATCTGAGTAACGGCCACCCACGCGGGCAAGGTCAGGTCCGGTACGCTTCGATCCCCACAGGAACGGGCGATCGTATACGAATTCGCCCGCGACGGAGTAGTGCCCATAGCGCTCGGTTTCCGCACGGAACGGACGGATCTGCTGGGTATGGCACACGTGACAGCCTTCACGGATATAGATATCCCGGCCTTCAAGCTCCAGTGCAGAAAGGGGTTCAAGGCCTTCGATAGGCTCGTTGACTTCTTTCTGGAAAAACAGGGGAACAACTTCGGCAAGAAAACCACCACTGATGGTCAAGACGATCAAAACGATCATCAGGCCAAGGTTTTTCTCGATTGTTTCGTGTCTCATTATGTCAATCTCCCCTTAGGCTGCCTGCACGGCCGCATTGTTTTCTGCAGCAGCTTCTTTCTGACGTATGGTCATGTGCACGTTATACGCCATGATTAGCATGCCAGTCAGGAAGGTTGCACCACCGATGAAGCGAACCAGGTAGCCTGGGTAAGAAGCTTCAAGCGCCTCTACGAAGCTGTAGGTTAGGGTGCCGTCTTCGTTGACAGCACGCCACATCAGACCCTGCATGATGCCGTTAACCCACATTGCGGCGATATACAAAACGGTACCAACAGTCGCAAGCCAAAAGTGAACGTTGATCAACGACGTGCTGTACATTTCTTTCAAGCCCCAAAGTTTCGGGATCAAATGATAGATCGCGCCGATACTGATCATCGCAACCCAGCCTAGAGCGCCTGCGTGTACGTGGCCGATGGTCCAGTCAGTATTGTGAGATAAGGCGTTCACAGTTTTGATGGCCATCATCGGGCCTTCGAAGGTGGACATACCATAGAACGACAGAGAAACCACCAAGAAGCGCAGGATGGGGTCAGTACGCAGCTTATGCCAAGCGCCGGACAAGGTCATCATGCCGTTGATCATGCCGCCCCAGGAAGGTGCGAGTAGAATTAGGGACATGACCATGCCTGCAGTTTGGGCCCAATCCGGAAGCGCAGAGTAATGCAGGTGATGGCCGCCGGCCCAAACGTAGGTGGCGATCAGGGCCCAGAAGTGGACGATAGAAAGGCGGTAGGAATATACCGGCCGATCAGCCTGTTTTGGCACGAAGTAGTACATCATACCGAGGAAACCGGCAGTCAAATAGAAGCCTACGGCGTTGTGACCGTACCACCATTGCATCATCGCATCGGTAACACCAGCATAGGCAGAGTAAGATTTGAAAGCGGTTGCTGGCAGAGCGAGATTGTTAAATATATGGAGCATGGCTACGGTCAGGATAAATCCGCCATAGAACCAGTTGGCCACATAGATGTGGGGTGTGCTGCGCTTAGTGATCGTACCGAAGAAGACTAAGGCGTAAGCTACCCAAACGATGGTGATGGCGATGTCGATTGGCCATTCCAGTTCAGCGTATTCTTTGGTGGACGTCAGCCCCATCGGCAAGGTGATAACGGCTGAAAGTAGAATGGCTTGCCAACCCCAGAAGGTGAAGGCGGCGAGGCCATCGGAAATCAAGCGTGCCTGACAAGTTCGTTGTACAACATAGTACGATGTCGCGAACAGGGCACTACCACCAAAACCGAAAATAACGGCGTTGGTGTGCAGCGGCCGCAGACGGCCGAAATGCGTGAAGGGTAGATCGAGGTTGAGAGATGGCCAAACCAGCTGTGCTGCAATCAGCACACCCAGAGCCATGCCAACAATACCCCACACTACTGTCATGATGGCGAACTGTCTCACCACCTTGTAGTTGTATGTCAGGTTTGCGTTTACTGTGCTCATAGCCTTACCAATGGGTTCAGGATGGGGAAATTATGCGGTCGCAAGTATGGAGAAACCATGACCCCTTTGCAATGACTCAGGTCAACTACTGACATTCGTCAAATCTGCCAGAATCGGCAGCGTTGCCAGTGGGTTGGGATAGATTCTTATTACGTAAAAGGGTCTTGCAGGTTTTTCTCAAGATGCTAATGATACCGCTTGATAACACTAAGGTGAATGTTGTGGTCCGAATTACTCATAAAAGCTATCCCAAAGGCGCAAAAACGGTTCTTATTCTTGCGCACGGGGCAGGGGCTCCGGCGGATTCGCCCTTTATGGAGCAGTTGGCCGAAGAGCTGCAGGGTCAGGGGATTACATGCGTTCGTTTTGAGTTCCCTTATATGCAAAAACGTCGGGAAAATGGGAAGAAAAGCCCTCCCGACAGAGCACCCGTTTTACTCGAAGCCTTCAAACAACAGATTCAACAGGTCCGTGCCGAGGTAGGTGCTCAGTGTCGGCTGGCCATCGGCGGAAAATCGATGGGAGGGCGCATGGCTTCAATGGTTGCCGGCGAGGGTGATACTCCGGTGGACGCGGTGGTTTGTTTTGGCTATCCCTTTCATCCTCCGGGTAAGCTTGACCGTTGGCGCATAGATCATTTGCCCGGTGTGACCTGCCCGCTCTTGGTGGTGCAGGGCACTCGTGACCCGTTTGGTAAACCGGAAGAAATTGATGCGCAGGGCAATATCGAAGGGATAACACGGCTTTGTTGGTTGGACGGTGGTAACCATGATTTCGCTACCTTAGTTAAGCATCCGTTAGACCAATCTGACTTGATTCGCGATGCAGCAAAGATTACCCGCCAGTTTTTGGAAGATTATGCTGGGGTTTGAGGCACTGATCGCGCGCAGGTAAGTGTGTCCCGCCCCCGGTGTTTAGAGGTATAGAGCGCTTCGTCGGCGCTTTGAAACAATTCTTGGGCATTTTTGTGCCCGGCGAACTCCGCAATACCCGCGCTCATGGTGACCGTCACTGTTTCACCGGTTGGTGTATTTATGGGTTTGGAGCGGATGGCTTCCTGAATGCCGGTGCATATGCCGACTGCCCCGTCGGCGTCCGTATCGGGCAGCAGCAGGGCAAACTCTTCGCCGCCGAATCGCACCGCAACATCACGGGGGCGTTTTACACGATCTGCCAGAATGTCGGCAATCAGCCGCAGGCAAGTATCACCGAAGTCGTGCCCCCAAGTGTCGTTAATGCGTTTGAAGTGGTCCGCATCCAGCAGTGCCAGGGTCAATGGTTTCCCGGTTCTTTGGGCTTCCAGGCAAAGTTCGGGGAGCAGGTTGTCCATGTGCCTTCGGTTATGTAAGCCGGTGAGGGCATCTTTCAGGCTCAAGGCTTCAAGCTTTCGATTCGCCTGCTCAAGCCGATACATGGCGGTACGTAACTGCGAGGTACGTTCGTGAACTTTTATTTCAAGCTCACTGCGGGCTTGATGTTCAACATTTAATAGCTTTTCGTTCAACAGTCGCCAACGCTGAACCAGCGCGTAATTTATAAGGACAACTTGCGCGCCCACCACGGCTTGCATCATCACTTCTCGCGCCAGGTAGTCTCCAAGGTAACCGAAAGCGGCAGAGGCATAAAACAGGGCACCCACGACCATCACCGCCCAAGCCGCCAAGTACCAAAAGGCTGGCTGATACCCCTGGCGCCAGCGAAGCGTTGCAACGACAGTCAGAATTCCGATGACGGTCAGGGCAAAAATAGTGTTGATCAGAATGGATTTGGTGTAAGGCATTACCAGCGTCATCACAAGTAAGCCGACGCCGATCCACGTCAGTGTGTGCAGTGTTTTACCGGACAGCGTGCGCCGCGGAACCTCTAGGAAAGACCAGCCGAAGAGTGTCATGGACACGCCAATCGTAGCGAGTAGGAACGGGATCGAAAGATTCGAGAGCTGGGAGTTCGCCGGCCAGAAATACTGGTTCGCAAAGCCTCCCATAGCAAACAGAAACATGGCCATTGAGGCCGTGTTGAAAGCATTGAGAAGGTAATAACGGGTGCCTGAGCTGGCATAAAGTAAAAGGTTGAATATCGCGAGTATGACCAGCGCACCGTAAAACAGCCCGTGAATCAGCGTCAGGTGGTTGCTTTCCTCAATGGCTTGTTCGGGTGTTACCAAGCTTAGGGGAATATTGAGAGCGCCACTGCTGTGCACACGTATATAGATAGTGGCGGCTTCATTGGCTGCTAGTGTGACGGGAAGCAGGTAATAGCGGTAGTCTATGCCCCGGCTTGCAAAAGGCTTGTGATCTCCTGTGGTTAAATCGGGTCTCGGGTTGTGCTGTTTTTGTGTTTTACGTTTTTGCCAAAACGTGATCTCGTCAAGTAACGGGTAATTGAGCTTCAAGTACCAGAGGGATTGCTGGGTGCTCGTGTTTTCAAGTGTGAGTTTGATCCAGTAGGTAGCTTGTGTGTGGCTAAAGATCAGATCGTGCCCGCCGGCAGGCCGCCATGTTAACGCGTTGGGAAGTTTGTCCGGGGCCGTAGCCTGGTGCGCGGGTTCGCCAGGGTTTGTAACGGCATAGCAGAGGTAGTGGTTAATGGCTTGACGCGCATTGGCATGGTTGGCCTCAAGTGTTGGGCATTGGCTTTGGGCAAAGGCATCGGAGGTCACGCATAGACTCGCCCATATAAGGAAGCTTGCAAGTATCCAGAACCGTGTGCCGAGCATCGTAGGCGTTATCTGTTTAAAATGGAGGTTAACTGTAGCGCGAGTTATCAAGCATCGCTGTTAAGCAGGTTAAATTTCACTCCTGTCGGTGTGTCAGAAATCCGGCATAAAATGAATACGTAGGTAATGAATGCAGCAGGTAATGTTGATATGTCGGCCAGGGTTTGAGACGGAAGCCGGGCAGGAGCTGATCGATCAGGCCTCAGAAAAGGGTGTTTTCGGATACTTCCAGCCTGAGCGGAATTCCGGTCAGGTACGTTTTACAATCGCGGGCAGTGAAACCGCTGAGGCGCTGATGGCTCGCCTGCCTTTGAGCCAGCTGGTGTTTTCTCGTGATTGGTTTGCCGTGGTGGGCGAATGTGAGCTGCCCGGGAAGGATCGGGTAGGTGCGATTGAGGCTTTTCTCCGGGAACATGATTGGCCAGGCGATGATTGCGCTCGCGTGGAGGTGCGCTTGCCCGAGAACAACGACGATAAGGACCTCGGTAACTTTTCGCGAAAATGGGTTGCGCCTTTATCTCGGGCCTTGCGCGAAGCAGGTCTTTTAATGGCCGACCCGAAAGCACCGGCTAAAGTTCGCTTGGAGGTGCTGCTTAGCGACTTCGGCACAGCCATCGTAGGTTTTAGCCTGGAAGGTAATCGTTCGCCTTTTCCTGACGGTATTCTTCGTTTACGTCTGCCAGCCTCAGCTCCAAGCCGTTCGGCCCTGAAGTTAGAAGAAGCCTGGAAGGTGTTTCTGCCGAAAGAACGCTGGTTGGATTATCTCGGGGGTGGTAAAAAAGCCGTCGATCTCGGGGCCGCACCGGGCGGTTGGACGTGGCAGCTAGTGCAACAAGGTATGTTGGTCGCGGCGGTTGATAACGGGCCGATGAACCCTGAGCTGATGGCGGGTGGGCACGTTGAGCACGTGGTGGCCGATGGTTACAGTTGGCAGCCCAGGCGCGCGGTCGATTGGATGGTGTGTGACATCATTGATAAGCCCCAGCGAACGGCTAAGTTAGCCGTTGACTGGCTTAGCAACAGGCTTTGCCGCTACACCGTGTTTAATCTGAAGCTTCCAATGAAAAAACGTTATGAAGAATGGCTGACCTGCCGGGACATGATCACCCGAGGATTGGAGGAGGCGGGCCTCAGCTGCACGCTAAAAGCCCGGCATCTGTATCATGATCGCGAAGAAATCACGTGCTTTATAGAACGGCACGAATAGAATTTTCAGGGCATAGGGCTTTGATCCAGAACGGTGATATGCTCGTCCTGATCCATCATAGGCACCAGCTCTAACATCAGGTTTTTACGCTCTTCGGAGTTGTACCAGCGGTCCCAGTCAAATTCTGAGCGCCAATTGGCCAAAGTAATGCGGTGGTTGGGGTCCTTGCTGTCGACCAGAGTTTCGCCAGAAATGAACCCGGGAGCACTGATCGCTTGCTGCAGCACCTTTCGGGCGCGATCTTCGTAAGCGGCTTCAAGTGTCTCGGCAATGTGGCGTTCAATTAAAACCCGAATCATGTAAGTCTCCCGTTTTTTCGTTGCTATAAACAATAATTTAGCACCGAATTCTTAAAATCACGAGAACTAGAGGAAGTTACCCTTGTCGGACAAGAATTTTCATGCGGAATTGGATACACGGGGTTTATTTTGTCCGGAACCGGTGATGATGTTGCACACGCGCATCACCGATGTGGAGGTTGGACAGGTATTAAAAGTGATTGCGACCGACCCCTCAACCACTCGGGATATCCCTCGTTTTTGTCAGTTTTTGGGGCACGAATTGCTCGAGCATGACGAGCAGGGTGGGGAATTCGTGTATCTGATCAAGCGTTGTGACGTCTGATCAGATAAGCGTACTTTAGCCTTGCGTCGCTGAAGATAGCTGACCGACGTGATTGAGGAATTCCTGCTTATTCATCTCACCGAGAATGCGGGCATCGGCCAATTCTTCACCTGTACCGTCGTAAAACAGAATAGACGGAGGTCCGAACAAGCCAAGTTCGTCAAGAAGTGCTTGCTGGGCTGGTGTGTTATCTGTCATGTCGATTTGCAGCAAGGTGAAAGGCTGCAGCGCCTGAATCACGTCTGACTGATTGAATACATTTCGCTCCATCACTTTGCAGGAAATGCACCAATCTGCGTAGAAATCCAACATTACGGGTTGGCCTGCCGCCTGGGCCTGACTTAACAGCGAGCGAATCTGCTCGGGATCTTCGACGCGATCAAAGCCCGCATGGGCCTGTGTGGCACCGTGGCTACTCCCCGCCGTTGCTGTGAAAGGAGCCAGAGGGCGAAGGGGGTCAGAGGCGCCACTGACAGCACCTGCCAGCAATGCCAAGCCGTAGGCAAACATCACCAGGCCAAAGCCTTTACGAGTGCGCCCCCAGCCTGCTTTCGCTGCATCAAATGCACCCAGCTGAACGGCGGTAATGGTGATCAGCAGTCCCCAGAGTGTTAATCCAGCCCAAGCGGGAATCAGTCTCTCGACAAGCCAAATCGCAACGGCCAGTAACATCACGCCGTAAAAATGTTTGACGGTCGTCATCCAGCGGCCAGAAGTGGGTAGCAGCTTTCGGCCACCAACGGCCACGAGAATTAACGGCACGCCCATGCCTAACCCCAGTGATAGCAGGGCACCCCCCCCGATGACAGCGTCCTGTGTGGTGGAGATATAAAGCAAACTGCCGGCTAGAGGGGCGGATACGCACGGCGAAACCACCAAGGCTGAGAGGGCACCAATACCGAAGATTCCCAGTACGCGGCCGCCGGTAAGTCGCTGACTGGCATCATTAAGCGGTTCGCGGATAAATCGAGGCAGCTGAATTTCAAACAAGTCGAACATGGAAAGTGCGAACACCACAAATAAAATGGCAAACACCCCGAGTACCCAAGGGGACTGGAGTTGCGCTTGCAGGTTAAAACTGGCTCCTAGTAAACCGGTGATAACCCCTGCCGCTGCGTAAGTGATTGCCATGCCGAGCACGTAGCTACCGGACAGCAGGAGGGCGTGGCCCGTGGTGCGGGTGTTCTGCCCGGACACCATGCTCGAAATAATGGGTACCATTGGGAGCACGCAGGGGGTGAAGGTCAAACCTAAACCGAGCAAAAAGAACAGGCCTGCGATCATCCCTATAGATTGACTGGACAGGAAGCCGGCTAGCCCACTGGCGCTATGAGTGTCTGTATTTGCACTGGATGGTGCAGTGTTTGCGGATGAGGGAGCGTTAGCAGCAGCTTTAGAATTGCCTGAGCCGGGGTAATACAGAATGTCGTGATTTTGTGGCGGGTAACACAGGCCGGCCTCTGCGCAGCCCTGAAAGGATACCTGCACGTTCGCTTCAGTTACCCCTTCAGGCAATGTGACCGGATAGCGAACCTCGACGGGGTCGAAGAACACCGTCATCTCTCCGAAAAAATCGTCGTTGGTCAGAGTGCCGGGCAAAGAAAACTGAGGCTCTCCAATGGTGACGCCTTCGGTTAGGGAAGTCACTTTGATTCGACTTCTGTATAAATAATGTTCGGGAGCGATGTCCCACGACAACACAAGATCGCCCCCGTCAGAGGTGTAGTTAAACGGGAGAGCTTGCTCTACAGGTAAAAAGTCGCTGTTTGAGGTGTTAAAAAAAGAGCTTCCTGCAGCGTGTGCTGTGGCGGTAACAAAAAAGCTAAGTAGTGTGAAAACGGCAACAGCAGACAGCACTTTTAGTGACATAAAGTGCTGAGCTCGTGGGGACACTGTCATGGCGATTTTAATATCCTGTCTCGTCAATGCGTGAAGAGGTTATGTCGGGGGGATTGACCAAGCAGACTGTCAGAAGTTCCCGCTGGTATTGGCTGCTTTAAAGTCGCACAATAGCGAACCAATGAATCACAATCCAGACGATCTTATCATTCTGTTTAACGGCCTGTTCCGGGAAAAGCACCGGACTATACTGGTCAAAGGCAGTGACGAACCAGAATATCTGCCAGCCAGCGAACCCGATGGGCTCGCAAGGGTTGTGTTTGCCCATGGTTTTTTTGCCAGTGCGCTGCACGAAAGTGCACATTGGTGTCTGGCGGGTGAGCATCGCCGTACACTCCATGACTACGGCTACTGGTATTGTCCCGATGGGCGCACGCCCGAACAACAGCAAGCGTTTGAAAATGTTGAGATAAAGCCGCAAGCCATTGAATGGCTGTTTTCTCTGGCCTCCGGATCACGTTTTCATATCAGCGTGGATAATCTGGCTGGCAATGGCGCAGCCAACGAGCAAGGCTTTCGCGCTAATGTACGTAAACAGGCGACCCACTATCTCGAATATGGTTTGCCGGAGCGCGCGCAAGCCTTCTTTGAAACCCTCAGACATTTCTACAAGACTTCAGCCGCATTTTGCGGAGAGCTGGAACCTCGACCAGGTTCGCATCGCAGCAACGGGCATGGAAACCGATCAAACAAGGACACCTGAAACTTTATGACGATTGAAACTAAAGACACCAGTAAACTGCGTTTTAGTGATTTGAATCTGGACCAGAAGCTGCTCGACGCCATCAGTAAAATTGGCTTCGAGTACTGCACACCCATCCAAGCCGAAACCTTGCCATGGACTCTGGCCTGCGAAGATCTGATTGGCCAGGCGCAAACCGGTACTGGCAAAACCGCCGCGTTTTTGATCACGGCGATTCAGACTCTGCTGGAAACCCCAGTAAAAGAAGGAGAGCGATTCGCCTCCGAGCCGCGGGTTCTGGCGCTGGCGCCGACCCGTGAACTGGCCATGCAGATCGCCAAAGATGCGGAGCACTTGTGTCAGTACACGGGGCACAATGTGGTCACGGTCGTAGGCGGCATGAATTACGATAAGCAGCGGGAACAGCTGCAGAACGACGTGGTTGATATTCTGGTCGCAACACCGGGCCGCTTGATCGACTTCCTGGGTTCGCAGGATGTGTTCCTTGATCAGCTGGACATCCTGATTTTGGATGAAGCTGACCGTATGCTGGATATGGGCTTTATTCCCGATGTAAAACGCATTATTCGCAAGTGTACACCTAAGGAAGAGCGTCAAACCTTGTTGTTCAGTGCCACCTTTAATCAGGACGTTTTGAATTTGGCATCTATGTGGACACAAAACGCCGAGTTTGTCGAAATCGAGCCTGACCAGAAAACCGCTGAGCGAGTAGAGCAAACGGTTTATTTGATTTCCGACGAAGACAAACTTCCGGTGCTGGTAAACTACCTCAAGCGTCCAGAAGTGGAAAAAGCCATTGTCTTTGCCAATCGTCGTGACCAATGCCGGGACCTTGAGGAAGACCTGAAGAATCAGGGTGTTAAGGTGTCGTTGATGTCGGGTGAAATCGCACAAAACAAGCGCCTCAAAACCCTGGATCAGTTCAAGAAAGGTGATATTCAGGTACTGGTTGCAACCGATGTGGCTGGCCGTGGTATCCACGTAAATGGCGTGACTCACGTGTTCAACTACAACCTGCCGGAAAATGCGGAAGATTACGTACACCGCATCGGACGGACTGGACGAGCGGGGCAGACTGGTGTCTCCATCAGTTTCGCGGGTGAAGACGATTCGTACGCACTGCCGTCTATCGAGACCTACATCAGTCAGAAACTGAAAACCGCAATACCGGAAGAAGACTTGATGATTGCGATGGAACACCCGCCAATCACCCGCAAGCGCGGAGGCCGCAGGCCTCAGGGAAACCGTAGCAGTGGTGGGCGAAATGCCGGTGGGCGCGGCGCTCAGCGTCCTCGTCGCAACTGATTAGCGCAATAAGGACCGGGTTATGTTGATCGTTGCTGATGAAAACATTCCGTTGTTGGATTCGTTTTTCGGAGATATAGGCGAGATTCGCCGGGTCACCGGCCGAGGATTGACACGGAACGAAGTCAAAGATGCCGATGTTCTGTTGGTTCGCTCTGTGACTCGCGTAAATCGGGAGTTACTGGAAGGGACTCGCGTGCGTTTTGTGGGCACAGCAACGATTGGCACTGATCATGTTGATGTGGACTGGCTCACGGCCCAGGGAATTGGTTTTTCGGCGGCTCCGGGCTGCAATGCGCGAAGCGTCGCCGAGTATGTTCTGGCGGTTATTTCATTGTTTTCTGATCAGCGGGATCTGAGTGATTGGTCAACACTGAGTGTCGGTATTGTGGGTGCTGGAAACGTTGGCAGTGAGCTTGCCAGAATGTTAGAACGTCTCGATTTCGAGGTTAAGCTGTGTGACCCGCCCCGGCAGGATGCCGAACCAGAGAACGCCGACAACTTTGCCGGCTTGTCGGAAGCGCTAGCTTGCGACGTAGTGACTTTCCACACCCCGCTGACCCGAACCGGCGATCACGCGACTTATCATATGGTGTCTGATCAACAGCTTGCCGGACTGCACGCTGACCAGTTACTCATTAATGCCGGGCGCGGTGAGGTTGTTGACGGTTCAGCTTTGATGCACAGGCTCGAGCAGCCTGACGCGCCTGTTGTCGTGCTGGATGTCTGGGAGAGCGAGCCCGCGATTGACCCTAAACTGGTTGATAAGGTGTGGCTGGCGACACCGCATGTCGCCGGTTATAGCTTGGAAGGTAAAGTGAAAGGTACGGAAATGGTGTATCAAGCCTTGTGCCGATTCCTAGGCCTGCCGGTTCGCAAAAAAGCCGGGCAGTTCTTGCCTGAACCCGCCTTGAGTAAAATGTCGTTTACTCGTAACGCTATTGAAGATGACGCACTGCGTCTCGCTCTTGGGGCTTGCTACGATCCGAGAAAAGACGATCTTCGATTAAGGCGTTCGATGAAAGAGTCCGCAGATAAGCGGCCTGAAGTCTTCGATCGGTTGCGTCGGGACTACCCTGTGCGCCGCGAGTGCTCCAGCTTGAAGATTCAATTGAAGGGCAGCAGCAAATCTCTGCAGGATCGCTTCAGAGCGATGGGCTTTAAGCTCAAAATCTGAGAAATAATATCGACTGCATACAAGAAGGGGGCGCTTATGCGCCCCCTTCTTGTTTTAAGTGTTTACTTACGAATTAAAGGGATGCCTTTTGCAATGCGGCAATTCGGTCTTCCAGCGGCGGGTGAGTCGTGAACAATGCTGCGAGGCCCGAACGTGAGCCCCGGTTAATGCCGAACGCTTGTAGCGTATCCGGCATTTGATCCGGAACTTCGCTTTCCTGTTTCAGACGCGCCAAAGCGTTTATCATGGCACCTCGGCCGGCCAATTGCGCACCCGCAATATCGGCTCGAAATTCCCGACGGCGGGAGAACCAGAACACGATGGTGCTGGCTAGAATACCCAGCACGATTTCGGCGACTAAACTGACGATGAAAAAGCCCATACCGTGGCCATTTTCATTTTTGAACACAACCCGGTCCACGAACGAGCCGATCACTCGCGAGGCGAAAATTACGAAGGTGTTTACAACACCCTGGATCAAAGACAGCGTGACCATGTCGCCGTTTGCCACATGACCAATCTCATGGCCGAGTACGGCACGAATTTCATCTTGGTTGAATCGATGTAGCAGACCTTCGCTGACCGCGACCAGCGCGTTGTTTTTGTTCCACCCCGTGGCAAACGCGTTGGACTGGGAGGCAGGAAAAATCGCCACTTCCGGCATGCCGATGCCCGCCTTCTGCGCGAGTTCTGCTACCGTTTCCATTAACCAGCGCTCCGCAGGGGTGCGCGGTGATTCAATAATTTTGGCTTTGGTGCTCCACTTGGCCATCGGCTTGGAGATCAGCAGGGAGATAAACGATCCTGCAAAACCGAACACTGCTGCGAAAATCAGCAGAGAGCTGTAGTTAATTCCCTGATGAGCCAGATAGCTGTCCACCCCTAGCAAACGCAGAGTAAAGCTAGCTACCAGAATAACGGCCAGGTTGGTGGCCAGAAACAACAAAATGCGCATAGAGTTTCCCTGTTTAAGATTACGCCAAACGTCGTTTTCTATCTGACCGATATATGTGGGCTGGGTTCACGTCTTCAAGAGGCTGAAGGCGATTTAATGGGCCGGGTGAAGGTCGCGATCCAGGAAGAACGTCGCCTGCACGATCAGGCTGATTTGATTCGAACTTCCACTCTTCAGGGCGGAGCGCAGAAGATGGATATAGGTTGATCGGTCCCGTTCGACTGAGGTTGGCAGCTCGGAGTCGCCCGGGTTGGGATCAAATTTCGCGGTCAATGCCTGTGGTGCCGGCGCGCTCAATCGCGTGAATGCGCTCCGGGATAAAACCGTTTGATCGAGGGCTTCCTGCCGGATGGTGTCCACATAGCGTAGAAAACCTTCTTCCGACAGCCAAAGTAGGGCGCCAAAACAGGCCATGTGCCGTTTGCTGTGCAGCCCGAAATCATCCGGGTCGTCGGGACCCGCTATGTCCTCTACGAACAAGCTGATGCGCCGTGGAAAGGCGGCGTACAGCTGGGCCAGTGCAATGGCAACGTCTTTGTAAAACTCTTCTACGTGTATATCGGCCATGATCGCTCCGATTACTGCCGGTAGTGTTCCAAGAAATTGCCCAATCGACCCATGGCATCTGCCAGCGCTTCTTTGCGCGGCAGGAACACAACGCGTAGGTGCTGGTGATCATCAACATTAAACGCCGAGCCTTGCACCAGAAGAATCTTTTCTTGCAATAGCAGGTCTAAAACCAGTTTCTCGTCGTTGTGGATCGGGAAGTGTTTCGGGTCCAGCTTTGGGAATAGATACAGTGCACCCTGAGGCTTCACGCAGCTGACGCCCGGTATGTCGTTCAGCATACGCCATGCTGTGTCCCGTTGTTCGTACAGGCGTCCTCCCGGGGCGACCAGGTCGTTGATGGATTGGTAACCACCCAGGGCCGTTTGAATGGCAAGCTGTGCAGGTACGTTGGCGCACAGGCGCATGTTGGAAAGCATTTCGATGCCTTCGATCAGATCTTTGGCTCGGTGTTTGGCACCGCTGATGATCATCCAGCCTGCGCGGTAACCAGCGGCCCGGTAGTTTTTCGATAAACCGTTGTAAGTGAAGAATAGAACGTCTTCCGCTAAAGATGCCGTAGAGGTGTGTACGGTTCCGTCGTAGAGAATTTTGTCGTAGATCTCGTCGGACAGCACGATCAAATTGTGCTTTCTGGCTAACTCGATGACTTGGTGCAACAGTTCGACCGAATAGACCGCGCCGGTGGGGTTGTTCGGGTTGATCAATACAATGGCTTTGGTGCGCGGAGTGATCTTCTTTTTAATGTCTTCAATGTCCGGGAACCAGTTCTGCTGTTCGTCGCAGCGATAATGTACAGGCTTGCCACTGGAGAGCGTGACAGCTGCGGTCCATAGCGGATAATCCGGGGCGGGGATGAGGACTTCGTCACCGGTATTGAGCAGAGCCTGCATGGACATAACGATCAACTCACTGACGCCATTGCCCAGATAAATGTCATCAATATCAACTTTGGCGATACCACGCTGCTGACAGTAGTGCATGACCGCCTTTCGGGCCGAAAACAGGCCTTTCGATTCAACATAGCCTTGTGCCTGAGGCATGTTGTAAATCACGTCTTGTTGAATTTCTTCCGGCACATCGAGTTCGAATGCCGCCGGGTTTCCGATATTCAGTTTAAGGACGCGGTGCCCCTCTTCTTCCAGCCTGCGCGCCTCCCGTAGAACCACACCGCGGATTTCATAACACACATTGTCGAGCTTGGCGGATTTGGAGAAGTTATGCATGGCGTGCAGAGGTCCTTAACTAACAGTCTGGGAGAGTTATACGGGATAACACAAGCCATCTATTCTAGCGGAGGGAGGGGCAGGGGTAACAGGGGCAAATGTGTTCAATTGTGGCGAAATCGGGCGAGTTTACCGTCGAATGTTGTAGTAAAAGATCGGCGGTGCGGTTTGTGTCTTAAATTCAAGAATGGTTTTCTGCAATTAAATTGTGCACAATCTAAAAAGAGCGGTTCAAAATTAAAGGAGCGAAGAATATGGCGAACGAATCGATTTATGATTTCAGTGCTAAGGACGTGAAGGGCAACGACGTTGCGATGTCCGATTACCAGGGTAAAGTGTTATTGGTTGTCAACACCGCATCCAAATGCGGTTTCACACCCCAATTTGAAGGTCTTCAGCAGCTGCATAGCGAACTCGGCGCCAAGGGCTTCGAGGTGCTTGGTTTCCCTTGTAACCAATTTATGAATCAAGACCCGGGTAGTAATGAATCTATCACCGAGTTTTGCTCGCTGAATTATGGGGTTGATTTCCCCATGTTCGCGAAAGTCGAAGTGAATGGCGATGATGCCCACCCGCTGTATCGATTCTTGAAGAAAGAAGCAAAAGGTCTGATGGGCAGTGAAAAGGTGAAATGGAATTTCACAAAATTCCTGGTTAATCAGGAAGGTCAGGTGGTGCGACGCTATGCACCGACGGTCAAGCCAGCGGATATCCGGAATGACATCGAAAAGCTGCTCTGAATCTCAGTGGGCCGATCAGCTTCTGGCGCTGGATAATCAGCTGTGTTTCGCGCTTTACGCCGCGAATAGGGCCGTTACGGCACGTTATCGGCCGCTGCTGAAAGAGTTGGGGCTGACTTACCCTCAATACTTGGTGATGTTGGTGCTTTGGCAGCAGGATCAGAGCAGCGAATTACCTACGGTATCGGAGATCGGTCAGCGTTTGCGGCTGGATTCCGGTACCTTGACACCGTTGCTGAAAAGGCTAGAAGAGCGCTGCTTGCTCAAGCGCGCGCGGGGGCTCGATGATGAGCGCGTGGTGAGGCTGGCGCTGACGAATGCCGGCCGTCTGTTGCGCGCCGAGGCAGTGTCTGTGCCAGAGCGCTTGATGTGCGGTCTTGACATTGATTCGGCGCAGGTAGCCTCGTTGCGAGGAGAACTCAGGGGTCTTCTTGAGGTTCTTGAGGGGCGGGCGCCCACCGCACAATAGCCGCTTTAAGCTCTTCACGATTATAGGGCTTGATGATGTAGTCATCCATCCCGGAGGCAAAGCAATCCTCTTTGTCTCCTTGCATAACGTTCGCGGTTACGGCGATCACTGGCAGGTTCTTCCAGCGGGGGTTACGCCGTATCTCTCGAGTGGCTTCGTAGCCATCCATTACGGGCATTTGGCAGTCCATGAGCACCAGATCGTAGCTTTCGCGTTTGAGGGCTTCGATTGCGCGCTGTCCGTTTTCTGCGTTGTCTACCTTGTGCCCCAGTCGCCGAAGAATTGCACTCGCCACCAACTGGTTAACATGGTTGTCTTCCACCAGAAGAATCTTCAACACGGTCATCGATTCGGACGCGGGTTCCTCCAGTAGTGCTTTTTCCTGAATCGGTTCATCGTGAACAGGCAAGGGCAGCGTAACGGTAAAGTGTGTTCCTTTACCGGGCGTGGAGTCTACTTCGATCCTGCCGTTCATGCGCTCAATCAGTTGTCGGCAAAGCGTTAGGCCCAGGCCGGTACCGCCGTAGAGGCGCGTTGTATCGGTATCGGCTTGCGAGAAAGGTGAAAAGATCTTGTGCAGGCCGTCACGGGACATCCCGATGCCGGTATCGATGACCTCGATGCGAAGTTTCCCGGTTGAATAGCTAACCTTGACCTTCACCTTACCCTGGTCAGTAAACTTGATGGCGTTACTCAGTAGATTGTTGAGTACCTGACGGGTTCGCGTTGGATCGCCCAAAAAGTATTCAGGTAAGTCACTGTCGATCTCGTTGACCAATGCAATCCGCTTCCGCCGCGCTTGTTGTGCGTGCAGTGTTGTGCATTCACTGGTCAATTCCCGAGCTGAAAACGGAATGATTTCAAGGCTCAGTTTTCCTGCTTCAACTTTCGATATGTCAAGGATGTCATTGAGAAGGTCCAGCAAGTTTTCACCTGCTTTTGAAGCAATTTCTATGCGGCTCTTTTGTCGGGGATCACCTTCGTCTTCTACGGCAAGCCCAAGCATACCCAGCATGCCGTTTAATGGCGTACGTATTTCGTGGCTCATGCTAGCAAGGAAGTTCGCACGGGCACGGGCTCTGCGTACTGCGTCTTCCTTTGCTTTAACGAGTGCCCGGTTACCGCGCTGGAGCGCAGTGTTTTTCTCCGATATTTCACGGGTTCGTTCTTCGACTTCATGCTCCAGACGCGTCGAGTAGTTTTTCATGGTGCGTTCCGCTGAACGGAGCTTGGCGACACTGGCCTCCATGTTTTGCAGGTGGTCGTTGATGATTTCGACCATCGAACCGATTTCGTCGCGTTCGTGATTCTGAGGGATAGGGAGCCGGACTTTCTCTGGCGACCGGCTATTTGCCCGTCCCAATGCTCTGATCAGTCCCATCATGGGGCGGGTCAGTACAACGTAAAAAATGGCCAGCAGGGCTAGTGTGAGTACCAGGCTTTTTAGTAACCCGATCAGAAGGGTATTGCCTGCCCGCTTCAGAAACTGAAGCCCGTAATGGTAGGTGTCGATGGTCAGAACCAAACGACCAAGGGACAGACCTTTCAGTTGGGGCACCTGCAGGGTTTCGGAAAACGTGCGGTTTTGTCCAAATAACGAATCACTGATCCAGCGGTAAGGCGAGCTTGCACTCGGTGTACTGGACGCTGCCATGGTTTTTTGGTCGCTATCAATGAGCCGGGCATCGATCGTGGCCGGATGCAGTAATAACCCGTCCAGTAATTCTTCGGCCAGACGGACGTCTATGTTATAGGCAATCTGTGAAGCAGGGCTGCGACTGATCTCGAGCAAGGCGTGAACTTCCTGATCCATCGCATCCTGGGCATTGGAGTAGTCCAAGGTTATTTGAATCAGATTCAACAGTAGCCCTAATGCCATGGCTACGAGGACGGTATCTCTGGTGAGGCGATACGAAAGCCGCTTGTTGAACCTGTTAAGCACGGTGGTTGGTGGTCCCTATTTTTTTGCGCTCAAGGCTTCGGGTTAATCGTCGAAGTCTTTTCGTTTCTTCCAGGACTCTTCATCTTGCAGCATATTGTCCCATTCTTGGTCGAGCTTGGTCCCATGTTCTGCAGCTGTCTCTTCATCGTGCAGGCTGGCTTCCAGCTCTTTAATTCGTGTCCGGAAACTTTTGACGGCTTTCAATGCCAATGGGTTGTCCTTAGATTTAACCATTTCCATACTTGCCGAATGATAGGAGTGAATCGCTTTGCGAGTTTCGTGCTGGCGAATGTGATCTCGGGCTTGAAATACGTGCAAGTCGGCATGGGTTTTATGGATCAGAAATAACACATACTTGAGGTTCTGTTTGGCGGTTGGGGCATCGATCCGACCGCTTTTGTGCATGCTTTCGATCAGTTTAAAAAGGTTGTTCAAAAGTTCTTTGACTTGCTGAGATTTTTCAGGGGAGTCAATTTTAACGGGTGGATGGTTGTCCGTTTTATCAATAACCTGTTGCCGGGTTTGTTTGATTGTATTTAGCCACTGATCAATGGGTTTGTCGGTCTTGAGGGTGGCCAAGTTCTTACAGGCGTCTTCCATCTGTTTCAGCAGGATAAGTTTAAGCCCCGAATTCAAATATTGACCCGGAATTTCAGTCAGCAGTCGCGAGGCTCGATGGTAGTTGTCTCGTTGGGTCCGTATTTCGCGCATTCGTTCGATGCGGGCCTTTTCGCGCATCTGGCTAACCACGATGATCACTAAAGACAGGGCAACGATAGCCGCAAGTACGATGACGATGGTGGTCGCTTCCATGTTCTGGGCATAGCTCCGAATAAAGAGTGGCAAAAGAGGGCCGCATGGGGATGCCAACGAATTTTGCGTTATAACAGTCTGAAAGACTAGCAGAAATCTTTTGATGCGTCCGGTTGCTGACAATGGAATTCACCGAAGTATAGATTTAATGAATTCCGATAACACGCTATATTACTCGAGTGAATGAGCGTCGTTTTAACATTCTCATTTCTGATCGCAAGGTGTCGTTAATGGATATTTCCCGTGTGGATCTTAATTTGCTGGTTTTCCTCGATGTATTGCTGCGGGAGCGGAACGTAACCAAAGCCGCCAACCATCTGGGGATTACCCAACCGGCCATGAGTAATGGTTTGAGGCGGCTCAGGGATCTTTTCGGAGACCCTATTCTGGTGCGTACCAGCGAGGGGATGACCGCCACAGAGCGAGCGCAAGAATTGCAGCCGCTGGTGCGTTCAATTCTTTCGAACATTGAACAGGCGGTTCAGGAAAAAACGCCTTTTGCCGCAGAGAACAGTCAACGGGTGTTCCGGATTATGGCTAGTGACTATGCGGAATCCTGCCTCATGCCTCGGGTGTTGCGTCGTATTCGACAAGAAGCACCGCACGTTACGCTGGATGTGCTGACGCCGAGTGACGTCAGCTTTCTGGACGTGGAGCAGGGTCGCTTGGATATGGCCATTAACCGGTTCGACAAGATTCCACAATCGTTTCACCAGAAAACGCTTTGGACGGAATACTTCGCCTGTTTGATGAATGCCCATAATCCGGTTCTGGTGGAACCCTTCACTCTGGATACCTATCTGGACGCGAGCCATATCTGGGTTAGTAAAACCGGCTTTGGTGTGGGAGTCGGGGTTAACCCGAAGGATGTGCAGCGTTTGGGCTGGGTGGATGAAGCCTTGGGGTTGATGGGGCGTAAACGCCAGATCTCGGTGTTCACACGCCACTATCAGGTAGCAATGTTGTTGGCTGAACAGCACGACTTGATAGCAACCTTGCCGTCAAGAGCGGCCTGGCTACAAAAAGATAATTCAAACCTTGTGGTTAAGGTGCCGCCGTTTGAAATTCCTCCATTTGAGCTCAAAATGGCGTGGAGCCCGTTGTTGCAGCATAACTCGGACCATCAATGGCTGAGAAAGTTGGTCGCAGAAGTGGCTGAAGAAGTGGACGACGAATTTGCGCCTTTCGGTGCTCAGTTTGAATCGCCTCAGGCGCTTGGGTCAGATCGGTAGTTCGCGCAATTCCAGCGATGCTTGGGCGGTGTCCCACATGCGCTGAAATCTTTCTTCCTTGAGTTTTAGCCGCCGGCCAGCGTTAAAGTTAGCGAATCCTTCCGGTTTGTTGAAGTCGTGGCGGCAGAGCAGGCCGTCACGATCCGCCATGACGAAGGGCTGGTCATCCTGCGGATAATCGTCGCTGATGACACGAAGTTCGATACGGCTGGGTATTCGGCGCATCAGCTCGATCAAACGATGCCGCTTCTGAACCAAGGGTTTGTCGTCGTGGATCAGAATGCGAACATCACTCAGGCGATGCTGGCGGGCAACGGCGGAGATTAATTCGCGCAGTTGATGGCGGTCGTAGCGATCATGATCCAGTAAGCGATCATAAATCCATAACCGCTGTCTTGTCTGGCCCACCATAGAGTCCAACAGCCCGAGAAACGCGGTTTCGTGATCGAACAGCCAACTTTCGTTGTCTACGCCTAAAATTAACGGTTGTGAGCGTTGACTGAGCCCCTGATGAGCTAGCCCTGGTGCTAGGCAGCGCATATCCAGATGAGGAATGCCCGCATCGTCATAGGGGGATGAGCAAACATGAAAGCCGCTGCGTTGGTAGAAGCCGATAGCGTGTTGTTGAGCCGAAAGCCTGAGCTCGTGGTAGCGCCCGGAAGATTCTTTCAACAGGTGTTGTATCAGAGCTTCGCCCATGCCGCGCCCGCGATATTCCGGAAGCACAGCCATGCGTCCGATGTAGCCGGTTTCTTCCAAGGCGGAGAACAAGCGCGCGGTAGCCATGGGCTGATTGTTTGAATCGACGGCCAGGTAGTGATCGGCTATTTCGTCTGTGTCGTCCCACTCTAATTCCGCTGGCACTTGCTGTTCGTCGACAAACACCCGTTGACGGATATCGCGAATGGAGCGTGGGGCCAGTTGCCAGCTGTATTTTCGGAATCTCGGAGTCATTGCTTACTCGAAGTACACAGAGCCTTGATTATAAAGCGTGGTTAGCAGGCCCATGAGCGCTTCATCCTGAGCAAAGTATGCCAGCTTGGATGGATCGATGCGGGCACCTGAGCACAAAAGAAGTGCGATCGGTTGAGCATCACCTCTCAGTAAATATTGTTCGCCGTCTACGAACAGGGCGGTTTCGCCTTCAAATTCGTGATAGGCAAAACGAGAACCTTCGTTCCAGCGTAATTGCTCGCCGGCTTCGATGGCAGCAGCTAAATCTTCAGGCGCAGCCGGCTCTTCTGCGGGCACGACGATATCGAGGCTTTTCGGTGCCGTCGTGTATTGACCAAACCAAAGAGCCAGCTTGCGCCGGTCGCTGACTTGTTCGCGAATCACTTGATCCAGGCGATCAATCACGTCTGGAGAAATAGTGCCGGGATTGTCCTGAACTTTTAGGTCGGGGTCACCGAGGTGCTTAGCGGCTTTTTCCTGATTGCACAGGAAGTCAGTAAAGCCGGTCAGCAAGTCATCGATTGTGGGCGCTCTAAAGCCGATCGACAAGGTGATGCATTCGTCTTCAGCAACACCGTGGTGGCCGACTCCGGGCGGAAGATAGAGCATGTCGCCCGGCGCCAGTGTGACGGTTTCTTCGCCGTCCCAGCTGCTGAGAATTCTCAACGGTGTGCCATCAACTCTGGGGGAGGTGTGGTCGCAATGGCCGCCAAAGGTCCAGCGCCGATGGCCTTCGGCCTGCAGTAGGAAAACATCGTACTGATCGTAATGAGGCCCAACGCTACCGCCTTTGGGCGCATAGCTGGCCATGATGTCATCAAGCCGCCAGTTAGGGACGAAGCGGAAGGCTTCCAGCAAATCGGATATTTCCGGAACCCAGTGATCCAAGCCTTGCACCAGCAGCGTCCAATCTTGTTCAGGTAGTGTGCTGAACCGTTCTGGTGTAAATGGGCCGTTATGCAATTGCCAAGGCTTACCGGCCTCGCTTTCAATAACGATACGAGATTCCACCGCTTCTTCACAGGCTAGGCCAGCCAGTTCGTCCGGGCTGACCGGGCATTGAAAGCCGGGAAATGCCTGACGGATGACAAGTGGTTTCTTCTGCCAGTAGTCGCGCAGAAATTCAGTGGCTGTCAGTCCGCCAAGCATGTCCATGGTACTGCTCCAGATTTAGATGTTGCCGGCTTGTTCGACGGCGTTACCAATGTAAGATTCCGGTGTCAGGGCGCGGAGCTCCGCTTTCGCTTCTTCCGGAATCTCCAAAGTCTCTACGAAATTCTGAATCACTTCCGCCGACATGGTTTTGCCGCGGGTCAGATCTTTGAGCTTTTCGTAGGGCTTTTCGATGTTGTAACGACGCATCACGGTTTGGATGGGTTCCGCCAACACTTCCCAAGCGCTGTTGAGGTCTTCGCCCAAACGAGCCGGGTTAAGTTCCAGCTTGCCCAAGCCTTTCAGCGTGGCTTCGTACGCGATCAAGCTGTGCGCAAACCCAACACCTAAATTACGCAGAACCGTAGAGTCGGTCAGGTCGCGCTGCCAGCGGGAAATCGGCAACTTGGTCGACAAGTGGCTGAAGATGGCGTTGGCGATACCAAGATTGCCTTCAGAATTTTCGAAGTCGATCGGGTTGACCTTGTGGGGCATGGTTGAAGAGCCTATCTCGCCGGCTACGGTCTTTTGCTTGAAGTAGCCCAGAGAGATGTAACCCCAGATGTCACGATCCAGATCGATCAGGATGGTGTTGAAGCGGGCAATGGCATCGTACAACTCTGCTATGTAATCGTGCGGTTCAATCTGCGTGGTGTACGGGTTCCAGTCGAGGCCGAGGCGTTCGATGAATTCTTTAGCGTTTGTGGCCCAGTCCACCTGCGGGTAAGCAGACAGGTGTGCGTTGTAGTTACCAACGGCACCGTTGATCTTGCCCAGTAGCTCGACAGATTTGATCTGCTTGAGCTGGCGGCGTAGGCGGTAAACCACGTTAGCCAGTTCTTTGCCGACCGTCGTAGGGGACGCTGTCTGACCGTGTGTACGCGACAACATGGGCTGTTCGGCGTGTTCTTTGGAAAGCTCGGTCAGCTTATCGACGACTTTTTCCATGCCCGGTAGCAAGCCGTGATCCAGGCCTTCGCGAAGCATCAGGGCGTGAGACAGATTGTTGATGTCTTCGGAAGTGCACGCGAAGTGGACGAATTCAGTAACGGCGTGAAGTTCGGGAACCTCGGCAATCTTTTCTTTGATGAGGTATTCAACCGCTTTTACGTCGTGGTTGGTGGTGCGCTCGATTTCTTTGATGCGTTCAGCGTCGGCGAGGCTGAATTCGGTGACCATCTTGTCCAGGAAGGCATTGGCTTCTGCCGAGAACGCCGGCACTTCGGTAATGGCCGGGTGTTCAGCGAGTTTTTGCAGCCAGCGGATCTCGACGGTTACCCGGTTACGGATCAGACCGTATTCACTGAAGATGCTGCGAAATACGCTGACTTTGCTGCCGTAGCGTCCATCGACCGGAGAAATGGCGGTCAGGGCGTTGAGTTCCATCGAAAACCTCTCAGTTCATCAAAGAATCGGATAAGAAAATTAGGGTCGTTATGATACACCAGCCCGCGTTGCGAATCAGCGCAACAACTCGCGGGCGTGGTTGATCACTTTTTTACGAGCAAAAATCAGTTGCCAGCGGCGGCCGCCGCATTGTCGCCAAAGCACAGCGGAGCGAATGCCAGCAAGGAGCAGGGCGCGGACTTTGGCAGCGTTCTCATCTTGCTGCAGGACTTGCGGATTGCCGCTGACCTGGATGCGCAAACGGAAGGTACTGATGGTATCGGTGTAGATCGAAGCCAGGTTGCCAATCAGATTGCTATGGTTGTATCCGAAATGGCTAGCGGTGTGGCGAGCTTGCTCTATGCGGCTGCCGATCACGTCAAGGATGTCCGGACTGCTTTTGAGCTTGGATTCCAGTTGCACCAAGTTCAGAACATAGCGAAGTGTCTCGACATCTTGGGTGCCGCTTTGTTGAGCCAGCGAGGTGGACAGGGCTTTCAGACCTTCCTGTATATCGGATAACTCGCCACCATAAACGTCGAGAGTCGACGCCGGGTCCGTGGCGAATAGCGAACGCAGCGAGGTTTCCAAGCTCTCTTCGTTGCAAGTTCCTTTATGAGCAATTTGTTGAACCAAAGAAGCTGCCTGAAACAATCCGGCCAAGGCCAGTGTCTGGTCGTGCAAGGTACGGCTCATGAACGCGCCTCGGCTGAGTTCTCTTGGTTTAGGCGTGAGGGAAACGCTTCATTATCGCGCCAGGTTTCCTCAATAACGCCACCGCCGAGACACACGTCGTCGATGTAAAACACCACCGACTGGCCGGGTGTGACTGCTCGTTGAGCATCATCGAATACGACTTTTACGCCGCCCTCGATGACGGTGACCTCGCAATCCTGATCCGGTTGACGATACCGGGTTTTTGCCCTGCAGCGGAATTGCGGGGAAGGCGCTTTGCCGGCAATCCAGTCAATTGGACCGGACACAAGTCCGCGCGAGAATAGCAGCGGGTGGTGTTTGCCTTGTACGGCTATTAGTACATTTCGGCTTAAGTCCTTCTCGGCTACGTACCACGGGTCGTCGCCGTATTTGGCCAAGCCACCGATTCCCAAACCCTGACGCTGACCAATGGTGTGGTACATCAAGCCCTGATGTTTGCCAATCACTTCGCCATCCGGGGTTTCAATGGTGCCGGGTTGGGCAGGCAGATACTGTTTCAAAAAATCGGTGAATTTGCGCTCGCCGATAAAACAGATGCCGGTGGAATCTTTTTTGTTGTGGGTGATAAACCCTTGCTCTTCCGCAATACGGCGCACTTCTGGTTTTTCCAGTTCACCGACCGGGAACAGGGTGCGGGCAATGCGATCGCCAGAGACAGCGTGCAGAAAATAGCTTTGGTCTTTGTTCGGATCCAGCCCTTTGAGCAGTTCAGCCATGCCGCTGCCATCGTTCAATGGGCGCTGGCGGGTATAGTGTCCCGTTGCAATGTAGTCTGCGCCAAGGGTCACGGCGTAATCTAAAAAGGCGCGGAATTTCACTTCCTTGTTACACAAAATGTCGGGGTTGGGCGTGCGGCCGGCGCTGTATTCGGATAAAAAGTGTTCGAAGACTCGATCCCAGTATTCCGCTGCAAAACTGGCGGTATGCAATTTGATGGCAATGGCATCGGCTACAGCTTGCGCGTCCGCCAGATCGGTCATGGCGGTGCAGTATTCTGTTCCGTCATCTTCGTCCCAGTTCTTCATGAACAGGCCTTCCACCTGGTACCCCTGGTCTTTCAATAACCAAGCGGCAACCGAGGAATCTACACCGCCGGACATGCCAACGATGACGCGGGTGTTTTCTGGGGCTTTGGAATCAGGATTGGAAGTCATGGGCCTATTGATAACCGGTTAGAAAGCGGCGATTTTACCATCTTGTGAGGGTTACGTCTGTCCGTCGATGACGACTTCAAGGGGGAATTGGCGACCGTTTCGGTAATCCTCGATGCATTGCAGCACCAAAGGACTGCGTAATTTACTTCCGAGCCCTCGAATCTCATCTATCGTCAACCAATGCGGGGCGATGATGCCATTGTCCAGTTCGTCTGTGATCTTTCGAATCGGTTTGGCTGCGTAGCAAAAACGGTGGTACGTGACGCCGTTAGCCGGGGCTTTATAGGTGTAAATGCCGAGAAAGTAGCGAGGCTCAACTTCCCAGCCTGTTTCTTCCAGTGTTTCCCTGCACGCCGCATCGAGGATCAATTCGTCTTCTTCAATGTGTCCAGCCGGTTGATTAAAAACGACCTGGCCGTTACTGAGTTCTTCTACCAATAAGAAACGACCGTCATCATCTTCGGCGATTACGGCAACGGTTGCATGAGGCTTCCAAGTCATTTTGAGGCGGTTCTCCTATTGGGACGGCGCGCTTTTGATGAGCGTGGCCGGCGCGCCTGCCCGGTAGGAGCCGTTGGGGCATCGGGAAGGTGCACGTGTTCTATTCGAAATTCACCTGGCTGCAGCGTGTCGAGCGTCCAGTCGCCGATTCGGTAACGTATCAATCTCAGGGTAGGGTAACCAACGGCTGCTGTCATTCTACGTACTTGCCGGTTGCGACCTTCACTGATGGTCAGTTCAATCCAGCTCGTGGGAACGGTTTCCCGATGCCGCACGGGTGGGGTACGCGGCCATAGATCCGGTGCATTCATTTTTCGGACTTTTGCTGCGCGGGTTGGACCGTCTTTCAGGTTGACACCTCGGGATAGTTGATCAATTGCGTCGGCCGTTACATTACCCTCCACTTGAGCCCAATAGGTTTTGGGTATTTTGTTGCGTGGCGAGGCAATTCGGTGCTGCAGTGGGCCGTGATCAGTCAGAAGAAGTAGCCCTTCGGAATCGTAGTCCAGCCGTCCAGCCGCGTAAAAACCCGGTTTCTTAATCCACTCTGCGAGCGTTGACCGAGGATTTTCAAGCCGTTCGTCCGTGAATTGGCTGAGAACCTGAAACGGTTTGTTAAACAGGATGATGTCCGCCATTCACAGGTTCCTGTCAGTTGCGGGTGGGCTAGGGCTGACAAGCCTACTGTAATGGAGGCTACGAAAAAAGGAGGGGGCTTGGCTCCCTCCGGCAAATGCCGGCAGGGAAGCGGATGCGCTGGCCCGGGTTTGGCTCAGGCGTTTGCGGCTCGGACGTCGTGCTGAGCGGGTGTCGTATCGCTAGCGGCGACATCTGGCACGATGTTTACTGCATGAACACCTTTGTCACTTGGTTTTTTATCAAATGTGACGGCTTGGCCAGCCTTAAGGGTTTTGTAGCCATCGATCTGAACGGAAGAAAAGTGCGCGAATAAATCGTCGCTGCAGCCATCTTCTATGATGAAACCGTATCCCTTGGCGTTGTTGAACCACTTAACCTTGCCCCTTGGCATGATGAACTCCCCCGTCCCTTAGCTGTCTCTTTTATTGTTGGAGCGTTTTTTGTCGCCACCAGCAGGTACTCAATGCCGGCCGGGACTTGCCTCCCCGGCTAATAATGATGCTGATACATTTCCGCTTCAAATTGTTACATTAAATTACATAAGATGTTAACTGTCGACCAATCATGTTTCTGAGTCAAGGATCACAGCTGATTGAATAAGTGTTTCATCAGGGTATGGAATCGGTATCATGCTCGTAGAGTTAGAGAACCCGTGCTTGAATAGGCGCTTGCCTTGAAAATGTCTGACCGGGTAACCACATTAAGATAGCCATCCGAATAATCGGTACATAGAACCATGCGGACAATTGAAAATTCTCTACTAATATTTAATCAGGGGGAGGACGATCAGCCCGGGCGTCAAGAAGGGGTGAGTATAGCGCCCGAAAAGCCGGCCCTTAAACGTCCCGCCCGCTTTAGGGTGTTGCTCCTGAACGATGATTACACCCCGATGGATTTTGTGGTGGAAGTGTTGATGACGTTCTTCGGTATGAACGAAGAGAAGGCGACGCAGGTGATGCTGCTCGTCCATACGCAAGGAAAGGCCGTATGTGGGGTATATACCCGCGACATCGCAGAAACGAAAGCGGCGCAGGTGAACCAGTATTCTTCAGAATGCGAACACCCGTTGCTTTGCGAGATAGAACGCGCGGACTGACAGACCTAGGGGTAGCCCATGCTGAGTAAAGATCTTGAATTTACGCTGAATACAGCCTTCAAAAATGCCCGCGACAAGCGCCATGAGTTCATGACCGTCGAGCATTTGATGTTGGCTCTTCTAGAAAACGAATCGGCAGTGGGGGTGTTGAAAGCGTGCGGTGCAGACCTCAAGCAGCTTGAGGATGAATTGATTGAGTTTGTGGATTCCACAACTCCTCTGATTCCGTCCACCGACGGCGACCGGGAAACCCAACCGACACTTGGCTTCCAGCGAGTGCTGCAGCGGGCTGTGTTCCATGTGCAGTCTTCGGGTAAAAAAGAAGTGACTGGTGCGAACGTACTGGTTGCGATATTCAGTGAGCAGGAAAGTCAGGCGGTTTATGCTCTCAAGAAACAGAACATTGCCCGCATTGACGTGGTGAACTTTGTTTCGCATGGCATCTCGCGTGTGCAGGGTGCTGAGGATCAGGACGGTGCGGATCATGCCTCCGAAGAAGAAGTAGGCGAAGAAAGTGGCCATGCACGCCCTTTAGAAAATTACGCAGCAAACCTGAATGAACAAGCCCGTGCAGGGCGTATTGACCCCTTGATTGGCCGAGAAATTGAAGTCGAGCGGGTGGTGCAGATTTTGGCACGCCGCCGAAAGAATAACCCGCTGTTGGTTGGTGAGGCTGGCGTGGGTAAAACCGCCATTGCGGAAGGTTTGGCCCGACGTATTGTTGACGGCGAAGTACCGGATATCATCTCGGACGCCGTGGTCTACTCCTTGGATATGGGCGCTCTGTTGGCTGGTACGAAATACCGTGGTGATTTCGAAAAACGCCTGAAAGGTCTTCTCAGTGATTTGAAGAAGCAAGAGCATGCGATTCTTTTCATTGATGAAATTCACACCATTATTGGTGCGGGTTCGGCATCCGGTGGGGTTATGGATGCCTCCAATCTGCTCAAGCCAATGCTCAGTTCCGGTGAGTTGCGCTGCATTGGTTCAACCACGTATCAGGAATTCCGTGGCATCTTCGAGAAAGACAGTGCGTTGGCGCGCCGTTTTCAGAAGATCGATGTCAATGAGCCCAGTGTTGAGGATACTTACCAGATTCTCAAAGGCCTCAAACCAAGCTTTGAGAAGCACCATGACCTGACCTATACCGATCAGGCGCTGCGGGTTGCAGCCGAGTTGGCGGACCGTTACATCACTGATCGGCACATGCCAGACAAAGCCATTGATGTGATCGATGAAGCGGGTGCTCGCCAGCGCTTACAGCCAGAAGACAAGCGTAAGAAGTCAGTCGAAGTGGTTGATATCGAGGATGTGGTAGCCAGCATTGCCCGGATTCCCCCGAAGAATGTCTCCACCAACGACAAAGATCTTCTGCGCAATCTTGAGCGCAACCTGAAAATGGTGGTGTTCGGGCAGGATCCTGCTATCGAGTCCTTGTCGACCGCTATCAAGCTGGCTCGTGCAGGCTTGAAGGCGCCAGAGAAGCCTGAAGGTGCTTTCCTGTTTGCTGGCCCAACGGGTGTTGGTAAAACAGAGGTGACCAAACAGTTGGCCAAGGTTCTGGGGATCGAACTGGTCCGCTTTGATATGTCTGAATACATGGAGCGTCACACAGTGTCTCGTTTGATTGGCGCGCCTCCGGGATATGTCGGTTATGACCAGGGTGGTCTGCTGACGGAAGCCGTTAACAAGCATCCGCACTGTGTATTGTTGCTGGATGAGATCGAGAAGGCGCATCCCGAAGTGTTTAACCTGCTGCTACAGGTTATGGATCACGGTACGCTGACGGACAACAACGGCCGCAAAGCGGACTTCCGGCATGTGATCCTGGTGATGACCACCAACGCGGGTGCTGAAAACATGGCTCGTCGCTCTATTGGTTTCAGCGAGCAGGACCACAGCACTGACGGTATGGAAGTGATCAGCAAAACCTTTACGCCTGAGTTCCGAAACCGGCTGGATGGTATTATTCAGTTCGGCGACCTACAAAAGGCGACCATCACTCACGTGGTAGACAAGTTCTTGACCGAGTTGCAGGCGCAGCTGGATGAGAAGCATGTGGTCTTGCATGTGGATGAGGCTGCCAAGTCCTGGTTGGCGGAGAAAGGCTACGATGTGACCATGGGTGCCAGGCCGATGGCCCGTTTGATTCAGGATAAGATTAAGCGGCCTTTGGCAGAGCAGATACTGTTCGGAAAGTTATCGGAGAAGGGCGGAGATGTGTTCATCCAGCTTGAGAACGATGAACTTGTCTTTGAATACGAAGATGAACCGGCAGAAGCCATCTGAAGCAACAAAAAAGCCCCGCATTAGCGGGGCTTTTCAGATGTCACTGGAGCATTAACGGGCGCGGTAAACGATGCGGCCCTTGCTCAGGTCATAGGGAGTCAACTCTACCTTGACCTTGTCTCCAGTCAGGATGCGGATGTAGTTCTTGCGCATCTTTCCTGAGATGTGTGCGGTCACAACGTGGCCATTCGACAGCTCAACGCGGAACATGGTGTTAGGAAGGGTGTCTAGAATAACGCCTTCCATTTCAATGACATCTGATTTCGCCATTCAGTAAAAACCTCGTTCGGAATACTTTCGGTGATTTTAAATTGCGCAATTCTGCCTGAATTCTTGCCGTTTGGCAAAAATCAGGTACTTCTCATTTCATGCCACTGACCCTCTTGCAGCGCTTCGATAGGTCTGTAGCGGGTTTTGTAGCTCATTTTTTTGCAGTTTTTAATCCAATAGCCTAGGTAAAGGTGCGGCAATTCTCGTGCTTTGGCTTCTTCTATTTGCCAAAGCACCGCAAATGTACCGAGGCTTCGATCCTCGTATTCCGGTGCGAATACGGTGTATATCGCCGACAGGCCATCGTCGAGCAAGTCGATGGCAGCCAGCCCTATCAGTTCATCGCCTAAAGTAATTTCTAGGAACCAGGAGTCGGTGGAGCCTTCCACCAAAAACGATGTGAACTGCTCTCGCGTCGGCGGGTACATATCACCGTCTTGATGGCGTTCCTCGATGTAGTGAGCGTATAAGCGGTAATAGCGTTCGCTGTAGGTTGCAGGTACCAGCCGGCATTCAAGATCGGCATTTTTTTTGAGCACTCTGCGCTGACCTCGGTCCGGCTGAAAATTATCAACTTTCAAACGTACAGGAACACAAGCGGAGCAAGATTCGCAATGGGGTCGATAGTAATGAGATCCGCTGCGACGAAACCCCAGTGCCGTTAGCTGACTGTAGAGTTTTTTGTCAATATCCGCACGCGGGTCCACAAACATGGTGGTGGCTTCACGATCAGGAAGGTAACTGCAATCATGAGCGGGGGTCGCAAAGAAAACGAGCGTTCGGAGATTACTCATGCGCTTCTCCTAACGAGTCCACTGCCAAGTGAATTTCCACCCTGACTCTTTGGGCTTGGCGTCTACACATGTTTTGAGTATAGATAAAAATTGTGGGCGGGAAACTGTCGTTGCGCCCATGGATAGCAAGTGGCTACTTTCAACCTGGCAATCCATCAGCTCATAGCCCCACTCTTCCAGTTGGTGAGCGAGGTGAACCATGAGAGCCTTTGAGGCGTTGGTTTCAAGCGAGAACATGGATTCACCAAAGAAACATCGCCCCAGAGCAACGCCGTACATGCCGCCCGCAAGGTCGCCGTTTTGGTTCCACACTTCGATAGAGTGAGCGATGCCGAGCCGATGAAGCTCGCTATAGGCGTCGATCATTTCATCGGTAATCCAGGTGCCTTCAGCTCGGATAGAGGCGCAAAGCCGGATAATCCGTCCAAAGCACTGGTCTGATGTGATGCGAAAACGCTGCTGATTGAGCGTGCGGCGAAGGCTTCGTGAGACGTGAATCTTTCCAGGGATTAAGACGCACCTTGGGTTGGGCGACCACCATAAAATGGGTTGGTCATCGCTGAACCAAGGAAAAATTCCGTTCCGGTAGGCCAGTTGCAGCCTGTCTGCAGACAAATCCCCCCCGACGGCCAGCAGGCCGTCAGGGTCGTCCAAGGCCTCTTCGGCAGGAGGGAACCAGAGTTTGTCTGGCTCTATCCATGGTAACGACGTCATGCTGGCTGGTTCGCCTTAGTCTTGCTGATCCAGGAACTTTTCTGCATCCAGGGCGGCCATGCAGCCAAAACCTGCAGAGGTTACCGCTTGGCGGTATACGTGGTCTGCAACATCTCCGGCCGCAAAGACACCGGGGATGCTGGTTTGAGTAGCCATGCCTTCCAGTCCGGATTTAATTTTCAGATAGCCGTTTTCCATATCCAGCTGCCCGGCAAACAAATCGGTGTTTGGTTTGTGGCCGATGGCGATAAATACGCCCGCTAGATCCATATCTTGGGTGTTGCCGTTTTCAGTGCTCTTGATGCGCATGCCCGTAACACCCGTGCCATCACCCAGTACTTCTTCCAGGGTATGATTCCAAATGATGTTTACGTTGCCGTTTTCAGCTTTATCGAACAGCTTGTCCTGAAGAATCTTTTCAGAACGCAGCTTGTCGCGACGGTGAACCAGAGTGACTTCATCCGCGATGTTGGACAGATACAGAGCTTCTTCAACGGCGGTATTACCACCACCGATGACAGCAACTTTCTGCTTGCGGTAGAAAAAACCATCGCAGGTTGCACAAGCCGATACGCCTTGGCCTTTGAATTTTTCTTCCGAGTCCAGGCCCAGATACATCGCCGAAGCACCCGTGGCGATAATCAGAGCATCGCAGGTGTATTCGCCGCTGTCGCCTTTCAGGCGGAAGGGGCGGTTTTTCAGGTCGGCTTCATTGATGGTGTCGTAAACAATGGAGGTTTCGAAACGCTCGGCATGCTTCTGCATACGCTGCATCAACTCAGGGCCCTGAACGCCGTCGTTGTCGCCAGGCCAGTTATCGACGTCGGTCGTGGTGGTAAGCTGCCCGCCCACTTCAATGCCGGTAATCAATGTCGGGTTCAGGTTAGCGCGGGCTGCGTAGACTGCAGCGGTATAACCGGCCGGGCCGGAGCCAAGAATGATCAGGCGGTGGTGTTGGGTTGTGCTCATCGAAATCTCGCTAGTAGTTAGGTCTGGTTTGAGCTCGTTGCGCGAGCTCGGTGTTCCAAGTGTGGTAGAAGGCTATCATGAATTTGATTGGCTGCAATTTGTTTCACAATATACCGTTCATTGAAACTGGCTATAGGGACGGTGGCTGGAATTAAAGCACCGATACGGTGCTTAGAAGCTGGCGGACACGTTCATGGCTTTTGCCGGTTTCGCCTTGTTCAAGTCGATGTTCGGCCACCGACGGAAATACAGCCTGAAGATCGTCGGGTAACACGTGATCTCGCCCGGCCATTAAGGCCCAAGCTTTGGCTGCACGTAACAAGCCAAGGCCGGCTCGGGGTGATAGACCGTACATTAAGCCCGGCATGCGACGGCTTTGTTCCAGTAACCGCTGCAGGTAATCGAGCAGAGCGGGGCTGGCGGACACTTTCTCCGCGGCCGCCTGAGCCTGCTCCAGCTCTGTTTGTGGCAGGAGTGCCGTAAGGCGGGCCGTCAATGCTCTTCTGTCTTCACCTTCTAATAGCTCACGTTCTGCTTTTGGATCCGGGTAGCCTAATTTCAGGCGCATCAGGAAACGGTCAAGTTGCGATTCTGGTAACGGGAAGGTGCCGCCTTGTTCGATCGGGTTTTGAGTAGCGATCACGAAAAACGGAGAGGGCAGAGGGCGGGTTTCACCTTCTATTGAAACTTGTCGCTCTTCCATGGCTTCCAGCAAGGCACTTTGGGTGCGTGGGGATGCCCGGTTGATTTCGTCGGCCAGCACGACTTGCGCGAAAATGGGGCCTGGGTGAAACACCAGGCTGTTGGCTTGTTTGTCGTACATGGAATAGCCCAGTACGTCGGCTGGCAGTAAGTCGTTGGTGAACTGGATGCGCTGATAACTTAGGCCCATGATGCTGGCCAGTGCATGAGACAAGGTTGTTTTGCCCATGCCGGGAATATCTTCGATCAGCAAGTGGCCGCGAGCGAGCAAACCGCACAGAGCAAGGCGTACTTGTGACTCTTTCCCCAGCAAAATGGTGTTGAGTTCGTTAACGACGTTGTCCAGCTTTTCCTTCATGCCTTGGTTAATCCCTGACCCGTTTAAGAATGTCGCCGTAGGCATCGATTCGCCTGTCTCTCAGGTACGGCCAGATTCTACGAACGGATTCCGAACGATTCCGGTCCAGCTTGGCGACCAGGATCCCTTCTTGCTGTTCGTCGGCCCGCGCAAGAATTTCGCCCTGAGGGCCGCTGATGAAGCTGTTGCCCCAAAAACGAATGCCGGCGGTTTGTTCTGAAGGATCTGGTTCTGTGCCTACCCGGTTTGGTGCGATCACCGGCAGGTTGTTAGCCACGGAATGGCCGCGCTGCACGGTAATCCAAGCATCGAGTTGGCGAGCTTGCTCGTCTTTGTCGTCGGTGATGTCCCAACCAATGGCGGTCGGGTAGATCAGAACTTCAGCGCCGGCCAGTGCCATTAGTCGGGCGGCTTCCGGGTACCATTGATCCCAGCACACCAAGACACCCAATTTCCCAACTGAGGTTTGAATCGGCGTAAACCCGCTGTTGCCGTTGTTAAAGTTTGCGTCGCCCGGAGTGAAATAGAATTTTTCGTAGAAGCCCGGGTCGTCGGGTATGTGCATTTTCCGATAAATGCCGGCAAGGCTGCCGTCCGTTTCAAAAACAACGGAGGTGTTGTGGTAAACGCCATTCATGCGGCGCTCAAAAATCGAGCCTACCAACACGATGCCCAGCTCTTTGGCTAGAGCTGATAGGTGTTCGCTGGTCGGTCCGGGAATGGATTCGGCCAACTCAAAAACATCGGTGTCTTCAGTTTGGCAGAAATACAGAGTAGCGTGCAGTTCTTGTAAAACTACCAGTTGCGCGCCGCCGTCTGCCGCCTTTCGAATTAAGCGTTCGGACGTGGCCAGGCTGACCGCTTTGTCGTCACTGCAATTTTGCTGAATAGCAGCAACGGTCAACGTGTTGGAGGCTTCTACCCAGGTCATACTTCGACAACTCCGGCGGGAATTTGCATGGTGACGCAGTGTAAGCTGCCATGCTGATAGATCAGAGGGCGGCAGTTGATGGGGATGATCTCTCTGTCGGGAAAAATGTCACCGATGATCCGTATGGCTTCTTGATCTTGTGGCACGCTGTAAGTCGGCAGTAACACAGCACCATTGATGATCAAAAAGTTGGCGTAGGTTGCGGGAAGCCGTTCGCCGTCTTCGTCGAAAATGGCATCAGGCCACGGCAAGGCCGTTAATTTGTATGGGGTTCCATTCTTTTGGCAGAAACCTTGTAGCTCTTCTTCCATGGCGGCGAGTGCGCTGTAATGCTCATCAGCGACGTCTGGGCAGACTACGTAGCAGATGTGGTCCGGTGCGCAGAAACGGGCTAGCGTATCGATGTGGCTGTCGGTGTCGTCGCCGGCCAGATAACCGTGGTTCAGCCACAGGATGCGGTCAGCGCCAAGCATTTCGATGAGCAATTGTTCAATGCTCGTGCGATCCATAGTCGGGTTGCGGGATGGCGTGAGCAGGCATTCGCTAGTGGTAAGTAGCGTTCCTTCACCGTCAGACTCTATGGAGCCGCCTTCCAGCACGAAGTCCACGGTTTGCATAGCGTGTTTTCCAAACACGCGGGCGCCGGCCAAATGCATATTGAGAGCGTTGTCTTTTTCCCAGTTAAATTTTTCGCCCCATGCATTGAACTTGAAGTCGATCAGGATAGGGCCGCCTTCTGTTTCTACCGTGATTGGACCGTGATCTCTTGCCCAGGTGTCGTTGGCGGGTGCTGGCACGGTGATTACTCTACCGGGCATTTGGTTATCTTCTGCCCATGCGTTGAGTTCGTGGCCGAGCTCTTGGAGTCGAGCAACGTACTCACAGCTGATAATCAGGTGCTCGAAACGGAGGGTGGTCTTGGCAATTGCCAGAAATACAGGCTCTACCTCAGGCATTACCTCGGCCCAATCGGTGCCGGGATGGGGCCAGGTTAGCAGGACGGCGCTCTGGGGTGCCCACTCGGCAGGTAAAACTCGTTTGGAACTCACTGTATTAAGCCACCTTGGTTCGCAAAAACTGTCATTCTATCTGACCGTTATCGGAACGTCAGGCCTAGAGAGAAGAAACTTGTCTTTCTAACTGGTGTATTTAATTTTTCTGGCGTTTCACCACCGCGTGCATGACGAGATCGCGCTCGAAATAGACCACAAAGTCTGAATAATGCCACTGACTGATGGGTGGTTGGCCAACGGGGCCTTGAACATCAAGAGGATTACCCCAGCGCTGGCGCACCGACGCTTGGCTCAGGCCGTTGCTGGGAAGGCTGATTGCACTGCGGTCTGCTTGACTGCCGACTGGAATCGCCAGATCTTCTGCCTGAACTGCCGGTGCCATTGCGGTGGCCAGAAACGCTGCGAGGCCGAGTGCTGCGCCCAGATTGTGCTTCTTTTTCATTATAGACTCCGTAAATGCTGAGTTTGCTTCGGCCTTTTTGGCACATGGATAAAGCGTAATATGGTGAAAAGCTTACTAAAAGCCAACACTTTATTAGAAGTTTACTGTTTTTGTTTCTGCCGTATTTGCCACCGCATCACATGACGAGCAATTTGTTGACGGTCGCTTTCGTCCAACTCGATAAATGCGGCCTGAACCCACGCCTCCCCAGTGGTAGTGCGGTCTAGGTCGATCACTCTAGCAATCCCTTGTGGTTGGTAAAGTTCAGGGGGCAATGTCATACGTACGGCTATTCGATCGCCTGCCTGCCACGCGACAGAGCGGCTGAAAAAGGCCAAGCCACCTTCGCTCAGTGTCACATCTTGCCAGTCATCCGGTTGCAACGGATTTTGCTCAAAGGCGATAATGCGCGCCAACGTATCCAGCTTGCTGTTCAGGGTTGTTATTAGCCCCGTTAGCAAGCGGTCGCGTTCTGAGAGGTTGGCCAGATGGGTTTTTATGTCTTGGTCTAGCCGACGGTATTCGGCTTTCAGGGAGTCCAGAGGCGTGTCGTTGAAAAGGTCGGGGTCTGCCGAATCATTTTCTCCGAGTCGCCGGACTTCCAGCCCAATACGATCCTCGATCCGGAAAAACTCCCGACGATCTTGTGGCGACCGAGGCACTGAGCCCGTAGTATCTTGGCTTGGCATCCTTTCTCCGGATAGCTAAAAAAGTTGATAGTACAAAATAGTTTAGCAGTTTCTTAAACCACGACAGACCCGAAGGTAGCGACAGGCACCTCCCCATGTTCAGACCCTTATCGTTTTACATTGGTTTGCGGTACACCGCAGCCAAGCGTCGTAATCACTTTATTTCGTTTATCTCCCTCACATCCATGATTGGCTTAATGTTGGGAGTGGCGGTACTGATCATTGTGTTGTCCGTGATGAACGGTTTTGATCAGGAGCTCAAACAACGCATTTTGGGTATGGTTCCCCATGCCACCATTCAGGGTGCGTCCGGCCCGCTAAACGATTGGGAAGAGCTGGACCGTCGTGTAGAGCAAAATCCTGATGTTCTGGCCGCGGCTCCGTTTATTCAGGGGCAGGGTATGGTTACCGGAGGGGGTAACGTGCGCGGTGTGATGCTCAACGGCATTTTGCCGGAGCAGGAAGCTTCTGTCTCAATCATTGAAAACCATTTTGTAGAGGGTGGGCTCGGCGATCTGGAATCCGGTGAGTTCGGCATTATCATAGGCCGTCTGATGGCTAACAGCCTGAGGCTGGGGGTCGGGGATAAGCTAACGGTGGTTCTGCCCGAGGCATCAGTGACACCAGCCGGAGTATTGCCCAGGCTCAAACGCTTCACGGTAAAGGGTATTTTCAGTGTCGGTGCTGAATTGGACGGCAATTATGCGCTGATTCACATGGACGATGCGTCGCGTCTGATGCGTACGGGCGGCAAGGCTGAAGGGCTACGTCTGCTAATGGGCGATTTGTTCTCCGCCCCGCGAGTGGTCAGCGATGTAGCCTCTAGTTTAGGTGGCCGTTATTACGTGTCGGATTGGACTCGCACCCACGGTAACTTGTTCAACGCCATCCGCATGGAAAAGACCATGATTGGGCTGTTGTTGATGTTTATCGTTGCGGTTGCCGCCTTCAACATTGTGTCTACGTTGGTCATGGTGGTTACTGACAAAACGGCAGATATCGCAATTCTGCGCACCATGGGCGCGACTCCGGGCCGAATTATGCGCATCTTTATTATTCAGGGCGCTGTGATCGGTGTGTTTGGTACTTTGATTGGCACAGCGCTGGGTGTGCTGGGCGCGCTGAATATTAGCGCCTTCATCGCCTGGCTTGAGGCTGCCATGGGGCACCAGTTCCTGAGTGCCGATGTGTACTTTATCAGCTACCTGCCGTCTCAGTTGCAATGGCAGGATGTGACAGTAATTAGTGGTGCCGGATTGGCGATGAGCCTGCTGGCAACGATTTACCCCGCGTGGCGGGCGTCGCGAGTCGAACCAGCGGAGGCTTTGCGCTATGAGTGATGCAACGATGACAAATACAGCTACGCCTCTGGTGATTGATTGCCGGCAAGTGACGCGGACCTACAGTGAAGGTCCGGAAAAACTGACAATATTCTCCGATATTTCCCTGGAAGTGTCGGCCGGAGAAACAGTGGCGATTGTCGGAAGCAGCGGCGCGGGTAAAACCACGCTGCTGAACCTTCTAGGTGGTTTGGATAAGCCGTCTTCCGGGCAAATACAAATCTGTGGCCAGAATATTCACGGAATGTCTGAGGCGGGGCGCGCGCGATTCCGTAATGGGCATCTCGGCTTTGTCTATCAGTTCCACCATCTTCTGCCGGAATTTACCGCGCTTGAGAATGTCATGATGCCGTTGGCGCTTGGAGGTCAATCTCCCCGACAAGCGAAGCCCAAAGCTGAAGCGCTTTTGGAGCGTGTCGGGTTGGGGCAACGTCTTCGTCACAAGCCGGGGGAACTTTCGGGTGGGGAGCGCCAGCGAGTGGCCATTGCACGTGCTTTGGTCAACGAGCCCAACTGCGTATTGATGGATGAACCCACAGGCAACCTGGACCAGCACACCGGCGAAGGCATACGGGGTTTAATTCAGGACTTACGCGATAACTCGGGTACGGCCTTTATCATGGTGACCCACGACATGGGGATGGCGAAAAGTTTGGGGCGGGTACTGCGGTTAGAGCAAGGGGTCTTGGTTCAAGAATCTTAAACCTTGGTGCGCTTACGCTTGGCTCTCAGGCGGTGGCGCAGTTGCCAGTCCGAGCGTACTTTTCGGCGCCATAGGAATTGTACGGCCAGGTAGGCGATACACGCGCTGATTGTTGCAAGTAACAGGGAACCCAGATATAGCGGAATGCCGATTTCAAACAGCCGGTCGCTGACCCAATGCCAGTTTACGTGGAACTCGAGCGGCAGTACCGGTCGGTCCAGTATCCAGGCTCCCACTTTGTAATTGAAGTAGAAAATCGGTGGCATGGTCAGCGGATTACTGATCCAAACCAATGCGACGGATAACGGCAGATTTGCGTTGAACCAAATAGCAAAAAAAGCTGCGGCAACCATCTGGAAAGGCATTGGGATAAAACAAAACCAGATGCCGATCAGAAATGCTCGTGCCACGCAGTGGCGGTTGATGTGCCACAGGTTGGGCTCGTGAAGGATATCGCCTAGAAAGTGCAGACTTTTCATAGACTGCACTTTTTCTGGGGTCGGCAAATACCGTTTCATAAACCTCTTCGGCATTGGACGTTCGGCCTGTTCTCTCGGTATGGATGGTAACCGGCGCATGGGGAGCGACGATTTTGATCGGAGGACAAGGATTGTCCAGAAACACCCAGTTCAGCACGAAAGCTGAAAGATCTCTACTTTGCCCAATGGGCGTGTTCGCATTTAGTTGCGGCGTTATCTTACTGTATCGGTTCTCGGTTTTGCCACCTTATCCGTGGCTGTTTTCATCCCTATTTGTACTACCGCTACTTTTTAAACCTAAAACAGCCCGTTTTCGTGTCTTGGTTTTTGGTGTGATTTGGCTTGCTACGGGTTTAGGGTGGACTGCATGGCATGCCGAAGCCCGCCTACAGGAGCAGCTTACACCCGTGGAAGAGGGCGTACCAATAACCATCTTCGGGTATGCCTGTGACCTACCACAGCCTGGCAGCTTTAACAGTATTCGATTCAACTTTTGCGTGGACCGTTGGCCAGAAGCTCCTGGTCCTGTGGAAGGCGGTGCGCGCCCACATAAGATTCGTCTGGCCTGGTACGGTTCTAGCGATAAGGTGTTGCCCTCAGGGCCAATAGCGCTGCAAGCGGTTCTTAAACGACCACACGGAAGTCTCAATGACGTTGGTTTTCGTTACGAGGATTGGTTGTTCAGGCACGGCGTAGGTGCAACGGGAAGCGTCCGCAACGCGATGGAATTGCCGGATGCTTCCTGTGGTTTGGCCTGCTCCTATCATGTTTGGCATCGAGCAGTGGCATCTGCTGTTGAACGTCATTTCGGCGACGCAGTGCATTATCCATTAGTTGCGTCATTGTTGATTGGTAACCGTGGGCACCTGTCTGCTGAACAATGGCAAACCCTTAAGGCCACCGGCACGATTCATTTAGTCGCTATTTCCGGATTGCATTTGGGGTTGGTGGCGCTGATTGCCGGGTTGGTTGTTCGTCGCCTTTTATTGATTTTACCGGCGGGATCTATCCCCGAGAATGTTATCCGTAACACAGTCTATTGCGCGGTGCTGCTTGCGTGTCTGTTCTACGCTTTGCTGGCGGGGATGACGGTGCCCACGCGTCGAGCGCTGTTGATGGTAGTTGTTGGCGGATGGTTTCTTCTAAAGGCCCGGGAGGTGAGCCCCTGGTGGCCGTTCGTCATCGCCATGGCAGGCGTGCTTTTGCTCGATCCATTCGCGCCTCTCGATCAGGGTTTTTGGCTGTCCTTTTCCGCGGTTGCACTACTGATTTGGGTGTTCGCCAACCGTTTGGGGCGTATGGGATGGCTGTCCGGTTTGTTGTTGGCCCAGTGTGCGGTATTTGCCGGGCTTTGGCCTGTTCTCCAGTCGTTTGACCAAACTCAGCCCTTGGCGGGCGTGCTCGCCAACTTAGTGGCGATTCCCTGGGTGTCATTTGTAGTGATGCCCGTCTTGTTTGCTGGAACCTTGTTGGTATTTTCGAGTGGTGGTTTTTTAACCGTTTATGTAGTTAAAAGCTTCGATGCCGTACTTGGGGTGTTATGGGGTTTGCTCCAAGGGGTCGCAGCTTTGCCGATATACCCACTACCAGGTGCGTCGCCTATCGTCTTGGTGGCTTTTGTTGCGGTTGTTCTGCTGCTATTGCGTTTCCCGAGCCGGTCGTTACGGGCGTTGAGTAGCTTGGTTTTTTTAGGGTGGTTAGGGTTTGGCTGGCTGAATAACGCGAAGCCTGAAAATCCTTCGGTCGAGTTTCCTGAGGTTCGCATTTGGGACGTCGGGCAGGGATTGTCGGTATTGGTTCGCTCGGAAAACCAAGTCTTGATGTATGACTCGGGTCCGGAAGTGAAAGGCGTTTATTCTGCTGCCGAGTCAGTCTTGCTGCCGAATTTGAAGGCGCTCGGTGTGAACCAAATCGATCATCTGGTCGTGAGTCATGGTGATAGCGATCATTCGGGTGGGTTGGACCTGTTGATGAACGAATTATCGATAAAAGTGATCTCAACCGGAGAGCCAGAGGTGGTGCAAAATAAAATGAAGCGCCAGCCCGCAGTGGCAATTCAACCGTGCCCTCGTTTACCGAAGGTGATGGGAGCCTTTGAATTAAACTTCTGGAGGAGCCCGTTGCCGCACTCGGGTAACGACGCCTCGTGTGTGTTGAGGCTATTCCATCGTGAGTCGGGAGTGGATCTACTCCTCACCGGCGACATTGGTGGTGATGTGGAATCGGAGATGCTGGCGGACGCTGAGCTGGCTTGGTTATCAGCGTTTCCCGGGCGCCGAATCCTGGTTGCGCCGCATCACGGCAGCAAAACATCGTCTTCAATGGAGTGGGTGAGGGCGGTAAAGCCGAATTGGGTGATTTATACCGCTGGATATCGCCATCGCTATGGTCACCCGCATCGAGACGTCGTCAGTCGGTACAGGCAGGTGGACGCGGTGCCTTTGAATTCTGCGTGTTCAGGCCAGCTATCTATACGTTTTGAAGCGGAAGGCCCGAAGATTATCGAATCAAAGCACAATTCACCGTTTTGGATTGCTGGCCCGGGCCTTACCCGTGACCAATGTAAAATACCGTGACATTGCAGGTGTGGCCTGCGCCGGCAGCTATGCTAAAGTAGCGCGGCTTGTCATTAATCAGGGAGATCAAGCGTGTTTGAGCTGTTGAAAGCTGGTGGCATCCTGATGGTGCCCATTGTTGCCTGTTCCATTTTAGCGCTTGCGATTATTCTAGAGCGTTTCTGGTCGTTGCGTGCTTCCCGTGTAGCGCCTTCCCAATCGCTTAACGAACTTTGGCGCTGGATTAAAAAGAAAGAGCTGAATGGACGTAAGCTTAAAGCACTGCAGGGCTCGTCCCCCATGGGCAGAGTGCTCGCAAGTGGGCTTATGAACGCAAAGCATGGTCGCGAGATCATGAAGGAAAGCATCGAGCATGAAGCCAGTCAGGTTATTCACGAGCTTGAACGTTTCCTAAATCCCCTAGGTACCGTTGCGACCATTACGCCGTTGCTTGGTCTTCTGGGCACCGTGATTGGTATGATCAAAGTGTTTGCCGAAATTCAGCTGGCGGGCGTTGGCAACGCCGGCAACCTTGCGGGCGGCATTTCGGAAGCCTTGATTACCACGGCATCCGGATTGAGCGTAGCCATCCCGGCGCTGATCGCCCATCGCTATTTTATTCGCCGGGTTGATGAACTGGTGGTCAACATGGAACAAGAAGCCATCAAGTTGGTTGAAGTGGTTCATGGTGATCGCGAAATCGACGTGGAAGGAGCCTGAACACCGTGAAGTTCAAGCGCCAGAGAAGCCAGGAAGTCGGGGTAGACCTGACGCCATTGATCGACGTGGTATTCCTGCTGCTGATTTTCTTTATGGTCTCCACAACTTTTACCCGGGAAAGTCATCTTGAGGTCGAGTTGCCTGAAGCCAGTGGTGATCCCGTAGAGCCGGCTGACGTACGGCAGATCGATGTGGTGATCAATGCCGAAGGGCAATATATTCTGAACGACAAAACGCTGGTGAATAATCGACGGGAGACTCTCGAGCGCGGCGTCAGCGAGTTGGCCGAAGGGGATAACAGTTTGCCGTATATCATTACTGCTGACGCTCGCACGCCTCACGAGTTTGTGGTTCGTGCCATGGATGTAGCGGGCCGGTTGGGTTTTGCCAAATTAAGCATCACCACCGAACGGGAGGCTGAATCCCAGTGAGCCGTGCAATTCCAGAGTCCCTGAAAACACCGCCGGCCGGAAGCTGGACTACCTATAAGCGGTTGTTGGCTTACGTTAAACCCTTTTGGTTGGCGTTTTCATTGGCCGTTTTTGGGAACGTGCTATACGCAGCCGCCTCTACCGGCATGGCCGCAGCCATGGAGTACGTCATCACGGCGATCGAAAATCCGACAGCACAGAATCGAGTGCTGTTGACCGGTTTGATCGTTGGTGTGTTTGCCCTACGGGGAGTGGGCACGTTCTTCAGTCAGTACTTCATCAGTTACGTTGGGCGTAATGTGATTAACGCCCTGCGTAACGATGTGTTTGACCGAATGATGACGCTGCCATCCCGCTATTTTGATGAGAATGCGGCCGGTAGATTGGTGTCCAAACTCACATTCAACGTCGAGCAGGTGGCGGAGGCGGCTACCAACGCAATCACCATCACTCTGCGTGAAGGTTTGACCATCGTCGGGTTGCTGAGTTTCATGATTTACACCAACTGGAAGCTCACGTTGGTGTTTTTGACGGTTGGGCCGGTTATTGGCTTTGTGGTTAGTTATGCCAGTAAGCGGTTTCGCAAGATCAGCAAGCGTATCCAGGGCTCCATGGGCGATATCACCCATGTCGCGACTGAATCGATTTCGGGCTATCGTGTGGTGCGTACCTTTGGTGGTGCCGACTATGAGCGGGACCGTTTCCGCCAGGTTAGTGCGCGCAACCTGAAACAAAGTCTAAAAATGGCGTCAACCCAGGCCATCAGTGTTCCCGTCATTCAGGTATTGGTTGCGATCGCGATCGCTGCATTGGTATGGACCATGCTCGCCCCGGAAATTCGCGGTGAAATGACCACAGGTCAACTAATAGCCTTCATAACCGCTGCGACGACCATGGCGAAGCCGATTCGACAGGTGACGTCCATTCATTCCAAGATTCAAAAAGGTGTTGCCGCAGCCTACGACGTGTTCGAAACCATGGACGAACAGCCGGAAAAAGACGGCGGCACCTATGCCCCTGATCGCGTAGAAGGGCGTATCGAGTTTGATCAGGTATCGTTTCGCTACCGTGATCAACTTGATAATGTACTCGATCAGATTTCGATCGATTTGCCCGCGGGCCAGAGCGTGGCGCTGGTAGGTCGCTCCGGGAGTGGTAAGTCCACTTTGGTCAGTCTGTTGCCACGGTTTTACGACTTCACCGGTGGAGATATCCGGGTTGATGGTCGTTCCCTGATGGACTTCTCTCTTGAAGCACTGCGTGCCCAAATAGCGTTAGTGACCCAGAACGTGGTCTTGTTTAATGACACCATTGCCGCAAACATCGCCTATGGTGCGCTGCGGGATTGCAGCAGAGATGAGATTCGCGAAGCCGCCGCTAAAGCCCATGCGCTTGAGTTTATCGATCGAATGCCCGAAGGTCTGGATACCGTGATCGGTGATAACGGTGTGATGCTATCGGGTGGCCAGCGACAGCGTTTGGCCATTGCCCGAGCGCTTCTTAAAAATGTCCCGATTTTGATATTGGATGAAGCCACGTCGGCTTTGGACACCGAATCCGAGCGTCACATCCAACAGGCACTCGAAACCGTTATGCAGGGGCGCACTACTTTGGTGATTGCTCACCGGCTTTCAACCATCGAAAAAGCCGACCGGATTTTGGTGATGGATAACGGCCGCATTGTTGAATCAGGAACCCATGATGAGCTGTTGGCGGCTGGCGGTGCTTATGCGCAGTTGCATCAGGTGCAGTTCAGCGAGCATGCATGAGTAATGTAATCGATCGTTTATGGTACGGCCAAAAGCGCCCTCTAAGTGTTTTGGCGCCGTTCGCGTGGCTATACCGCGTAATATCCGAATCCAAACGTCGAAAGGCTTGGCAGGCTGAGGCGGAAAACCTACCGGTGCCTGTGGTCGTGGTGGGTAACATTACGGTCGGCGGAACCGGGAAGTCGCCGTTAACGGCCCGATTAGTAGAATGTATGCGCCAGCAGGGTTGGCGGCCGGTTATCTTGAGCCGGGGCTACGGTGGTAAGAGTGATAACTACCCGTTACTGGTAAAGGAGGGGACTCCCGCCGGCGTTTGTGGTGACGAACCCCTTATGCTGTCGCTCGCAACCGGTTGCCCGGTTGTGGTGGATCCTGAACGTTTACGTGGGGCTCGTTGGGCATTGGAGCAAGGTTTGGGTAATGTGTTGGTCTGCGACGATGGCCTTCAGCATTACCGCCTGCCCCGTGATATCGAATTGGCGGTATTTGATGCCCAGCGCGGTATCGGAAACGGAGCGATTCTGCCGGTAGGGCCGTTGAGGGAGCCCGTTGATCGGCTGCGTGCTGTCGATTTCGTGATACTCAATGGAGGTGAATTTCCGAAAACCGGCGAGAGCATCGGCGAATTCGCCGGTGTCGAACACGCCAATGCCCACGCTATGGCCTTGCGGCCGGCCTCACTCGTTAACATCAACTCTGGGGAAATCCGCTCGCCGGAAGCCCTTAACGGGAAGCCCGTGCGCGGGGTTGCAGGCATTGGTAATCCGGGTCGATTCTTCGACACCCTTAGACAACTGGGTGCTCATGTACAAGAAGAGGCATTTCCTGATCATCACCGGTTCCGGCCTGAGGATCTGGCTTCAGGTGCTGGAGAATGGTTAGTGATGACCGCAAAAGACGCAGTGAAATGTCGCGGTTTTGCGCCCGATAACGCATGGGTACTGACCGTTGAGGCCTGCTTGTCGGAACCTTTTGAACAACGCTTTCTGGAACGGCTCGACGAATGTGCGGAGCAGTTGCAGCCTCAAATGACCGAGAGATCAAATCATGGATAAGAAACTTCTGTCTATGCTGGCTTGCCCAGTGTGTAAAGGTGAGCTCAAACTGAACGATGCTCGCACCGAGTTAGTGTGTTATCAGGACGCTATGGCGTTTCCGATTCGGGAAGGTATTCCCGTTATGATTGCCGTCGAAGCTCGTACGCTGAGCACAGACGAGCGTCTGGACAAGCACTGAGTTAACCGCAAGCAGGACTGTCTGTATGTCTTTTACTGTCGTGATTCCCGCCCGCTTCGCGTCCAGCCGATTGCCAGGCAAGCCGTTGGCAATGATTGCTGGCAAGCCCATGATTCAACATGTCCATGAACGTGCCCAGGAAAGCAGGGCGGGCCGTGTCGTGATCGCAACGGACGATTCGCGCATCGAAGAGGTGTGCCAAGCGTTCGGGTCAGAAGTGGTGATGACCTCGCCGAACCACGCCAGCGGTACAGACCGGCTCGAAGAAGTTGCCCGTAAGCTGGAACTTGAACCCGATCATCGTGTTGTCAATGTTCAAGGTGATGAACCACTCTTGCCGCCTGCATTGATCAATCAGGTGGCCGACAATCTTGAATTTTATCCAGACGTTGCGATATCGACTTTGTGCGAGCGCATTCACGACGCTCGCCAGGTGTTTAACCCGAACGTGGTTAAAGTGGTGTTTGATGCTCGAGGAATTGCCCATTATTTCAGTCGAGCCCCGATCCCCTGGGCGCGTGATATATGGCCTCAAAACGCCAACGGTGCGGAAATCGACTTGCCGGATGGAATGGGGTATTTCCGTCACATTGGCATCTACGGTTATCGGGCCAGCGTGCTGAGTGATTTTGTTAGTTGGGCACCCGCGCCAACTGAGCAAGTGGAAGCTTTGGAGCAACTACGAGCACTTTATAACGGCGCCAGTATTCATGTGGATATCGCAGAGCGGCCTCCAGCGCCGGGCGTGGATACGGAAGAAGACTTAGAGCGAATTAGAAAGTTGATGGAAGCCGGAGGACGTTATGTCTGAATCGGTTCGGGTTCTTTTTGTTTGTTTGGGAAACATTTGTCGTTCGCCCAGCGCGGAAGGTGTGTTTCGTAAGCTCGTCACGGAGCAGGGCATGACAGATAGGGTGTCTATCGATTCATGCGGCACGGCAGATTGGCACACCGGAAAGTCAGCTGACTCTCGGTCTATTGAAGCGGCTGGGCGCAGAGGCATTGATCTATCTGATCTCAAAGCACGTCAGATCCAATCGGACGACCTAGATACCTTTGATTATGTATTGGTGATGGACCGCTCTAATCTGGCCGACGTGCGCGATATTTGGCGCCAAAACGGAGGCACGGAGCCAAAATTGTTTCTTGAATTTGGCCGATCCGATGAAGTGGAAGTGCCAGACCCTTATTACGGCGGTGGTCAGGGCTTCGAGTATGTTCTCGATTTGATCCAAAGCGCCAGTGAAGGGTTGCTGGAAGATATTCGAGGAAGGTTGGCTTGAGCTACGGGCTTCATATTCACGAACAGGTTGATTTGAAAGACCTGAATACGATGGCTATTGCCGTTAACGCCAAGCAATTTGCGGATATCGAAAGTGCTGACCAACTTGTCGAGGCTCTCGACATGGCCGCTGACCGGCAACTTGAAACGCTGGTGCTGGGCGGTGGCAGCAACCTGGTGTTCGCCGGCGACTATGAGGGGCTTGTCCTGCACATGGCCCTACGCGGAAGGCGTTGGGAACAGGTCGAAGGCGAGACGGCTGTACTGGCGTTGGCCGCAGGTGAGAACTGGCACGATGCGGTGCTCTACGCTGCGCGCTCTGGCTATCGCGGTATTGAGAACCTTGCGCTGATTCCTGGAACAGCTGGGGCTGCACCGGTTCAGAACATTGGTGCCTACGGAGTAGAGTTGTGCGATTCGCTGACGAGCGTAACGGCTTTGGATTGCGATGTACGGCAAGTGGTTACATTGAGTGCTGAAGACTGTCAGTTCGCCTATCGCGACAGTTTTTTTAAGCGCAACCCGGGGCGATATATCATACTTGAAATACGCCTGCGGCTATCTCGTACGGCACCTCTTAAACTGGGATATCGGGATCTTCAGGATTATCTGAGCGATGTTGATGAGGCGAAACTTAGCTCGCTGGAAGTGGCTGAGGCGGTTATGGCTGTGCGCCGGCGAAAACTACCGGATCCCGATACCTTGCCAAACACCGGAAGTTTTTTTAAGAATCCGGTGATCGATCAGACCCAATTCGAACAGCTGCAAAAACGTTTTCCGGAAGTGGTGCATTACCCGCTGACTGACGGTGTCAAACTGGCCGCGGCTTGGTTGATTGATCAGGCAGGCTGGAAAGGTTATCGCAACGCGCGAGTGGGCATTCATAACCGACAGGCGTTAGTGTTGATCAACCATTCTCAAGGCACGGGTGAGGATGTGCTGGCATTGGCAGGGGATGTGCGCAAATCGGTGCGGGAAAAGTTCGGGGTAGAGTTGGAAGTCGAACCGGGTATTATCGGAACACGTTAATAGAATTGGCACAGTCGGGGTAGCCACTTGAGGCTACCCCGACTGTTTGCATCTTACAGGCCCGCTTTCGGCGAAACGTTCATCAGCACAGGCAGTGCGTCTTCTACCGCAATATCCTGTTTATCTTCATCACGACGACCTTTGTATTCCAAAGTGCCAGCGTTCAGTCCGCGTTCCGAAATAACGAACCGGTGCGGAATGCCCATCAGTTCCATATCTGCGAATTTTACGCCTGGGCGTAGGTTGCGGTCATCCAGAAGAACATCATAGCCAGCTTCACGCAGGTCGTTGTAAAGCTTTTCGCCTGCCTCGGCAACGGTCGGTGCTTTGTGAGCGTTCAGCAGCACAATGGCAACCTGGAAGGGCGCAATCGCGTCTGGCCAAATGATGCCCTTGTCGTCGTGATTTTGTTCAATGGATGAGGCCACGATGCGCGACACACCAATGCCGTAGCAGCCCATTTCCATCACGACTGATTTTCCGTTTTCATCCAGTACTGTAGCGTTTAAGGCTGAGCTGTATTTGTTGCCCAGCTTGAAAATATGCCCAACTTCGATGCCGCGGCGAATTTCCAGCGTGCCGTTGCCGTCTGGACTTGGGTCACCTTCTACAACGTTGCGAATATCTTCAACGCGGCCAACTGGAACATCACGCTCCCAGTTAGCGCCAATCAGGTGATAGTCGTCTTTATTGGCGCCGCACACGAAGTCCGCCAAATGGGCCGCGCTGCGATCGACAATGGTCGAAATCGGCAAGTTGACCGGACCAATAGAGCCAGCTTTGCAGCCAATGGCTTTCTCGATCTCTTCGTCGGTGGCCATGGTTAAAGGCTCAGCCACACCTTGCAGATTTTCAGCTTTGATCTCATTCAGGCTGTGATCGCCGCGCAAAACAAGCGCAACCAAGCCTGATTCTCCGTTCTCGTCGGCTTCGGCTTTCACGATCAGAGTTTTCACGCTGCGCTCAGCCGGCAGACCCAAGAACTCGGAGACTGCATCAATCGTTTTCTGATCCGGGGTGTGTACCTCTTTGATTTCTTCTGAGGCCGCCGGACGATCGCCAGCCGGAGCTACCGCTTCCGCCTTCTCGATGTTCGCGGCGTAACCACCGCCCGTACTGAATACGATGGCATCTTCACCAGAAGACGCCAACACGTGGAATTCGTGGGAGCTGCTGCCGCCAATGGAGCCGGAGTCTGCCTGAACTGGGCGGTAATCCAGGCCCAGACGATCAAAAATGTTGCAGTAGGTCCGATGCATGAGCTGATAGGTGTCCTCCAGCGATCCTGCATCAATATGGAAGGAATAAGCGTCCTTCATGATGAACTCGCGGGCACGCATCACGCCGAACCGTGGGCGGCGTTCATCACGGAACTTGGTTTGAATCTGGTAAAAGTTAGCAGGAAGCTCTTTATAGCTTTTCAGCTCATTGCGAACCAGATCGGTGATGACTTCTTCATGGGTCGGCCCCACACAAAAATCACGGCCGTGCCGGTCGTGCAGGCGCAGAAGCTCACCGCCGTATTGCTCCCAACGGCCGGATTCCTGCCAAAGTTCAGCCGGCTGAACCGCAGGCATGAGTACTTCCTGGGCTCCACTTTTGTCCATCTCTTCACGTACAATTCGTTCTACTTTGCGCAAGGTTTTTAGGCCAAGTGGTAGCCAAGAGTAGAGGCCTGCGGCCAATTTACGGATCATACCTGCACGTAACATCAGCTGGTGGCTGATAATTTCCGCGTCAGAAGGGGTCTCTTTTTGGGTGGCAATCAGATAACGGCTAGCTCGCATCGTGTCTTCCGCTTTATTGAAAAGTGGGGATTGGACTAATTGGCAGTGGTACTGGCCCGAAACTGCCTTTCATTGTCTTAAAGTGAGCGTTATTGTACGGAGCCTGCCCCTTAAGGTACAGATGATGACAGACGAATCTATAAATGTAGCACCGCGCAGAAAGCCGGTGCAGGCGCGTAGCCGGGAGCGTGTAGACAGCATTCTCCGCCACGCTGCCGAGATCTTTCATGAGAATGGTGTCGATGGCACCAGTATGTCGGCCATCGCCCGGCAGTCGGGGATGTCGCTGGCCTCGCTCTATCGCTATTTCCCGAATAAAGCGGCCATTGTCCATGCGCTCGCAGAAGGGCATGTCGAGAAGATGGAAACGGCGTTGCGTGAACGCCTGCAAGAAGTTGGGTTGTCGGAAGCCGTCGACGTGCTGATCGACCTGTTTTACGAATTCTATCGGACTGAACCGGCTTACTCTGCGATTTGGAGTGGTGTTGAATCCATGCCGGAACTCCGTGAGCTGGATTTGAGGGAACTTTACAGCAACGCTCGGGACTTTGATGCGCGCCTAAAACAGGAGTTCCCCGGCATACCGGAAGAACGCCGATGGACGGCGAGCTTGTTACTGCCGCGTTCTGCTGGCTCCATTCTCAGGTTGGCGGCAACTTTGCCAGAGTCGCAGGGCGCATTGCTGGCAACTGAGCTTAAATGTATGGCTCGCGCCTACTTGATGGAACTGATTGGTCAGGACAGATAGCCCAGGGGCAGGGCTGTGCTGTCGATGACTCGTCGTAATACAAAGCTTGAGTGAACGCCGCTGACCCCGGGTATACGGGTGATGCGGTTCAGCAGGAACTGGTGGTAATGATCCATATCAGGTACCACAACCTTTAGCATGTAATCCGCGCTTTGCCCGGTAATCAGATAGCATTCCTGAACTTCGGGGTAGTTCGCAATTTGCTCCTCGAAGTCTGCGAATCTCTCCGGGGTGTGCCGGTCCATGCCGATCAGGATGACAGCGGTCAGGGCTAATCCCAGTTTCTTGTGGTCAAGAATCGTGGCGGTTCTGACGATGACGCCCGCATCTTCCAACGATCGGACCCGGCGAAGGCAGGGGGAAGGTGATAGACCGACCTTTTCGGCGAGTTGCTGATTGGTTAATGATCCATCTTTCTGCAACTGTTCGAGAATTTTTCGGTCAATTTTATCTAGTTTAACTAACGCTTTGTCATTGTTGAGCACAATATTTCACCAGTTCTCTAATGTTGGCAATATTGTGCCATATTTTTGATGGCTTCGGCTAAAGTTCGCAATCGGATGGCGCGCTATGTTGGTTAAACTGTCGTTATCTCTTCGATCAGTGAAAGGAATTGTAAGACATGGCTTTTGATCATCGGAAATATGCTCCTTTTAAGCCCGTAGCCAAAAAAGATCGTCGTTGGCCGGATGTGGTCATCGAGAAGGCTCCAACTTGGTGTGCCGTGGATCTTCGGGACGGTAACCAGTCTCTGATCAAGCCGATGTCGGTTGCGCAAAAACAGCGCTTGTTTGATTTACTGGTGAAGCTGGGCTTTAAGGAGATTGAGATAGGTTTTCCAGCAGCCAGTCAGCCAGACTTCGATTTTTGTCGAAAACTTATCGAGGAAAACAGGATTCCTGACGATGTCACTATTCAGGTGCTGACTCAGGCTCGGGCGGAATTGATCGAGCGTACCTACGAGGCTCTTGATGGTGCGAAGCAGGCGATAGTTCATGTCTACAATTCGACCTCTACGGTTCAGCGTGAGCAGGTATTCGGGTTGGATCGTGAGGGTATCTGCAAGATTGCCCGCAATGGAGCAGCGTTGGTAAAAGAGATTGCTGGTCGTTATCCGAATACCGATTGGACGTTCCAGTATTCCCCCGAGAGCTTCACCGGCACAGAATTGGATTTTGCTGCAGATGTCATTGATGAGGTCACAAGTGTCTGGCGGCCAGATCAAGGGCAGCCTGTAATCATTAACTTGCCTGCAACTGTTGAAATGTCGACACCGAACGTTTTCGCGGATCAGGTGGAATGGATCTGTGAAAAGATTCAATACCGGGATTCGTTGAGCATTAGCGTTCACACTCATAACGATCGGGGCTGCGGCGTGGCGGCAGCCGAGTTGGCGGTCATGGCGGGTGCGGATAGGGTTGAAGGCACTTTGATGGGCAACGGTGAGCGTACGGGCAATATGGATTTGGTCACAATGGCCATGAACTTATACTCCCAAGGTGTTGATCCTGAGCTGGTTTTGTCGGGTATGGCTGAAATCAGCGAGGTGGTGGAAGCTTGCACAGAGATCTCGACTCATCCTCGTCATCCTTATGCCGGTGAGTTGGTCTTTACGGCGTTTTCCGGTAGCCATCAGGACGCGATTCGAAAATGTTTGGCGCGCCGCCAGGATGGAGATGTGTGGAACGTTGCCTATTTGCCAATTGATCCTTCAGACCTGGGTGGTCGTTATGAAGAGGTGGTGAGGATAAACAGTCAATCCGGTAAGGGTGGCGTCGCCTACGTACTGGAGCGTGATTACGATATTAGCTTGCCTCGATGGCTGCAGATTGAGTTCAGTAAGGTGGTCCAATCGGAAGCCGAAACCAACGGTGGCGAGATCGATTCAAATACCATTCACCATCTCTTTGAAGAACGGTACCTGAAGGTACGGAAAGACTGGAAGCTGCGTACTTATAATCTGCATCGTGATGACGATGGCGTGCGAGCCGATGTGGTCGTGGGCGCTAACGAAGCGTCTGTTACGTTGGAAGGCCGAGGCTTGGGTGCGGTTGAGGCTGTGTCGGACGCGCTGACCCGGCGCTTCGGGGTAATCATTGCAGTAGAGGCTTACGATGAGTTCGCTTTGGGTGAGGGGACTAAAGCCAATGCTTTGGCGTGTATTCGTTTAAACGCTAACGGTAGGCTCTGCAGTGCCGCTGCATTGGCTGAAGACACCACATCTGCGACCTTGCAGGCTTTGTTCTCAGCTGTGGCTCAGGAAGTTGGCGAACAGATGCCTGAGACGATTGAAAGCTCGGAGCCTGTCTCCGTCTAACAATTGTAGTTTTAGCTTGAGTCTAAACCAAAACAGCCGGCACGAATGCCGGCTGTTTTGTTCCGTCTGCCCGTGAGGGGCGTCAGGCAATCAACATAAGCCCATTATAGCGGCGTTACGTTCTCTGCCTGTGGGCCTTTCGGACCCTGAGTAACGGTGAACTGCACCTGCTGGCCTTCAGCCAGAGTGCGGAAGCCACCTGAGTTGATTGCGCTGTAGTGAACGAAAACGTCACTGCCGCCTTCCTGCTCAATAAAGCCAAAGCCTTTTGCTTCGTTGAACCATTTGACCTGGCCAGTTTTTGTATCAGACATTGATCTTTCCTGTACTTACTAAAAGGTTTGCCCTCACGGGGCCATGCATGCTGAATAATTCGGGGCGTTCTGAGGAAAGGGGCAACGAAAAGCCGGGGCAGGACGTTGAAGCACATTCGCCAAATACCGCTGCAGAATTACACAGCAATTTCAGTATAGACCGACTTTGCCGTCCGTCAATTTTTTATAGGTCGGTTTTCTGATTTTTTTTGTGATAAAAAACAGGTAGTTGTATCTTTTGTCGAAACAAAGACTACCCCCAAAAGGGGTAGTCTCGCGTCTTTTCAGCGGAGGTGTGTTTGGTGATTAGTGCCTGAGTGCTGCGCTAATTTCCTCCAAAATGGCCGGATCGTCTATCGTGCTTGGCACGCTGTATTCTTCTTGATCGGCAATCTGGCGAATGACCCGCCTAAGTATTTTGCCGGATCGGGTTTTTGGCAGTCGCTCGACCACAATGGCGCGCCGGAAGCAGGCAATTGCACCAATTTTTTCTCGTACCATCTCAATGAGTTCTTCTTCAAGCTCGTCAGGGTTGATGGTCGCGCCGTCTTTAATCAGTACCAAGCCAATGGGCAATTGACCTTTGATGTCGTCATGGGCTCCCACAACGCAGCATTCTGCGATTGCTGGATGAGACGCGACCACTTCTTCCATCTCGCCGGTCGAAAGGCGGTGCCCTGCCACATTGATTACATCATCGGTTCGACCCATGATGAAAACGTAACCGTCCTCGTCAACGTAGCCGCCATCACCTGAACTGTAGTAGCCCGGAATTGGGCGTAGGTAGCTGTTCAGGAAGCGCTCGTCGTCACCCCAAACGGTCATCAGGCACCCGGGTGGCAACGGGAGCTTAACTGCAATCTGGCCTTGTTCGCCATCAGGAACGGAAGAGCCGTCCATGTTGACCACCCGCACATCAAAACCGGGTGACGGTACTGTCGAGGAGCCGGGTTTGGTAGCCATCATTTCGATGCCTGCCGGGTTGCAGCAGATTGCCCAGCCGGTTTCGGTTTGCCACCAGTGGTCAAGAATGGGAAGGTTGGTGTTCTCTTTCAGCCATTCGTAGGTCGGCGGGTCCAGGCGCTCACCGGCCAGATAGATTCGTTTCAATGACGACGTGTCGTATTTTTCGAACTGAGTGGCTTCGGGGTCTTCCTTTCGAACGGCACGAAATGCCGTGGGGGCGGTGAACAGTATGTCTACCTTGTGGTCCTGTATTACCCGCCAGAAGGCTCCGGCATCGGGAGTTTTAATGGGTTTGCCTTCGTAAAGTACCGTGGTGCAGCCGGCGAACAGTGGGCCGTAAACAATGTAGCTGTGCCCAACTACCCAGCCGACATCCGAGGCAGCCCAATATACATCTCCGGGTTTCGCGTCGTAGACCAGGCTCATGCTGTACTTGAGTGCAACGGCGTGGCCGCCGTTATCCCGAACGACGCCTTTCGGTTTGCCCGTGGTGCCAGACGTGTAAAGAATATAGAGCGGATCGGTTGCTTTCACTGGCACAGGTTCGGCAGGTGTGGCGTTTGTGCACAGATCATTCCAGTCGCGATCCCGGCTGGCTTTCAGGGTGGCTTTAGCTTGGGGGCGTTGGAATACCACGCACATCTCGGGCTTGTGCCTCGATTGCTCAATGGCCTTGTCGACCAACGGTTTATATTCGATGACGGTGCTGATTTCGATACCGCAAGAGGCGGTGATAAGTGCTTTGGGGGTGGCATCGTCGATGCGCACCGCCAGTTCATGAGCGGCAAACCCACCAAAGACCACCGAGTGGATAACTCCAAGGCGAGCGCAAGCCAGCATGGCAATGGCGGCTTGAGGGATCATCGGCATATAGATTATGACACGGTCGCCTTTTTGTATGCCTTGCGCTTTAAGTGCGCCCGCGAACAGTGCGACTTCGTCTCGTAATTGATTGTAGGTGTAGGTCTGCTGAGTGTTGGTTACCGGTGAATCGTAAATAAGAGCAGCCTGATCACCACGGCCAGCGCGGATGTTGGCGTCCAGAGCAACATCGCTGGTATTCAGTGTCCCGTCCGGGAACCATTCGCCATGACCGTTTTCGAGGGGTCGCCAGATAGTGCCGGGTGCCGAGGTCCAGTCGATGTTCTGGGCTTGATGGCGCCAGAAGTCATCACGCTGATCGATGGAACGGCGAAATGCGGAGTTGTAGCTCATAGGCTCCACCTTAGTTGAGTGATTTTTGTTTTGTGTTTGGTTTCCTCAACTTTAGGAGATTTGTAGGGCTGAGCTAGTAGACCATAGGCGTAGTACGCGGAATGGCCTTCGATTTACTGTGGTTCAACCTCTGTGACGTTTGCAGAAATATAACCCTGGCCGAATTGGGTGCGAATGGGGTCGCCTGTTGATAGTTGGCTTGCGTTTCGAACGATGCTGCCGGAATCATTTTTCACAATGGCGTAGCCCCGGCCCAGCGTAGCAAGAGGGCTGACAACATTCAGGGTCTGCGCCTGCAACTGGAGCTTGTCTTGTTGCAGTCTCAGGTTGTGCTGTATTGCCCCTTGCATGCGCTCATTCAGCCTGATCACCTGTTCGTGCGTGCTGGTGATGAGCTTTTGCGGAGATTGGGTTCCCAGTCGCTGGGCCAGGTAGTCAGTTGCAAGCGACTGGCGCTCCAGTTTTTGTTGCATGGCCTTGCTCAGGCGCATGTCGAGTTCGTCCATGCGTTGTGCTTTATCCTGTAATTCACGGCGCGGGTCTCGCAGTCGAGCGCTAAGGTGCTGCAGGTGCTTTTCCAGCCGTTTAAACAGGCGTTGGGCCGAGTGACCTAGGCGAACCTGCTGTTCACTCAGGCGGCGAAGCCAGTCTTGTTGGTCTGGAGATATTTTCTCAGCGGCCGCTGAGGGTGTCGGGGCCCGCAAGTCAGCGACGAAGTCTGCAATGGTGACGTCTACTTCGTGGCCAACAGCGCTGACCGTGGGAATAGGGCAGCCGGCAATTGTTCTGGCTACCGCCTCCTCGTTGAAGCACCACAAGTCTTCAAGCGAGCCACCGCCCCGGCCGATGATTAAAATGTCCGCGACGTTATGCCGCTGGGCACGCTCGATGGCATTCACGATTTCAGTGGTAGCCGCCTTGCCCTGAACGGCGGTTGGATAAAGCGTCACAGGAATGGCAGGGCAGCGCCGTGCAAGTACGGTCAGGATATCGTGAATTGCCGCGCCCGTGGGGGAGGTGATCACGCCAATGTGTCTGGGAGTGTGTGGGAGTGGTTTTTTGCGGGTTGGCTCAAACAAACCTTCGGCTTGAAGCTTTGCCTTAAGTGCTTCGAACGCTTGCTGAAGAGCCCCAAGGCCGGCAGGTTCCATGTGTTCGACAATGATCTGAAAATCACCGCGGTTTTCGTACAGGGTGACCTTGCCGCGAATTCGTATTTGGTCGCCTTCGCGGGGCAGGGCGCGAATGTGCTGATTGGCGCCTCGAAACATGGCGCAGCGGATCTGACATTTTTGGTCTTTTAGGGAGAAATACCAGTGCCCCGAGGACGGCCGGGATAGCCCGGAAATTTCTCCCTCCACCCACACTTGCATAAAGCTAGTTTCCAGCAGGCGGCGAGCTTGACGGTTAAGTTCGCTGACGCTCAGAGCGTGGGGGCGTGTGTCCGGGTAGGCGGGGATCAAAGTCGGGCTCCGTGGATTTTATACGCAATAGCCGAGAAGGTGACAGGTAAAAGTAACGGAAATTCAGAAAGATGCAACCTGATGGTAAGAACCCCGTGGTTTACTGTGTTCTGCCACCACTTTATAATAGATCGATTAAGGATTTTGCTCTGCTACGCCGCTGACGGTGTAGCTTAGGAACTCCCAACTTAGCATGATCAAAAGGCGGACCCAAATGCTGCGTATTGCCGAAGAAGCCCTCACGTTTGACGACGTTCTGCTTGTGCCCGGATTTTCCGAAGTGCTTCCTCATCAGGTTGAGTTAAAAACTCAGTTGACCAAGGGAATTACCCTGAATATTCCGTTGATATCTGCCGCTATGGATACGGTTACTGACGCCGAGCTGGCTGTCGCGATGGCCCAGGAAGGCGGTATCGGTATCATGCATAAGAACATGACGGTGGAGCAGCAGGCTGCTGAAGTGCGCAGGGTCAAGAAGCACGAAAGCGGTGTGGTTAAAGATCCCATTACTGTTTCGCCGGACACCACCGTTCGCGAGTTGGTTGATATCACCATGGCGAACAACATTTCCGGATTGCCGGTTGTTGACGGCAACGATTTGGTGGGCATTGTTACTGGCCGTGATATCCGCTTTGAAAGCCGGATGGACACTCCGGTTCGAGATATTATGACCAGAAAAGAAAATCTGGTGACGGTGAAAGAAGGCGCTGACCTCGTTGAGGTGAAAGAGCTACTGCACAAGCACCGCATCGAGAAGATTCTGGTTGTTAACGATAACTACGAACTTCGCGGCCTGATTACCGTTAAAGATATTCAGAAAGCAAAAGATTACCCGATGGCCTGTAAAGACGATCAAGGCCGCCTTCGGGTGGGTGCTGCGGTTAGTACCGGTGGTGATACCGAAGCACGGGTTCAGGCGTTGGTAGAGGCTGGCGTCGACGTGGTCGTTGTGGATACCGCCCATGGTCATTCCAAAGGCGTTATTGATCGCGTGCGCTGGGTTAAGGAAAACTTTCCTCAGGTGCAGGTGATTGGCGGTAACATTGCGACTTCAGATGCGGCGATTGCCTTGGCGGATGCCGGCGCAGATGCGGTTAAAGTGGGTATCGGCCCAGGTTCAATCTGTACAACACGTATTGTGGCAGGGATTGGCGTTCCCCAAATTTCAGCGGTATCCAATGTAGCGGCGGCTTTGAAAGGCCGCGGTGTCCCGCTGATCGCTGATGGCGGTGTTCGTTTCTCTGGTGATATTGCCAAAGCGGTTGCGGCGGGCGCTAACTGCGTCATGATTGGTAGCCTGCTGGCCGGTACGGATGAGGCGCCGGGCGAAATTGAATTGTTCCAAGGTCGTAGCTACAAAGCATACCGTGGCATGGGCTCCATCGGCGCTATGGGGCAGGGCTCCAGTGACCGATACTTCCAAGATGCTAGTAAAGGTATTGAAAAGTTGGTGCCGGAAGGCATTGAAGGTCGCGTTGCCTGCAAAGGTCCCATGCGCAACATTATTCATCAGCTGATTGGTGGCTTGCGTGCCTCTATGGGGTATACCGGCAGCGCGAATATCGAGGAAATGCGTACCAAACCGGAGTTTGTCCGTATTACCAATGCGGGTATGCGTGAGAGCCATGTTCATGACGTAACCATCACCAAAGAAGCTCCAAACTACCGCGTCGGTTAATTATTGCTTGATCTGACACAGCCCGGTTTCCGGGTTGTGTTGTTTCTCTTCAGCCCGAGGACTCCATGGCTCAGAACATTCACGACCACCGTATCCTGATTCTCGATTTTGGTTCCCAATACACCCAACTGATTGCTCGCCGTGTGCGGGAAATTGGCGTGTATTGCGAAGTTAAAGCTTTTGATATCACCGAAGAAGAACTCAATCACTTCAATCCAAAAGGCATCGTTTTGGCCGGCGGGCCTGAATCGGTTACCGAACTAGGTGGGCCGCGAGCGCCGGAGAACCTTTTTGATAGAGGCATTCCTGTACTCGGTATTTGCTACGGCATGCAGACCATGGCTGAGCAGTTGGGTGGGCGAGTCGCCAGCTCGGAGAAGCGCGAGTTTGGTTATGCCCAGGTTAAAGTGCGCGCGAAAGGGCCTCTGCTGAACGATATCACCGATCACCTGACGCCGGCTGGGGATTCCTTGCTGGATGTTTGGATGAGCCATGGTGATAAGGTCGTGACCATGCCTGAAGGTTTCGAGCTTCTGGCTTCCACCGAAAGCGCTCCAATCGCTGCTATGCAGGATTTGTCGCGCAATCTGTACGGTGTTCAGTTCCACCCGGAGGTTACTCACACTCTGCAAGGCAAGCGGATTTTGGAGCATTTTGTTCTCAGCATCTGTGATTGTGAAGCGTTATGGACTCCGGCCAAAATCGTAGACGATGCTGTTCGCCAAATTCGTGAGCAGGTGGGTACCGATAAGGTGCTGCTTGGTCTATCCGGTGGTGTCGATTCCTCGGTCACAGCAGCCCTGTTGCACAAAGCCATCGGTGATCAGCTGACTTGCGTGTTCGTCGATAACGGCTTGCTGCGTCTGAACGAAGGCGATCAGGTAATGGATATGTTCGGCAGCAGCATGGGCGTAAAGGTCATCCGTGCTGATGCAGAAGATCTGTTCCTGTCGAAGCTGAAAGGGGTCAGCGACCCTGAGCAAAAGCGGAAAGTGATCGGTAACACCTTTATTGACGTGTTCGATGACGAAGCTGCCAAAATTAAAGATGTGAACTGGCTGGCTCAGGGCACGATCTACCCTGACGTCATCGAGTCCGCAGCCTCGAAGACTGGTAAAGCGCATGTAATCAAGTCGCACCACAACGTGGGCGGCCTGCCAGAAACCATGAAGATGAAATTGGTTGAGCCACTGCGTGAGCTGTTCAAAGATGAAGTGCGGAGAATCGGTCTCGAGCTAGGCTTGCCTTACGATATGGTTTACCGCCATCCATTCCCGGGGCCAGGTTTGGGTGTGCGGATCTTGGGCGAAGTTAAGAAAGAGTACGCCGATATTCTGCGTCACGCCGATGCTATCTTTCTTGAGGAGCTGCATCGCGCTGACTTGTATCATAAAACCAGCCAAGCGTTTGCGGTCTTCTTGCCGGTGAGATCAGTGGGCGTGGTGGGTGATGCGCGCCGCTACGAATGGGTCGTGGCTCTGCGAGCAGTGGAGACTATCGACTTTATGACCGCTCGGTGGGCGCATCTGCCGTATGACCTGCTTGAAACGGTTTCCAACCGGATCATCAACGAAATCAGTGGTATTTCCCGGGTGACCTACGATGTGTCATCTAAGCCGCCTGCAACCATTGAATGGGAATGATCTGGTAGTAAGCATCGTGCCGGTTCGTGTTGAATGATGTGTCCAATAATTTTACATGATTCCGGTGCGAACACGCTTGGGTTTTCGTAACTGATTGAATTTAAGCAAGTTTAAGTGTTGGCATAGGAAGTGCTTTCTATGAGCGAGTGGTACTCATAGAACGAATTTGGGGAAACCCAGGGAGCTCTTCATGCAACACTTTAAACTCGCCGTAGTACTTTTTGTTTCAATTTGTTTGCCAGGTCTAGCGAACGCTGCGCTGATTTCGGCTAGCTATCAGGTAAATCTGAACGACTCTGATCCTGGGCTGGTAGTCGACTCCGCTGACGTCGCATCAAATCCGTTTTCCTTCACGTTGAACGAAGGTGACAGCACGACCTTTAAGCTGTTCAAGATTTGGACAGATGAGTCGGCGGTCAATGGTGATGATCAGGCTGCAAAACCTATCTCCGTTGATTTTAACTTTACTTCGCCAGCACTGGTGTCTGGTTCAGCAAACGGAAATACCGTCGGTAAAAAGTGGATCGGTGGACTTTTCCAGGGCGGGTACCTCTCATGGGGCGCACCGTTGCAGTTGGTGTTTGGCGCGCTTGGAGATGGCCTGTTAGAAGTAAGCCTATCTGATACCAAATTCAATAAAGGGGCCTTCGGAATTAACGATGGCGAAAAGTATGGTGCAAAGGTTAAAGCTACCATTACTCTTGTACGCGAGGCGAGCCAGGTACCAGAGCCTGGTACTTTAGGTCTGTTAGCGGCCGGTCTTTTAGGGTTTGGGTTGCGCGCCCGTCGTCGAGTGGCGAGCTAAGCGCGATTTAACAAAATAAAGAGAGTACCGTAACGGGGCCAGATGAAAATCTGGCCCCGTTTTTTGTACCTTGAGGGTGTATTAGAGAGCGACTGTGTGCAATTTATTCAGGGCTGTCTGAGATAATTTGCCGCATGCTCTGTCAGTGATTCTGCAACTGAAATGGCCGGTGCTACACTTTAGTTGGCGCTCTGCATTATTCAGTCATTTTCCATGCTCCCCTAGAGGCCAGTGGAGCAGATAATGTGGTTGTTTGGGGCAGAATAGGGGCGGACTGGCATTTTTGCATCCTGATGGATAACAAAAGAGTGCGGATATGGAAAACCATCACGAAGATACAAGGGACGCTGTACGTCAGCTATTTGATAGCGTGGATGCTATCTCCGTTCAAGGGTACGACCAAGAACGGAGGGTTGTTTACTGGAATATAGGTAGTGAAAAAATATACGGCTATACCGCCGAAGAGGCAATAGGGCAAAAATTGGAAGACCTGATTATCCCGGATCATATGCGAGAAGGGGTTGTATCGTCGCACCATAACTGGGTGGTTAACGGTGTTGAAGTACCCTCCGCTGAGCTTACTTTACGAAGCAAGGGCGGTCAGGGCGTGAGTGTTTATTCAAGCCATGCCATGTTTCGGAACGCGCACGATGAATACGAAATGTATTGCATTGATGTTGATTTGGGTGAAGTAAAAAAAGCTCAGTCGCAAGCGGTCTCGAAGGAAGAGCTTCTTAAGGGTGTGTTTGAATCGATTCCCGATTTATTTTTCTTGGTGACTGAAGGCGGAAGTATTATTGATTATCACGCTGGGGATAATCAGAAGCTATACGTCCAGTATGAAAATATACTGGGTGAAAATATGGCTAATTTTCTGCCTGAAGAGGTGGCAGCTAAGTTTAGGAATTACATCGAAAAATCGATGCAAGAGGATGGAGTGCTTAGCTTCGAATATTGCTTGAATCTTCCGACTGGAAAAGCTTATTTTGAAGCAAGGATCAGTCATTTGGCAGGCCAGAGGCAGCTCGTCATCATCATTCGGGATATCACAGAGTCCCATGAGGCCGCAGAGCTGATTCGACAGCAGGCTTATTTTGATTCTCTAACCTCCATACCCAACCGTTTGTTATCACTTGATCGATTGTCGCAGATGATCAAAGAAATGGAGCGTAACGGTGAAAAAGCAGCGGTAGTGTTTCTGGATGTTGACGATTTTAAAAAGATCAATGATTCGTTAGGTCATGATGTAGGAGACAGAGTCCTCATTGAAGCCGCCAAGAGATTGAGCTCGATCGTCCGGGACTCTGATACGGTGGGACGATTAGGCGGTGATGAGTTCATTGTTTTGTTGGGGTCCTTGGCCGAAAGCTTTGATGCTGTCGATGTTGTTGAGAAGCTGCTGAATGCCTTCAGAGAACCCTTCAGAATCGACGCTAGAGAGTTAATCCTAACCATTAGTATCGGCGTTTCGATTTATCCCGATAATGGTACAAACGCGACTGAGCTGTTGCGAAACGCAGATGCCGCAATGTATCAATCCAAAGAGCGGGGGCGGAACACTTATTCGTTTTTCACGAAGCAAATGAATGAGATGATTTTGCGCAGACTGGAAATCGAAGCACAATTATATGGAGCGTTGGAGCGTAACGAGTTCGAGGTTTACTATCAGCCGAAAATCAGCTTGAAAGACCGTAAAGTTATGGGTGCCGAGGCGTTGCTTCGGTGGAATAACCCTTTGTTGGGGCAGGTTACACCTGATGAGTTTATACCCATTGCCGAGCATACCGGGTTGATTGTCCCTATTGGAAAGTTTGTGCTCGCTCGGGCACTGGATTTTTTGAGCGAATGGGGGATGGCTCATCGGCAAGAATACACCGTGGCAGTCAACCTTTCGCCACGGCAGTTCAGAGATAAGGACTTCGTTGATTTTGTGAAAGAATGCCTTGGTTCATCGAATGTTCCACCTGAGCGCTTGGAGTTTGAAATTACCGAAGGTGTGTTAATGATAGGGCAGTCCTGTGTGGATGAACTGCTGTCGGCTTTGCACGCTTTGGGAGTGAAGTTGTCGATGGATGATTTCGGAACCGGGTATTCATCGTTAAGCTACCTCAGGCAATACGACTTTGATCTTCTGAAAATAGACCGCAGTTTCGTCAGTGGTATCACAGCGAACAAAGAGGATCGTGATCTAGTAACGGCGACCATCGCGATGGCTCACAGCTTAAATCTGGACGTTGTAGCCGAAGGTGTTGAAACGAGTGAGCAGCTTGCACTTTTAAATGAGCTAGGTTGTGATGTGGCGCAGGGTTACTATTTCAGCAAACCCATTTGTTCACTTGAGATGTTGGCATTCAATTTAAAAGAACGCTTCAAGACCGATTGCTGAAACCGTGAGCTGAGCGCCCCATTATTAATGAGCTGGTTTTGCAGTGTGCGGTCGAGCCGCTGTTGGTTGGAGAACGGAATAGTGGTATTTTCGCGTTGCTGATTGGCCCGCTAATGCGATTTTTTAAGCCCCGCTCATACGAACTTCGTTTATGTCCGATGTACATGCCCTTGATGAATACTGGATGGCTCGCGCTTTGTCGCTGGCTGCTAAAGCGGCTCAGATCGATGAGGTTCCGGTCGGTGCGATTGTCGTTCGCGATGGCCGAGAGTTGGGGGTAGGTTATAATGCGCCTATTACCGGGTGCGACCCGACAGCCCATGCAGAGGTGCGTGCTTTGCGCGATGCCGCTGCCAGAGCAGGAAACTACCGGCTCAGTGGAGCTACACTTTACGTTACTCTAGAGCCCTGTACCATGTGTGTAGGTGCTATCGTGCATAGCAGAGTAAGCCGCATTGTTTACGGTGCGCTAGAGCCTAAAGCCGGTGCCGTTGAATCGGCACGGCGGACCCTTGAGGAGCCTTTTCTCAACTGGCAAGTCGAGACGGTCGGTGGGGTTCTTGCCGATGAATGCGGGCGAATGATCAGTGACTTTTTCAGCCGCCGGCGGAATGAAATCCGTCGTCAGCGTAAACAATATTCAGGGAAGGAGTAATTCCGCGTGAAAGTACTTGTGACTGGCGGTGCCGGCTATATCGGCAGCCACGTTGTTCGTCAGCTGGCCGAGGCCGGCCATGACATCGTGGTGTTTGATAACCTGTCTACGGGCTACCGGTGGGCGGTGACGGCCGGTGAGTTAGTGGTAGGAGATCTTGGCGATGAAGACGCCGTTGAAGCGGTGTTCGCCGCTCACGATTTTGAGGCCGTTTTGCACTTTGCAGCGAACATTGTGGTGCCTGAATCGGTCAGCAATCCCCTGAAGTACTACGGTAACAATACGCGGAACACTCTGAATCTGCTCAAGGCAATTGAGCGCCATAAAACACCTTATATGGTGTTTTCATCGACTGCGGCGGTGTACGGAATGCCGGAACAGACGGTGCTAACGGAAGATTTGCCATTGGCCCCGATCAATCCCTATGGCGCATCGAAAATGATGAGCGAGCGGATGATCATGGATCTGGCCGCCGCTTCCAGCCTAAATTATGTGGTCTTGCGATACTTCAACGTTGCGGGTGCGAACCCGGATGGCCTGCTGGGGCAGGCAACGCCTGAAGCGACGCACCTCATCAAAGTGGCATGTGAGTGTGTAACCGGGCAGCGTCAAGGCATGAGTGTTTTCGGCACCGACTACGAAACCCGCGATGGCACCTGTGTGCGTGACTATATTCATGTAGAGGACTTGGCCAAAGCTCACGTGATGGCACTGAGTTACATGGCAGGAGGTGGTGAGTCTCAGGTACTTAACTGTGGCTATGGCAGCGGCTTCACCGTCAGCGAAGTGATCGATGTGGTGAAGGAAGAGTCCGGAGTCGATTTCCCCGTGGAAGAAACCGGTCGGCGAGCAGGCGATCCGGCAGCACTCATGGCAGATAATGCCAGAATCAAGCAAGTATTAGGTTGGCAGCCCGATTACGATGATCTCAATACCATCGTGCGAACTGCGTTGGCGTGGGAAAAGATCTGGCTTCAGAAAAAAGCGGCGAAATAACGCTTTAACCTATTGTTTTCGGGAAAGACTTCATGAAGATTACGATTTTTGGAACGGGTTATGTCGGTCTGGTGACGGGCGCCTGTCTGGCGGATGTCGGGCACGATGTGCTGTGCATGGACATTGATGAGGGCAAGATCCGCAAACTCAAAAACGGGCAGATTCCCATCTATGAGCCGGGCCTTGAGTCGATCGTTAAACATACATTTGAAGCTGGTCGCTTATCTTTTACCACCGATGTTGAAGAGGCGGTTAGGCACGGCACTTTGCAGTTCATCGCGGTCGGTACGCCTCCGGATGAAGACGGTTCAGCAGACCTACAGTATGTGCTGGCAGTGGCGAAATCGATCGGCCAGTACATGGATGAATACAAAGTTGTGGTCGATAAGTCTACGGTACCCGTAGGCACCGGTGACAAGGTGAAAAGTGCGGTTCGTGCGCAACTGGACAAGCGCGGGCTTGAGCTGGAGTTCGATGTTGTCTCGAACCCAGAGTTTCTAAAAGAAGGTGCGGCCATTAACGACTTTATGAAGCCGGACCGCATCGTGATTGGCACCGACAGCGAGCAAGCGGCGGATTTGCTGCGTGAAGTGTATTACCCGTTTAACCGGAACCGAGATCGTATGATCTTTATGGATATCCGGTCCGCGGAATTGACCAAATATGCTGCGAACTCCATGTTGGCCACTAAAATCAGCTTCATGAACGAGATGTCTAATCTGGCTGAACGATTGGGTGCTGATATTGAAGCTGTCCGTCGCGGGATTGGTTCTGATCCGCGCATCGGCTACCACTTTATCTACCCAGGTTGTGGTTACGGCGGCTCCTGTTTCCCGAAGGATGTTCAGGCACTCGCCCGAACCGCCCGAGATTGCGATTACGAATCCAAGTTGTTGAATGCGGTCGAAGCCGTGAATTACGCCCAGAAGCATGTGTTGTTTGACAAAATCAGTCACTACTTTCAGGGCGCTTTGGAAGGTAAAGTTGTCGCGCTTTGGGGCTTGGCATTCAAACCGAATACGGATGATATGCGTGAGGCATCATCCCGAACGTTGATGGAAAGTTTGTGGAAAGTGGGTGCGAAGATTCAGGCTTTTGATCCGGAAGCGATGAACGAAACTCAGCGTATCTATGGCGACCATGACGGACTGACTTTATGCGGTACCAAAGAACAGGCACTGAAGGGAGCTGACGTGTTGGTGATTTGCACCGAGTGGAAAGAGTTCCGTTCGCCTGACTTCGATGCCATTGCCGGCACGCTGAAAGAGCCGGCAGTGTTTGACGGTCGTAATCTGTATGAACCAGAAATGCTAGAGCGTTATGGTCTCACTTATTACGCCATAGGGCGTGGTCAAAACCAGTTTCATTCGGCGAGCTGATTGAGGGCAAGCCATGTTTGAACTCCATGAACGACTCGCGGCCGACACCCATAGCTTGGGTCAGTCGGCTCTGTGCGAAGTGCGGTTAATGAACGATCGCACTTGGCCGTGGATTATTCTGGTGCCGGCTGTGTCTGGTATTCGGGAAATCTATCAGCTTACGGCCGATCAACAGATGCAATTGTTGAAAGAATCGTCGGCATTGAGTAAAGGGATGATGGAGCTCTTTGGGGGCGACAAGATGAACGTGGCGGCACTGGGTAATATGGTGCCGCAACTACATCTTCATCATATTGTCCGGTTTCAGGATGATCCGGCTTGGCCGGGGCCCGTTTGGGGCGCGCAGGCATCAGTGCCTTACGGTGATGAAGAACTAAGGCGTGTCACTGAAAAGCTCCAGCCGGTCCTCGAGTTATTGGCGTTACCCTGTATCTGATTATTCCCGACCCTGTTGCCACTGAGCCAGGGTTTGGGATCCTACCAATATCATTCTCAGTTCGATTTTCAGTTTTGCCTTAAGCTCTTCACGCTCTTTGGGTGTGGCATCCAAGGCTTCCGCACCTTGATTGAACACCAGTGTGACCATGGCTTCAGCTACGATTCGGGCATCTGAAATTAGCTTGTTCTGTTCTTCTGCGAAGCGGCGTAAGTCAGCCGCCAATTCTGTAACAAAATGCTCGATCTCGGCTTTTACTGCGGTACGGAAAGGTTTGGACACACCGGTTCGCTCCCGCAACATCAAACGGAACAAGTTGGCGTTGTTGCCTAGGTACTCCATAAAGGTATCCACCGACGTGGAGATGGCGCTTCCATCCCGCACGATGCGCTTCCGCGCTTGACGCATCAGTTGGCGAAGCGCAACGCCGCCTTCGTCCACGAGTGCCAGGCCCAATTCGTCCAGTTCAGAGAAGTGCCGGTAAAACGAGGTGGGGGCAATGCCGGCTTCACGGGCCACTTCGCGTAAACTCAAACTGCCAAAGCCCCGGTCTGCACTCAGTTGCGCGAGGGCGGCATCCATCAGTGCCCGTCGGGTTTTTAGTTTTTGCTCTGCTCTGGTGGCCAAAACGGCTGCTCCAATTGCGGCTAAAGACGGCCATTCTAGCCGCCTGTCTCCATAGAGTCATCAGAGTGTCTTAAATGCGTTCTTGTACGCCTGATTTTCGGCGTCATTGTGTTTATAATGGGCGGCTTTTCACCTTGTCCGCCGCCTGACGCGGGACACAACGCACACATTCAGAAACTACGGGAACCGGTATGCGCAGTCATTATTGCGGTGGGATCAACGAATCTCACATTGATCAGGAAGTTACACTCTGTGGATGGGTACATCGCCGCCGTGACCACGGTGGGGTTATATTCCTGGATCTGCGGGACCGGGATGGCATTTCTCAGGTCGTTGTTGACCCGGATACCGAAGAAAGCTTTGCTCTGGCTGAAAAAGTTCGCAGCGAATACGTTGTCAAAGTAACCGGTCGCGTGCGTCGTCGCCCTGCCGGAACAGAAAACGACAATATGCCGACTGGTCAAGTGGAGTTGTTGGGTAAAGAGCTGGTTATTCTGAATGCTGCAGCCACGCCTCCCTTCCCGCTGGACGAGCACGTCGACGTGGGTGAAGACGTTCGCCTGCGCTACCGCTTTATCGACCTGCGTCGTCCGGAAATGATCAATCGCTTGCGTTTCCGCTCTCGGGTAACCAGCTACATTCGTAACTTCCTGGACAGCCGCGGCTTTATGGATGTGGAAACGCCCATCCTGACTCGTGCAACCCCGGAAGGTGCCCGTGACTACTTGGTGCCGAGCCGCACCCATGACGGTTCCTTCTTCGCGCTGCCTCAGTCTCCGCAGCTGTTCAAGCAGATGTTGATGGTGTCTGGTGTTGATCGTTACTACCAGATCGCCAAGTGCTTCCGAGACGAAGACCTTCGTGCAGATCGTCAGCCAGAGTTTACTCAAGTGGATATCGAGGCTTCTTTTGTTGATGAAGAAAGCCTGATGAACCTGAACGAAGACATGATCCGCACTCTGTTCAAAGACGTGCTGGACGTTGAGCTTCCTGAGTTTCCGCGCATGCCATACGCTGAAGCGATGCATCGCTACGGCAGCGATAAGCCGGATCTTCGTATCCCGCTGGAACTTCAGGACGTGAACGATCTGGTTGAAAGCGTCGACTTCAAAGTTTTCGCCGGCCCCGCCAAAGATCCAAAAGGCCGTGTGGCCGCGCTGCGTGTACCGAAAGGTGGCGAACTGAGCCGTAAGCAGATTGACGAGTACACCAAGTTCGTCGGCATCTACGGTGCTAAAGGTCTGGCTTACATCAAGGTCAACGAATTGGCCAAGGGCGTCGAGGGCTTGCAGTCTCCGATCGTTAAGTTCCTGGGTGACGACGTTGCCATGGCGATTATGGAGCGCGTAGGTGCGGAAGACGGCGACATTGTATTCTTCGGTGCTGATAAAACTGCCGTTGTGAACGAGGCCTTGGGTGCACTGCGTATTAAGGTTGGCCATGACCTGAACATGCTGACCTGTGAATGGGCGCCTATGTGGGTGGTTGATTTCCCGATGTTTGAGGAAACGTCCGACGGCGGCCTCACGGCTATCCACCACCCGTTCACCGCACCTTCGTGCACCCCGGAAGAGCTGACGGCTGATCCGGCAAACGCTCTGTCACGTGCATACGACATGGTGTTAAATGGTACTGAGTTGGGTGGTGGTTCTATCCGTATCCACGATGGCGCTATGCAGGACACCGTATTCCGCATTCTGGGTATTGGTGAAGACGAAGCCCGAGCGAAGTTCGGCTTCTTGCTGGATGCGTTGAAGTTCGGTTGCCCGCCACACGGTGGTCTGGCCTTTGGTCTGGACCGTCTGGTGATGTTGATGACCGGCTCTGCTTCTATCCGTGACGTAATCGCGTTCCCGAAAACCCAGAGCGCCACTTGCTTGATGACTCAGGCGCCAGGGGAAGTGGACGAGAAGCAGTTGAAAGAGCTGCACATCCGCTTGCGACGGTCAGCCAAAGCCGCTGATGGCGGTAAAGCTGAAGACAAAGCGTAAGTGTGAACGACGAGAGGCGGCTTCGGTCGCCTCTTTGTTTTGGTGATCCTCTCGCAGAGTTGAGGGTAGTCGGATGCCAATCATTCTGGGCGTAGACCCCGGTTCCAGAATTACCGGTTACGGGATTATCCGAGTGGATGGTCGCCAGACCGAATATCTTGATAGTGGCTGTATCCGGGTGGGGCAAAAGCCCATGGCCGAACGGTTGCAAACCATCTTTCAGAGCCTTGCAGTGTTGATTGGTGAGTATCGCCCGGAAGAGTTTGCTATCGAGCAAGTGTTCATGGCGCGCAATCCGGATTCTGCACTTAAGTTGGGGCAAGCGAGAGGGGCGGCAATCGTCAGCGCAGCCAACAGCGGCTTGGCGGTTCATGAGTACTCTGCAAGGCAGGTTAAGCAGGCCGTTGTGGGGACTGGTGGTGCCGATAAGTCTCAGGTGCAACATATGGTTCAGGCGTTGCTGGGATTGTCCCGAAAACCGCAAGAAGATGCAGCTGATGCACTTGCCATTGCTCTGTGTCATGCCCACATGAATCAGAGCACACTGAAGCTTGCCGGAGTTGGCGGCAAAGTTCGAGGCGGCCGCGCCCGCCGACAATAAACAAAGATTGATGAAAGCCAGAGGAGACGGGCTTTGATAGGTCGTATTCGAGGTTTACTGCTTGAGAAGACGCCGGGTCAGGCGCTGGTGGAATGCGCCGGGCTTGGCTATGAAGTCGATATTCCTTACACCACGTTCTTTCACCTGCCCGACACCGGCCAAGAGGTGACGCTCCATACCCATTTTGCTGTCCGTGAAGACGCACAAAGTCTCTTCGGGTTCACTTCTTTGCTTGATCGTAATCTGTTTCGGTTATTGATTAAGGTGAACGGCGTGGGGCCGAAAATGGCCATTGGTATTTTGTCAGGGCTGGATGCGCAGCAGTTTATTCAGTGTGTGGAAGCACGGGATGTCAACGCGCTGGTAAAGTTGCCGGGCGTTGGCAAGAAAACCGCTGAGCGTTTGTTGATTGATATGACAGACCGCATCAAACAGTTGGAAGGGCAGTTCGCCCCTTCAATGCCGGGGCAATTGGTCGGCGGAGCAGTCAGCAGCTCGCCTGCAGCGGTACCGGACCCCCGGGAGGAGGCAGAAGCGGCCCTGATCGCGTTGGGCTACAAACCACAGGAAGCGGCAAAAGCCATCAGCAAAGTGGCAGAGTCAGGTATGAATAGCGAACAGTTAATAAGGCTTGCACTGCGAAACATGATTCCAGCCGGGTAAGCCCGGCTTTTTTGTGTCGTATGATGACACTAATGTGTATAGAGCTTAACGTGACTCAGCCCGAGCCCTTTGTACAATTAGGGCACATATAGCCAAGGGCGACCAGCAGGCACGTTGTTTATTCCCAGTAAGCGGATAATGCCATGATTGAATCGGACCGACTGATAACGGCCAAAGCCGGAGAATACGAAGAGGTGCATGATCGCGCCATCCGCCCGACGCTGTTGTCTGAATACGTTGGTCAGCCGACGGTGCGCGAACAAATGGAGATCTTTATCTCTGCTGCGCGGGCCCGTCAGGAAGCTTTGGATCACACCTTGATTTTCGGCCCGCCAGGCCTTGGTAAGACGACATTGGCAAATATCATTGCTAATGAGATGGGTGTTGCCATCAAAACCACTTCTGGGCCGGTGCTTGAAAAAGCAGGCGACTTAGCTGCGATGCTGACCAACCTTGAAGAAGGCGACGTTCTCTTCATCGATGAAATTCATCGTCTTAGCGCGGCAGTTGAAGAGGTGTTGTATCCAGCAATGGAAGATTATCAGCTGGATATTATGATTGGTGAAGGCCCGGCAGCGCGTTCGATCAAGTTGGATTTGCCTCCGTTCACTCTGGTGGGAGCGACCACTCGTGCAGGCCTGCTAACGTCACCGTTGAGGGATCGTTTTGGTATTGTTCAGCGCCTTGAATTCTACAATACCGCCGACTTGACTCATATTATTGCCCGATCGGCCCGATTATCGTCGGTAACGCTTGATGAGGGTGGCGCGTTTGAAATTGCTCGCCGTTCGCGGGGCACGCCGCGAATCGCCAATCGTTTGTTGCGCCGGGTGCGCGACTTCGCCGAAGTGCGGTCAGACGGTCGAATTACCGCCGAGATCGCCGATCAGGCGTTGAATATGTTGAAGGTTGATAGCCAAGGTTTCGATCACATGGATCGCCGGTTGTTATTAGCGATGATCGAAAAGTTTGATGGCGGCCCTGTCGGTGTGGAAAGTCTGGCGGCTGCGATTAGTGAAGAGCGAGGTACCATCGAAGACGTGCTTGAGCCGTTTTTGATTCAACAAGGGTACATGGTGCGGACCCAAAGAGGGCGTATGGTGACATCAAATGCCTATCAGCATTTTGGCGTGGTGCCGCCCAAGTCCGATAAAGAGAGCAATGGCTTTGACTGAGATGGCGAGAGCTCCGATTTTCGAATTACCGATTCGGGTCTATATAGAAGATACCGACGCGGGCGGGATTGTCTTTCATGCCAAGTACCTTCACTACATGGAGCGTGCCCGCACGGAATGGGTTCGCAGCCAGGGGGTAGAATTACGGGCAGGACTCGAGCAAAACGTTAGTTACGTTGTGCAAAAAATGACATTGCATTATGCGGCTCCGGCTAAGCTGGATGACCAACTGCTGGTAACCGCCGAGCCGATTGCTTCGTCTAGAGTATGGATGACCTTTCGTCAGCAGGTGCTTAATGCCGATAGTCGGGCCGTGCTGTGTGATGCAGAGGTAAGAGTGGCTTGTGTGGCTCTGGATACCGGTAAGCCTCGGCGTTTGCCAGATAATATGAGTGTAATTTTGAAGAACGTGCTTTAATTAGCTGAAAACATAGAAACTTTTTGGGAGTGTACAGTGGGATCCGAACTATCAGTCTGGCATCTGATTGCGAACGCAGGGCTTTTGGTGCAGCTCGTCATGCTGTTATTGGTGATGGCTTCTGTCGTGTCTTGGGCGCTTATCTTTCAGAGGGTGAAGGTCTACCGCCAAGCGAAACAAGCTCAGTTGGCGTTTGAAGAGCGCTTCTGGTCTGGTATGGATCTCGGTCAGTTGTATAAAGATGTGAATGCCAACCCAACGCCGAATTCGGGTATGGAATCGCTCTTCCGGGCAGGCTTCAAAGAGTTTTCCAGGCTTCGTCAGCAAAGCCGTGATGCCGATGCCGTCATGGAAGGTACCCAGCGAGCGATGCGTGTTGCTTTCTCCCGAGAGCATGAGCGCCTGGATATGCACCTTCCGTTTCTGGCCACGGTCGGTTCTACCAGTCCTTACGTGGGTTTGTTTGGCACCGTTTGGGGCATCATGAACTCCTTCCGTGGTTTGGCCCAGGTGCAACAGGCGACTTTGGCAACGGTTGCTCCAGGGATTTCGGAAGCATTGATTGCGACAGCAATGGGTCTGTTCGCAGCGATTCCTGCGGTCATCGCCTACAACCGTTTTTCGACTATGTCTGATGCCCTCTTGAAGAACTATGAGACCTTCGCAGACGAATTCTCCAGCATTCTTCATCGTCGAGTTCATAACTCTGAACAGGCTGGCTCGTGATGGGTTCTGACGATAAAGGGAGAGTAGTTCGATGAAAAGTATGGGAATGATGTCCCGGGAACCGCGAAAGTCCATGTCGGAAATTAACGTGGTGCCGTACATTGACGTCATGTTGGTCCTACTTGTGATTTTCATGGTAACCGCACCTATGCTCACCCAAGGTGTGAAGGTGGATTTACCGGAAACAACGTCAGATCCGATCACTCAAGACAAAGACGTTGAAACCATCACCGTGTCGGTGGACAGCAATGGTGCTTATTTTCTGGAAGTGGGTGACGACAGCAGTGAGCCTATGTCTTTGGAAAACGTGCGGGCCCAGGTTTCAAAAATTTTGTCGCAACGTGCAAACGCAGAAGTGATGGTTCGTGGTGATGAATTTGTCGATTACGGCGTGGTTGTTCGTTTAATGGCGGAGCTTCAGGCCGCCGGTGCTTCTGGCATTGGCCTGATTACCGATGCACCTCAGGAACAGCCTTAATCAGGTGGCGGGATTGTTGTGAAGGGTCACGAACGGGACACGGTAAATAAAGACAGTATTTCATTGAAGTCGCCTGTAGCGATGTCGCTTGGGTTGCATTTGATGATTGTCGTGGTTGCGCTTGCGGGATGGTCATGGACCAATCCGGTGCAAGAGCCGGAGCCGCGTAGTATTTCTGCCAGGCTGATTAGCCCGGAGCCGAAACCGAGCCCTGTTGTTGATGAGCAAGATCAACGGGACGAGGCTGAGAAACGGGAGCAGGCTGCAGAGAAGCGGCGAAAAAACGACGAGGCAGAGCGTAGAAAACAGCAACAAGAAGCCGAACGTGAGGCGACTGAAAAAGCCGCTCAGGAAAAAGCTCGAAAAATAGAGCAAGAGCGCAAGCAACAAGAAGCTAAAGCGCATGAAAAGGCTGAGCAGCAGGCACGCGCTAAAGAGGCTGCTCGTAAAAAGGCCGAAGCCGAAGCGAAAGAGCGTGAGCGCCAGAAGGCCGAGCAGGAACGAAAGCGCCAAGAGGCCAAACGCAAAGCCGAGGAAGAGAAAAAACGCCAAGAAGAGCAGCGCCGCGCAGAAGAGGCGGAGCGTAAGCGTAAAGAAGAGCAGGCTCGGAAAGAGGCCGAACAAAAGCGCAAGGAAGCCGAGCGCAGGCTGAGAGAGCAGCAGCTCAATGCGCTGGCCGATGAGGCCGAGAAGGCTCGTGAAAGTGAAGCGCGTCGCCAGCGTGAAGCGGCTGCAGCTAAGGCCCGGGATGCGCAAATGCTGAGCGACAGTGAAAAGTACCAAGCGCTGATTCGTGATCGCCTGGCACAGGCTTGGTATCCGCCGGCGTCAGCGACCGAAAACATGGTAGCGCGGCTGCAGATAACGTTGCTGCCGACCGGTGAGTTGCAAGGTGTCACGTTAGTCAGTAGCAGCGGTAATACTGCGTTTGATAACTCGGCGCTGAGCGCTGTGCGCTCTCTGAACCGATATCCCGTGCCGGGCGACAGAGATACGTTCGAGCGATATTTCCGACAGTTTACGATTGAATTCAACCCCAAACGGTTGCGGTGAGGCTGAATATGTTTAAGAACAGAAACTCGAAGAGACGATTGGGAAAACAAAACCTAACCGTGATCAGCTGCTTGTTGGTTATGTGTTTTGTTGCATCGAGTGCTCGAGCTGAATTACTGATTCGCATCACCGAAGGCGCAAACTCGGCGATTCCGGTGGCCGTCGTTCCTTTCGCGGAAAGCGGGGCCATGCCAGCCGGGGACAAGATCAGCAGTATTGTGCAGGCCGATTTGACCATGAGCGGTGAGTTCAAACCGCTGGATCCTTCCAAAATGTTGAGCCTGCCGTCTGAGCGTTCCGAAGTATACTTCCGTGACTGGCGCATGCTGGGGCAGCGCTATGTTTTGGTTGGTCAACTGACTAGCAATAATGGGAAAGTTGAGGCGCGTTACGAGCTTTTCGATGTGAATCGCGAACAACGGATTTTGGGCGAAACTGCCGCAGCGCCGGCCGGAAATGTACGTTCTCTAGCTCATCACATTAGTGATCGCGTGTATGAGGCGATTACCGGCGAGCCTGGAGCCTTCTCCACTAAGTTGGCTTACGTCACGCTCTCGGGCACCGGCAAGAACAGCGTCTATCGTTTGCACGTTAGTGATATTGATGGTCAACGTTCCAAGGTGCGCCTGGAAAGCGATGAACCCATTTTGTCGCCCTCATGGTCGCCGGATGGCAAGAAGCTAGCTTACGTGTCTTTCGAGACTGGCAAGCCGGTTATCTACATTCACGAGTTGGGTACCGGCAAGCGCTCAAAAGCCGCGGATTTCCCCGGACTGAATTCCGCTCCCGCTTGGTCGCCCGATGGCAAGTCGCTACTAATGACGTTGTCCAAAGACGGGAATGCCGAGGTGTATGAAAAGAATCTGGTCAGTGGTCAGATCACAAAGCTGACCAATCATTGGGCCATTGATACTGAGGCTGCCTGGGATCACTCGGGGAAGGGTGTGTTCTTTACCTCTGATCGGTCAGGCGGACCCCAGATTTATTACATGGAACGCCCCGGGGCGGAAGCGCGCAGAATTACCTTTGGAAGTCGTTACAACGCTCGAGCGCGTCCAGATTCCAAAGGCGAATACGTTTACTACGTGCATCAACGGGAGCGATCATTCCACATTGCACGTCGCAATTTGAAAACTGATGAAGAGTCAATTGTTACACGTACCGGAACAGATGAATCTCCCAGTGTGTCGCCGAACGGCCGTATGCTGATCTATGCCACTGAACAAGGTGGCAAAGGGGTGCTGACGGTGGTTTCCGCTGATGGCGGTGCGGCTTACAGCTTGCCCGCCTCAGAGGGTGAAGTAAGAGAACCTGCTTGGGGTCCGATTACACGCTAATCGCCTTATAGCCAAAGAAAGTCAATGTCATGAAGAGAAGGAAGGTAGTTATGAAAGTGTCTGCACAAAACAAAGCATTTGCGATGTTGTTGTCTTTTGGTCTGGTTGCGGGTTGTAGCTCGACTGGCGACACCATGGAAGACGGAGAGTACGGTTACGATTCCGGCCCAGACGTTGCTGCGATTGATCAAGAAGGCGGTTCTACTGTTTACGGCGGTGAAGACGGTGAGGGTGTTTCCTCTTCGGTTCTAAGTGATGAAGAGCGCGCCGAAGCTCGTGCGAAAGCAGAGCAAGAAGCTTTGCGCAACATCACAACCTTCTACTTCGATTTCGACACCTCCGAGATTAAGCAAGAAGCCCGCAACGCGCTCGTAACCCATGCTCGCTTCCTGTCTAGCAACCCGCGCCAGCAAGTACGTCTTGAAGGTCATGCAGACGAACGCGGCAGCAAGGAATACAACCTTGCTCTGGGCGAACGTCGTGCCAAAGCCGTTGAGCGCTTCCTTGTTGTGAATGGTGCTTCACGTGGCCAGATCGAAACCGTAAGCTATGGTGAAGAGAAGCCGGTGGTTCGTGGCTCCAGCGAAAGCGCTTATGGCCAGAACCGTCGCGTTGAGCTGATTTTCAAGTAATGAACGTTAATAAACGGACTGACCCATGAGACAAACACTCATGGCGGCCGTGCTCATCCCGCTAGGCTTCGGTCTGGCGGGAGCAGTTGCTGCACAGTCGTCGACGCCTGCATATCAGAATACCGCATCAGAAGCCCAGCGTAAGGCTGGCAACAGCCAGGCAACGGCCGAGTTGTTTTATATGATTCAACAGCTTCAGGGCGATGTACGGCGGCTTCAGGGAACGGTGGAAGAGCAGCAGTACGAAATCCGGAAACTGCAGCAGCAAGGAAGGGATCGATACGTCGACCTCGACCAGCGAATACTCGATTTGTCGAAAACAATGGAAGAAAAGGCTTCGTCATCAAGTGGTGAAGCAAGCGGCCCTGGGTCATCGACGGCCAAGCCGGAAGTGCGTAAATATCGAGGGCCAGATGCGGAGGAACGGCAAGCCTATAATCAGATTATCGATCTGATCCGCAATCAAAAGGCCTATGACGATGCGATTACTCAGCTATACGAGTTCGTTGATCAATACCCGGAAGGCGACTTAACCGTTAATGCCTATTATTGGCTGGGTGAAGTGTATCTGGCTAAACCTCAGCTTGAGCAAGCCAAGCAAGCTTTTACGATCGTGGCTACCCGCTATGATGATCATCGTAAAGCGGCCGATGCGGTATACAAACTAGGTGTGACGCTCGACAAGTTGGGTGAGAAAGGCGAAGCTAAACGTCGAATGCAGATGGTGGTGGATCATTACCCGGATTCCAGTGCAGCCGATCTGGCTCGAAAGTTTCTAGGTGAAGCGTGAAATTGTTCGCATAACCACCAAGTTGATCGGTGTTTAGTCAGTATCTGAAAAAAATCAAAAAACCCTGAAAAAGGGGTTGATCAGCACAAAAATATCATTAATATACGCGTCTCCATTGGGTCGTTAGCTCAGTTGGTAGAGCAGTTGGCTTTTAACCAATTGGTCGATGGTTCGAATCCATCACGACCCACCAATTTCAGAGCACCGGATTTTTCCGTTGTTCGTCGGGTGAAAAACCGGCAATACCAGTTATGGGTCGTTAGCTCAGTTGGTAGAGCAGTTGGCTTTTAACCAATTGGTCGATGGTTCGAATCCATCACGACCCACCAACATAGCAAAGCCGGACTAGTGGTTTTGCTCGAAAAAAGAGCCTTCGGGCTCTTTTTTTTTGCCTGCAGTTTTTGGGGAGATGTCTCACTGTCCTCAATTCAAATGGGGAAGTGATATACTCGGCCTGTAACGTTCAACGCAGAGATCCATCAATGACACGAGCGCAAGACCGTATCCTTGTTCAGGAACACCTGGCTCATGCCGCTGAGCCTAAGCCTCTCAGCACTAACGAGAAAGCCGAGCTTGAGGCCCGCATCAAACAGGTACTTTTAGACAAAGATGCTGTGCTGGTTGCTCATTACTATACCGACCCTGATATCCAGCGATTGGCTGAAGAAACGGGCGGCTGTGTGGCTGACTCTTTGGAAATGGCGCGTTTCGGTAACCAGCATTCAGCCACGACCGTGGTCGTGGCCGGTGTCCGGTTTATGGGCGAAACAGCGAAGATTCTAAACCCTGAAAAACGCGTGTTGATGCCAACACTTGAAGCGACCTGTTCGCTAGACGTTGGTTGTCCCGCAGACGAGTTTTCAGATTTCTGTGATCAGCACCCCGATCGCACCGTGGTCGTGTATGCCAACACATCTGCGGCCGTTAAGGCGAGGGCAGACTGGGTGGTCACCTCAAGCTGTGCACAGGCTATTGTAGAAGACCTGGATGCCAAGGGAGAAAAGATTCTCTGGGCACCCGACAAGCATTTGGGTCATTACGTACAGAAAACAACCGGCGCTGACGTGCTCTTGTGGGACGGCTCCTGCATCGTGCACGAAGAATTCAAATCGAGAGGACTTGAAGATTTGAAAGCGCTGTACCCTAATGCTGCGATTCTGGTGCACCCCGAGTCACCTGACGCAGTCGTCGAAATGGCTGACGTGGTGGGCTCAACATCGCAGTTGATCCATGCGGTACAGAGCATGCCGAATGAAGAATTTATTGTGGCCACGGACAACGGCATCTTCTACAAGATGCAGCAGTTGGCCCCGAATAAAACACTGATTGAGGCACCGACAGCTGGGAACGGCGCTACATGCCGGAGCTGTGCACAATGTCCCTGGATGGCGATGAACGGTTTGGAGAACCTGCTTCATGTGCTTGAAACCGGTGATCAGGAAGTGCACGTTGACCCGACCCTTCGTGAAGACGCCTTGCGCCCTCTCAAGCGCATGTTGAATTTCACGAAAGGTATGAACCTCAAGGCGGCTGGTAACGCCTCTTGATGGGTTGGTAGGTCCTGATCAGGATCTGTTGGCTTGCTGAATGCGGCTGGCGATTTCGCTCAGCCGTTCGCTAACCACCTGTCGTTCCGAAGAGCCCGCGGGCAGTTTCTCCTGAGCTTGCCTCAGCTGGCGCTGAGCGGACCGGTAGTCCCCTCGCAAGGCATCGTATTCCGCTCTCGCTCTATGAACGCCGACGATGTTTCTTGCCATGCCTTCAGCTTCCGCAAGCCGGAGCCAAATCTGGTCGCCGGAAGGGCGCTGGCGGGTCAGTTCTTTTAGATGACTGGCGGCTGCAGAGCCATTGCCATCCGCAATCTCAAGCCTGGCTAATGCCCAGGTGATCGGGTAATTACTTGGGTTTCTTGATAGTGCTGTTTTCAGAATGTCTCGGGCATCTTCGTAGCGCTTTTGCTCGGTATAGACTTCAGCGAGAGATACTTGGAACGTAATACGCCCCGGATTTTTCGATAGAAGTTCCCGCAGAATGCTTTCAGCTTTATCCAGTTGCTTGTTTTCTTTATAGGCCACGGCAAGTCCGTAGCGTATCGCATCGTTCTTTTTAGCGTCGTCTCGATTCAAGTACGACTCGAATATCTCGACAGCCGATGCGGGAGTGTTGGCGTAATGAACCTGCAAGCGGCTGCGCATCAGGTGGTATTCCTGACTGTCGTGCACCGTCTTGCTGGGGTATTGCTCAGCCCGATTTTGCGTGTCGGAGACACGGCTCTGTGTCAGCGGGTGGGTTGAGAGATATTCCGGCATCTTGTTCCCTTGCAGGCGGTTCTGCCGCATCATGATTTCGAACATCTCGGGCATGCCTCTTGGGTCAAGACCGGCATTGGCGAGAATGTCCAGGCCCACACGGTCGGCTTCTTGTTCATGAGCCCGGCTGTAGGACAGCATGTTTTGAATGGCCATGGCCTGTGTGCCCGCGATAGCGGCTATACCAATGTCAGATTGGGTGACGGCAGAGAGGATGATGCCGGCGATCATGCCAGCCAATGTTAACGGTGTGCTGGTTTCCTGTTGCTCCATGCGCCGCGCAAAGTGGCGTTGGCTCAAGTGAGCCAATTCGTGTGCGAGTACCGAAGCAAACTGTTGTTCTGTAGTGGCATTAAGAAAGAGTCCGCCATTTACTCCAACCACACCGCCCGGCACAGCGAACGCATTAAGTGCGGGGCTGTCGATGAGAACAAGCTTGAGGTTTCTATTATCCAGAGGGGCGAACGGCACCAACCGATAAATCACGTTGTTTAAGTAGTCATACACCAAGGGGTCTTGCACCTGCGGCGCCGACCGCCGAATAGAGGTCATCACCTGCTCGCCAATGCTGGCCTCCTGTTGGCCGGCTATCAGCCCACCACTGCCGCCAAACGAGGGCAAGGGTGTTGAGTCAGCCTTTACCGCGGGTGTTACGAGAAACGCTGTGAACAGGGCGGCCGCACTAAAAAGTGTAAAGGTGCGGCGATTGGTGCGAAGGAGCGTCATGAACTTTGATGTTGCCTCAACAAGAGTGTGTGGGTTTTGCTGCAAACGGCTCTATGGTGCTTCGTGCAATGGCCCCGGGCAGTATTACCAACTGTTTTGATGCATTAGAGTAACACTGTCGGCATAATGCTTGCCCATTGTTGAATGAATATTAATGGTGTTTCCCAAGATGGCTGACAGAACTCTGGATGCAAGTGGGCTTCGTTGTCCGATGCCGCTACTGAAAACCAAGTTAGAGCTTAATGCAATGGCCTCCGGTGAGTGTTTGGAAGTGATCGCTACGGATGCTGGGTCAGCACGGGATATTCCTGCCTATATAAAATTATCCGCTCACGAACTCCTTAGCAATAAGGAAGATAACGGTGAATACCGGTTCGTGATAGAGTGCGGCGGATAATCGTCGGAGCGTTTCATGATCAGAGTCTTGCGAGATCTCGCGAATAAATACTTTTCGGATGAAGAGGCGGTGGTGCTGTTTCTCATCTTGTTGGCGGGCACCGTTTTTATTGTGTGGTTCGGGGCGATGCTGGCACCGGCTATTGCTTCCTTGATTGTTGCCTTTATTCTGCAAGGGTTGGTGCTCAAACTGCAACGGTGGGGCGTGCCGGACTTTGTGGCGATCATCAGTGTATTTCTGATGTTTCTCGGAGTGCTGGTGGGCTTTCTCTTCGGCTTGCTGCCACTGATTTGGTCGCAGGTGTCGAATCTCGCGAAAGAAGCGCCACGAATCATTCGCGAGCTCCAATCGTATCTGGAGGTCTTGCCCGACGAGTATCCGCATTTGGTCTCCGCTGAGGCGGTCAACGCAGTGTACCAGCAGGTTTCTACGGAAGTGGCTCATATAACCCAGTGGCTGGTGTCGTTCTCGCTATCCAGCATACCGGACCTCGTCGCGCTTCTGATCTATATGGTCTTGGTGCCCATTCTGGTGTTCTTCTTCCTGAAAGATCGGGAATTGCTGGTGAGCTCGTTCGCGCGGTTATTGCCAAAGCAACGTCCGATGATGATTGGCATCTGGCGTGAGGTGAACATGCAGTGTGCCAATTATGTCCGAGGCAAAGCGCTGGAAATCTTAATCGTGGGCTCGGCGACCTACATCGCGTTTAAAGTCTTGGGCATGCCTTATGCGGCTTTGCTGTCGTTGTTGGTGGGGATTAGCGTGGTGATTCCGTACATTGGCGCGGCGGTGGTCACCATTCCGGTTGCGGTGATTGGGCTGTTTGCGTTCGGTTGGGGCAGCCATTTTATTTGGGTGATGGTGGTATACGGCATCATCCAGGCGTTAGACGGTAATGTGTTGGTGCCGGTGTTGTTTTCGGAAGTGAACAACCTGCACCCGGTTGCGATCATTATCGCGGTACTGTTTTTTGGTGGTGTATGGGGGTTGTGGGGTGTTTTCTTTGCGATACCGCTGGCAACCATGCTGAAGGCAATATTCGCAGCTTGGCCGGTGAAAAATGTGGCTTCCCCACCGGCAGCGGAAGGCTAGGGTTATAGAGCTTTGACGGCGTCTAGTACCTCATCGGCGTGGCCTTTTACTTTAACACCGCGCCATTCTTGACGGAGTACACCTTCCTTATCAACCAGGAAGGTACTTCTTTCAATGCCCAAATGCTCTTTGCCATAAAGCTTTTTGAGCTTAATAACATCAAAAAGCTTGCACAGGTCTTCGTCTTTGTCTGAAATCAGGTGAAACGGGAACTCGTACTTGGCACGAAAGTTCTCGTGTACACGCAAGCTGTCGCGGGAAACACCGAATATTTCAGTGTCCAGAGCCGAGAATTGCTCCATGCGATCACGAAAATCTTGGCCTTCGGTGGTGCATCCGGGGGTGTTGTCTTTCGGATAAAAGTAGATAATAACGTTTTTACCCTTAAGGCCAGCCAGGGTAATTGATTGATCACCGGTGGCCTGGGCCTGAAAATCGGGTACAGGCTGATTCAATGCTACGGATGACATGACATCTCCTTTAATTCCCTTGTGTCAGTTCGAGCCCAACATTACCATATCGGTTTAATTCGGACGGAGTTTTTATGATTACGGGTAGCCTCGTCGCACTAGTTACGCCCATGCATCCCAATGGTGATATTCACTGGGAAGATTTGGACAAACTAGTGGACTTTCATATCGAAAATGGCACTCATGGCATTGTGGCTGTGGGCACCACTGGTGAGTCCGCCACTTTGGACCCGAAAGAGCATTGTCGGGTGATCGGCCATATCATAAAACGAGTGGACGGCAGGATCCCTGTGATCGCCGGTAGCGGCGGTAACAGTACCCGGGAAGCGATCGACCTGACCACAGAAGCCCATAAACTAGGTGCGGATGCGTGTTTGTTGGTTGTGCCGTATTACAACAAACCAACTCAGGAAGGCTTGTATCAGCATTTCAAAGCCATCGCAGAAGCTGTGCCAGCTATGAGCCAGATTGTATACAACGTGCCCGGGCGTACCGCCTGCGATATGTTGAACGAAACGGTTCTGCGTCTTGCTGATATTCCCAATATTGTCGGCATCAAAGATGCAACCGGCAATATCCCTCGTGGAATCGAGTTGATTGAAGGCTTGGCCGGGCGCTTGGCCGTCTACTCCGGAGATGACGCCACGGCAGCAGAACTTATGCTCGCGGGCGCTAAAGGGAATGTGTCAGTTACCGCTAATGTCGCGCCAAAGGGCATGTCACAGTTGTGTGAGGCCGCAATCGCCGGGAATGAAGAAGAGACCCGCCGGCTGAACGAGCAATTGACCCCCTTAAACCACAAGCTGTTTCTGGAAGCGAACCCGATTCCGGTTAAATGGGCTCTGCAGCATATGGGCGTAATTGGTGAAGGGATTCGTCTGCCGCTGACTCCGCTCAGCGAGAAGTTCCAAGGTGAAGTGGAAGACGCACTCAAGGCTTCAGGTGTTCTCTGAGGCCAACTCCTTTTCTCCTCAACCGGAGTAACCCGATGCAGGTTCCTGGAAGAACCCGTTACAAACTTGTATCTCTAGCCCGGCCTGTTGCCGGGTTTGTGTTTGCTGGCACGCTGGCTGGTTGTGGCTTTTTGCCCGATCGTTCCGAAGATTATGTCAATGCGCCTGAAGGGACGCCCATTGTGGTGCCTGCCGGCTATGATAATTCCCGTCTTGGCGAAGCCATGCCCATTCGCAGCATTCGCACGGATGATTCCCGCCGAATGTACCCATCTACCATTCCCCGTCCTCCCGATATGACGTCCGATATTCTCGACGAGAATTACGTTATCGAAGAACTGGACGGCCGGTTGTGGTTGCTCGTAAACGATGTGCCTGGGCGCTTATGGCCAGCGGCGAGTGCTTGGATGAGTCAAGCTGGATTGGGTGTTGCCCACGACAGCCCACAGTTGGGCGTTTTGCAAAGCGAACTGGCTAACTTCAGCATAGCGGCCCGAACTCTGCTCGAGTTGGATAACGCTCCGGCTGCGACTGAACCGAAGGTGCTTGTTCAATTAAGGCTAGCGCCTGGTATTCGTCGTAAAACGACGGAAATTCGTGCTCAGGTATTGGAATTCGATGAAGGGCCAGAGGGATTGGTCGCCTGGAACCCGGATTCAACTGATAACGAACCATCGAAAGCGCTTCAGAAAAAACTCTTGGGTGAGTTGGCGGAGTTTTTGAAACAGAAAGAGGACAGTAAATCGTTCTCTAGGGCGGCTTCAGGCATGGTGGCTAAGCCACTGGTTCGTTTGATTTCGGAAAACGAGCAGGCAAAAGCTGTTGAGGTCGAGTTGGATTACGGCCGAACATGGGCTGAGGTGAATCGATCACTTGAAGAAATTGGCGCGAATATTGTCGATATTGATCGCAGCGCTGGTTGGGTTCAGGTGGATTTTCGCACTGAAGACGAACGTTCGCCCGGCTGGTTTTCTTGGTTCAGCGACGACGAAAAGCTCATTCATACCCACACGGTAACAATCAGCCAGGCAGCCCCTGCCATGGCGGTTACGGCCGAGCGCGTTGACACCTATAATGGTGAGCAAGCCAGTGCCGACCTGCTTACCAAACTGTTTGAACATCTGTACTGATTAACGGGGCGGCCGGGCAGGCTGCCGACCGTTTGGAGACCCTAATGGAAAAGCGCGAAGAACTGTATGCGGGCAAGGCAAAATCTGTTTACCGCACCGATGACCCCAATCGTTTCGTTTTGGTATTCCGGGACGACACGTCTGCCTTTGACGGCGAGAAGAAAGAACAGCTTAACCGCAAAGGCATGGTAAACAACAAATTTAATGCCTTTGTGATGGAAAAGCTCGAAGCGGCCGGCGTGCCGACTCACTTTGAAGGACTGCTGTCCGGCACCGAATCTTTGGTCAAAAAACTCGATATGATTCCGGTTGAATGCGTTGTGCGCAACATCTCTGCTGGCAGCCTGTGCCGTAGAATCGGTGTGGAAGAAGGTGTTGAGCTGAACCCACCAACCTACGAGCTGTTCCTGAAAGATGATGCCTTGCACGATCCTATGGTCAACGAATCTTTGGCGGTGAGCTTCGGTTGGGCGTCAGAAGCCGAACTGGCGCAGATGAAAGAATTGACCTACAAAGTGAATGACGTGCTCAAAACTCTGTTTGACGAGGCTGGCATGCTGCTGGTTGATTACAAACTGGAATTTGGCCGCAGTGAAGGCAAGATTGTATTGGGTGATGAGTTCAGCCCGGATGGCTGTCGTATTTGGGATAAGGAAACCCGCAAAAAGATGGATAAAGACCGGTTCCGCCAGGGGCTGGGTAGCGTGATCGAAACCTATGAAGAAGTAGGTCGTCGTCTCGGCATCAGTTTTGACTGATCACTACAATAAAAACCTAAACGACAGGTGTTTGTTATGCGTAAATTGATGATTGCCGTGGGTGGTTCTTTGGTACTTGCTGCTCCTTTGGCCAGCGCCGACGTAGTAGGCGCTGGCGCAAGTGTTAGCTACTGGAACTCGGATTTTTCCGGAGACGTGGTTAACAAGGGAGACGTTGTCGATATCGACAAAGACCTCAATATGAGCAGCGACGGCAACGCCAATTTTACCGCTAACTTTGAACACCCCATCCCGGTACTGCCAAACGTACGGTTGAATTACACCGGTATTTCCCAGAGTGGCCGCGGTGAAATTGGACCTGAAGGCTTCGACAAAATCGGTGTTGGCGTGGGGGCAGACGTTAAATCCGATCTCGACATCGAACAGCTCGATGCCACCTTCTACTACGAAGTGTTGGACAACTGGGTAAACCTTGATCTGGGGCTGACGGCGCGGAAGATGGATGCTGAGCTTGTCGTGCGAGATACAGCTATTGGCGGCAAAGTCAGTAAGACCTCCGTCGATGGCGTATTGCCCTTAGGCTATGCATCCGTTCGCTTCGATCTACCGTTCACCGGAGTATCCGTTGGTGGTGAAGGCAACGTGATTTCCTACAGCGGAGATTCATTGTACGACGTCAATGTTTACGGTCAGTTCGATGTGGCGGTACTGCGCCTGCGCGCCGGCTACCGTGAGATGGCCATTGATTATGAAGACGACGACGATCGGCTGGATGTGAAGCTATCCGGCCCGTTTGCAAGTATTGGCGTTGACTTCTAAGTAGACGAACAGGCGCCTCCGGGCGCCATTTTTTTGGAGAGCAGATTTTGAAAATCCTGGTAACGGGCACTGCCGGTTTTATCGGCTCGCACCTGGCTCATCGGCTGTTGGATCGCGGTGATGAAGTGATTGGTGTGGACAACGTTAACGACTATTATGACGTCAACCTCAAGGAAGCGCGATTGGCGCGGTTGTTGGATAAGCCGGGCTTCACCGAAGTGCGCGAAGATGTCGCCAATCGTGAAGCAATGGAAGTTCTGTTCCGCGAGCACAAGCCTGAGCGGGTTGTGCATCTGGCGGCGCAAGCCGGTGTTCGTTATTCACTGGAAAATCCCCACGCCTACATCGACGCTAATTTGGTGGGCTTTACCAACATTCTGGAAGGCTGCCGCCACAACGATGTGAAGCATCTGGTGTATGCTTCCAGCAGCTCGGTATACGGTGCAAACGAAACCATGCCGTTTTCGGTGCATGATAACGTAGACCACCCGCTGAGCTTGTACGCCGCATCCAAGAAGGCTAATGAGCTGATGGCGCACACCTACAGCCATCTGTACAACATGCCGACCACCGGTTTGCGGTTTTTTACCGTGTATGGCCCGTGGGGGCGCCCGGATATGGCGTTGTTTATCTTCACCAAGAAAATTCTGGCGGGTGAGCCCATTGATGTATTCAACCACGGCCAACACCGCCGCGATTTCACCTACATCGATGACATCGTTGAAGGCGTAATCCGCACGCTGGACCACGTCGCCGAATCAAACCCCGAATGGTCAGGCGCTCAGCCAGACCCCGGCACCAGCAAGGCGCCATACCGTATCTACAACATCGGTAGCAATAACCCGGTAGAGCTGTCCCGGTTTATCGAGATCATCGAGGAGCGAGTGGGCAAGAAAGCGCAGAAGAATTTGCTGCCGCTGCAGCCGGGTGACGTGCCGGCTACCTACGCCAATGTCGATGACCTGATCAACGATGTGGATTATAAGCCGGCAATGCCGGTTGAAGAGGGCATTGCTAACTTCGTGAACTGGTATCGGGACTTCTACAAGGTCTGATTTCGCCTGGAGTTCCGCGTAATAAAAAACGGCCGACAATTATGTCGGCCGTTTTTTTGACTCTAGGGTAGTCTCAAGCAGCGACTGCCTTACGGCGCGCTCGTAAACCGATTCCCAAAAGGCCCAGGCCGATAAGAGCTAAAGATGAAGGCTCAGGTACCGAAGTGGATGGCTGGCATGCCGGATCATTTGGGTTGAGTTGGCAGAAATCCAGTGTTTCCTGCAGTTTCTTGTTTGCGAAGTCAGTGACGAACTGCTGAACAACATTCTGGTCATTGGTGTTAAACAGGTTTAGGTCGAACACTGTGCCACCGTGATCAGTGATCAGTTGAGAGTAAGAATTGATGGTGTTGTTGGAGCGAAGTACACCATTGTACAGCGCGTTATTGCTGGTCAGTAGGCCATCTAGAATGCTCTCTGAAACGGCTTGACCACCTACAGCTCCTCGAGAAACGAAGTCGCCATTGGATGGTTCGTCGGTCAAGATGATGATGTTCTTGACCGCATTGCCGCGGAAAGAGAACAGGTCTGTTTGGTTGTCTAATCCGTTGAGTGCAAATGCCGTAGCTGTGTAGCCTGGTTCTGATCCGCCGTTGGTCAACAGACCTTGAGCTGCCGTCGAGAAGTTAGTGTCATCGGTGAAATCAGTGATCATTCGGGGCGCGGGTGATCCGCTTCCGTACCCTACTAGTCCATACTGCGCATCAACTTGGTTGGTTCCTGTCAGGATACTGGCAAATAAACCAATGTTGTTCCTTAGGTTAGTTTGAACATTACCCATCGAACCGGATTCATCGACAACAAATACGATGTCACTGAGAATGGGGGCCGCCTGCAAGGGTGATATCGCGATGGAGGCCCCTAACAGAAGCCCTGAGAATAGCTTTTTGATGTTCATGGTTGGTTCCCTCGTTCCATTTTATTCGAAATCGCCCGTTATTCGTTTGAGCGTAAGGGAACAAAAGCATGCTGCGTGCCATGTTTTTGGTGGTTATTTATGTGTTTTAAAACAGCGTGTTATGAAGGTGTTGATGCAGACAGTTAGAATAACTGTATAAAAAGCTGACAAACTTAAGGTTGCATTCTTGGCCTTAGCTGTTGACCGGCGGCTCGCATTTTAGGGTGAAGTGAACAGGGTGCTTTTGTAACGGGCAATCAAAGGCAAGGTATTTCGCGACTAGCTGGAGAGCTGATGGGGCTTTGGTGCCATAAAGCCGATCGCCCACAATCGGATGTCCGACCTTCGCTAGATGACGCCGTATCTGATGTTTTCTGCCTGTGTCTATTTTGACTTCCACGAGTGTTGTGTTCGTTTCCGAATCGACGTTAATGGTCTTGACGTGACTTACCGATGCTTTGCCATCAATAGGGGCGTCAATTTTAGTATCTTGAGCGAACAGTTGTCCGGTAACCCGTGCCCGATAGATTTTGGTCATGGCCCGGCTTGAAAATAGGGTAGAGAGGGCAGCTGCGGCCTTGCCATCGTGGGCAACAAGCATTAATCCTGCGGCATCCGCATCTAGGCGGTGCACTAAAAAGCAAGATCGGTTCAGTTGAAGTTCGGCGAGGCGCAGCAAGCTGCAATGATCCCCCCATTGGGATCCTTGAGATAACAGCCCATGGGGTTTGTTCCAGACAGTGTAACGACCTTTATCCTCAATGAGCGTTGGAGTTTCTGGTTCGCGGGCCAATACGGTGTCATCATAAAATAGCTCAATCCGAGTTCCCGGTTGTAATTCCCGTTTGGCTTTCCGCAGCCGCACGCGTTTGCCCTTCTGCAGCCACCAGCAAGCCCCTTTCGCCATTGCGTCTTTTATACGCTGCTTCGGCAGACCGGAGGCCTGCGCCAGTGCATCCACGGCGGTTTGAGCGGAATCAACGGTGATATCAATCTGTTTGCGCATCGGGGGTCCAGGAGGCTGCGGATGTCAGGGCAATGGTACGAAGCTACAGAACGCGGGACAAGTGGTTTCGTGCTGCGGGACTGAGTTAACCAATCGAAGGGCAGGGTGTACACTGAATATAGAATTTTCAGAGGAGAATGAAAATGCCGCTCATAGGATGGTTGTTTATATTAGCTGCGATTGCCATGGTGGTTGGTAGCCTGTTATTCCTCAGAGACAGTGCCAATATGCAAATCCCGGAAGAGAAGCTGGAAAAAATCCGCGCTCGAAAAGCTCAGCTCGAGAAAGAAGAACGAGAAGAGGAAAAGCGGGATGGATAGTTTTAGAGGCCAGCCAGTAACACATAACTCTGGGCGAAATAGAAAGCCCAGTCGTAATAGTAGTAAGGATCCAAGTATTTGGTTTCAAGCAACTCAGGGTGGTCTGCGATCACTGCCAAGGCCATGATTCCCGCTGCACAAGTACACTTTTTCCCAGTTCCCACGCTTAACTCCTTCTAAGCGGCACGTTTTTATTCCAAAATATGCGATCAACAGCTACATATTTACGAGTGCTTACGACAAGAATAGTAGGCGTTGGGCGGGTCACCAGTTTTTTGTGCTGTTCTTACACCGCACCGAAATGGAGATGTAGAGGGGTAGGCTGTTAAGAGTAGGGGGATAGCTGGTTTTGTGAAAGGTATGCGCCAGAAACGAAAAAAGCCACTTGGCTTACGCCTAAGTGACTTTCCTGCTTGCAGGGAATGGTAGGACCACCCAGATTCGAACTGGGGACCTCTACCATGTCAAAATCGCGATTTCGTCACCGTAAGTGCTCAAAAATGTTGGTAAATTCTCGAAAGTGCGGCGTATTTACCGAATCTAACGGAGTAACGCGAAATCAATAACTTACAACCTGTATATTGAGAACAGAATTGCCGACCTTCCTCTGTAGAATCTGCTCTCTATTTCTCGTGAAAGGCAATCTGCTTAATGGCATGAATTCTTGCTGACGGTTCAGGCATACGGATTTTCTAGCCTCCAATAGAGCAAAATTATGAGGTAGGGTCACCTCAAGGGTATTGCTATTCGTGTGACCAACGTAAGTAGGGCGTGTCCTAAACAGCTACTAGATTTATCTCATCAGCAAATTGGATCAGAACTAACCTACTTAACCAATATTTCCTCCAGGCACTGACGGATTGGGGCTGGGATGTTAACAGAGCGATTTTGGTCACGATTCACATAAACGTGTACCAACAGTCCAAAGGCCGATGCCTCGGCTTCAAGTTCTTTGAAAATGCTGAGTTCATAGGTCACAGAGCTGTTGCCAAGCTTCGCAACACGGAAACCAACTGAAAGGGAATCGGGATATGCAATGGGTTGGCGTAAGGTACAGGAAGAGTTTACTACATAGCCAACTACTTTCGCTTCGTGGATATCCAGCCCTCCTTGTTCAATCAGATATCGATTGATGGTGGAGTCGCACCGCTGGGCAATCCTTGCGAGCGGTAAGTAGAATGTTTGTTGTAGTCACGTATCGTTGTCACCGCGCTAATTCAGTATTCGGTAAAAAAATACTCGCCGCTCTCTCTAACTTGCTATTTTTTCAAAAAAATGAGCTGTAATTCGGTGAAAATCACTCTCGCGACGTTACTTGCTCATGAACTCTAGGTAGGCATGAACCTCATCCAGCCCAAGCTCAGTCTGCATCACGTCTATGGGAGCTGATCTGAATTCTCGGTTGTTCGTCGCTACCCAATGGGCCATCGCGCTGTTGCTGCCCAACAAGCTCTGTAATTGCTGAAAAATTTGGATAAATTGTCGAGCCCGAAACCCTTGGTTACTTTCGGGTTCAATAGAAATCTCCAGATCACGTTCATCAGTGCCCAGAATTAGCGCAAGCTGCTGCGGGGTGATCTCCAATGCTGCGGCTGCTCTCTTCGCAGCTTTTGCCAGTATCTGGCCTGCTTGGGGATTGTTCTCGGAATAGCTCATCATGTTTCCTAAACCTAGGGTGCCTTGATCTCGGTGCGACTTTGATTAACACAAGCTCTATATGGCTTCGCTCGGCAGTGGAAAGTGAAACGTAACCAATTTGCTAAACGAGACGCCTTCAGCGATTAAAAATGGTTATCAGAGAGACATCCATGAGTAGCAAGTGTCACCCCCTGAGTGCTCCAGATTTTTCAGGGGAATTCCCCTAACGTAAGCTTTCTAACGACACATCTTATCTTAACAGTGATTTCTTCATCGTTAATGCAGTTAAGGGGCCTACCGTCATCTTATGCAGGAAGCGGTTGAAGTAGGCAGGTGAGAACTTCCACTAAATTCGCCTCATATATATCAATCGTCTGGCACTCAAGGTTCTGCAAGGCGGTATTCGCTTCTAGTCCACCCGGCAACATGCTTTCCCCATGTTCTGCACGTCGCTTTTTTTGATGTTCTTGTAAAAAATTCGTACTTCAAGGAAAAGCTTGATCAGCGGAAAGACCGTTACGATCGATGTCAGTTAACTTGCTTGAACGGGTAAGTCTTCTACATTCCAAATACAAGCTATCTTATACAAAAAATAAATGGCCTGTTGTTTGCTCTGACCTTTACGATATTTATAATATATATTTTGTTACTGCTAAACTGACGAAAATATTGATTTTTTTCAAGCTTAAAATGTTATTCATGTTAGCTGTGTGGTTTCATTGTCTTTTTTAATAATAAGTAAGTCGTAAGTTTACAGATGAAAGGTATTTCAAAATGAATGAGGATATAGTTTTTAATAAATATGAAGATGTAATAGGTTGCATAGAGAAAGAGTCCCAAAAGATAATTGATAGTGAGAGGCGAAAACGAGATATCTATCTATCAATTTGCGAAGCTCGTGGCCTGCTTGCCAAATCCGACAGCCTTGGAAGGAGAAGCGAATTAGCCAAGTCGTTCAAGAGAATGGCGCTAGAGCGTATCCATCCGATCTACATGGATTTGAACATTGACTACGAAGTTCTTGGCGTTCTCTTCGGTCGAAGCATAGGTTGGTTTTCAACAAACTTTAAAGAACTTGGCTTCGAACGAAAGTCCTGCATCCCGAGAGTGCCGAGACACCCGACAAAATATAAGGTTGATGTAACAGCATTTGATGAATGGAATTGTGAAAGTGCCTATTGGCTGGGTTTTATATGGGCAGATGGTCATGTCCGATACTCTAAATACCGAAAGCATCTCCGAGTAGCTGTGCAGGAATCCGACTCAGAACATTTATTTATGTTTAAAAAGTTTTTGAAATCCAATATTCCTGTTAAGAAATGCCTATATAAAGCTAAAAAAGATGGTAAACGTTACCCGGTTTCGGTTTTTACAGTTAATAGGAGAGAGTTGGCTGATTCACTGATTAAGCATAATGTTATTGTTAATCGTTCCCTCGGTGATACTTTTCTTCCGAGAATTCCTGAAACCTATTTATGGGATTTCATTCGAGGATACTTTGACGGGGATGGAGCGATTCATCGGCCTCAAAAATGCAATTTTCTTTGTTCTGGATGGGTGGTTAGTTTTGCTGGTTCAGACACGATTTTAAAATTTCTTAAAACGTCTATTAGAAGGGATGTTGGCATTGATATGGATCTCCGTCCAAATGGCGTGAGTCCTAGTAATTTTTCACTTACTAGGACTGGCCCTGAAGTCTTTAAGCTTCTACAACGACTGTATCCGACCGATCAGGTTGTCGGACTAGCTAGGAAGCGGTCTGTCATTCGACGGTTATTGAAAATGTATGATTATGCGTTAAGTAACGGAGTTGTCGTTAGGATCCGGGGCGACGGGTTTCGGTTCATCGTGCCTAATGGCTTTGACTTTCCGGACGAGTTCTAAGTCGATCGTATTGGTGAAGGTGTAATCCCCCCAGAAAATAATCGAGGTTTTGAGTAGAGACTTTTACAATGATCGCAAAGGGAGCGACAGATGAAGAAGTCTCGATTCACCGATAGCCAAATCATGGCAATCCTCAAACAGCACGAAGCCGGAGTTCCGGTTGCTGAACTGGCTCGGGAGCACAATGTCAGCTCGGCGCTGATCTATCAGTGGCGCTCGAAATTCGGCGGCATGGACGCATCGATGATGAAGCGTCTTAAAGAGCTGGAAGCTGAGAATGCCCGCCTGAAAAAGATGTACGCCGAAGAGAGGCTCAAGGCTGAGCTTCGTCAGGAAGCCTTGGAGGGAAAGTTGTAAGGCCATCTCAGCGCCGGGAGATGGCCAGAAAGGGCGTGGCCAAGCACGGTCTCAGTATCCGGATGGCTTGCGTGGTATACGGTATCAGCGAGACCTGCTATCGCTACCAAGCGAAGCTCAGTGGCGAAAACGCTCTGGTGGCTGACTGGCTGTTACGACTTACCCAGACTCACAAACGCTGGGGCTTCGGTCTGTGTTTTCTGTATTTGCGCAACGTGAAGGGCTTTGCTTGGAACCACAAGCGTGTATATCGCATTTACCGGGCACTTGAGCTGAACCTGCGCATTCAGCCCAGGCGACGCATCCAGCGGGATTATCCGGGCGAGCTGGATGTTCCGACTGCGCCGAATCAAGTCTGGTCGATGGACGTCATGAGCGATCAGTTGGTCAGCGGTAAGACCTTCCGGACGTTCAACGTGATTGACGACTACAATCGGGAAGGCTTGGGAATTGAAGTCGATTTGTCGTTGCCCGCTCAGCGGGTGATTCGCGCCCTGGATCAGATCATTGAATGGCGCGGTAAGCCAGCGGCCATTCGCTGTGACAATGGGCCGGAGTATATCTCGCAGACTCTGGTGAGCTGGGCCAACACAAACCGGATCACGCTGATCTACATTCAGCCCGGTAAGCCCACGCAGAACGCTTATATTGAGCGTTTCAATCGAACTGCACGGCATGAATGGCTGGATTTACATCAATTCAACAGCGTGGCTCATGCTCAACTATTAGCCACCCAGTGGCTCTGGCAATACAACAATGAGCGGCCAAATACGGCCATCGGAGGAATACCCCCGGCCAAGCTGTTAAAGGCAGCTTAACCCTCTACTCAAAAGGGCGGTTAAAAATGGGGGGATTACAGCAGTGGCAGTCGTCGGCATTCAGGCAGTGTCTGCGGAAATGGAGCCAGGATGTTTAATGGTCGGCTGCATTGCAGAGCGGGAAGGATTTATGGCTGCTGACCGATTTGGTTTGGTGTGGCAACGCTGGTGCCTTAAAGAAGGGGAAAGGTTTATGGTTGGTCTGCGTCGATTCTCGACCGCGAGGTTTTCGCTGCTAAACAAAAGCGAACCTTCGTAGCGTGTCAGATTTTTGGCTCTTCTTCCCTAACCGCTGAGTGCCAGAAGGTTCTGGCCTTTCAGGTCGATGCCCTCTGTGGGAATTAAGAGAGCTTCGCTGACCTTTGAACCATCGCCATAAAGAAGGTCGGTAAAGCCAATACCTTTCTTCCGTACTCCCCAGGATAGCGGCGACCCGCTCTGGGTTGATAACCTTGAGCATCCGACAGGACTGACTCCATGATTTAGGCGAAGATAGTTCAGGAAACGCTCATTTTTTGTGTTTTCCCTTCACCTCAGGGTGCTTCTTCTCATTGAACAGAATGTGAACTGGCGGACCAAGTAGAAATACGGTTTCTCGATTTCAGAGCTGCACTGCTCAGTCCTGATTTCTGCGCGAATTGATTGCAGTAACCAAGATCTTGATACGGTCGCCCTTCAGTAGATATCGAGATTATTAGGGCTGTGACTCATTTTTGGACAGAGTTCTGGCACAATAGTTAAACATGAATCTTACTGGATAGGCTGATGGTCACTGCAAGGGGATGTTTTTTTGAGGAGTAAACTTATGAGCTTAGTCCAACAATTACAGGTTCCTGACCGACCAGAAAAATGCGGCAGCTATTCCGGTCCACGAGTTGCAGTAATACACGGTTTCATGGCCCGCCGACTGATGCAAAAGAACTTGCTGCATTACCTCAGAGGCAAGGGCTTATCAGACGTGACGCTGTATGGTCACCTACACTCCGCCGATTCAATATCAGATGACTTACAGGCATCATTTGGCGAAGGGCGGAATCTCATAATTCTCGGGTATAGTCAGGGCGGGTTCCAAGCGGTCAAGGTTGCACGCGAGCTTGAGCGGCGAGGTGTGACTGTTGCCCTTCTCGTCACAATCGCTGCAGGAGGACTGGGACGAGTATTCCCGGGACGATGGGGTTTCGACCCCCGTACCGTGCCCGCAAATGTAGATGTGTGCTTTAATTTTTTCTCGTGCGGAGACTTGCTGGGGTGCGACCGAAGCCACCAATCGAACGAGGCGGTTGGGAGCAGAGTCTCGCAACGGATCGAAAACCACATGTTCCATGCGCATGAGGGCGTAAGTCATATTGATCTGGTGAGGTGCTACCCAGAGGACGAGATCAAACCTGCCGTACGAACATATGTGATTGAAAAGATTATGGCGGAGATTAGCTCGCTACAATTTGGCCGACGCTTCACATAAAGAGTGTGCGGTATTTGAACCCGAATTCTGTGAGCTGTTTTAGCCCATCCATGGAACCAAGCTAGATACCCATGCTTGGTAGCGAACTCCTCAACTTCGATATACCTCTCCATGATGGGCCTTACTCACAAAGAACGCTGGCTTTGTGCCCGGAAAGGCCCAGCGTGCCGTCGTTTCCGAGGGGAAAAAAAGCGAATATTGTTTTCGTCGATAGAACCGCTAATCCCTTATTTGGTGGGCGCTGTCTGTCATCATCAAGTTGGTTGAGAAAACCTTCGGTCTCATGGTCTCCTATCTTTGTTCTGTAGTTTTTTACGTTTGAGAGGACAACTTAACAAACCATCTAAAAATAGATCTTTTCAGCTCCGCAGCTGTTGCCTGATCCTGACTTCTCGTTTCACTTAACGCACCCACCACGAATATTCTCACAATACTGCTGCCCGCCAGATCGGTCTGGAAAAGAGCGAGCAGAATGATAATGGAAACTCATTCGATCCGCCCCACCAGTTCGGCCATCGTCAATCAGTCTGATATCGGCATCGTTATATCCAATCTCACCAGGTTCTTTTAACCAACGATCAAACCAGGCAAGCGTGTAGTAACTGATAGAAGGACGCCCCCACCCTCCTGAGCAAGAATTGTCAGAGACATCGGGACACCAGGATGTGGCAGGAAACAAGGGTAATAATGAAAAGTCGAAATGCGTGGTGCCCTGAAAGCCTAGCGCATAAACTGGAACACCTGCAGAGCGCCATGCATTGAATGATACTTTCCCGCCTTCAGGGTCGGGCGGTACGATATAGGGCACTGGCGCAAAGCCGTAATCCGCAAAGAATGACATCGCTGGCACGCGTGGCGCAAATTGTGGAAACGACCCCTGAGTGATAGCCAGCAGTATGACATCATAAAGAGGAGCCGGCAGTTGAAGATGTGAGGCCGGTGTTAGACCGTCCCCCTCCGGTGTCATCAAGCTATCCCAAGCGACAACCACATCAACCGGATTCTCGTCATCGATTAGCCCGGGCCACGGCTCCGCACCTGGCGCTCCATACCCTTGAACTACCGAAACACCTATAGCTCCAAGAGAATGTCCGGCGATCCCGAGCCGCGAGTGATCCAGATGCGACCACTCTGGGTTGAAGTCTAATGCCGGTGCTGGATGAGTCCCCTCACATGAAGCAGAGTGAGGGTAAATCTTTTCGGGAGTTGAGCGGAAAAAATCAATGGCATCTACCTGTCCTTCCCAGAACACGCTAGGGTTCAGGTTGCCGCCTTGCTCAAGTAAAGGAGCAAAGAGGTCGGATTGCCCTTGCCCACGGGGATCATACGTAAAAACAGCATATCCGTCTCTCACCAGTTCCTGAGCTGCCCAGCTATAAGCTGTTTGCGGCGCTTGAACCGATCCACTTGTGATTACGATCGTGGGCAACTCTTTGCCCAGTGGAGCTTGCTTGGGAATCCATAACTTGCCGGACAATCGCGCGCACTCACGATCATAAAACACAACGTCCGTTACGTCGGCTTCCGTTTCGTAGAAGTGTTTGCCATCGGGACCGTTTGCTTCTGGATATCGGTATGGATCGCCCGTGCACGGTAGCCCATAAGTTGCACAAAGTGGCGTGAGCGGTGTATTAAGGGACAAAGAGGGCGTTGTCTGAGGAGTGCCTAAGGATAGAGATAAAAGCCAAGAGGGATCGATTAATCCTCGCTCAACCAACTCTCCCACATTGAATAGTGTTTGCTCTGCTAATCGACCGAGGAAGGGAATCGACACCTGTTCAGTGGGCGCTTCCAACGTCTTTGCATAATTCACTGCTTGACAGTCAGCCCAGACCGCAGCGTTCGCTGCGCCATCATCGCAGCGGGTATCCAGATTGGACGGTGTGGTAGGTATTAGCTTGCGAGGAGGCGACTGACCGCTAACCGGTCTGATCTCAGCCACTGTTGGATCAGTACTTGTATCGTTATCACCTTTAGCACTATCTGGGCCAGACCCGGACCCATTACACCCCACTAGAACAAAAGCAGTGACCATAATCGACCAATTCTTCACAACAGGCGCCTTCAATCATTTTTTTGGGTAAAGAACTTGGATTTTTGCCGTCGAAGCCAACCTGCGGCCACCAACAAATGATAATGGTAGGGGTAAAGTTCTATAAAATTGTTGGCTATGGCGACTGCGGATAATGACTAATCGGCGAACTGAATCGCTTCCAACGTACCAGACAATACCTCTTTCTTTTCATGCTGGCTCTTATCCTCGATTCTTGGCTGTGAGCTACAAGGCTAACCCTATTGTCTCGGGGATCATAAAACGGAAAGGTCTTACCTTCGGTTAGCAGCTTGTCGATTCTGATTCTCGCCATCCTGGACACGCCTTAAACAAGCCACATAGGGAGCGCACCGACCATTGCGGGCTTAGTCTGCGGTACCTCTCAGCGTTCGCTTTGCGACCAGGGCATCCTCTGAACTCAGCTAAACAAAAGCGAACAATTTTATCTTAATAATTCGATAGAAACGCGTAAACCGCTACAGGACTTAGTCGAAAAGCTGATTTTACCTTCATAGCGAGTCACTATATCTCGAACGATAGCAAGGCCGAGACCGTGCCCAGGTGTTTGCTCATCTAGCCGCAGACCCCTTTGGCCCAAACTGGCTAAATCCTTGTGATTAACCCCTGGGCCATCATCAGCAACAACTATTCGCTTGAAGCCGCTGCCTTGTTCCACAGAGAGCTCTACGCATCTCGAAGACCATTTGCCAGCATTGTCCAGTAAGTTGCCCAATACTTCATTAAGATCATGTTCTTCTATCGGCCATCGGCTGTCTTCAGGCAGAGAACTCGATAGTTCAAACGACTTTTCCGGATATAAACGACCGAGCATCCACAAAAGATCCCGTGCCTGTTTTATGGGGTAGGCGCTTTTCCCAATCTGGGGCCCTGCAAAACGGCTTCGACGCATTTCAGCCTCTAATTGCCTATCGATATCGCTTAGTCGCTCCACCATCTGGTGCCTAAGAGTAGTGTCGAGGGGACGTGTGTCGTCTTCCAGTATCTGCCGGACGGCTGCGATGGGGGTTTTGACGCTATGAGACAGGTTTGCGAGAGCGTCCCTGGAGCGCTCCAGTCGCTGATCTAAGGAGTCCAGCAACTGATTTAGTTGAAGAACCAGCGGGTGGAACTCCTCTGGCGACTGAACGTTGATTCGGGAGATCTCTCCGTCCTGGAGTCTTTTTAATGCGGCTTTGAGTGTGACAACCGGTCGCATGGACATCGTGATTCCGGACCAGAGCACGGCGACCAAGAGCATAATCAACAGAACTGATACTACGGCGGTCCAGGCATGAAGTGCAGCTTGGCTGCGTTTCAGCGCACCCAGATCTTCAGAAACGATTACGACGATGGGTGTTTCACCGACCTGAAAAGACTTTCGGTAGGCGAGGATGTCTAAGGGAGTATCAGTGGTTTCGGCATCTTCTACGCGAACGGCTCCGTCTTCTTCGTTTTCAATCAGAGGCGTTAACAAGGGCTCCCAAGTATCGGGTGAAATGATGGTCTGTTCGGGTGTATGTATGGCAAAGGCATGATGAAAAACATCCTGGAAATAATCGCCCGTCTGGAGAGTGTCAACTTCACCATTCGCGTCGCGAATCTGGTGCTCAAGGAAAACGACTTCATCTTTCAGTCGGCTTTCAACGAATTCCCGAGACATTCGGTCGAGCAGCAAGCCATGGACCAACCACGCCACCCCCATTAGACCAATTCCGGCGGGCAGTAACAGCGCAAGCAAGGTTCCTTTTACGGACGCAGGCTTTTTAAGGAATCGCATTAAAAATGTACCCCTGGCCGCGTCGTGTTGAGATGGTTTCGCTGCCCACTAGCTTCCTTAACCTCCGAATATACGCCTCAATGACGTTTTCGCTCGGGCTATCATTCAAGTTGTAAAGCTGTTCCATTAGTTGTTCTTTGGAAAAGACGTGGCCAGGGCGGCTCATCAAACAACGTAGCAGCCGGAATTCGGTGCCGGTAAGTGTATGTTCCACGCCGTCGTCCATCTTGAGACTCTGGCGGTTTTCGTCCAGTTCAAAGCGGCCGGCTTTAACCTGAGCATGGACCCTTCCTTCACTTCGACGCACGAGTGCGTTGAGGCGTGCGATTAGCTCTTCTGTCTGAAAAGGTTTTGCCAGGTAATCGTCTGCCCCGGCTTTTAAGCCGTTAACCTTATCCTGCCAATCGCCTCTCGCGGTCAGAATCAAGACCGGACAGCTGACGTGATTCGTTCGCCACTTTCTCAATACGTCCAGCCCGTTGCCATCAGGTAGACCCAGGTCCAGAACAACAGCACGGTAATCCTCTTGCTCACCCAGAACGACGGCTTCTCGGGCACTGGGAGTTGTATCAACGCTGAAACCTGCTTTTCCCAACTGCCTGACCAGACCCTCAGCAAGCAAGCGGTCATCTTCGACGAGCAGTAAACGCATGAGTTTTTCCTTCTATGTATGGTCCGCGGTCGAAAGTGTGACTGATTAACCTGAATTCAGCCTGAACGGAAAATAGTTCGAGTTTTTCAGAAAGAATTCAGGTTAGTGAGAGAAGGTAACAACCGATTCTGGACATTGCTCAAGATTGGGGCTCAATCCTGCAGTGTTTTTCGAGCAATATTTTACAGGGGATAAAAAGATGAATGCATCAAAACTATTCGTAGCGGGTATGGCGCTTTCAATGTCGGCAACAGCGTTTGCGGCTGGCGCCCATGATGGTGGCCACGGGCACGGCGCTACAAGCGGTGAACCTGGCAAAGCGTCGGAGGCCAGCCGAACCGTAACTGTCGAGATGTACGACAACTACTACGAACCCGAAGAAATCAGTGTAAAGCCGGGTGAAACCGTTCGCTTCGTGGTGGAGAACAAGGGAAACCTCGTCCATGAGTTCAATGTTGGCACTCCCGACATGCACGAAGCTCATCAAGAGGAAATGATGATGATGGTTGAGCATGGCGTCATCCAGGGCGGCAAGCTGAACCACGACATGATGAATATGGATATGGGGAATGGCCATTCCATGAAGCATGACGACCCGAACAGCGTGTTGCTGGAACCGGGCCAAAGTAAAGAAGTGGTATGGAAGTTCTCTGATAAAGGCAATATCGAATTTGCCTGCAACGTGCCGGGCCACTATCAGGCCGGGATGTACGGTGAGGTCAATTTCGAGTAACTCGCTTAACTGAGGTCCGCGAGCGCGGGGCTGAGACACGTTTCTCGGCCCGGCTTCAATGACGTGTAGTTCGGAGCAACACAGATGAAACCACGCTTTTTGACAGGGCTTTTGAGCCTGCTGATGCCCGCCATGGTTCTGGCCGGCGAATACGACCTTACGGTCGACCGGGTAAAAATTGATACCGGCGATTTTGTGAAGGAAGGCATTGGATACAACGGCGCATCTCCGGGACCGGTAATGCGTTTCAAGGAAGGCGAGAACGTCCGGATCAACGTGACCAACAACCTGGATGAGATGACGTCCATTCACTGGCACGGCCTGATCCTTCCTTTTAACCAGGACGGTGTGCCTGGTATCAGTTTCCCGGGCATCAAGCCGGGTGAAACCTTTACCTATGAGTTTCCTATCCAGCAGGCAGGCACCTACTGGTTCCACAGCCACTCTGGTTTTCAGGAGCCGGACGGCGCCTATGGTGCCATTGTCATCGAGCCCGAGGGCCGTGAGCCATTCCGCTACGATCGTGAATACGTGGTGCAGCTGACTGACAAGCACCCCCATTCCGGTGACCGCATCATGCGCAACCTGAAAATGATGCCGGATTACTACAACCGCGAGCAGCAAACTGTCGGCGAGTTTTTCTCGGACGTGTCAAAGAATGGCCTGATGAACACCGTCAGTGACCGTATTGCCTGGGGTGGTATGCGGATGATGAAGGCGGACGTTGAAGACGTGCAGGGCTTTACGGGCCTGATCAACGGCAAAGGCCCGGACCAGAACTGGACGGGACTCTTTGAGCCGGGCGAACGCATTCGGCTGCGATTCATCAACTCTTCTGCGATGACCTACTTCGACATCCGGATTCCTGGTCTGGACATGACGGTTGTCCAGGCTGATGGCAACAACGTTCAGCCGGTCAATGTGGACGAATTCCGGATTGGTGTGGCGGAAACCTACGATGTGATCGTTCGCCCGAGAGACAAGCAGGCCTACACCATTTTTGCTGAATCCATGGGGCGGTCCGGCTATGCCAGGGCAACGTTGGCCCCCGAAGAAGGTATGGAAGCGGCTGTTCCGCAACTGCGTGATCCGGCGCGCCTGACTATGGCAGACATGAGCGATATGCCCGGCATGGACCATGGCAACATGGCCGGTATGGATCATGGCGACATGGATATGAATAGCTCAGAAGGGATGTCCGGAATGGATCATTCCAACATGGAAGGCATGGATCATGGTTCCATGGCGATGGGAAAAGGCGGCCAAAGCGACCCCTTTTACGCCAAGGGAAGTGGCCTTGTACCCACGGCAGCCAATGGCGGCAAGTTCCTGTCCTATGCTGACCTGAAGGCCCAAGATCCACTGTATGAAGACCGCGAACCGACCCGGGAAATTGAGCTTCGTTTGACCGGCAATATGGAGCGTTATACCTGGAGCATTAATGGCGTCAAGTACGAAGACGCAGACCCAATTCGTCTCAAATACGGTGAGCGAGTTCGCTTCAAATTCGTGAACGAGACCATGATGACTCACCCTATGCACCTGCACGGTATGTGGTCCATTCTCGATGTTGGTGCAGACCAATGGAACCCGATCAAGCACACGGTCAGTGTGCAGCCAGGCACCACGGTTTACATGGAAACCGAGGTCGACGCGCCCGGTCAGTGGGCGTTCCACTGTCACCTGTCCTATCACGCGGCCGCTGGTATGTTCCGCAAGGTCATTGTTGAAGGTGGGCCAGAGTCGGCGCAGGCCAAAACAGACGTGATTGCCAAAGATGGAGGTGAGGTATGAGCTGTATTCGATCAATTGTCGCAGTCAGCTTCCTTGCCTCTATTGGTGTCTCAACGGCGGTGACAGCTCAGGAAATGATCTCCGACACGACCGCTCGAAAACAGCCGCTCACAACCTGGGGCGTTCAATTCGAGGAATTTGAGTACCGCTACAGCGACGATGACGAGGAGCTGGGCGTCTGGAATGCGGATGCCTTCTATGGCACCGACGACTTTAAAGTCCGGCTGCTCACAACCGGGGAGTACGAGATAGAGGAGCAGGCCTACGAAACGCTGGAAAACCAGTTGGTCGGCCAGATCCCCATTTCCAAGTTCTTCGACGCCAAAGCGGGCGTGCGTTTCGATACTCCGGAAGGGCCGGACCGGACATACGCCGTTCTCGGTGTCGCCGGCCTGGCGCCCCAATGGTTTGAGATCGATGCAAACCTGTACGTCAGCAACGATGGTGATACGTCAGCCGAACTGGACGCTGAGTACGAATTGCTGTTCACCAATTACTGGATCCTGGCGGCAACTCTGGATGCCTCGGTAGCGTTCAGTGAGGATGAAGAGATTGGTGTCGGCAAAGGATTGGTTTCCACCGAAACCGGCCTCCGGCTCCGCTACGACCTGATAGACCGTGCGTTCTCGCCTTATGTGGGTGTGGTGCACGAGCGTAAGTATGGCGATAGTGCCGACCTGGCCGAGGCGAGCGGCGGCGGCACAGAAGACTGGTTTGCCGTGATCGGCGCTCGAATCGCATTCTGATGCTGAAGGGCCATGGGAAACCCATGGCCTTTTTTCGTCTATGATTTGATGTAACTCAAATTCACCGAAAGCATGTGTCCATTTTCAGTCGCAGTTCAGGTTGAAGTGTTTTGATCCAGGGAGAAGTCATCAGGAAGAGAGGTGTCACCCCATGACCAAAGCACACAAAGCAACCAACCAGGAGCAGTTTTTGTTGCGCCGAAAAATGACCGTCGAGGGGCTTGGAGAGGATCAGTGGGAGGGGCTCATCCACGATCTGAATCACCACCCATGCGTTGATTTCGCCGAGCGTAAGCCAAATGGCACATTGCAGGTGACGTACGATGGAACCCACTGGTCCGTCGATGAATTACTGGAACTGATCAAGGCTTACGGTGGCCGATTGAAAACCGGATGGTGGACCCGGCGCAAACTGGCCTGGTACCGGTTTACCGACGACAACGTCCGGGCAAATGCCAAGCATGAGCCGTTCTGCTGTTCTAAGATTCCACCCATGAAAAAATAAGAGGAGATTGAATGAGCAGGGAGGAAGATCGAAGCACTCGCTACCAGGAAGGTAGTCTCACTCTGCCAGGGACGGTGATGCTGGGTACCGGCGTCATGATTGGCGCCGGTATTTTTGCTCTGACCGGGCAGATGGCGCAGATGACCGGCGTTCTTTTCCCGCTGGCCTTTCTCGCGGCGGCCTTGATTGTTGGCTTCAGCGCGTATTCCTATATCAAGATTTCCAACGCCTACCCGTCGGCCGGGGGCATTGGCATGTACTTGCATAAAGCCTACGGAAACCGGCTGCCAACGGCTTTCAACGCCCTGTTGATGTATTTTTCCATGGTCATCGCTCAGAGCTTCCTGGCCCGGACCTTTGGCTCTTACACCATGCAACTTTTCGGCGGGGATGACAGTGGCCGCATGGTGCCCATTCTCGGCGTGGCGCTCATTCTTGCGGCCTTTCTGATCAACCTGCTGGGCAATCGGATGATTCAAGGGGTGGCTTCCTTTATCGGGATCCTGAAAATCGGCGGCATACTGATTTTCGGTCTGGTCGGGGTCTGGATTGCCGACTCAATCTCGGTTGATTTTTCGGAGCCCGGTGAAGCCGGAACGCTGGGCAACTTCTTGGGCGCGACCGCGTTGGGCATTCTTGCGTTCAAAGGCTTTACGACCATCACCAACAGTGGTTCGGAAGTCATCGACCCGAAGCGAAACGTTGGGCGCGCCATCGTGATTTCCATTGCCGCCTGTGTGGTGATCTACACGCTGGTGGGATTTGCGGTCGCCAGCAATCTATCTCTGGCTGAAATTATCGAAACGCAGGATTACTCTCTCGCCGCTGCTGCACGCCCCGCTCTCGGCGAATACGGCGTCTGGTTTACTGTTGCGATTGCCATGATGGCCACGGCGGGAGGAATTCTGGCCAGTGTATTTGCTGTGTCCCGCATGTTGGCCATGCTGACGGAGATGAAACTGGTTCCTCATCGGCATTTCGGGATGCCCGGCAGCATTCAGAAGCACACACTGGTGTATACCGTTGTCCTGGGTCTGATTCTGACCGCCTTCTTTGACCTGTCACGCATTGCTGCGTTGGGTATCGTGTTTTATCTGATTATGGACATTGCCATTCACTGGGGTGTGCTCCGTTATCTACGCAAAGACATTAAGGCCAACACCTGGGTGCCAGCAACAGCCATCTTGTTGGATCTTTTGGCGCTGGGCGGCTTCGTCTGGGTAAAGCTTAATACGGACCCGTTCGTCATCAGCGTGGCAGTCGTGACCATGATCGTGATTGCAGTATCCGAGCAGATTTTCCTTAAAAGATCACCGGAATCGGCGCAAGCGAAACAGGAAGAGAGTCATGCGCATCATCATTAATCTGAATCAGGAAGAGAGGCTATTGCCATGATGGGAGATAGCATGTTCGGGAATACCATGTGGGCAGGCCACTGGCTGTGGATGCTGGTGATTGCCATTGTGGTGGTCATTCCGGCTTGGCGTATTTGCCAGCGCACTGGGTATCCGGGGTGGATGGGTGTGCTGATATTGATCCCCATCGTCAATCTGGTTCTGCTGTATTTTATTGCATTTGCAGACTGGCCCGCCGACAAAACAGGAGATCGCAATGGCTGAGCACCATCACGCCCATGACCACGATCACCACACCGATAAAGAACCTGGCGAGCACACCGCCAAGGATCCGGTTTGCGGCATGGCAGTGGATCCGCATACCGCGGAACACCGCAGCCAGCATGGCGGTAAAACCTGGTACTTCTGCTCGTCGCGTTGCCAGTCCAAATTCGACGAGGACCCTGAGCAGTACCTCGATTGGGAAAAGAAACAGCAAGAGCCGGTAGCGCCGGGCACTATGTATACCTGTCCCATGCACCCCGAGATTCGGCAGCAAGGGCCAGGGGACTGCCCAATCTGCGGCATGGCCCTGGAGCCCGAGCAGGTAAGCCTGGACGACGGGCCTTCGGAAGAACTCAAAGACATGACCTGCCGATTCTGGATCGGCCTGGTGCTGGCCCTGCCTGTACTGGTGCTGGAGATGGGTGGGCACCTCACCGGACTCGATCACATTATAGCCCCGCAGATGTCCAACTGGATTCAACTGGTGCTGGCAACGCCTGTGGTGCTCTGGTGCGGTTGGCCCTTCTTCGTCCGGGGTTGGAAATCCGTGGTTAGCCGTAACTTGAACATGTTTACGCTCATTGCCATTGGTACCGGCGTCGCGCTGATCTACAGCCTGGTGGCGACCCTGGCGCCGCAGATCTTCCCAGGCGCCTTCCGGCAGGAAGACGGGTCGGTCGCCGTCTACTTCGAGGCGGCTGCTGTCATCGTGGTGCTGGTGCTGCTGGGGCAGGTGCTGGAATTGCGCGCCAGAGAGAAAACCTCTGGTGCCATCAAGGCCCTGCTGGATCTGGCACCGGCGACGGCCAGAAAACTGGACGACGATGGCAGCGAATCCGATGTGTCGCTTGATCAGGTCAAGGTGGGCGACCGCCTGCGGGTGCGCCCCGGTGACAAGGTGCCGCTGGACGGCGAGGTGCTTGAAGGCAGCTCCAACGTGGATGAGTCCATGGTGACCGGCGAGCCCCTGGCGGTCAGCAAGAAATCCGGCGACCAAGTGATCGGCGGCAGTATCAACCAGCAGGGCAGCTTTATCATGCGGGCCGACAAGGTTGGCCGTGACACCATGCTGTCCCAGATTGTGCAGATGGTGGCGAGCGCCCAGCGCAGCCGCGCGCCCATTCAGGGCCTGGCCGACAAGGTGGCGGGTTATTTTGTGCCTGCGGTGATCGTGATCGCCATTATCGCCTTTATAGCCTGGTCATTCTTCGGGCCCACGCCGCCTATGGCGTTCGGGCTGATTGCAGCGGTCAGTGTTCTGATCATTGCCTGCCCTTGCGCACTTGGCTTGGCGACGCCCATGTCCATCATGGTGGGTGTCGGACGCGGTGCTCAAAGTGGTGTTCTGATTCGCGATGCGGAAGCCTTGGAGCGTATGGAGAAGGTGGACACCGTGGTGGTGGATAAAACCGGCACGCTGACAGAGGGCAAGCCGCAAGTCACCCGGCTTGTCGCGGCCAACGGGTTCGATGACAGTAGTCTCATGCGTTATGCAGGCGGCCTGGAGAAAGGCAGTGAGCACCCACTGGCTCACGCCATACTCGATAAAGCCAAGGGCATGGACCTGAAGCTTCCGGATGCGGAAGACTTTGACTCTCCGAATGGTAAAGGGGTTACCGGTCGATTAGACGGCAAGCGGGTGCTACTTGGTAACCGCCTTCTCATGGAGTCGGAAAATGTCGACACCACGCGATTTGACGGCGACGCCGACCAGCTCCGAAAAGATGGTGCTACCGTGATTTTTGCTGCTGTCGACGGAAACGTCGCAGGGTTGCTGGCGATTGCCGATCCGGTCAAGGAAACCACCGAAGCCGCTATTTCCGCGCTGCAAAAAGACGGCATCCGGGTGGTCATGCTGACCGGCGATAACCGCACTTCAGCTGAAGCAGTTGCCCGAAAACTGCATATCGACGAAGTGGAAGCGGAAGTCCTGCCGGAAGATAAGGGCAAGATCGTCCAGCGCCTGAAAGACGAAGGCCGTGTTGTCGTGATGGCGGGTGACGGCGTAAACGATGCGCCTGCACTGGCAACGGCGGATGTCGGTGTGGCCATGGGCACCGGGACCGATGTCGCCATCGAAAGCGCCGGCATTACGCTGCTGCGCGGCGACCTGATGGGCATTGTCGAGGCGCGCCGTTTGTCTCTGGCGACCATGCGCAATATCCGTCAGAACCTGTTTTTCGCCTTCGTTTACAACTCCGCCGGTGTTCCGATAGCGGCAGGGGTTTTGTACCCGTTTTTCGGGATACTGCTGTCGCCCATTTTTGCAGCGGCCGCCATGTCGCTGTCCTCGGTCAGCGTGATCGTGAATGCGCTGCGTTTGAGGGTGGTGAAACTCGGGTCAAAGCAATGAACTTCTGAATCATTGGAGGTAGCTATGTCATACACGATCGATCGAGTTATCAAGGATGTCGATTTCGAGGACGTGGACAGAAGAGCGCGTCAGGCCCTCACTGATCACGGGTTCGGTGTGCTGACAGAAATTGATGTCAAAGCCACCATGAAGAAAAAGCTGGACAAGGATATGTTGGCCTATCGGATTCTCGGGGCCTGCAATCCTGGCATGGCCTGGGAAGCCATCGGTGTGGAGCCTCGCGTGGGTGCCATGCTGCCTTGCAACGTTATTCTTCGTGAGGTTTCGGAGGGCATTGAGGTAAGTGCAGTGGATCCATTGGCTTCCATGAGCGCCATCGATAATGACGAGCTCAAGTAGGTTGCCGGGAAGGTCAGGGATATGCTCTCTGAGGTTGTGGAATCGATCTGAAGCCGGTAGAGGCGTCGATTTGCTGCAGTGCCTGCGGTTTGCAATGGATTAGCGAATTAGCCAGGCGAGCGCATAGCCCAACTGAACACTGGAAATGCAAATAGGACTCCTCATTTGACGACGGGATACCTATTTGATGTCAGTCATATTATGGAGAAGAAAAAAGGAAAAAAGGAAAAAAGATATGGATATAAAGACTTTTGGACAACTGATCGACTGGACGCGCGATCTGCACTCACATCTGGCGAGCTGTCTGTCCCATTGCGCAACAAAGCACGAGGAAGAACGGGCCCGTGCGCTTTTGGATTATCTGGCAGCTCATGAATCGGAAATAGAGCGGATCGTGAACGAGTTTGAGCACCAAGGGGATAAGAAGGCACTGGAAACTCGGGTGTACGACTACCTGTCCCATAATCCGATCAAAACTCATCGAACCTGCGACGAGCCTTACGCGAAGCTTGATTTTGATGGTATCTGCCGGGAAGTGTTCGACTTTCATGATCAGATTATTGATCTCTACAAAACGCTGATTGGAAAAGCCGAAATTCCAGAAGCAAAAGAGCTGTTCGAATCTCTTTTGGCGATGGAGGAAAATGAGTCGATGAGACTGGCTCGTCAGGTTGGCCGAATGCAGGATCTATGAGATCCGAGCACTTTTGCTGACGGCTTAATCCCTTTGAATGTTTCCAATTGAGGCTCACCTTCACACCTCAAAGACGGGCGCAAAGCCACCTCCCGGCGTTCGAAAGTTGGTGGCCTGGCCCTGGTACACACGGGCAGCGGCAAGCAGATGTTGCCCGGCATAGGTGTACAAACGGATATCGACCTTTCTGGTGGTGACCGTGCCATCCACTCTCAGCGTGCGTTCTCCGGCGGGAACGAAGTTCTGCGCGATGTAATCACCCTTCAGGATCTCTTCGAAAACGCGGCGGGTTAGTTTTTCGCCCCGATAGACGCCCTTGCTGCCATGGCCCGCTACCGGTTTGAAAAACAGTTTACGCCGGTTGCTCCACAACTCCGCCTCATCACTTGCTGAAACCAGCCGGGTCTTCGGTACAGCTCTATCCAGAAATCCTGCCTCGGTTTCACTCAGGCCCCAGTCGCGCAGGGTTTGGGCATCAGATAGCAGGATCAGGTTCCGTTTGTCGGCCATAAGCGCATGGGCGCGTGGATTGGGCGTGACGACCGCCGCGCCGTCGAGGTAGGCGCACCTCAGCGCCCCAAGAGCCGGGGCCTCCAAGGCAAAATCCACCAGGCGGTTGTACACCATGTCGATAGGCTTGCCGTGGGCGCTCAGGGCACCATCAACATACTCAAGCTCCGATGGGTCGAGGATCAAGGTCTCTATGCCTCTGGCCTGGAATAACTGCTGGGCCAGTTGGAATTCCGGGAACATAAACTGGGATTCTGGGGTATCGTCCACAATGGCCAGGCAACCGGGCGTCGAGTCGCCACCTTGCCGTTGCCATTCCTGCTGGAACATGGCAAACACTGCGTCCTCGAACCCATCCAGTGCACGGTTGGTGCCAGCGGTCTGCTGGGACGGGTCACAGCATCGGTGTTGAGCCCGGGCCAATACCGTGTTCAGAAATGCGCCGCCGGCGTTGGTGTTGATTTCGATCAGCTGAGGCCCGTTCTCGCCCAGGTGAAAGTCGTAGCCCATGAAGGCCCCGATGGGGCCTGGATCAAAACCGGCGATGTCCGGCGCCCAGGACAGAGCTCTTTCCCGGTAGGACGGAAGCTCGGCAGCCGATTCGATCGCCTGAACGATCCGCTCCATCGTCGCGATGTCCGCCTGGGGTACAAAAACCGGTGTGTTTGAAAACAGGTGGTGGAGCTCGGGGACCGACGACGATTCGTTCCCGGCGTCTGAAAACTGCTTCTGGAGGCTGTCAGTGAGCGCTTTTCGGTCAAGAGTGATGCAGTAACACTGCCGGTTGAGCTGGTCGGCGTGGGTTTTGGTTGTTCGCTGGTTTTCCTGGGGCTCGTCTTGCATTGGTCGTCCATGGTAATTGTGAATCGTTCCGCCTTGATTCTGGTCAAACGGATGCATGTTTCGCAACTGTTTTCAGGCCTGTTTCAGCTTGGTGTGATGGACTGCCAAGTAATGACCATGCCTGTTCGGGATCTTGCTTACCGGGCGAGGAAATCTTACTGAAACCCTCTGACCAAAAAGGGCACGCTATGAAACATTCGTTTCGCAAGCAGTGGATTGCTGGAATTACGGCCAGTGTCGCTATGAGTTTTTCGCTGATGGTGGCCGCAGACACGAACCGGGCATTTGTTCCCATGGGCACAGCGGATGCCGTCGGCGTTGAGGCTGTAGAAAAACCCTAAATCGGACCGGTTTTGGTAGCATTGAGCAAACAGACAAGGAGTCGTCGGGATGCCTCGTTTCAAGCACTACAACTACGACCAAGATGCGATGGTCGTGATCAATTACCAGGAGCAGCTCCAGCCGGGCACCTTTGAACACGCCGTTCATTACCTGATTGAACACAAGCTGGATCTGTCTGTGTTTCATCCCAAGTACCGCAACGACAACACCGGCCGCATGGCCTACGATCCAGCTATTCTTCTGAAAATCATCCTGTTCGCCTATTCCAAAGGCATCACTTCCAGCCGTGAAATCCAGTGGTGCTGCGAAACCAACATCATTTTTAAAGCACTGTCCTGCGACACCGTTCCGCACTTCACTACCTTGGCCAAGTTCGTTAGCAGCCACGCTGAGGAAATCGAAGAGCTGTTCGAGCAGGTGTTGCTGGTGTGTCACGAACAAGGCTTGCTAGGCAACGAGCTGTTTGCCATCGACGGCTGCAAAATGTCCTCGAACGCCGCCAAAGAATGGTCGGGCACCTTTAAGGAGTTGGGTGAAAAACGAGACAAGCTGAAGCGGCTGATTCGCCATCATCTGCGTGAACACCACGAACGGGATGAGGCCGAAACCGAAGCCGAACTGGATAGGGATATTCGCCGTGCGAAAACCATCCTATCGCTAGACGAAGCGATGACCAAAGTAGACCGATTCCTAAAGACGAGCAGCCCAAGGATGGGGCAAGGGAAACGGCGCAAGGAAGTGAAGAGCAACCTCACCGATAACGAAAGCGCCAAGATGACCACCAGCAAAGGCACGATCCAGGGCTATAACGGCGTGGCCACGGTGGACAAGAAACACCAGGTCATCGTGGATGCTCAGGCCTTCGGGGAAGGGCAGGAACACCACACCCTGCAACCCGTGCTGGAAACGGTCGAAGCTCGCTTCAAGAAGTTGGGTATTGCTGACAATATCTACCAGCAAGGTGTTGTCGTTACGGCGGACACGGGCTTCGCCAACGAAGCGAACATGAAGTATTTGCACGAGCGGCAAATCAACGGCTACGTGCCGGACAACAAATTCCGAAGCCGGGACCCCAAGTTCGCGCAGCAGAAAGGCAAGTACGGAAAACGGCACCAGAACCTGCCCAAAACCGGATGGAAAAACATCATTCCTGCAAGTGAATTCCAGTTCGATCCGGTGAGCCTTACCTGTATCTGTCCGGCTGGCAACGCCATTAGTTACCAAGGCACACGGGAAACCGAGAACGGTAAGACCCGGGTGCAATTCGAGGGCCGTCTGCTCCAGTGCAGGCATTGCCCAAAGAAACATCGATGTATGCAAAATCCGGCGTCAGCTAACCACCGCACAGGTTCTGGGCGGCAAGTCTCGTTCACCATCGCAAACAAACGGCTTCCGAACTACACGGATTGGATGAAGCATCGGATAGATAGCCCGCAAGGCAAAGAAATCTACAGCCACCGCATGTCGGTGGTGGAGCCAGTGTTCGGCAACATCGGTACAACGAAACGTCTAAACCGTTTTAGTCTGCGTGGAAAGCGAAAAGTGCAGGGGCAATGGCAGTTGTATTGTTTGGTGCACAATATTGAGAAACTGGCGAATTATGGGCAGATGGCTGCGTGAGCGGGGGGAAACAATGACCCTTGAAATGCCGCATGGCCGAAGGCTAAGAGCGCCTGAACACTGAAATAGCGGGATTGAGGTCTATAGCGGGCAATCAATCCGGAAACTGGAAATTGCTGGGCGAACTGGCCGGCTAACACAAACGAGATTGTAGGCGGTGGAATGCTCGCTTGTTTTTGGGTTTTTCTACAGCCTCGTTATTGATCTGGAAAACCGCAAGGTGACGTCGTCCATTGGCGGCACACTGAATACCCACGGTTCGGCACTGGCCCCGGATGGCCGGTATCTGGTGGTGGGTAGTTTGTCGGCGCATGATCGTCAGGAGCCGGTTAGTCGCCCCGAAGGCGTTTCAGAAGATGAACACGCCGCTCATCATGGGGGCGGGAAGTCTACTGAATTGGAAGCAGGGAGTACCGGGCTGCTCTATTTGGTGAACACGGCCACAAAGACGATTGACCGCAAACTGGAAGTGCCGGGGCCGGTGCACCATGTGCTGGTGACTTCCGACAGTCGCTATGCCGTTTCCACGCATCCTGCCAGTGGCAGCATCAGCGTTGTGGATCTGGATTCCGGTCAGTTGGTCAAAACTGTGGCGACGGGGCCGGCCCCCAACTATCTGGTGCAAACCGACGACGGCCAATCCCTTCTGGTCAGCAATACCGGTAATGGCACGGTCAGCGAAGTGGATACCGAGCACTGGTTCGTCGAGCGCAACCTGCGGGTTGGCGGCAACCCAGAGCATCTGGTGCTTGCCCCCGGCAACCAGCGGCTCTACGTGAATGATGCTGCATCCGGCCAGGTTCTTGTCATTGAGCTTGCCAAAGGCGCGGTGGCGGACCGGTACGAGGTTGGGGAGGCGCCCCATGGCGTTGGCTTGAGCGCAGATGGCCAGACCCTCTATGCCACCAGCCAGGGCGGCAACCAGGTGGTCCGGATTGAGCTAGCCAGCGGCGCCCGCCACACCAGGCCGCTGGCTCCTGCGCCCTATCATCTTGCGGTCTCTCCCTACGATGGCCAGCTACTGGTGACCAGTCGGGCAGAGAACAAGCTTTGGGTGCTCGACCCGGAATCCCTCGATGTGGTTGATGAGATCGCGCTGAGCGGCATAGGCCATCAGATATCCCTTGAAGCCCATTAGTACTCTGTTCTGACACTGTTTTTTTCGCAAAGGAACCGCTCATGGATCGACGCTTTAAAATTACCTTGGCAATATTTGCCGTTATCGCACTGGTTTTACTCTGGGGAGAACACAAGGTTCATCTGCTTGGCGCCTTGCCCTGGCTGATACTGCTTGCTTGTCCGCTGATCCATATTTTTATGCACGGAGGGCACGGAGGGCATGGAGGACATAACCACCTGGCAGAGCAACCGGGAAAGAGTGGAGAGCAGCGTGATGACTGATAGTGCATCGGATTATGGCCTTTGGAGCCTAGTGGTGCTGAATTCGGCGATTTTCATATTCTTCGCCTTCAGTTTCTTCAAACCACAGACCCGCCGGGACTGGCGTTCGTTTGGTGCCTTCAGCGCGTTTCTGGTGGCACTGTTCACCGAGATGTACGGGTTCCCGCTGACGCTCTACTTCCTCTCCGGCTGGCTGCAGAGCCAGTATCCCGACGTTAACTGGTTGGCTCACGACAGTGGCCACTTGCTGGAAATGCTGTTTGGTTGGAAGGGGTCCCCACACTTTGGGCCGTTTCATCTCTTGAGCACAGTGTTTATTGGCCTCGGGTTTTATCTGATTGCGGCTGGCTGGCGTACCCTGTATGCCGCGCAAAAGGCAGGGCAGTTGGCCGCAACCGGCCTGTATGCCCACGTTCGCCACCCCCAGTATTCCGGCTTCGTGCTCATCATGTTCGGTTTTCTCCTGCAGTGGCCAACGCTGCTGACGCTGGCCATGTTCCCGGTGCTGGTGTGGATGTACTCGCGCCTGTCTATTCACGAGGAGCGTGAAACAGAAAAAGCGTTCGGCTCCGATTGGCGGGCCTATGCAGCCAGAACTCCCCGTTTTATTCCGCGATTGAGGAATTTGAGGCGCAAGGAAATCGAGGAACAAGAATGATGCATTTGGTAACTATCTCAGTAGGCGTTCTTGCGGTCGCGCTAATCAGCGGCTGCGGTAAACAGACGGTGGATGACCGCTGGTACACACAGGCCCAGGTCGAACGCGGCGCAGTGGTCTTCGACGACAACTGCGCAAGCTGCCATGGCGGCAATGCCCAAGGGGCTTTCAATTGGAAAAAGCCCCTGCGGGATGGCTCCTATCCGCCGCCACCGCTCAACGGAACGGGCCATGCCTGGCACCATTCGTTCGACACGCTGATGGGTACGATCAATCAAGGTGGCGCCCCGATGGGTGGGAAAATGCCGGCCTTCGCAGGCGAGCTCTCCAGGGACGATCAAAAAGCCGCTATCGCCTATTTCCAGAGCAAATGGGAAAAGCGGATCTATGAGGCATGGTCTGAAAGGAGTGGGCTCTGATTTCTCTGGGTAATCAGACGATTAACTCAAGGAGGCAGTGTATGAAATGCTTATGGGTGGTGGCTTTTCTAAGTGTTTTTCCGGGCAGTGCACTGGGTGGTGCGCCCTCGGCGGAATCATTGATTGAGGGGATGGAGGCCACCCTGTGGTCGGACAGCAACCACGGCCGGTTCACCATGCGTATCGAAACCGAATTCTGGACCTGGAGGCCTGGATGGTTCGGCAGGTTTAAGATGGAATTATAGCGAGTTATCGTCGGTAGTCACATGGACAGGCACAGGGGTACTTCCTCTTGCACAATGGGTTTTCTTGCCACTGATAACGGTCCTGGTTGTCAAATGGATGTTTCTTGGGTGGTTGACTCTGAGAGCCAAATAAAGCAGCGCCGTGGAAGTGAAATAAAGTATCTTCTGGATGTTAAAAATTGAAGGGTATACGGATTTAATGGTTGATGGGGCACCTTCACCCCATCAATCTGATACCACCCTCAGATGGTTGATAGATCGACTCCGTAGTTGAGTTCCTCTGCGAAGTCCGGCAGTCCGTAACCGATGGTTTTCTTGTAGAAAGGAGAGACCTTCGCAGTCGGTGCCTTCTTCTTGTGCTTCGTGGTGTAGAGCATTCGTGCCCGCATCACCTCGAAGGAGTAACCGCGCCCTTCACGGTTCTTGTCCTTGGCCAGTCGGTTGATGGACTCCGTGTAAGCGTTGGTGACGGGCATGTCCGTCTCGAAGTAGGTCATGGTCTCTTCGCGCCAGTTTCCCACTGCCCTGACCAGATCGCTCCAGACTTCCTTTTGGCCCTTCGGGATGGTGGCTATCCACTCGTCCAGGGCGGCTTCTGCCTGGAGCCGTGTGGTGGCGTCCCAGATGCCGTAGAAGCGCTCCTTGTGCTCGTAGGCGGCCAGCAGTTGCGGGAACGCGCCTGTCCAGGTCTCCATGATGAGGCGCTCCCGGTCTGAGACTTCGTGAGCGCGTTTCAGCAGGATTTTCCGGTCTCCCTTGAGAGTCCGGCTCTGGGACGGTTTCAGCTCCTTTCTGAGGCCCTTGCGCACTCTCTCTAGGGCATCGTTGCACATGGAACTTATCGACCACGATACGGGCCTGGGGCAGCACAGCCTTGACCGCTGCCCGGTAGGGGTTCCACATGTCCATGCTGACGATCTCGACCTTCTGCCGGTCTTTCAGCTTCATCAGGTAGTTGGTCACCACGTCCTGGCGGCGGGTGGCCAGCAGGTCGAGCAGGGTTCGCTCCTCAATGTTGGTCAGAATGCAGCGGTAGCGCTTGTTCAGGTATAGCTCGTCAATGCCCAGGATGCGGGGCGTCTCGAAGCGGTGCCAGCGCCCCAGGAACTCGGCGCGGGCGTTGAAGATGTCGCGCACCGTCTTCTCGTCCAGGCCGGTCTGTGCCGCCACAAAGGTGTAGGGGTGGTTGAAGGATTCCTTCTCCACGTACTCATGCAGCCGCAGTGTCATACGGAATCCGTCCACCATCTCCGGTAGCTGGGGCCTGAATGTTGTCTTGCAGGCCCGGCAGGTGTATCGGCGGCGGACCACCCAGAGAGTGACCCGCTTGCCGTGGATGGGCAGATCACGATAGGGAACGTCACGCTTGCCGAACCGTACGAACTCACCCTGCACGCCGCATTCCTCGCAGGCGATGGGATCGGGCACGTCCACCTGGAAGTGCATTTCGTCGTCGGTTGATTTGCAGCCCAGTACTTGGTATTGCGGCAGGTGAAGGATGTTGTCGGGAAGTTCGGTCATGGTGTTGTATAGGCGTAGGTGTCAGTCAGATCCATCCGGCTCGGCATTGGTGTTTGCTTTTTTACCCAACAAGCTGCTGGAAACGAAAAGTAAGGCACCGAGGACAATTGCAATATCAGCCAGGTTGAAGGCCGGCCAATGCCAGTCTCGCCAATAGAAATCAAAGGAATCCACAACATAGCCGCGAAAGACCCGGTCAATCAGGTTGCCCATGGCGCCACCGAGGATAAGACTGTAAGCGATGGCTTCTCCTTTATGACGATTTTCAAGGATCAGCTTGATCAGAAAAATCGAGACCACTACCGCGATTCCGATAAATAAGTAGCGCTGCCAGCCTCCACCATTCGCAAAAAGACTGAATGCGGCACCGGTGTTCCATAGGTGCACCCAGTTAAAGAACGGGGTCACCGAAACATACTCGCCATAGGCCATTGATTGCTGCACCAGCCACTTTACAGCCTGATCAGACGCTGCCAGCAGGCCCGATATGGACAATAGGGCATACGGCGAGAGCTTTTTGCCAATAATGAGCATTATTTAACCCTTCAACGCCAAAATGCGTCTGGCACCGTTAAGTACAATGCCCCCCGCGATGGTGCCGATAATCAGATCCGGATAATTGGAACCGGTCCACGCGACCAGGGCGCCGGCGGTGATGACCCCCAGGTTGATCACCACGTCGTTGGCCGAGAATATCCAGCTTGCCTTCATGTGCGCCCCGCCTTCCCGATGTTTGGATATGAGCAGCAGACAACTGGTATTGGCAATCAATGCGACGAATGCGATAGCCATCATCACCAGCGATTCAGGCTCACTACCGAATACAAAGCGTCTCACCACCTCTACGAGCACGCCCACAGCCAAGATCAGTTGCAGTACACCAGCAAGATGCGCGGCACGTACCTGCATTTTCACGCTATGTCCAACCGCATAAAGGGCAAGCCCGTACACCGCCGCATCGGCAAAATTGTCCAGGGATTCTCCAATCAGGCCGGTGGACTGGGCGATCAGACCGGCAGTCATTTCCACCACGAACAGAAGTGCATTGATGCCGAGCAACCAGCGCAGGGTCCCGGATTCTTGCTTAGCAGAAGCTGCCGAAAACTCGGCGGCCTTGATGGTCTCCGGATTTGCAGCGACGGTTTCCTGAAGCGAGGCGCCTAGCCCCAAGGTCTTCAGTTTCGAGGTGACGGGCTCGACCTCGCCGTCATGCACGACCTTCAGCCGGCGGTTCGACAAGTCGAAGGACAGCGCCCGAATCTCCTCAAAGCCGTTCAGGGCTAGGCGAATCATTCGTTCTTCTGATGGACAGTCCATCTTCGGCACGGCATAAACACTGACCCATCTCCCTGGCGCCTCGGAGGAGGCCTGTATATCGGTATCCGCTGCGGACGTTGCATCACCGCCACAGGCGCCACCACAGGATTTGCTCATGATACGACTCCACTTGAACAATGTTGTGGTACCATTTAAAACTATAAAGCTACTATAAGGTCAATAGAGTAAAGAATCCGTTGGGGAGGAGGCTGATGCGCATTGGTCAGTTGGCGCAGTTGGTAGGGGTCGAAACACAGACGATCCGCTTCTATGAACAGCAGGGCTTGTTGCCGCCGCCTGATCGGCAGGACAACGGTTACCGTGTCTATACCGAGAAGCATGGTGAGGGGCTGGCCTTCATCCGTCGCTGCAGAATCCTGGGCCTGTCACTGGCTGAGATTCACGAACTACAGAGCTATCAGGACGACCCTCATCAGCCTTGTACCGCCGTCAACGCCTTGCTCGATGATCACATCTCTCATGTGCGGTCGCAGATAACCGCTCTGCAAGCGCTTGAGAAACAACTCGTTTCACTGAGAGCGAGTTGCAACGATGACCGGGAAGTTGAGGCGTGTGGGGTTCTTGCTGGAATTAGCGAAGGAAACATGCACCAGCAGTAGGTGAAGCATCAACCAGATAATCCGATGAGATGCCGGTCTGTCTCACTCTCATGCAAAGGTAAGATCAACCATTTAATCCGCTTACCCAAATTGAATAAATAGTCGATTGTCGTTCTAAGAGACAGTCGACTATTGATTTTAATCTGACTTTCTGTATTTGTTTAAGTATGATTGTGACGTGTATTGCTTCCTGATCTTATTTCTTGTTTATTGATATTGGACCCCTTCATATCTTTTTGAGATTGCATGTCTTTCATACAGGTCATCATTCTGGTTTTCGTGTCGACTGTTTTGTTCGGGTAAGTGCGCGCTTCATTAATCCGATCGGCCAATCCTGAATTGGCAGTGGCCATGGTAGAAAATAAAGTGGCAGCTGCGGCAGCGATAATGATTTTTTTCATGATACTCTCCTTAATTGCCTTAAACCGTTCAAGAAATTCAGTTCAGTTTCAGTTTTCTGTGATTTACTTGAGCGCGATCAGGACGTCGACTGCTCGAAGCCCGAGCCAGCCGGCGCTTGCGTCTCCACGAGTTGACTTTACCGCAGGGATTACCCTGCGGTATTTTTTTGCCTTTGTTTCAGAGCTTTGTGATAAGCCCGGCCTTCTTCCGTCATCATTTGCACGCGAGCCTCAAAGCCCCCTTCGGACATCGCATTACGTGTCATGTCTCTGTGTAAGCGCTGCATCTCTTCATTCTTAAGTATTTCTTCAATGGATGATTTGTCCATCATTTGGCTGTGCATGGCCCTCATGTCCTTATTGTCTGACATGTTGCCGGCGAGTACGGACGTTGAAACAGTAACTGCTGCTGCAAATATAAGTAAATTTTTCATTCTTACACCTCCTAGTTGGTTGGTGAGTTAATTAAAACATCGGTTTCTGAATTGATCCTGAAAGAAATAAGAAAATTTAAAATAAAGTAATTTTTTTCAGGAATAACAGTATCTTGATATAAATCAAATTGTGCATTTTCGTTCTGCAATTCAGTTTGGTTTCAGATAATCGCTATAAGATTGCGAGTCAGAAATATTTCAATGGAGATATAACGTTGTCCATTCTTCCTCACCTTATAAAGCCGGCCTTTCTCGGTGCTCTGGTTTTGACCAGTTTGCCCGCTTGGACGGCAACCAGACTTGAGTTAACCGGCGCGATTGATGCGGCCATCGAGAACGATCCGTGGCTGCGTCAGAGTGTGCAGATGCAAGATGCTCTGTTGGAAGAAGCTGTTGCCGATGGGGCACTCCCGGACCCCCGGATGACGCTTGGTGCCGCGAATTTGCCCACGGATACTTTCGATACCGGACAGGAGGCAATGACTCAGGCCACCATTGGATTTACCCAGCGAATTCCGCGAGGTGATAGCCGTCAGCTGGCCAGTGAAAAAAAGCAGGAAATGGCAGGCGTTCAGCCTTTTCGGCGCGAGAACCGCCGGGCGCAGGTCATGGAATCGGTAGCGCATCTCTGGCTTGAGGTCTGGCGAACCCAGCAAAGCATCGAACTGATTGAAGATAATCGTGCTCTGTTTCAGCAGTTAGAGGATGTCGCCGAGGCCGGGTATACCTCAGCAAGCATAGGTTCCAGGCAGCAGGATGTAATCCGTGCCTCGCTGGAACTGACGCGACTTGAGGACCGGCTGACGGTGCTGCATTTGCAACAGGCATCGAACCGCGAGGCGCTGGCAGAGTGGATAGGCCCGGACCAAGCCAAGCTGGCTGTCAGTAAAGATGTACCCAACGAGTTGCTGAGAGTGTTTCCTCTGGGCTGGGCTGAAACATCCGCAGAGGCACTGATCCGTCATCCGTCAATCCGCGCGACTGATCAGTTGATTGATGCCCAGAGTGTTGACGTTGACCTGGCTCGCCAGGCCTACAAGCCGGAATGGTCAGTATCTGCACAATATGGATACAGGGAGCGGGCACCAAACGGTCAGGACAGGGCCGACCTGTTTTCTGTAGGCATTGGCTTTGATCTCCCGATCTTTACAGGCAACCGGCAGGATCGAAAACTGAATGCATCAGTGGCGCGACTGGAGGCGGCAAAAACAGAACGTATTTTGCAGATCCGGGGACTTCAGGCCAAAGCCCGTGCGGCCGTGGCCCGGATCGAACGACTGGATGACCGCATAGAGCTCTATGAACAGACCCTGCTGCCGCAAATGGAGGCGCAGGCAAGCGCAGCATTGACTGCTTACAACAACGATGACGGCGACTTCGCCGAAGCGGTACGAGCGCGAATTGCAGAGCTTAATACCCAGGTTGAATTGATACAGATGATGGCCGAGCGGGCCAAAAATCTGGCGAGTTTCCGTTATCTGACGTCCGACACTTCCGACATACCTTCCTTTTCACTGAATCGTTACCAGGACTGACCATCATGGCTAATTTTGCTCGCCCTTTGGGCTTTGTATTGCTCGGCGGCCTCGCCGGTGCAGGGGCCACGTACTGGCTTGACACTGGCGCGACTTCGACGCCTGCAGCTGAAATGACTGCTTCTGGTCTAAAGGAGCCGCTGTATTGGGTAGCCCCGATGGACCCCAATTTCAAAAGTGACAAACCCGGAAAATCCCCGATGGGGATGGATCTAATCCCGGTATTCGAGGAGGGTGGGTCAGCTGAGGATCCAGCCGGCACGGTCCGAATTTCACCAACGGTCGTCAACAACCTTGGGGTTCGAACGGAGCCGGTGATTCAGGGGCGCCTGCCTAACAACATTACTACCGTAGGCTACGTGCAGTACAACGAAGACGAGATGGCCCATGTGCACCCTCGTGTTGAAGGCTGGATCGAAGCGCTTTATGTCAAAGCCGAGGGCGAGCCTGTTGAGCAAGGCAAGCCTTTGTACACGCTTTACTCGCCCACCCTTGTGAATGCGCAGGAAGAACTGCTTCTCGCGATGAACCGTGGCAATCAGAGACTGGTTGATGCTGCTACCGAGCGATTGTTGGCGCTGAACGTACCGGCTGGTCTGATCGGCCAACTGCGCCAAAACCGCGAAGTGCAGAGAACCATGACGGTTTACGCTCCGGGTTCCGGGGTGATCGAGAATCTGAATGTTCGTGAGGGTATGTTCATCAAGCCCGGAAACCGGGTTTTATCGATTGCCGCGCTGGATGAGGTCTGGGTGATCGGCGAAGTGTTTGAAAGCCAGCTTTCCGCCGTAGAGGCTGGTAACCGGGTGCAGATGACACTGGATTACATGCCCGGTCGCGAGTGGCGCGGAAAAGTGGATTACGTCTACCCCGAAGTGAACCTGAAAACCCGGACGGCGCAAGTGCGGATGCGCTTTGATAACGATGATGGTGTCCTGATGCCAGGCATGTTCGCTCGCCTGGATGTTCAGGGCGAACGGGGACAGCGGCAGTTTCTGGTGCCACGGGAGTCGGTCATCCGCACCGGACAGAGCGACCGACTGGTTCTGGCGATGGAAGAGGGCGCCTTCAAGTCGGTTAACGTGACCGTTGGGCGCGTCGGCGACAAGTATGCGGAAATACTCAATGGCCTCTCGCCAGGCGACACGGTGGTCACATCCGCCCAGTTCCTGATCGATTCGGAATCCAGCAAAACCTCGGACTTCCAACGGATGTCATCCCCTCAGGATATGGATGAGCAGGGGATGGATCATGAAGGCATGGATCACAGCACCATGAGCCATGGCGGGGGCGAGTCATGATTGCCGCTATTATTCACTGGTCTATTCGTAACCGCTTCCTGGTGTTGCTGGCGACGTTGCTTATCACAGGGCTCGGCCTTTATTCGCTGAAACAAACGCCGGTGGATGCTCTGCCGGATCTGTCCGATGTGCAGGTCATTATCAAAACCAGTTTCCCGGGCCAGGCGCCGCAGGTGGTGGAAGACCAAGTGACCTACCCGATGACGACAGCCATGCTCTCGGTACCGGGCGCGAAAACGGTCAGGGGATACTCGTTCTTCGGTGACTCCTATGTTTACGTGATCTTCGATGAAGACACCGACATGTACTGGGCCCGCTCCCGGGTACTGGAATACCTGTCCCAGGTTGCGCCCAGCCTTCCAGACTCTGCAAGGCCTCAGCTCGGGCCAGACGCTACCGGAGTTGGCTGGGTTTACCTGTATGCGCTGGTAGACCGCACTGGGAACCAGGACCTAAGCCAGTTGCGCAGCCTGCAGGACTGGTTCCTGAAGTACGAACTGCAAACGGTGCCGGGTGTCTCTGAGGTGGCTGCGCTAGGCGGTATGGTGAAGCAGTACCAGGTCAAGGTCAGCCCGGAAAAACTCAGGGCGCTGGGAATTCCTCTGGCTCACATCCAGAACGCCATTAAGAGAGGCAACCAGGAAGTGGGCGCCTCCGTCATCGAGATGGCCGAGGCGGAATACATGGTGCGCACGTCTGGCTATATAAAGTCCCGTGAGGATCTTCTGTCGATTCCATTAGGACTCGATGACAACGGTACCCCCATATTGCTGAAAGATGTGGCCACCGTTGAAGTTGGCCCGCAGATGCGGCGTGGGGTTGCCGAACTGAATGGGGAAGGTGAAACCGTCGGCGGTGTTGTGGTGATGCGCTTTGGTGAGAACGCTCAGGCAACCATTAATGGCGTGAAGGCGAAACTGGAAGACCTGAAATCCAGTTTGCCTGAAGGCGTCGAGGTGGTGACGGTTTACGATCGCTCTGGTCTGATTGAGCGGGCGGTCAATAATCTCGGCTTCAAGCTGCTTGAAGAGTTTCTGGTGGTGGGCCTGGTGTGCATCGTCTTCCTGTTCCACGTGCGCTCGTCGCTGGTGGCGATTCTCAGCCTTCCCGTGGGTATTCTGGCGGCCTTTATCGTCATGCACTGGCAAGGCATCAATGCCAACATCATGTCACTCGGGGGGATTGCCATCGCTATCGGCGCCATGATTGATGGTGCTATTGTAATGATCGAGAACATGCACAAACACATGGAGCGAACCCCGTTAACGTCTGAGAACCGATGGGAAGTCGTTGCACGGTCAGCCTCTGAGGTCGGGCCCGCGCTGTTTTTCTCGCTCCTGATCATTACCGTCAGTTTTGTGCCGGTGTTTGCCCTGGAGGCGCAGGAAGGGCGGATGTTTTCTCCCCTGGCGTTCACCAAAACCTACGCCATGGCGGCGAGTGCGGCCCTGGCGGTGACGCTGGTGCCGGTGCTGATGGGCTATTTCATTCGCGGCAAGGTGCTGCCGGAGCACAAGAACCCCGTGAACCGCCTGCTGGTTGGCGTTTATATGCCGGTTCTGAAGCTGGTGTTACGCTTCCCGAAAACGACGGTTATTGCTGCGTTGCTGGTATTGGCTGTGGGCCTTTGGCCAGCCACCAAAATCGGCAGTGAATTCATCCCGCCACTGGATGAAGGCGACCTGATGTACATGCCCACCACCTACCCGGGCATCTCCATTGGTAAGGCTCGGGAACTGTTGCAGCAAACGGACAAGCTGATTGCCACCGTACCCGAAGTCGAAACCGTGTTCGGCAAAGTGGGGCGGGCGGATACCGCTACCGATCCGGCGCCATTGACGATGATCGAGACCTTCATCCAGCTCAAGCCGAGGGATCAATGGCGGGAAGGCATGACCACCGAAAAGCTGAAGCAGGAGCTCAACACTCTGATTCGGTTCCCGGGGGTAACCAATGCCTGGGTTATGCCGATCATCACGCGCATCGATATGCTGGCAACGGGTATTAAAACGCCGGTGGGCATCAAGATTGCCGGTCCGGACCTTACCGTCATTCAGAACATCGGTAAACGCCTTGAGGAAGTCATGGTCGACATCCCCGGTACAGCCTCCGTTTACTCTGAGCGAGTCGCCGGGGGTCGCTACATCAAGGTGGATATTGATCGTGAGCGTGCCGCTCGTTATGGGCTGAATATCGCAGATGTTCAGCAGGTAGTGGCCTCCGCTATTGGTGGCATCAACGTTTCCAGAACCATCGAGGGGCTTGAGCGCTACCCAATTAATCTGCGCTACCCGGAAGATTACCGGGATTCGCCCGAAAAGCTGGAGCAACTGCCCATCGTGACCGCATCCGGCCAGCGCATTGCCCTGTCAGATGTGGCGGAGATCGGCGTAGAGGATGGCCCTCCAGCCATTAAGAGTGAAAACGCGCGGCTGAATGGCTGGACCTTTGTGGATATTGAGGGTGTCGACGTAGGCACCTATGTTGAACAGGCCATGGTTACCGTGAGTGAAGAGCTGGATCTACCTCCCGGTTATTCAATCAACTGGTCTGGTCAGTATGAGTACATGCTCCGTGCGAAGGAAAAACTGACCTATGTGGTGCCGTTAACGCTGGCCATCATCGTCATCCTGCTGTTTCTTAACTTCCGCCGTTTTGCCGAAGTGGGAATTATTATGGGCACGCTACCGTTTGCGATGATCGGTGCTATCTGGCTGATGTATCTGCTTGGCTATAATTTTTCGGTAGCCGTCGGTGTCGGTTTCATTGCGCTGGCCGGCGTTGCGGTAGAGATTGGGGTGATCATGCTGGTGTATTTGAATCAGGCTTATAACGCAATGCTGGAAACGTGTGATGACAAAGGGCTGACGCCAAGGCGAGAAACCCTCCGCCATGCCGTACTACACGGTGCCGGTATGCGGGTTCGGCCAATCATGATGACGGCGGCCGCCATTATCGGGGGGCTTGTGCCCATTATGATTGGCACCGGTACAGGGTCGGAGGTGATGGGCCGGATTGCGGCACCTATGGTGGGCGGTATGATTTCCGCTGTCATTCTGGCGCTGCTGGTGATTCCTGTGCTCTTTTATCTCTGGAAACAGCGAACTCTTGGTGAGTAACGCCGATAGCAAGGTGCCAGGATTCGGCCTGGCACCTTGCTATCACGTCTTTACCGGTTATCACGATCATTCGCAGGGTGCCTACCCGTCTACTGCGCATATTCCAAAATCTATTTGCCTGAACGTTCGCTTTGCGACCTAAGGGAAAATTTGTGGTGTCATTTCCCGACCACGCTATAGCGGCATGACCAGTTGGCCGAGCCATGCTTATGAATGTTTTTTCTGAGTCTTTCTGATTCAACGACTTCAACCGTATATCAGGAATATTAAACTCGATATACATGGAAGGTCGATAGAGACTATCTTTCGAAACGAATCGATTGTTAGTGATCCCCCTAATCCCTGGTCAGACAGGAGCCGCGACACCTGCCCAGTGGAGTGACGTGCCAAAGAGAGACTTGGCGCCAGCCCACTTGTACCATTTTGCCCCTTTGATAGACCCAATCTTGACGTATTGATTCAGGCTCTGCAGAATACTGTTCGCATATACAGTATAGGGGCAAAGGCATTTCTTCACTCTCCATTAGGATAGGTTGCCGTCCGCCTTGCCTATGGAAAAGTAATGGTATTTGCCATCGGTTTGAAGCATACGTGAACGGGGCTTAGTGGGCTTAGAATGGAGTTTCGTCGCCGACACAATATGACATACGACACCCTTCAAGCGTTCGCTTCAATGGAAACCGTCGGCATCGTTACAGAAGATGGTATTGAGCTTTCTCATTGGCTCGGTGTGGCGGACCGCAGGATTCTACGATTAGTCCCAGAGTTGAGGTCGGTTCTGTTGGATATCGAAGCTTGGCGAACAATGATTCTTGAGCCGTACAAACGGCTGGGCCCCGGTGTCTACATGGTAGGGGCTTCTATTGGCGATGGCGGAGTTGTTGGAGTCATGGAAGGACGGCAGCCAATGGTCAGGGTTTTGGCGTCTAAACCGGACGCCCTAGGCCGGTCCTTCGGCCACGACACTGAATAGATCTAATTTCGGAACTCTGACACCTGGCGTTCAAGGTTCGCGTACATTGCCAGAAGGTCGTCCTCCTTGAGCTGGCCTCTGGTGCGTTTCTTGGCCTTATGTTTTTCCAGCTGGCTACGCTGTTCGGCGTAGACATGATGGAGGACGCTGGCTTGATGGTCGCAGCCCTCGTAATTGTTCATATGTTTTCGAAGAGATTTGAATTGGTCAGGACTGGGAACCTTTTCGAGTTTTTCAGCTACGTCTTTGGGCCGGATTTCGAAGACTTCTCCCCAATGTTTTACGGCATGCTCCCATGCCTGAGACAGAGATTCCTGCTCATCAATGTAGAATTTTTTAGCAGCTCCACGTTTGTTTACGGAGAAATAGCAGGTTTCCTGTGTAGCACTTTTCCCGCTTCCGATACCAAGCGTGATGCCGTGGAAACCTACGCCGCGATAGGGGAGGGTGGCTGGATGGTCTTTCCCAATGAAATCGAGGTATTGAATGGCTGCGGAGCGAGCCATGTAACGGGCCTCATAGTACCTTGCTCTGGTCTCTTGATATTTGTGCCATAACTCTTCAGAAATCCGAGAGTTTGGCCGCTTTAAAGAGAAGTACTTTTGATATAGTTTACCGCGGATGGTGGCAGCAACTCGCCAACCGTGGAAGCCAGAGGACAGCTCCCCTTTTTCATAAAACCTAATAGCCATGGTTAGTCGATCTTTCCCGTCCAAATCACGTCAAAGGTAATACGCAGCCGAGCAGGCTTCGCCGCTTTGCTCTCAGGCTTATGCCAGCTTGTTGCAACCGATAATAATTAATAAACTTCCCGGCCCTTTTAGGGCTGCGAGCGGATAACACCGACATGGGGTCAGTAGTTGTCGCTTCCTTGGAGTGAAGCATCGTCCATGGAGTGTGAGGCCGCGAGGAATCATACGTGTGCAGCCTGTGGTAAGTTTACACTTGAGAGAGCCCTTCTACATCATGGTTTGCCAATTAAGAATCCTTCCCCTCGTCGTTTTTGTGTTGGCGGTTCTTGTCAGTGCTCCGGCTAATAGCTCCACTATAAAAAAGTCAATCAGCGGTCTTTGCCATCCACCACAGAGCAGTTGGTATGACCGAACCAAGAATTATCAACCCTACGATTCTGTTGATGCCTGCCTGGATTCAGGCGGTAAACTACCGGATGGTGTCTCGTTGGCCTCGGTTCAGCAGGTCCAGGAGGAGAAAGGCAAGTTACAAAGCTACGAAAGGTCTGCGTTCGGGCATGGATGGGATGACGCCGACGGAGACTGTCAAGACAGCCGTGCTGAGGCATTGATTGCCCAATCCACAACTAAGGTACGATTTGCAGGCGAAAGTCACTGTAGGGTGGTCTCAGGCCGCTGGATCAGTCCATTCACCGGCAAAGTCATACAGAACAGCAGAGAGATTGACATAGATCATGTGGTCCCGCTGAAATGGGCCTGGGAGCGCGGTGCAAAGGGCTGGACGCAAGCTGACCGTGAAGGGTTTGCAAACGATGTGCTCAATCTCTGGCCCGTTGAGCTGAGTCTCAATAGAAGCATTAGTGGAATAGAAAAAATATCCTAAAAAGCATCAAAAACCTATGCCAGAAATCGAAATCTGGTTTTTCTTGAGCATACATGCATATATAGTGGAATTACGAACATACTATTTTACCAATTGGAAATTGCGTGCTGAACAGCGTCTGCATAGAGGCAAATATCAAAGTAGACAACACGGGGACGAAGATAAGTCTTCCGGTGATCGTCACCCAAGATGGTTTGCTGAAAAGTTATTTGGATTATTTGATCGTTCATCGATACAAATCTCGGAGCTGGAAAGACAGGAGCGCGTTTGCGGTTCGACTCCTCATCGATTACACGAATCAGAATAAAGACTGCTTTGAAACTCCTCACCAACTGTTTCAGGAGTTTTCAAACAGCCTCTACACCGGAACGATTGGCGAGGACGGTAGCGATCCGAGTTGGCTGCGGTGGAAACCACGCGAGGATAAGGACGCGAACTTTCTAATCAGCCTGATAACACAATACACAGACTGGCTCTCTGAGCAGTATGAAGAGAAAAAGCTTCAGATAAACCCAACGGTGAAACCGACTCGTTACGAGGAGTGGATGGGCCTCGCAGCCTTCTACCAAAAGAAACGGCGGGCTTTTCTTTCCCACCTTTGGGCTAACAAACCAGCCCCTGCTTATTTCCGGAAGGTTATGCCCAGGACGGTGTCGCGTTCTAACGGCAATGAGGGTAAGAAAAGCTTTCCTCCTGGACGAATTGACGACCTCTTGTGGAATGGCCTTACGCGATATGGCTTTGAAACGAGCGACGTAGTTTATGAGCGCCTGGACCTGAAGAATGTGCTCATTACCATGCTGATGCATTACGGCGGACTCAGGCTCAGCGAGTGCTTTCACCTTTGGGTAGAAGATGTCGTGCCGTGGGAGGACGGAACCGCACTGGTCAAAATTTTTCATCCCGATAAAGGGCGGCCCCGTCCAAACGGCCCCAGCAGGCGCGAAGAGTTGCTCAACAAGTATGGGATGCAACCGCGATTTGAATATTCGAAATCCCATACGCTGCATGCAGGTTGGAAAGCGCCCAAAGAGGACAATGAAAGTCGCCACTTTCTTCAGGTTTGGTGGTTTCCAAGAAGTGCTGGTGAAACCTTTAACGACCTTTGGCGGCTTTACCTGACCTACCAGCGATACCCCGATGGCGGTAAACATCCGTTTGCATTCACGACGCAATCAGGCGCTCCGCACTCAATCAAAGGCTATAACCAATCGCTTAAAAGAGCCGTTGAGAGAATTGGTTTACCGTTTTCAAAAGAAGCGGGAACGACAGCACACGCCCACCGACACTCGTATGGGCAAGCTCTGGCTGATGCAAACGCTGATTCTCTGATCATTAAAAACGCCCTACACCATAAATCGATAGAAAGTCAGCAGGTCTACACCGAACTCACTGATAAGCAGATGCGTGCGCATTTGAGCAGATTGTCGCCCGAGCACGGCTTAATTTCTCCAATCAAGAAAGGACTCACTCATGGCAACTAAGTACGCCACGCTCGCCGAAGCCTCAGAAGCCGCTCAGCGCTTGGAATTCAAAACGCAGCCGGAATACAAGAAGGGCTACAAACAAGATCCGAAGCTGCCAGCAAATCCCAACCAACTCTATGCCGGAGATTGGGATGATTGGTATAGCTTCCTTGGCACTGAACACCCCGGTGAGAAGTACGCCACTGTCGCCGAGGCGTCCGAGGCCGCTCAACGCTTGGGATTCGAAATAAGAGATGAATACAACAAGGGCTACAAAAAAGACCTGAAGCTGCCAGCAGCTCCCGACAAACACTATGCCGAAGATTGGGCTGATTGGCCCAACTTCCTTCGCAATGAGCGCCCTAGAGAAAAATACGTGACGCTCGCCGAGGCGTCCGAAGTCGCTCAGCGATTGGGCTTCAAAACACGCACCGAATACCATGAGGGCTACCAAAAAGACCCGAAGTTGCCATCGAATCCCCAACGAAGTTATGCCGGAGAGTGGGATGATTGGTATAGCTTTCTTGGCGTTGAGCGCCCCGAGAGGTACGCGGCGCTTGCCGAGGCGTCCGAAGCCGCTCAGCGCCTGGGGTTCAAAACGCAGCAGGAATACTATGAGGACTACCAAAAAGACCCGAAGCTGCCATCACAACCCTCTGTTTTCTATGCCGAAGATTGGGATGATTGGTATAGCTTCCTTGGCACTGAACGCCCCAGTGAGAAGCACGCCACTGTCGCCGAGGCGTCCGAAGCCGCTCAACGCTTGGGGTTAAAAACACAGGCGGAATACTATGAGGACTACCAAAAAGACCCGAAGCTGCCAGGTTCTCCCAACGACTTTTATGCCGAAGATTGGAGTAGTTGGTACAACTTCCTTGGCACTGGACGCCCCGATGGGAAGTACGCAACGCTCGCCGAGGCGTCCGAAGCCGCTCAGCGCTTGGGATTCAAAACGTCCACAGAATACTTTAAGGGCTACAAACAAGACCCGAAGCTGCCACGCCATCCCGACGGAATGTATCGCAGAAATTGGGCTGATTGGTACAGTTTTCTTGGCAATGAGCGTCCCAAAGAAAAGTACGCGACGCTCGCCGAGGCGTCCGAAGCAGCCCAGCGCTTGGGATTCAAAACACAGAAGGAATTCTACGAGGGCTACAAACAAGACCCGAAGCTGACAGTAAGTCCCTTCGACTTCTATGCCGAAGATTGGGATGATTGGTACAGCTACCTTGGCATTGAGCGCCCCGTTAAGAGGTACGCGACGCTCGCCGAGGCGTCCGAAGCCGCTCAATGCTTGGGGTTAAAAACAGGTGCGGAATACTTCAGGGGCTACGAAAAAGACCCGAAGTTGCCATCGCAGCCGAATAAAACTTATTCCGAACATTGGATATCTTGGCCTCACTTCCTGGGCAACGAAAACGCCATTAATCGAGAACTGACCAGCAAATACCCCGAGTTTTGGAAAGCCATTCAGTGTTATGTAGAGGCTGGTACAGGCCAATCCAACAAATACTCACATTTGAGAGCACTCCTTAGATTTTACGTGGACAAGCTGGGCTTGGTTGACGACCCGGGAGCCATGCTGTCAAGGGATATCCCGTTTGATGAGCGAGCGTACGAAAACTTCATAAATGTCACCGCAGATACTGTAAAAAAACCACGGCATAACGCCTGTTCCGCTTTTTTCGAGTGGATTTTGGAGACTTATTGCTCTGACGAGGACGAGAACGGTGAGTTGATAGTTCTGCCCGGCTACCGCAATCCTCTTAGAACCGTTCTCAAGGGTTTGTTAGATCAGTTACCCAGTTACAAGCGCAGTGAATCAGACAAGCCTCCATTGCCCATGGATGCCATTGTACGAGCCAAGCAGCATCTGATTCCGCTAGAGGCGACGTCGTTTCGCGATCTCTATCAATTGCATCCCTTCCTCGAAGACTGCTGGTTCGGGGTTGATCCACAGTTAATTGATGACAATGACCCAAACTGCATTTATCGAGTGGTCAAAAAAGAGCGGAAGCGAGGTCGCAAGCGCTATTTTGAAGAGATGCACGAGTTATGGTCGCCCGTAAAAATTGTCGCAAACTACACATTGCTATCCATTCCGTTGCGAGGACAGCAAATCTGTTGGCTCGACAGCGGAGAGGGAGATGAATTCGTTCCGTTATGGCGTGATGGGAAGGTTCACTGGATCGAAAATCCAAGTCCGCTTGCGACCCGAAAGCGGAATAAGGGCTTTATTCAGAAAGGGAACAATGACGGTGAGTTGAGCGCCTACATCACGACGAACAAAACCGGAAAGAAATTGGGCGGCTACGATATTCCGTTCATGCCGGAAGATCTGGCGTATTGGATTATCCAGCTTCGGGAGTGGCAATCCAAATACAACCCAATCGAAGAACTGACACTGTGGACGCAAATCAACCCGCAGCAAAGGATACACAAAGACATCCTCAAAAGGCGCGGTAAACAATCGTTCCTGTTCCGCGACCCGGCCTCACACGCCTGTGATGAGAAGGCGTCGCCCATGCGTACGACAACCGCGTTTACACGAACCCTGCCTGCTCTGTTGTTCCATAGTCAGAGGCCAGGCGCGGACCTCGCTGAGAAAATCGAAAAAAAGAGCAGCGTGGATTACAAGAGCCAATTTACACCTCATGCTCTCCGCGTCAGCCTTATCACTGCCTACATTGTCGACGGCAGAGCGCCCATAGCCGTGATTTCAAAGCTGGTTGGTCATTCCTCTCTGGTGATGACGATTTACTACACAAAGGTAGGAGCCAGCAAAATGCGGCTGGAGATGGCGGCGGCTGAAAAACGGGCACTTGAGCAGAGTCATTATCGTTACGAAGACCTCATCCTCCAGAAGAAAATCGAAGAGGCGCGTCCGGAATTAATCGCCACAGACCGAAGCATCATGGATCAGTGTCTGACACCTAATTGGCCCTCTGGAGCCTTCCAACTTATGAGTTTCGGAATCTGCCCCATGAGCGGCAACAAGTGTGACGAAGGTGGCATGGCACTGGTTGAGCGGAAGGTTGAAGCACAGTACGCGCCCGTGCCCAATGGCTACCTTGGGACTCGAAATTGTCCCCAGTGCCGCTTCTTCATTACCGGCCCGGCGTTTCTGGGCGGTTTGTCGGCCATTGCCAACGAAATCATTCTGGAAATCAATGTCACCCGCAATGAATACCACGAACTCGAAGAAAAAAGGCAGACGCTCGATGACGAGCGGTACGATGCCGAGTCTTCGGGACAGTTTTTTGGTAAAGAGCGAACGCTGAAAAAGATCACCTCGGCGTATGAGGAAAAAGCCAAAAAGCTCGACATGCTTCTCACGGATCTCCAGCACTTATACCGCCTGATTTCTCAATCTACCGAACTGCTGAAGACCTCCGAGACAGGCCAGCACCAGCTGATCGTCAGCGGCAATTACGTGGAAATGGAGATGCATTTGGAGGAGCAAAGCAGCGAATTTCGGTTGCTCGCTGAGGTCTGTGCCAACGCTGAGATTTACGAGAGCGCCAGTGCCTCCAGAGCACGCCCCCTGCTCAGTCAGATGCTCGACAAATTGGCGGACACCAATGGGATTGCACCCGCGATATTTCGGTTGACCGAGGATCAGCAGCTCAAAGCTGCCAATCAGGTCGTCCGGCTGATTATGCAAGTGACACAGAATAACTGGCACGTCGCTGACCAGTTGATCAATGGGCAAATCACCTTGGAAGATCTCGCCGAACCACTACAGCTAGGTGATGTGCGCCAAGAGATCGAGTCAGCCATGAACGGGTCTTTGAAATTCCCGCTAGAAATCGAGAGCTGCAATGAGTGAACCGAACGAAGTCTACGAGGCCATACTGGGCCAACTGAAAAATTCTCGTTCCAGGAAGTCCCTGGAGGCCCTTCACGCCGTTTGCAAGGAACATCATGAGTCAGGCTCGGTTGATTTCAGAATCTCAACGATTGCGAAGCTTGGGGCCAGTCGTGGCGCTCCTAGCGAGCAGACCATCCGAAACAAAACCGGAGAACATTATAGAGCGGTCATTGAGGCTTGGCAGGCGCTTGGAGACCAGAAAAAGAAAGCGATCAAAGCACAGACCACGCCCTCGGGCGAGTACGATTGGGTTGATGAGGTAAGCAATAAAACTCACCGCTTCCTCATACTCGACCTGATTTCGAAGGTCCGTAAATTGAGGGCCGAAAATAAAAGGTTTGCATCGATCAAGAAATTGGAAATTGACTACCGAGCGGGTGCTGAAGACAAATCTGAATCGAGGTTACCGAGCCTGTTGAGTCACGAGATTGATGCATTGAGAGACGCCATCTCTGAGGAGTCCCTTAAATTAAAGGGCTGGACTAAAACAGAACGCGGCAGCATCAAGGACCAAAACGGCAAGGTTGTCCTCAGAAACGGTTTTGTGGATGCCCTTGAAAAAGCGTTGAGTATCGGGAATGACTAACGGACAAGAAAAAGCTCGCGAAAACCTTGTTGCCTTTCAGCGTTGGGCCGCTACGAAAACCGATGACGATTTAAAGCAAATCGTCTTTCGGGGCCAGCTAAACCGTGGCGAAGTCGCCAACGCTATCGGTATCGGAGAGAGCGCCGTGCGCCAGAATCCGGCGATAAAATCGCTGGTCCTTAAATACCTCGGGCGAATCGCCGCTTGCGGCGAGAGGGCAGAGCCCTCAATTGAAATCGAGGCTACGTCCGTTTTTTGATAAGAAGCGGACCTTTTTTGTCGCCGAGATTCCGGGAGATTAAGCACGCTGAGGTCGCAAAGCGGACATTCAGATTGACCACAAAGCGGTCCTGTTTCGCTGCCCAAAGTACCTGCAGTGCCGCTACGAGAGACAGCTTAATCCTCTACTCAATATGGCGATTAAAATCGATCAATCATTCGTTATAGATATGCTGGAAAACAAAGATGATGAAATGATCGTTGGAGCTAATTTTGGACTGGCGCGGAACTCCGGCAGAAGACTGGTGGCTGAAGGTATTGAAGACAACCAAACCGAAGATCGACTGCTCTCTTTAGCCTGTCAAATTGGGTAAGGCTTCCCTCATACCAAGTCTTTACCTTATGAAAAGGCCATGGAATGGGTAAAACAATTTGGTCGTTGATGCATTGACGCCAGAAAATCATTGACGGGCTCCCTTCTGGATTGCCCGTCTTGAGCTCGATAGTGGTGCCTAGAGCAACGGACGCTTTCTCATCTCAACGTATTTGAAGCAGTCTCGCCCACCGGATTTTGCCTCATAGAGCGCCTGATCAGCGGTTTCGATAATCGCTGATTCATTCACCAGGTCATTGTCGCCGTACTCAGGTGTAAGAGTCGTGAAACCAATTGATACCGACACGTGTTGCCGGCGCGCCTCAGGTGCATGGGGTGTTTTCATCTCAGCCATACGATTCAGGAGAATCTGTGCGAAGGTTGCCGCACCCTTCGTATCAGTATCAGGCAGTATCACAGCAAATTCTTCGCCGCCAAACCGAGCCGTGAAATCGGCGGGCCGACGAGCGCTCATCGACATAGTCTGTGCAACAGATTTGAGACACTCGTCTCCGGCCAGGTGCCCATAATGATCATTGAATTTCTTGAATTCATCGATGTCGATCATCATCAGCGTCAGGGGTAGCTGATACCTTTTTGCACGCTTTAATTCAGTTGATAGCCTTTCATCAAAACTACGCCGGTTAGCAATTCCTGTCAGTCCATCTGTCCTGGCCTGTGACTCAAGCGCCTGCAATGCGGCACGATACTCCAGGTGTATTCTTGCCCTGGCCAGCACCACCTGCGGGTTAAGTGGTTTGCCAATGTAATCTGCCGCACCGACATCAAAAACTTTTTCTTCAAAGTCTGAACCGGTCGTACTGGTCATGAACAACACCGGGATATCGGACGTGTCCGAGTCAGTTTTGAGCTTGGCACACACCTCTAAGCCACTGATGTCCGGCAGACCAATGTCCAGAAAGATCAGGTCCGGAAGTCTCTCCGCCACCATTGCGAGTGCTTTCTGACCGTCAGCCGCAAATCTTATCCGCCCAATATCAGACAGCACCTTGTTCAATCCCAGTACGACAGTGCTGTCATCATCGACGATCAGAATTTCTGGCATCCTCTCGTCGGCTGGTGAGATGTTCATTCGGCGTTCCTGTATTTTTCATTTAAGGGTTCAAGCAAAGATCGGGCGGCTCCAAAATCCAATCGGCTCAAAGCGTCCTGAAGTCGTTCAAAAGCCTCATCGCCTAAATACTCACGAATTACCGCGCTGTGTTCTGCTATTTTATCCAATGCACCGAGGTCAGACTCTGAGAGTAATCTGGAGATCAGCTGAAGTATTGACGAATCAAGGGATTTATCAACGCTACTGACCTTGCCTGGTAATACCGTAAACCTGTTTTGAAAACGCCACTCTGCGAGTATCGGTTCGCTGGCATGCTCCAATTCATCAATGGTAGCTGCCAACTCCGTCAGAATATGGCTTGCGGGCTGACCCGGCGCCCTGAGTATCTGCTCGGCCTCGCCTGCCAGCTTTTGCATGCGTTCGGCTCCAATCATGCCGGCAGCGGCGCGGAGCTTATGAACCTGGGTCGCAACCTGACTACGTGCTGCCTCCTGATCCGGCTGGTCGATATTGGCGTCGGGCCCTTCTTTCAGGTTGGCATAATCTCTCACAGTCCGGTCCAGTGCCGATAAGAACAACAATCTATCGCCTAGCAGTAATCGGCGGGCCTGATTAGAATTTAGCCCGGCGATCTGCGGCCAGGAATCACTTTCCGACGGCCCGGTGCTGATCGACTTCACGGGAATGTCTTTCTTGCGATACCGCTCCACCGAAGCACGCAGCGTATTGATGAGCTTCGATGGATCGATTGGTTTGGTAAGGACGTCATTCATGCCCGCCTCAATGGCTTGTTGTTTATCTTCAAGAAATGCGCCGGCAGTCAGGGCAATAATAGGTAGGGATCGAACACCAAGTGCAACACGCGCCCTTCGCGTTGTTTCAAGGCCGTCGATCCCTGGCATTTGCACGTCCATGAGCACGCAATCAACGGTATCTGCGTTCGCGTGAAGCAACTCAAGAGCCGCTTCGCCGCCGTCGGCGCTTAGAACCCTGGCGCCGTTACGCAGCAAAATCTGGGAGACAACTTCGAGGTTGATCGGGCTATCGTCGACCACAAGTACACACACATCAGGTAGCCAGTGCGCCTTCACGGCTTCCGTACGAGTGGACTGAACAACTTTTTTCAGATTACCCGTGCGCTCGGAAACCATCTCGTTAACTGCGTTAAAAAGTGCCGAGGCTTCAACAGGCTGTTTCAGAACACGCTCGACGACAGACGCATCGGTGAACGTCAGACTTTCATCATCGTTTGCAATCGCTAGGATCGGAGGCACCTGGTCCGCTCCTAACTGCTGACTCAATGATTTAATGGCGCTGACGGCATCTGCCGCAGACGGTCGCCAATTGATTACCAACACATCAGGCGAAGAAAGCCCGCTTCCTTGGCGCTCTGAAAGTATCCGGGGCAGATCGATCAGGCTTCGAACTGTCTGAGCTTTCCACCCCAGAGCACGAATCATCGGTCTCAGATGACATGACTCGGGCAAGTCCCCTTCAAGTACTAGCACGTGAAGCGCTGAGCTTTGAGCCTCCCTGGCAGCAATTTCATGTGGCATTTGCAAGCGAACGGGCAAATCCACCCAGAATTTGCTTCCGACATCTTCCTGGCTCTCAACGCCTACCTCACCATTCAATAAGTTCGCCAGCTTACTTACAATTGACAGACCTAATCCCGTACCACCAAAACGCCGTGTAATGGTAGCGTCAGCCTGCGTGAACGGCTGGAAGAGCTGAGCCTGGATGTCAACCGGAATGCCAATGCCCGTATCCTGGACCGAGAAGCGCAGATACGCTTGATCCGTATTACGCGGCAAAGGACCGGAATCCAGAATTTGTGCACGGAGAATTATCTGACCAATCGAGGTGAACTTGAGCGCATTGCTGAGCAGGTTAACGAGAATCTGACGTAATCTTGTGCTGTCCGACACAACCCACGTGGGAAGCTGACTGTCAAGCTCCATTCTGAATTGCAGGTCCTTGACTTCTGCCTGCGGTTCAAAAACGGCTCCGACTTCTTCCAGAAGATCGGGTAAATTGACCGATGCTTGCTCGAGTACCATTTCATCGGCCTCGATTTTCGACAGGTCTAATACGTCGTTAACAATACCCAGCAACGATCTCCCCGAAATCTGAATCTTTCCCACCAGCCGCTGTTGCGCGTGAGTCAATTCTTCCTCGCCAAGTATGTGAGTCAGGCCAATAATCGCGTTGAGTGGCGAGCGGATTTCGTGGCTGGTATTGGCCAGGAATGCGCTTTTTGCTTGGGAAGCCTGTTCGGCGGCGACCAGCGCCTTTTGCAACTGCTCCTGTTCGGCTAACTTGAGGGTCACATCTCTTATGGAGGTCGACACCAGCAATCCATCGTCCAGCTCAATCGGACCCAGGGAAACCTCCGCAGGAAACTCCATTCCATCGGCTTTCACTGCAGGGAAAGCCAGCCCCCTCGCCATTGGCCTGGCTCTCGGGTCACGCATAAAAGCGGACAAATGGGCTTTGTGCCGCTCGTGAAATCTCTCAGGCACAAGCCTATGAAGAGAACTTGCTTCCAGCTCAGCGCGGGTATAGCCAAATAGCGTCGCTGCCTGTTCATTAACCAATCGAATGAAGCCATCCGAATCTATAATCACAGTGGCTTCTGGCGAAGCTTCCAGTAAGGCCTTGAAAAACAGTTTTTCCTTGTTGGCGTTGTTCTGACGCTCTTGAAGATCGGCGTCATGCCGGCGCCTGCGAACTGTCCACCAGGAGTAGTACTGCAGGGCAAAGCCAAGAGCGACAAACACCAGTAGCAAGACGGCAGAAATACCACCCTTCAAAGCCAAGTTTGTATAAACCGCTGCGACCGGTTTGACGCTGAATATTTGCAGTGCGCTGCCGGGGGCCTCCTTGCTCGGAAGAACCTGCTTTTGGTCCACCCAAACTTGGCCCTCCGCACTCTTCCAAAGGCTGATATCGTTTATGTCCAGCCCGCCCAGGGGTTCATGTTGCTTGAACTCATCGTTCCATCGGAGGGCAGCCCCCGTTTCGAAGGCAAAGGCACTTCCGGGGCGAGGATGAAAGATAAAATCACCCCGACTGTTCGTGAGGTAAAAGCCGACACCTTCAGGCACTAGAGCAGTAAGGTCACGAAGGATTGATGCGGCATCAACGTTAATAATGACAAAACCGAATCGGCTGCCGTCTGGATAGAACAGTGGCGTGGCAAAACGCCAGACGGGTCTTTGGGGGCGCTCGATCGTGCCAAATTCACGATTAAGATTGATACTGGAAACATAGACTTCGCCATGGTCGAGCTGCATGGTGGCTACCACGTAGGGCTCGCCTGTCTTCACCTGAAGCGTCTCTTGACCATAGCTCTCTGGCCTGCCATCCACACGCTGAACTTTCACGATCTCTTGCGCACCAGAGCCGGCGGTTAAAACACGCACCTGATGAACAGCCGGTGTGGCCAACATATAGGCCTCCAGCGTTTCGGACGCTCGAACTATCACTTGTTCCGGGAGGGTGCTGACAGACTCGTCAGTAGTGGCCGCCGGCCTGTCGGTTAGTGTTGCTAATGAGGGAGTTGATGAAAGAAAGAGCAGGTCTCGGCCAAATCGTGATGCCTGCCTATCAAGGTGATCAGAAACCGCTTTCGTCGTTTGCGTCAAATCGTTTTTTACTTCCGCGAGTTCGTTTCGCACCATTACCCAAACCAAAACTCCCAGAGCCAGTGTTGCAATCAGCAGCATGGCCAGAAATGAGCGCCTCGATTCCGGTCGCTGAAGAAAACTCAGGAAACCTTGCATCCCGGTCTCTGGCGCCAGATCGCCCGTCCCTTCGAGCTCTGCTGCCAGGCGAATGTTGAAGACACGGATGACAAGCAGGCCCAGGAGGGTAAGAGCGACTCCAGCCGCAACCGCCCATCGGACTGGGAACACACTCAGACCATCGAAGAGTTCAGCGCTGGGTGTTAGCTCTAACTGCCACTCCTGCCCCATCACCATGACGGTTCGAGCAACCGACTGATCAGCAAAAGCTGATTCAGTTGCCGCCGATGAGACATAAAATGGAGACGACTCCCTTAGGTCGGTGAGCGTGATATTCGCTTTATTCAGTATCGGGCCTAAATCGGCCAGGACTTCGTCCACAACCAACGGTGCGTAGGACCAGCCTTCCAATGCTTGCAAACGCGCTTCTGCGGTCTGCAGGCCAGTCTGACCATTAAACACCGGTAGCAGGATCAGAAAACCTCGACGCGGCTTGCCGTCAGCCTGCACCAAGGTAATAGGTGCGGTCAGTCGCGGGGCGTTTTCTCTGGCAGCCGCAAGCGCCGCTCCACGACGGTTTGTCTCAGAGGCAATATCAAGGCCGACCGCTTTCTCATTGCCCGCTTCCGGATAGATGTACTGAATAACAAAACGATCTCCCTCGTGTGGGCTGAGACTGCGAATGGTGAAGTTTGGCGCATCATCACCGCGAGCAGAAGAAAGAAACGTCGTTTCCATCGCCTTTGGCACGCGTCTGATAAAACCAAAACCAAGCGTGCCAGGGAATTCCCGTTCAACATCGATACTGTCGATGAACTTCTTGAATCGATCTCGTGTGATGCTTTCCAGCCCCGCAGCGTTTAACGCACCACGTGTGGCTCGCAGACCATGCTCAAAGCTCTCAAACCGTTCGCCAATCAATAGGCTGGCCTGGTCCGCAACCTCATTTGAATAAACACGCAGGTTGCGTTCATTTTGCCATTGCAAAATTGAAGCAACGGCGAAAGTGATACCAAGACCAAAGAGAGTAGCCAGCCAAAAAGTCGTGGCCGAAAATCCGAAAAATCGAGTATTGTTCAAATTAAGTACCTGGTCTGGAGATCATCGGCAGGCACAGGAGGCGAGAAATAGAAGCCCTGAAGCAAAGAAACCCCAAGCCCTCGCAATTGGCTCGCTTGATAGGCAGATTCAACGCCTTCTGACACTGTTTGCAGACCCAGACTTTGAGCCAAAGCAACAATGGTTCGGGCAAGCACGTAGTCTGAGCCATCCGCTGAAATTTGTGCCACAAAAGCCTTGTCGACTTTCAATACATCTACAGGAAGATCTTTCAGATAGCTCAAACAGGAAAAGCCTGTGCCAAAGTCGTCTATGGAAATCGAAATGCCCCGCGACCGCAGCCGATCCATGTCGCCTATGACTTGATCAAGGTTTTGCATCATCAGGCTTTCCGTCACTTCTAACTCAATCATTTCCGGGCTTACGCCATATTGCTCGATCGCCTCCAGGAGGAACGGAACAAACCGGGGGCTAATAAACTGAACGGGCGATACGTTAAGGCAAACACGAATCCGGCGACCATCGTCAGCCCAATGTTTGAGTTGCTGCAAAGCGAGGTCAACCATCCGCTCACCCAGTTCGATGATTAAGCCAGTCTCCTCGGCCAGTGGAATGAAATCCATGGGAGAAATAAAACTACCATCCTGGTTTCGAATTCTCATGAGCGCCTCAACTGCCAGAACCTCACCTGACACCGGATCTATCATCGGTTGGAACAGGGCAATAACATCCTCATTTTCGATGGCTGATTTTAGTTGAGCATGCAGGTGGCGTCGCGCGATTGATTGCGATTCTATTTCTGATGAATAAAAGCAGACGCCCCCATTATCAGCATCTTTTTTCGCTTTGTGGACCGCCGAATCCGCATGCATCATCAGCATTTGTCCATCGAGCGCATCGTCTGGAAAAATACTCAAACCGAAGCTGGCCGATAACCCGTTTAGTTCAGGCTGCCGTTGCGAAAGCAATGTCAGGTCACCTTTGATCGATTCGGCCAAATAATTTAAGTCGCTGATACGATCAAGATCTGGCACCAATAACATAAACTGGTCAGCGTGATGACGACTGAGGATTTCGCCGCGGCGCAGCAGAACCTTGATCCGTTGCGCCACTTTTTTAAGAAGGGCATCGCCGTACTCGAAACCAAATTCGCTGTTAATCAGCTTGAATTGATTGATATCGACGAGTAGTAAACCAATTTTTTTTCCGCTTCGTTTGCTCATTGTAATTTCGGTGTTAATGAGCTCCAGGAGAAGAAAACGATTCGGCAAATTGGTCACCTGATCGTATTGAACGGTTTGCGCCATTTTCGCCGCCAAGGCGCGAGATTCGTTTATGTCACTAAAAACTATGACCGCGCCAAGTATCTCGCCTGTTTCGGATACCAGTGGCGCAGCACTGTCTTCCACTGGAACCCAGGCGCCTCTTTGGTTCATCATCTGGCAATTGAGGGCCATGCCAACGACCCGACGATCCAGGATCGCCACTCGCACCGGGTTGATGTGTGGTGGGCCATCGTCTCCAATTCTCAACGGCATGATATCTTCGATCATTTGGCCCGTCGCCTCGGCGGAGGGCAAACCAATCATTACCTCTGCAACAGGGTTCAGGTAGGTAACAATACAGTTTTGATCAGTCGTGATGACGGCATCCCCGATTGATTCAACGGTCACCTTGGCATGCCGGTAGGATTCCGCAAGCTCACGCTCTCTGCTGCGGAGAGTCAACTGGGTGTGGACGCGGGCTGCGACAACCGCAGGCTCCGGTGGCTTGGCAATAAAATCAACAGCCCCATCCCTGAGGCATTTTAATTGATCGTCGACTGAGTCACGTGATGTGAGGAAAATAACGGGAATATGCTGGGTGAGCACATTTGCTTTTAATTCGGCGAGAACTTCATGGCCATCTTTGCCAGGCATGTCAATATCGAGAAGAATAACATCTGGGCTGCTATCAATAACTCGATCCAGCGCTGCCCGTCCATCCTGTTCGAAGATAACGTCGCCAATGGTCTTTAACGTTTTGTGTAGCAGAACTATCTGACTCGCGTCATCGTCGATAACGAGAATTTTTGGTGTCTTACTCAGCGTAGTAAACATTGACGCTCCTGCGATACTGACTTTCCACAGTCAGATTCCAGCGAATACCGCCTTCGACGACTATCATTATTAGCATCAGGCGAAGTCTGTTTTCGTAATACTCTAGCTTTTTTTTGCATAGCTATGTTGCTGATTTGTTATTTTAACCACACCTTGGGTTCTACCACGCTCCCAAAGACGGCTCTGAGTTTGGGGACTCCGATTATTCATGCTCCGATTTCGGGGATTGGTGACAACTACCCATACTTGTCAGCCATAGCATAGTGCGCAGCAGAAAGGCCCGCTTTTATCAAGAGCGGTCATTATTGGCAGTGTGAAATACGCCTCCGAAAATCTCCGCTTAAAGGTGAGAGGCACCAATGTTCGCTTTTGTTTAAAGAGCTTGAGCTTAACTGAACGTCCAGAAAGGTCCGCTTTGAAAACCGAGTGGACGCAAAAGTGGGGTGATTTTTTTGCGTGCTACTACATGAACAGAAGTCACGCCATGGTTTCTTTCAGCTAACTTTTAGGATTTTAGATTAGTATGTTTACTAAACCTAAAAACGCTTATTCACTCACTCATACGATCATTTGGGATATTTTATATTGTTATAGGATCAAAGGGGGCGGCGGGTCCTAATGAATGGTTGCCACCCTCAGGCCAGTGAGGTTATGTGGCGAGATTTGTACGTATCGTGCGGCAGTACAATCTGAAGCCTTCCTCGGAGGAAACCCGATGGTTAAAAGCGTTTCTGGAGGATTGCCGAAACTGACATCTAGACAGTGCCTAGCCCCCTAGAACCTCGGCTCTTTATAAAGAAACGGGCAGGGTGAATTAAACACGCTTTGTTGCGTGAATGATGCCTGAAGGTTTAGACGCATTTCGGCCAGCTCCAGTGAGTTAAACCATCCCTCAAAACAGAAAACCGATTAGGGGGAGGAGTACTGTTAGCCGACTGCGTAAATAACCAGAGGCGATCAGTATTTCGTATTGATCAATGAGTCGATGTCTAGATCTGCTGACACTTCGATCCATGTCTCTTCGTGTCCAGATTGATACTCCGCTGTTGTTTTTTCATCTGCATGCGCCATAAGCGGTCTGACATACGTCTTATTATCATACCCTTCTTTCTTGTAAAGCCATGATCCAAGCGATCGAATCTCGTGAAATGTCGGTCTCTCTTCTGCTGGGATTTCTGCGAAAACTTCGAGGGAATCAACCAGCTTGCTGAAAGCCTTCGTGAGATAGCCTGGCGTAACTTGAGACCAGTGAGTGCGCCCCTTGGCTTTTACTTTGCGCTTCGGGCGACGGTGAACAACATACGGACTCGCGATGCCTGAACTTCGGGATCTCTTAAGAATGTCTTGAAGCTTATTGGCGGAGATTTTCAGGTGTGAATGCTCTCGCTCTTCAATCTTTTTGCGTATAACTTTTAACACCCCATCTTCAAAATCATCGAACTTCATTTTCACAACTTCAGAGCGTCCTTGAAGCGTTAAAAGTGATAGCTCCATAGCAATTTTGATCCAACGTGGCGCGATCTCATGGACCGCATTGAACCCATCCAGCGTTAACCTTTTTCTGACCTTTTCTTTGGCTGGTTTGGAATAAGTAACTTCAGCCGGATTTATCCGGTCAGAGGGAAACAAACCTTTGTTAATTGCAAACGTGAAAAGCTCTTTGAGTACTTTTCTGTGATTTATATACGAATTATTTTGAAAGTTGTCGTCGAGGTAAGAAGCTATAAATTGAACATCGAGTGATTCAATCTCAAGGCCTCCTAGATCCCTTTTAAGCCGGTCCAACCATTTGCCCCAATTGTATTCCACAGCGGGTTTATAATCTTTCTCTGGCAGCCTTTCTTCTCGAAAGCGTTCAATTAAATGAGCCAAGGTTTTATTGGTCGTTGCCAAAACCTTCCTGGTGAGATCAGTTTCTCCCATTAGTTGAGCATTCAGGATGCGAGCTGCAGCAAACGCCTCTGTCTTTGACGAGCCCATCGAAAAGAAATTCTTTTTCACCGGGTGTCGATATTTGTAGTAGATCTTTCCATTTTTCTTTTCTCTGTAGAGATTCTGTGGAAGATCTGAGTTTTTCCGGAGTCTACGAGCTGCCATTAAATTGATACCTGATATCTAGCCATTCAGAACACGATCGACCAGTGGATTTCCAGTCGTGCACTTGTTTATTTCAATATCAACAAACCATAAGTTACCAATCTTTTTGGCGCCCGGGATTTCTCCCTCGGAGCACCATTTTTGAAAAGTTCGTAGGGAGGGGCGTGGCTCGACAAAGTTCCTTTCTCGCCAACTACTTAAGAGCATAAGTTTTGCCATATTTAAAATGTCCTATCTGTTATAAACGACACCGACAGGATAAAGAAAACTATGGTTTTTTAGGGCCGTCTAATTACCATAAAAATGCAATAACTCTCATCTGGGACACGTTAAAATTATGCAAGTTGGGACTGTTTTAGATAACGTACACTAAAATTTCTGGGCAGCAAGAAAATAGAAGTGCCCTTGTGTTTGGCCAAGGCACTGGTATCTAGGTGGCAGAATTAAAGAAGTCCCGACATAGGGGGTAGAGCGGCATTTGGAGAGGCTTTAGGGGACCCTCGTAGACCCGATTAGTGCCAGTGTGGTTGACGTGATTTGGGTGCGTTTGTCATTCCAATAAGCCTCTAGTATCAGGCTCTTGTCATGAGGTTTTATTTTCGGCGATTTCGCGACCTAGTTTTAATAACCCGTGAAACCACTGGCCGTCCTTCACATTGCCGGTCTCGGATCAGGCCCAAGTGACCGAACCAATGGCGTTCTTTCCCGAGCGCCTTAATCATGAGCCGCATGGCACGGGTGTAATCACCGATTGTTGTCTGAGCCAAGCCTTCGTTGTCGAACCAGGCCTCCCTCACGTATTTCATGTGCTTCAGCTTGATCTGATTGCAGTATCGGACCCTTGGAAACTGGAGTTCAATTGCGTTGGCCATCGCCTGAATCCTCTGGATCGTCCGATCTTTAGTCGCATCAGAGGCACCCTCTTTCCATTTTATGTGCTGCGTAATGTCCCGGATATTCATTAGTAGCCTCCGATGTAGGAAGAGGCCACTTGGGGTCGGCCATGTCCCAGCAGACGAGCGACTGACTCGCGGGCAATACGATCCAGTATCCGATCCCCGATAGGCCCCCGGAGCGGGCTGGGCCCCCGTACGATTTCTTCGTAGACGTCCTGTGCGAATCCACTGCGCAGTTCCCGGATGGATGGGATCCCACATTTTTTTAGGATTCTCCTGCAGCGCCCCAGCTCCCGACGGTAAAAGTTGATCACGTTGTCTGTTTTCGACAGCAAGCATTTCGAGCTTTGCGGGCGAACGGAGATTGCGAGTTCGAGCGCCTCGCGCTGAAAATCACCAGCCGTAATTATCCGGCTCCGGCACTTCCTACCGCCTTTTGTACCTTCCAGGATAGCAGCGGACCCTGTTGCAGTTACCTCTCGCATCATGCGGTCGAGATCCTGCAGAATGGCCTCATTCGCTCTCATTCCCCAAGCGCGTGATAGCAGTGCCACAGCGGCTCCACGTTCATTGCCAGATGCAACCATGCGATCTGCAGCTGTCTTTGCATCCGCAGCGTCCGCCTGAATCTGGGTTTTGCGTACGTTTGATCTGGCCACGCCCAGCGCTCTGCGGGCTGAAAGGTGCAACTTTTCGTCCCGACGCATCGCGTACAAACAAGTGTTCACCGTCGAAATGAGATTGTGTGCATATGCCACTGAAATCACTTCATCGCGCTTACCGTCAGGCCACTCGTAAGTTTTGTAAAGGCGGTGTCGCAGGTAGTTGCCATATTCCTCAACAAGCTCAAGATTAATGTGTCGGGCATCCGGGATGCCATGTCGCAGGCAGAATTCGACGAAGATTTTGATTCGAATTCCGTGAGTTCGGCGCGTCCCGTAATGTTGGTCCGGGCCAAAGAGAGCGTTTAATGCCCTCACACAGGCATACAGCAATTGCTTGCCGTAGCCGAAATTGCGCTTCTGGCTGCGCGGTGTTTTCCGTTTACGTTTCATTGCTTAATCACCTGTTTAAAATAGTCTGAGATCGAAAGCAGCTGGTGCGAGGCAAACCCTGCGGCTGTTGGGGCAGAGCCTGGTTCCCTCGCTGACACTCCACCCCGTCACCGCAGTCAGATACATAACCATGGGGAAATCTCCTCTGATCGTTGGGAGTGTCGATCGTGCCGCTGCAAGCACATTTGCTAATCATTGCGAACCGTGGGTAACTAACCAGCCAATGCCGGTTGTTGGGGTGGCGGAGTTGTCACTATGTCAGCGTGACGACGCAATACTTTGATGCCAGAAGGAAAGTTTGGCATCGGGTGAACAGGTCGAATCGAGCATGCCGGTGGTGACGCACCGAGGGAATGATTCCGCTCGAATCCGGTTTTAGTCGGAGTTTTCGACCAGTTCTGGTCCGAAGATCGGCTTGGAGGTGTTGGAAATACTGGGGTTCCCAGTTCCAGGTCAGTGCATCTCTCTAACGTTCGGTGATCGCTCGTAGAGATGAGGGATGCCGCAAAAGGGCGATTGGGTTGGCGGAAGTGAGTTCCGCTCGTCTGCTGTGAGCAGTTTGGATCGGGCTTTGCCCTGAGGATACCGGTCAAGAATTGACGGTGATTCGCGTACTGTTTGAGATTTAACGAGGCCAGCTACCTCGCCGGGTGATTTCACTCGGTTTGAGTCTTTATTATCAGAATCAGGAAGGGGGTTGTCTACTCGGGTAAACACAGATTTAGTGCAATAAGACCAATATGATCCTTGTGGCTGTACGGCACTATTTGGGGCGAGGATCCGGTCCGGATTGGTTGCTGGCCTTCAAGTGGACTCGAAGTGTACTCAGGAGTGACACCCTGGGAAGGGCAGTAAATAAACCCGTGCTGAAAGTCCATTACAGGTGCATTTGGAGGACACTACGGAGCACTTGGGGTGAGTTTCATCGTCATCAGTGCCTACTTTTGCGCTTCATTGATCGATTTCATTTTTACTCTCCCTTTAAGGCTAGTTGTATTGTTTGATGTCGCCCGACGAGACCACGAGTGAACCCGTTGGTGGGGTTGGTCATCGAGATGACTCTGAATGCTTTCATAAAACACCTGTGGAATTAGATTTTTGACAAGTCGATTTCACAATACACGAACGCGCCGTTTTACCAAGCGATTGGAGAGGAGATGCTTAAGAACAACATTTAGCGTTAAAAGATTGAACTAATATTTTAATATTTATTCGAGTCCAAGGGCAGGTTCTAGGTAGCCCTGATAACGAAATCTTCTCAGGGCTCCAGATCTTTCGGAGAGGAGGATTAAAAACTCATTTCTTTAGAGGGATCCTGGGGCGCCAGATTGGTCGAGTAGCCTTTCGGTGTATATTTCGCCGGAAACTTTTTGGGCTTCTCCCATTCACCATTTTTAATCAATTTGACCGCGATACTTAGACGTTTGTTGTCTGGTCCAAATTCTGGAGCGCTGAGCTGGCCGTCGTAGATACTCCATGCTACCTGGTTGAAAAGAGCTTCTTCGTCACAGTAATCGATATTTATTTCTTCGTTCGCGAAAAGCTTTGCAATACTCTGCTTAATTTCCTCGGGTTTCAGAGCGGATCCTTCACCGTCATTCGCATCGTTTGATTCGGCAATCTGAAGTAGCTCAGCGAATGATGTGATTTCACGAAGCGTTGCAGGGTCGCGATATGGCTTGCGCATTGGACTCGACTTGAAATGCGCTATCAGCTCACGCGGCACTGCGGGCAGGGTAATGGATGGCAGGTTCTCTGCATTGTTGGATTTGCTCCTTCGTTTTTGTAATTTGCGCCTGATGAGACCGGCCTCCACCAGTTTTTCATTTGCACGTTTTACTGACGAGACATGTACTCCCAGCTGATCAGCCAGATCCTGGTTAGAAATGACAACTTTGAAGTCTTTGTAACGCCATTTCCGCCAATAGTAGAAATAGACCAGGATATCAATTCCTGAAAGCTTTTTTTCCATGTGTCCGAAATATGCAAGCAGCTCTTCTGGAATGTTGATGAATGGCAAGTATTCAGACGCCAAGCTAATCACCTTTTGATCGTTTAGCATGTTTTGACTCCATCGAGGTTAAGTGTTGATGGAGTTATCGTATGGTGTCTGAAGTGGCGAGTGGTGCGGCTAATTTCGTTTTTCACGTGATTAGGCGACTTGCACAGATATGAAAATTGGGCGTTGGTTGTTAGAGGTTAGTATTCGCCCAACGAACGAGTAGGTGAGACCTGTTGGGTAGGGGCTCATTCCGCAAGGTCGACAATTCTAGTTCGGCAGGAAAACACGTTTCATTTGGGCATGCTCACTCTGTTTGTCCCGGCCAGGTAATATCATTTTGTTCCCCGCAGCAGGGAATGGGGCCCAGAGCAGTCGAGGGTCGAGGTTCGTTTCCGGATGGATGGACGATTCTTAGCTTCTGAATGAAAACCAACACTCCTCGCGATTGCATCAACTGCTTCGAATTTAGGTGAGCCGAGGGGGTGGGGGGCTAAATTTTCGACCTGGCCCTATTCTTATTTCCTGGCCGGGTAATATCTTCAACACTGATGAACAGGAGTATTTATTAGTGGCTCATTATCGATACCACCTTCTGAAACATTTGCGCCCAGGGTCGGATCACTAAATTAATGCTTCGGTGCGTGCCGGGGCATCTTCCCGATTAGGGTGCAAAGAAGCGCGTTTTAGCGCCAGAGATTGCTCGTTTCAAACAGGCTGATTGGTCTTTTGAAGACGCGATTTGCGATGAAATGAAACACTGTATGAGAGAACGATTTTGCGAAAATTTTTCGAAAATTTTGCGAAGGGCTGTGCAGAATCCACGTAACTTATTGAAAAGTGGTAGGACCACCCAGATTCGAACTGGGGACCTCTACCATGTCAAGGTAGCGCTCTAACCAACTGAGCTATGGTCCTATGTCCTGCAACGGGGACGAAATATACTGATTATCCTGTTATCGGTCAACTACTTTGAGGCGTATTTTTCACTTTCATTAGGCCTTTAATGGCACGGCGCAGAGCACTCCAGCGATTGACTAATAAAGCAGCGAATATCAGACCGCATCCGGCTATTTGCAGAGTTTTCATGCTCTCGCCAAACCATCCTGCGGCAAACAGCGCGACCCATACCGGTTCCAGTATCAGAATGACAACCCCGTGGCTGTGTGCAGACAAGCTTTGAGCATAGGTTTGCAGCAAAAAACGCCCCGCAGTGGCGATAATGGCGCTGGCCAGGACCCACACGTACAGAACGGATGGCGGGTTGTTGAAAGTGGCGGCCCAAGGTTCGGTGATGGCCGACTCAGCCAGAGTAACTGCACCCACGGTCAGAAGTGCCATGGCGGTGAGGGGAAGGGCAGGTACTTTTTGTTTCTCGATGGTTTTGCCGTGCTTGTTCACCACTGTCCGTTGATTAGCGGTTCGGGTGTTCAGGGTGAAGTAGAGCGCAAAAATAAACGCGGCCATGACAAAATAGAGTTGGCCTGGGTCCGGCCTGAAACCGTTTTCCAGTGAAAGCAGGGCTAAGCCCGACACCGCAATGGGTATCGCTATCCATGTGCTAATGGGCTGCGTTTCACCAAATAATAGCCTTGCGAGTATGGGCACAATAACCACGCCAAGGCTGGTCAGAAAAGCGCCTTCACCCATGCTGTCGCCGTGGAAAAGCCCCATGATCCAGCAGGTCATCGCAATCCCGAACACAGCTCCAACGCCAATACTGCGCTGAATTTGATCCAAGCTCAGGCGGCGCAGAGAGGGCAAGGCCAAAAGAAACAGCACACCACCGGCAATTAAAAAGCGGACGGCCATAAACAAAAGCGGCGGCATCATCAGTACCGCTTCTTTCGAAAATATCCAGCCGACCGCCGCTAGAAGCGTGACGACAACCAAGAGAAGGTCGGATTTGTGAGCGTCAGACATGATTAGGCAAAGCCTGCATATATAAAAAGGTGGACCAATTTATCGTTAGGTCGCTAAAAAAGAAAGCAGCGAAAACCGAGGGGGAGTGGCTCGTCCATGAGCCGGTGGGGATTTGTTAGTTGTTTAGGCTGGAGTACAGCAGGTTAGGCATGCTGGTCTGGTTTGAGCCTGGCACTTCGAGATATTGGTCGCCAGAACCCCAGAGCTGAGACTGCCGTCGAAATAGCCCGTTGAGTTCGCAGGTTCCAATGTCGTTGTGTCCGCTTTATCACGGTCTGGCGAGGTTTCCGGGGGCGCTGAGAGGTTGTTTCCCACCACCTGTGGGCCGGTTGTCGTTGGGTTCGACTGGTATGGTCTTGATCGGTGCTCGCGGATTGCTGGTGTCGTTTGGGATTGATGGTGTCTGGTTGGCGAGGCGTGGCGGCTATCCGTAGTAATACGTTGTGCCGAAAGCGACATATACGATACATTTCCGTATAACCTTCTCCATCACGCACAACGCTTCGTGGCTGTTAAAAGCCACAGCTAACAGGTCAGAGGCATCAGGATGCGGTACCTGCAATCGTTTCACCGTCGCTTGCGCTATCTTCGCGAAGCGGGTCAGCTTTCTTGTTCGGACATTGCGGCCATGTGCGGCGTAGAAGAAGCTGTGGTTCAGCGTTGGGAGGAACCGGAGCTAAAGCAACGTCGATACCCGGGCGTGGCCGAACTACTGGATTTGTGTGTAAAAACAGAAACACCCCTCGAACAATTGCTGGACATGAACGACGACAGCGACGCAGACCAGCTGGAGTTGCCGGGTTTGGTTGTTGGTAGTGGTGACGGTCTTGCGGAAGCGCTGAAAGAGTTGGAGTACGAAATAGAGCGCGTGAAATTGTCGGACGAGGAGATCGAAATTCTGCGCCGGTTCCGTAAAGCCTCAACAGATAACCGGCGCATGGTATTACAGCTGCTAGGGGGCTAGGCCCTTACTTGCCTTTCTTATAGATATTTTCGTACACGTAGTTGGTGGCTTCAACAAAACCATCAATGCTGCCGCAGTCGAAACGCTTGCCTTTAAATTGATACGCCAGCACGCAGCCGTTCTTGGCTTGTTCCAGCAGGGCATCAGTGATCTGTACCTCGCCGTTTTTGCCCGGAGGCGTGCGCTCCAGAATTTCAAAGATGTCTGGCGTCAAAATGTAGCGGCCGATGATCGCGAGGTTGCTCGGCGCATTCTCGGGCGATGGTTTCTCTACCATGTCGGTGATGCGGTACAAACCGTCTTTCATGGATTCACCGGCAATCACACCGTACTTATGAGTTTCATCCATAGGCACTTCTTCAATGGCGACAATTGAACAGCGGAACTGGTTGTACAGTTTTACCATCTGGCTCAACACACCGTCGTCGTTTTCCGGGCCTACGCAGAAGTCGTCAGCCAGAACCACCGCAAACGGGTTGTCACCGACCAAGTTGCGGCCTGTCAGAATAGCGTGCCCCAAGCCTTTCATTTCGCTCTGGCGAGTAAACGCGAAGGTGTTGTTGTCAATCAGATCGCGAATAGAGGTAAGCAGGCCTTCTTTTCCTGAACCAGCAATTTGATGTTCCAATTCGTAACTGATGTCGAAGTGGTCTTCGATAGCGCGCTTACCGCGACCCGTCACGAACCCGAATTCGTGTATGCCGGCGTCTGACGCTTCTTCCACGCCATACTGAACCAGCGGCTTATTAACAACCGGCAGGATTTCTTTGGGCATGGCCTTGGTGGCGGGGAGGAAGCGTGTGCCATAACCGGCAACGGGGAAGAGACACTTCTTGATCATAGGGTTCATCCTTCATTCGATTCGAGCTTGTTGGGAGCCTTCCCACAAAGTGGGTTAAGTGTAGCGAAGTTGCGTGTCTAAATGGAGGCTTTCGTGGCCGTGAAGAAGGGTGGAGCAGGTTTCGGCCGGATATCTGCTAACAATTATACTTTCGCCGCAATGTGTATTGTTGACAATCTGCGTGTTGAAGCGTAGTTTTCGAATCATCATCACTTGGATTGTTAACAAAACATGGCTGAAGTTCAGTTGCAAGCTCAAACCCGCGCCGATGAAGCATTCGATTGTTTGCAAACCGCAATCGTAAAAGGCGATTTGGCGCCGGGCGAAAAAATCGGTGAGGTCGAGCTCTGCTCTCGATTCAACTTGACACGCGGGCCGCTCAGGGAAGCGCTGGGCCGATTGGAGTCCCGCGGCCTGTTAGTGCGCCGGCCTCATGCCGGAGTAAAGGTGGTCTCTGTCAGTGCGGATGAGCTGATCGAGCTGTACCGGATTCGTGAAGTGATGGAAGGTTTGGCGGCTCGGCAAGCAGCCGAGCGCATGACTGATGAGGAAATCCAGGACTTGTTAGCGACGCTGGACAGCCACGAAGCCATGATCGAAGAAGCCCAAGGGCAAGCCTATTATCAGGCCGAAGGCGATTACGATTTTCATCACCGCATTGCCACCGGCAGCCGAAACACAAAGTTAGCCCAGATGCTTCTGGGTGATCTTTATTACATGGTACGCATGTACCGCTACCGATTAAGTACATCCGCCGGGCGCCCCCATATGGCGCTGGGCGAACACCGAAGTATCGTCGAAGCCATTGCTCAGCGCGATGGTGAACTCGCCGAATTTTTAATGAAAAGACACATCAACGCCGCCCGTCAAAATATTGAGAAAAAGATTGAAGAAGGCGTTTTAACCATCTGATTAAGAGGTAATTATTATGGCTAAGATTTCCGCAGGTGCTCGTTTCCGTAACGCTCTGAAAGAAAACCAACCGCTGCAGATTGTCGGCACCATCAATGCCTATGCGGCCATGATGGCTGAGCGGGTAGGGCATCAAGCCATTTACCTGTCAGGTGGTGGTGTTGCTAATGCATCCTACGGTCTGCCGGACCTGGGCATGACCAGCATGAACGACGTTGTCGAAGACGTGCGCCGCATTACTGCAGCCACCGATGTACCGCTTCTGGTTGATATCGACACGGGTTGGGGCGGCGCCTTCAATATTGGCCGTACCATTCGTGAAATGGAGCGTGCAGGCGCGGCCGCGGTTCACATTGAAGACCAAGTGGCCCAAAAGCGCTGTGGTCACCGTCCGAACAAAGAAATTGTCTCCAAAGAAGAAATGGTAGATCGTATCCGTGCAGCAGCCGATGCTCGGGAAGACAAAGATTTCTTCATCATGGCCCGTACCGATGCTTTTCAGAAAGAAGGTCTGGAAGCTGCGATTGACCGTGCGAAAGCCTGTATCGAAGCCGGTGCGGATGGCATCTTCGCTGAAGCGGTCCATGAACTGTCGGACTACAAAGCCTTTGCCGAAGCCATCGATGCGCCGATTCTCGCGAACATCACCGAGTTCGGCGCTACGCCTCTATACAACAAGTCTGAGCTGGCTGAAGCCGGTGCCGCCATGGTTCTGTATCCGCTAAGTGCTTTCCGCGCGATGAACAAAGCGGCACTGACGGTTTATCAGAACATTCTGGAAAAAGGCGATCAGAAAGACGTAGTAGACTTGATGCAAACCCGCATGGAACTCTACGACTTCCTGAACTACCACGACTTCGAGCAGAAGCTGGACGAATTGTTCACTCAGAAAAAAGATTGAATCGTTAAAACTCTAATAACTGGATATTGAGGGAGACCGACATGGCTGAAGCAAAGAAACTAGGTGGAGCAGGTCTGCGTGGCCAAGTGGCTGGTGAAACCGCGTTGTGTACTGTAGGCAAATCCGGTGCCGGCCTGACGTATCGCGGATACGACGTAAAAGATCTGGCGGAGCATGCCCAGTTTGAAGAAGTGGCTTACCTGCTGCTGCGAGGCAAGCTGCCTAACCAGCAAGAATTGGATGCCTACACGGCTAAGCTTAAGAGCCTGCGATCCCTGCCGGATGCCCTGAAAACGGTGTTGGAGCAGATCCCGAGCAACGCTCACCCGATGGACGTGATGCGCACTGGCTGTTCCGTGTTGGGTAACCTGGAAACTGAAAACGATTTCAGTGAGCAGGACGACAAAATCGACCGCATGCTGGCGGCATTCCCGGCGATCATCACCTATTGGTACCGCTTTGCCCACGAAGGCGTGCGCATCGATACTGCGAACAGCGAATCCGACTCTATTGGCGGCCTTTTCTTGGAGCTGCTGCACGGCAAGAAGCCGAGCGAGTTGCATGAGCGCGTGATGAACGTGTCGCTGATTCTATACGCAGAGCACGAGTTCAACGCGTCTACCTTTACCGCTCGCGTGTGTGCTTCAACGCTGTCGGATATCCACAGCTGTGTCACCGGTGCTATCGGTTCCCTGCGTGGACCTTTGCACGGCGGTGCCAATGAAGCTGCGATGGAGTTGATACAGCGCTTTAAGAGTGCAGACGAAGCCGAAACCGGCCTGATGGGTATGCTTGAGCGTAAAGAAAAGATCATGGGCTTCGGCCACGCGATCTACACCGATTCTGATCCGCGTAACGGCATTATCAAGCAGTGGTCTGAGAAGCTGGCGCAAGAAGTGGGTGATACCGTTCTGTACCCCGTTTCTGTCCGTTGTGAAGAAGTGATGTGGCGTGAGAAGAAATTGTTCTGCAACGCGGATTTCTTCCACGCATCGGCCTACCACTTTATGGGCATTCCGACCGAGTTGTTTACACCCATCTTCGTGATGTCGCGGGTATCTGGCTGGACGGCCCACGTTAAAGAGCAGCGCGCCAAGAACCGTATTATTCGCCCCAGTGCGGATTATACCGGCCCGGAAAATCAGGAATGGCTGCCTCTTGAAAAACGCAGCTAAAGGCTGAACAGGAAGGAATAGTCTGGAATCCCCGAAGGGGTCTGTCCCCCTCGGGGCCAGACCCCAACCGTTTTTGTCGCGCCCATCTCCCCGAAAGAGAACAGAATCATGAACACCGAATACAGAAAACCCCTTCCGGGTACCGATCTGAAATACTACGACACCCGTCAGGCCATCGAAGACATTCAGCCCGGCTCATACGCCAAACTGCCGTATACCTCTAAAATTTTGGCCGAACAATTGGTTCGTCGTTGTGATGCCGAGACGCTCACCGACTCCTTGAAACAGTTGATCGAGCGTAAGAGCGAACTAGACTTCCCTTGGTATCCGGCGCGCGTGGTGTGCCACGACATTCTTGGCCAGACCGCCTTGGTAGACTTGGCCGGTCTGCGTGACGCCATTGCCGAAAAGGGCGGCGATCCCGCTAAAGTAAACCCCGTGGTGCCAACCCAGCTGATTGTAGATCACTCGCTGGCGGTGGAAGCCGCGGGCTTTGACCCCGATGCGTTCGATAAAAACCGTGCCATTGAAGAGCGCCGCAATGAAGACCGTTTTCACTTCATTAACTGGACTCGTACCGCCTTCCACAATGTGGATGTGATCCCCGCGGGTAACGGCATCATGCATCAGATCAACCTGGAGAAAATGTCTCCGGTGATCCAGAACCGTGCTGATGAAGACGGCCATCCGATTGCTTTCCCTGATACCTGTGTCGGCACCGACAGCCACACCCCACACATCGATGCATTGGGCGTTATTGCTGTGGGTGTGGGCGGTTTGGAAGCAGAGACAGTCATGCTGGGCCAGCCGTCTATGATGCGCCTGCCGGACATCGTCGGTGTGAAGCTCACGGGCAAGCGCCAGCCGGGCATTACTGCAACCGACATCGTTCTGGCGATTACCGAATTTTTGCGTAAGGAAAGGGTAGTAGGGGCGTATCTTGAGTTCTTTGGTGAAGGTGCTTCCAGCCTGACCATCGGCGACCGTGCCACCATTTCCAACATGACACCGGAATATGGCGCCACGGCAGCAATGTTCTACATCGACGAGCAGACCATCGATTATCTGAAGCTTACTGGCCGGGAACCAGAACAGGTTGATCTGGTTGAGAAGTACGCGAAAGAAACAGGCCTGTGGGCCACCGAAATGACAGAAGCTCAGTACGAGCGTGTACTCGAATTTGATTTGTCTACGGTTGTTCGTAACGTGGCTGGTCCGTCGAACCCGCATCGCCGTGTCGCAACGTCAGAGCTGGGTGATCGCGGTATTGCGGTGAATTTGGACAAGGCTCTGGAAGAAGAGAAGAAAGGTTTGATGCCGGATGGGGCAGTGATCATCGCTGCAATCACATCTTGTACTAACACCTCTAACCCTCGCAACGTAGTAGCGGCTGGTTTGGTGGCGAAAAAAGCCAACGAGCTGGGCTTGGTGCGTAAGCCCTGGGTTAAATCTTCCTTTGCCCCGGGCTCCAAAGTGGCTCGCCTGTATCTGGAAGAAGCCGGCCTACTGCCCGAAATGGAAAAATTGGGCTTCGGTATCGTGGCCTACGCCTGCACTACGTGTAACGGTATGTCTGGCGCTCTGGACCCGAAAATCCAGCAGGAAATCATTGACCGTGACCTGTACTCAACTGCGGTACTGTCCGGCAACCGGAACTTCGATGGCCGTATCCACCCCTATGCCAAGCAAGCTTTCCTAGCGTCACCGCCGCTGGTTGTGGCCTATGCTATTGCCGGTACCGTACGCTTCGATATCGAACAAGACGCCTTGGGTTACGACAAAGACGGCAAGCCGGTCACCCTGAAAGACCTGTGGCCTTCCGATGAAGAAATCGACCGCATCGTTGGCGAGTTCGTGAAGCCGGAGCAGTTCAAAGAAGTCTACATCCCGATGTTCAACCTGGATGCTGTTGAGCAGGCCAAGAGCCCACTGTACGACTGGCGCTCGATGTCTACCTACATCCGTCGCCCGCCATACTGGGAAGGTGCGTTGGCTGCCGAGCGCACCATGACGGGTATGCGCCCGTTGGCCGTTTTGGGTGACAACATCACCACGGATCACCTGTCGCCATCTAACGCCATCATGATGGACTCCGCAGCCGGTGAATACCTGCACAAAATGGGTGTTCCGGAGGAAGACTTCAACTCCTACGCTACGCACCGTGGTGATCACCTGACCGCGCAGCGGGCTACCTTTGCCAACCCGAAACTGCTGAACGAAATGGTTCGAGATGAAAGCGGCGAAGTGAAGCAAGGCTCGTTCGCTCGTATTGAGCCAGAAGGGCAGGTCACTCGCATGTGGGAAGCGATCGAAACTTACATGGAACGCAAGCAGCCGTTGATCATCGTGGCCGGTGCGGACTACGGCCAAGGCTCTTCCCGTGACTGGGCAGCCAAAGGTGTTCGTTTGGCAGGTGTGGAGGTGATTGTCGCGGAAGGCTTCGAGCGTATTCACCGTACCAATCTGGTGGGCATGGGCGTATTGCCGGTTCAGTTCAGTGAAGGCGAAACTCGCCAGACCTACAATATCGACGGGACCGAAACCTTCGATATGAAGGGCGAAATCGCACCGGGTGCGGAACTCACTCTGGTGATCAACCGTAAAAACGGTGAGTCCGTCGAAGTGCCGGTGAAATGTCGTCTGGACACCTTCGCTGAGCTGAATATCTATTCGGCCGGCGGCGTACTTCAGCGCTTCGCTCAGGATTTCCTGGAAGCCGAAGGTGCAGCGTAAGCAGGTTGTAGTTTGGACATCTGACCCTTCGGGGTCAGATCCCACTCAATTCAGAGAGGCATTTCATGAGCTTCCCCTCACAAATTAAAGTACCCGCGACCTACATGCGTGGCGGAACGAGTAAGGGCGCGTTTTTTCGCCTGCAAGACTTGCCGGAAGCCTGTCAGGTGCCCGGCGAGGCCCGCGACAAGTTGTTGCTTCGGGTGATCGGCAGCCCCGACCCCTATGAGAAGCAAATCGACGGTTTGGGTAACGCCACTTCCAGTACCAGTAAAACCGTAATATTGGCGGCACCGACGCAACCAGACCACGACGTGGATTACCTGTTTGGTCAGGTTTCGATCGACAAACCCTTCGTGGATTGGAGCGGTAACTGCGGCAACTTGACTGCGGCAGTTGGTGCTTTCGCTATCAACGGCGGTTTTGTTGCTAAAGATCGGGTCCCCGAAAACGGCATATGCACCGTTCGGATCTGGCAAGCTAACATTAAGAAAACCATCGTTGCCCACGTGCCCATCACCAAGGGTGAGGTGCAGGAAACCGGCGACTTTGAGTTGGACGGTGTCACCTTCCCGGCAGCTGAAGTGAAGATCGAATTTATGGATCCGGCCGACGGCGAAGGCTCCATGTTCCCCACGGGTAATCTGGTAGACGATCTGGACGTGCCGGGCGTGGGTATGCTTAAAGCGACCATGATCAACGCCGGTATCCCCACCATCTTCGTGAACGCCGAAGACATTGGCTATAAAGGCAGTGAGCTTCAGGGCGACATCAACAGCGACCCGAAAGCACTGGCCATGTTTGAAACCATTCGCGCCCACGGTGCGGTAAAAATGGGCTTGATTAAAAACATCGCCGAGGCGGCGAACCGTCAGCACACGCCGAAAGTAGCCTTCGTCGCTAAGCCGGTGGATTACGTATCCTCCAGCGGAAAGCAAATTACCGCCTCGGAAGTGGACTTGCTGGTGCGCGCAATGTCTATGGGTAAGTTGCATCACGCCATGATGGGCACGGCAGCGGTGGCGATTGCTACGGCTTCAGCGATTCCCGGTACATTGGTGAACCTCGCGGCTGGCGGCGGTGACCGTACCGAAGTGACCTTCGGCCATCCTTCAGGCACTTTGCGCGTAGGTGCGGAAGCCAAAGAAGTGAATGACCAGTGGACTGCAACCAAAGCCATCATGAGCCGCAGTGCGCGGGTTATTATGGAAGGCTGGGTGAGGGTGCCTCAAGACAGTTTCTGAACTAAGCTGAGGCATACCCTGAGGATTCCGGAATTGGGAGGATTTTGACATGGGAGCTAACGCAGACCAGAACACACGTCCTGATTACGATGTGGTGTTACAGGAAATTGCGGACTATGTCCTCAATTACCGCATCGACAGTGAAGAGGCATGGGAAACCGCTCGTTACTGTTTGATGGACACTCTGGGCTGCGGGCTTCTCGCCCTGAAATTTCCGGAATGCACCAAACACCTTGGCCCCTATGTGGAGGGCACTGTGGTTCCTCATGGTGCCAGGGTGCCCGGCACGCCTTATCGGTTAGACCCGATTAAAGCGGCCTGGGATATTGGGTGTATCGTACGTTGGCTGGATTACAACGATACCTGGCTGGCGGCCGAATGGGGCCATCCTTCGGATAACCTCGGCGCCATTCTGGCCGTTGCCGATCACCTATCCCAGAAACGTGTCGCTAACGGGCAAGCGCCGCTTGCCATGAAAGCCGTGCTGGAAGCCATGATCATGGCCCATGAAATTCAGGGTGTCCTCGCTCTGGAAAACTCGTTTAATCGAGTCGGGCTAGATCATGTGGTACTCGTAAAAGTGGCCTCCACGGCCGTCAGCGCCAAATTGATGGGAGCGGATCGGGAGCAAATGCTTTCGGCTCTTTCCCACGCTTGGGCAGATGGGCAATCCCTTCGTACCTATCGCCACGCCCCTAACGCAGGCTCCCGAAAATCTTGGGCCGCAGGCGATGCTGCCTCACGAGGTGTGCGCCTAGCCGATATCGCCATGCGAGGCGAGATGGGTGTTCCCGGTGCCCTGACCGCTAATCAGTGGGGCTTCTACGATGTACTCTTCAGCAAAACCAACCGCGATCAAGCCTTAAAACCAGACGCTCTCCGCAAGTTCTCATTACCGCAGCCGTTTGGCTCCTATGTGATGGAGAACGTACTGTTCAAGATTTCGTTCCCGGCGGAGTTTCATGCGCAAACCGCGGCCGAAGCTGCTGTGAAACTCCACCCCGAAGTGAAAGACCGGCTCGATGAGATTGACCGCATCGAATTGACCACGCACGAATCCGCTATTCGCATCATTTCAAAGCAGGGCGAACTGGCTAACCCGGCCGACCGTGATCATTGTTTGCAATACATGAGCGCAGTCCCTCTGATTTTTGGCGGCCTCACCGCAGAGCACTACGAAGACAGCTTTCACGAAACCCATCCCGAAATCGACCGCCTACGCAAAAAAATGCAGGTAATCGAAGACGAGCGATTCACTCAGGAGTATCTGGAGCCAGACAAGCGTTCAATCGCGAACGCCATTCAGGTGTTTTTCGCCGATGGAAGCCATACGGAAAAGGTAGCCGTTGAATATCCGATTGGTCATCGAAGAAGGCGGGAAGAGGGTATGCCGTTATTGGTGAAGAAGTTCGAGAACAGCTTAAAGGCTCGATTTGTGCCCCGGAGATGCCAGGCGATTATGGCCAGCTGTGAAGATTTAGGGGTACTGGAGGTTATGCCGGTTCATGAGTTTGTGGGCTTGTTTGGCGCATAGCTGGCGCTCGGCGCCGACGATGCTTTGTAACGTGATTGTAAAACACAATAAAATCTTGCTCATGAGATGATTGAAGTTTCAACTAATTGAAGTACAATCTTGTTACGGTTTGTTACGGTGTGTAGCAAAGGACGCTAGCAGTACAGTGTAGTATGAACCGCACAAGGAGATGACGTGGCCCACGTCAGGTTGTTCAGACACTATATCCACCTGCCTTTTGTTATTCTTGGCTTGATCGACTTTGTTGTCATAAGCCTCGCATTTTCACTGGCGGCCTTTTTCCGCTTTTTTGGGGAAGTGGTTTTTTTTGCGGAAAGTTTTCTCTTCGTTTTTCCTTCCATTCTTGTTTTCGCGTTAGCTAATCTCATTGTCATGATCGCCCTCGGTGTGCACGAAGCCAGCGTTGAGGAAGGTATGTCCGGAATGATGCTGCGTACCATCATGGCGATGATTCTGGCCATTCCGCTTCATGGGTTTGCCTATTTTATTGCCGATGAATGGCTCTGGTACCTCGGTAATTTTGGTGTGCTCACCTCGGCAACTGTACTTTCGATTTTTTCACTCGGCATTGTTCGTGTTTTGTTTTTCGCCATAGTTGGCAGCGATGTTTTCAAAAGGCGTGTTCTGGTTCTGGGTGCCGGGCGCAGAGCCAAACAGATGCTTGAAGATCTCACCACTCCCTTCAATCGAAAAGGCTTCAAGCTGGACGGCTTTGTACCGATGCCGGATGAGCAGGTGCAAGTGGCCGAGGAACACCTGCTCAATGTACCCGTTACGCTTCATGACTATGTGTTGCGCCATCCCGTGAGAGAGATTGTGGTCGCCGTGGATGATCGCCGGCGTGGCCTTCCAATGGAAGATCTTTTGGAATGCAAAATGGAAGGCGTCCAGATTATCGATGGTGCGAGTTTCTACGAACGAGAGTCCCGAAAAGTCGCTCTGGAGATGATCACTCGGGGCTGGCTTGTGTTCTCGGATGGCTTCACCGTTTCGTCAGTTTACGGTGTAGGGAAACGCGGACTGGATATTCTGACTGCCTGTGTCTTGTTACTAGCCTCTTTCCCGATCATGTTGCTGACTGCGCTTGCCATCAAAATAGAAGACGGTGTGAAAGCGCCAGTGCTGTATAGCCAGGAGAGAGTAGGGCTGAACAATCGGGTGTTTCGCGTTTACAAGTTCCGGTCTATGACCACCGATGCTGAGAAGAATGGCGCGGTATGGGCAAAAAAGAACGACACCCGGGTTACGCGGGTAGGTGAGTTTATCCGCAAAGTTCGGATCGATGAGCTTCCCCAGATTTTTAACGTGCTCAACGGCACGATGGCCTTTGTGGGGCCTCGCCCAGAGCGGCCGATGTTTGTGGAACAGCTGTCGGAACGCATCCCGTTTTATTCGGAGCGGCACCGTGTGAAGCCCGGTGTGACAGGATGGGCACAATTGTGTTTTGCCTATGCAGATAACGAGGAAGATACCCGAGAAAAACTCAGGTATGACCTATACTACATCAAGAATCAAAGCTTGCTTCTTGATCTTTTAGTTATTATTCAGACAGTCGAAGTGGTGTTGTTCAAGAAAGGATCACGGTAGTTTCGGGATCAAGTTGTGCCCGGGACATGGAACGAAGCACAGACCTCAGATGCGAGGATATAAAATGTCACGGAAGTATCTCACCCAAGGGCTTATTGTTTCTTTGTTGGCGGTAGCGTTGTTTTCCGGCTGTGCCGGTCCTACGGCCTCATCTCCTGAGAAAATTCAACGTGCGCTAACGGTTGAAACACGCGATAGCGTTGATCAGTACATCCTCGGTGCGACCGATGTCGTTCAAGTGTCGGTATGGCGAAACGATGACCTGAGCATCGCCGTGCCTGTTCGGCCGGATGGCAAAATCTCGGTTCCGTTGGTTGGTGATGTGCAGGCCAGCGGACGCACACCGGAAGAGTTAGCGAGTAATATCAAAGCATCACTTGCAGAATACATACGCGAACCTCAAGTCAGCGTGGTAGTCACTTCTATGGGTAGCCACGAATTCACCGACAGGGTGCGGGTAACCGGCGCGGTTCGCCAGCCCCTATCTGTGCCACACCGTAGCGGAATGACGGTGCTGGATGTATTTCTTAGCGCGGGTGGGGCGAATGAGTTTGCGTCGTTAAATGATGCAATGCTTTACCGGAAGTTAGACGGCGAGGTTGTTGCGATTCCGGTCAATGTTGATGACATCCTGAGCAGAGGTGAAGTTAAAACCAATTACTCCATGCGCCCTGGTGACATTCTGACAATTCCCGAGCGGCGTTTTTGATGGGCGGTTCCTCCGAAGCTCACAAGGTTAATTAGATATGGCACTACCGCTTTCGCAGATACCACAGGAAGTTGTCCGGGAGATGCGCAACCGTAAATGGTTTGCGTTCTTCCTGTTCGTTGTCGTGAGCTTCGCGATTCTTGGTGCTGGCTTTTTGTGGCCCTATAAATACCAGTCGGATGTCATCATTTTCGTCGACGATCAAAATATTATTACCCCGCTCATGGAGGGCAGGGCCGTTACCACTGAAATAAACGATCGGATCTCCGCCGCGAAGGAGCTTTTGCTCAGCCGAAGCGTGATCGAGAAGGTGGCCGTTGATCCGGGTATCTTTGAAGGTGCGCCCTCTGATCAAGAGGCCATTGAAAAGCGAATCGCTTATGTACGGGCAGGCGTGACCATCCGCCCCCGAGGAGACAGCTACTTCAGTATTGGTTTTATCTCCACTTCTCAAATGGAGTCTTTTCGAACTGCCCAGCGGCTTGCTCAGTTGTTTATCGAGGAAACCAAAGACCGAAAGCGAATTGAAAGCCGCGGTGCCTATGAGTTTATCGATAAACAAGTCAAGGGATATGAGCAGCAGCTGACTCAGGCTGAAAACCGGCTTAAGCAGTTTTTGTCTGAGCATAATGACGGGACGGAACAGCAGGGTAACGCCCGTATGGCACAGCTTCGAAACCAGCTTGAATTAGCGAAGCTGGAGCAAGAAGAGCTGATCTCCAGAACGGCTTCACTAGAAGACCAGTTAGGAGGAGTCAGCCCGACTATTCGACAAGGCCGAAGCCAGGATAGCTACAGCGAAAGAATCCGAATTCTCGAAGAACGTTTGGACTCGTTAAGGCTGCAGTACCACGATACCTACCCGGATATTGTCATTCTACAAGAGCAGCTTGCAGAACTTAGAAAACAGCGACAAGCGGCTGCCAGGCGCCCGAACACACGACGGAGTTTGTCCGGTGAAGACGCGGTAAACCCGCTCTATCAAGAACTCAGCGCATCGCTCTCAACCACTCGTGCCGACATGGCTACGGTTAAGACCCGTATTGTCTCTCTCGAAAAGCTCATGGAAGAGCAGACGCTTAGAATGGAACGGATTCAAGCCAATAAAGCTCGTTATTCCGAACTAACCCGAGACATGGAAGTAAACCGTGAAATATACGATGACTTACTGAAACGCAGGGAAAAAGCCCGTGTATCTATGCATCTGGATATTGAAGGGCAAGGGCTTAACTACCGTATTAACGAACCCGCACAATACCCTCGTGAGCCTAAAGGCCCCAAGTTCTCAATGTTCGCGATAGCGGGGCTGTTGTTGGGAATGGCTGCCCCTTTCGGCGCATTGGCCGGAGTTCTCCAGGTTGATCCGCGCATACGAGCTTCTAAACAATTGGAAGATGATATTGGGCTTCCTGTACTCATCGAAATTCCTAAAGTACGAACGCCTTATGAAAAACGTCTCGACCGCAAGGTAACGCTTCTTGTGGGCGTTTTCGCACTCGTGGCTGCTGTTATTTATGTTGCCGTTGTCGTACTTGCTTATCTGGGAGTGGTTTGATGACTGAACAAAGGAACCTGCAGTCCGAAATGCCACGGCGTGATGAAGAAGATTCCCGGTTGTTGGTACCAAGTTCGTTAGAGCTGGGGCCGGGGGCTGTCGATAAGTACGTGATTAGCAAACAGATCGTCCGGATGCAGGAGCCCCGGAAGCTAACACCGGATGACCTGGACGAACGGCGAGTGATATATCCGGAATCTCGAGATCGAGCTCTGGTGAATCGATTTCGGAATCTGAGAACCAAACTGCTAGAGCTCTCCGGCGGAAATAACTTTACGTTGGTCGTCAGTGGGGCAAGCCCCGGTGCAGGCACATCCTTCGTGGCTCTGAACTTGGCGGCGGCCTTTGCATTCGATCAGTCGAAAACCGCCCTGATCATCGACTGCAACCTTCGGGACCCTTCATTGCACAGCACGTTGGACGTTATGCCTGAAACGGGGTTGACCGACTTTCTCGACGACCCTGACTTCGATATCGCCCGAATTCTCTATCCGACTGGTATTCCTCGTCTACGTTTGATTCCGGCAGGAAGCCGGCGAGAGACTCCCGGTGAATTCTTCACTTCGTTTCGCATGAAGCAATTTTTGCAGGCTGTTCGCCGACGGTATCCGGATCGCTTTATTGTGCTGGATACGGCACCAATATCAGAATCGCCAGACGCACGTATTCTCACCGAACTCTGTGATTACGCCATGCTAGTGGTACCTCATGGAAAAATTACGGGTAGTACTGCTGAAGATGCCGCCTCGGCATTTAACCCCGATAAGTTCGTGGGAGCGGTGATCAATGGATAGGAAAAAAGTCATGGGAAGGGGCAGCAGCATAGCCTCAACCACTCTGATGTTCGTGTTAGCAAGCACATTGGGCACGAGCGCTCAGGCCCAGATCGAGCTCACGGGAGGCTTGGATTCGAGGTTTACCGACAACGCAAGTAAGTCTAGCCGGAATGAACAGAGCGACCTCGAATCTCGGGTTTACCTCAAAGCGGATTACGCGAGTGATCCTGGGCACTGCAATGCGATATTTTCCGGAACGCTGGGTTATTCAAATTGGTTAGATGGCACTTTTGATGACGAAGCCTATGGAGAGATGGACTTTCTGGGAGACTGTGAATTAGCGGATCAGTTTTATTGGGACGTGGCAAATACCCTTCGTGAAGTGACCCAAAGCAGCCGTTCAAGCGATACGCCGGATAACCGTACACGTAAGAACGTCTTCAGTACCGGGCCCCGATACAATTGGCGTATTAACAAGTCAAACTGGCTGACACTGTCTACTCGGTACGAGAACACCAGCTTTTCTGAAGGAGATACCAGCGACACGGAGCGTTATCTAGGGTCCGCCGCTTGGAACCATGCCTTTAGTAAAACCTTTAATGGTGGCTTGAGCGCAAACTATAGCCGCACGGAATACGATACCGGAGCTGAAGTTGACGTTAAAACGGTAAACCTGACGTTCAGTAGAAACTGGGCCAGCATGGATGTTTCGGGCGCAATCGGTGTGAGTGAAATCGATACCAAAGCGGGAAGATCATCGCAATCGAGTGACGGGGTGGTGGGCGAGCTAACACTACTGAGAGCTCTTACTTCCAGCTCGGATTGGTATCTACGTGCGGCTCATCAATTAACGGATCGAAGCTCGAACGTGGATTTTGTGTTCGAGAATTTTCAGTTCAGTTTGGAAGATTCGATTACCGTTGAGACAACGACAGTTTCGACAGGGCTTAATAACCGGTTTTCGAATGGCGCTACGCTGAATATCGAACTATATGGCAGCCAGTCTGACTATATTGATGACCCAGAACGCGAAGATCGCGGGGGCATGAACCTAAGGTACGGACGCCCGATCGCTGAGCGCACAACAGGTTATCTCGGGCTGGGATATGACTATTTAACATACTCCAGCGACGAGCTAGATGAGCGGATTACGCGGGTTGAGGTGGGGGCCGAGCATCAAGCTTCCAGGGATTTGAGCCTGACGGCGAAAGTTGGACACCAAAATAAAGTCAGCGATGCGCCCACCAGTGAGTATGACGAGAACTGGGTATTGGTTGGTCTGGAATACCGATTCCGTTAACACGCACAGGATGTGCGAGAGGCTTGAGCTATGACGCAGCGAATTCAGAATGCACTAACCATCGACGTGGAAGACTACTTTCAGGTTGCTGCGCTAGCTGAAGCCGTGGATTACGATGATTGGGCCAGCATGGAGTATCGGGTAGAGGCCAATACCGATCGAATACTCAAGCTGTTTGACGAGGCCAATGTAAAAGCTACCTTCTTTACTCTGGGGTGGGTGGCCGAACGTTCCCAGGAACTAATTAGGCGCATAGCAGCTGCAGGACATGAAATTGCCAGCCATGGATACAGCCACCAGTTAATCTACAAGCAAACACCGGAAGTATTCCGTGAAGAAACCATCCGATCAAAAGGAATCCTTGAGGACATTATTCAGGCTCCTGTAACTGGTTATCGTGCAGCCAGTTATTCCATTACGAACGAGTCGCGATGGGCGCTGGATATTCTAGCGGAGCAAGGCTTCACCTGGGATTCATCAATCTTTCCGGTGCATCACGACCGATACGGCATGCCAGGCACCCCACGATGGCCGCATCGCTTAACAACCGATAAAGGTTATGAGCTTGCAGAATTTCCGCTTAGCACCCTGAAGTTCCCGGGCTACACCTTACCAATTGCGGGTGGTGGATATTTCCGCTTATTCCCGTATTGGTTCAGCCGAATGGGGCTGGGATCGATAAATCGCCAAGGGAAGCCGTTTGTGTTCTACCTTCACCCTTGGGAAGTCGATCCTGATCAACCACGCCTAGACGTGAAATGGTTCTCGCGATTCCGTCATTACAACAACCTAGATGTGTGCGAAGAGCGGTTAGCCAAGTTACTGTCAGATTTCCGGTTTACGACCATGAGCCAGGTTCTGCAGAGCGAAGGAATTCTTGAGCCGTCGTCGAATGCTTTGGATTCAGGCTCTGTGGCAGGGATAGCATGATGGTCGTGGTTTTTTGGATTTCTTTTCTGTTATTGGCTTACATCTATTTTGGCTATCCCATCTGCATCAAATTGTTGGCAGTTGCGCAACCTGTGCCGGTCAACAAGAGCGATGTTTATCTGCCGAAAGTCTCGATTCTCATAGCGGCCTACAACGAGGCCAAGGATATTGAGGCAACGCTTAGGAACAAGCTTGCTTTGAATTACCCCAAGGAGCTGTTAGAGATTCTCGTGGTTTCCGATGAATCAGACGACGGAACCGACGAGATCGTCGAGGCGGTTGCTGGTGATGCGCCTTACCCAATCAAACTGTTTCGCCAGATACCTCGCCAAGGCAAGACCGCGGGCCTAAATCTTCTCAAGCAGCATGCAGACGGTGACATCCTGGCGTTCTCGGATGCTAATTCCGAGTGGGATTCTCAAGCTTTGAAGGCACTGGTGAGCAATTTCAACGACCCGTCGGTGGGGTATGTAACCGGAAAGATGGTTTACGTGAACCCGGAGGGTGCCTTGATAGGTGACGGTTGCAGCGCTTACATGAAGTATGAGAACTGGTTGAGAGCGCAGGAAACTCTGGTGGGTTCCGTGGTGGGCGTTGATGGCGGCATTGATGCGATGCGTAAAGAGCTGCATTCCGAGCTAAGTGCGGATCAATTGCCGGATTTCGTACAGCCTCTCAAAGTGGTCGAGCAGGGATACCGAGTTGTATACGACCCCGAAGCATTGCTCAAAGAAGAAGCCTTAAGTGACGGAGGGAGTGAGTTCAGTATGCGGGTGCGAGTAAGCCTCCGCGCGCTTTGGGCGCTGAAAGATATGAAGCACCTGATGAACCCGGCCAACGATCCGTTGTTTGCCTGGCAGCTTACCTCTCACAAACTATTTCGGTACGCGGCCTTTGCTCCCATGTTAACCCTAGCGATTGCAGCGCTTTTTCTTGCTCCGGTGAACGGGCTGTATGCATTAGCTGCTGTAGGGTACGCATTTTTTCTCTATCTAGCGTGGGCTGGGCGCCAGCGAGAAAGCCAGGGGCAATCTCTTTCTACGGTGTATGCCTTGCCGTACTACTTCGTGTTGTTGAACTTTGCGTCTTTTAAGGCATTCGTCGCCTTCTATAAAGGCGAGAAGAAAGTTCTCTGGAATCCAAGGAAGGGATGATAGTGGCTTTACCAAAGCTTGAAGCAGTACTCCAGTCTAACAAGCTTCCAGGTCTTGATGGCTTCAGGATGATTGCGGTGATGGCCGTAGTGCTCGCTCACTCTGGTGTTGGAACATTGTTCTTTTCAGCACGGCATGGAGTGGCTGGTTTTTTTGTCTTGAGCGGCTTTTTGATCACTTGGCTTTTACTCAAAGAGTATGGAAAGAACGGCAACATATCCCTCAAGAATTTTTATATACGGCGATCACTGAGAATTTTCCCTGCGTACTATGCCTTTATAGCGGTATCAATCAGTTGGGACTTTTTTCGGGGTAATGATGACACCCGGGAAGCAATCTTTCCCGCATTGTTTTACCTCGTCAATTACCACAATGCACTGGAAGGCCATAGCTCATCCTCACTAGCCCACCTTTGGTCATTAGCGGTTGAAGAGCAGTTTTATCTCATCTGGCCTGCAATATTTTTGACTTTGATGAAGCGCGGTAAAAACACCGTGCTCGCTTTTTTGTTAGGAGCAGCCGTAGTTGTTGTGATTTGGCGAACCGTAACCTATGCCGTGCTGGATTGGGGAAGTTCATATGCCTACAACGCTTTTGATACTCGTTTCGATAATCTAGCTATTGGGTGTGCGCTTGCATTATTGGTTGAACGTCAGCGCGCGCTGCATGTGCTGAATGCTTTAAGCAGTCAATTCTGGATGCCTGTTATAACCTTCATGCTCCTGTTTATGTCCCGGCAATTGGTAGGTGATAACTACTCTTATGGGCCGGGGTTTACTGTTGACGCGCTATTACTGGCAGTTTTGCTCGTACAATTAGTGCGGTTAAGCTGTGGCCGGTTCTGGGGGTGGCTGAATCATCCGTATACTGTGTATCTCGGTGTTATTTCTTACCCCATCTACTTGTGGCATGTATGGGGAGTACAGGCTGGCCTAAAACTGAATTTTTTGCCGGAGCCACTTCAGCTATTTGCGGGTGTCGTTTTTAGTTGCTGCTTGGCTGCTGGCTCCTATCATCTTATTGAAAAACGTTTTTTGGCCTTAAAAGGTCGCTTTGAAATGTCCCGGGATAACTGTGCAAACGGGGCATTAACCAGGCATACCCGAGCGCGATAATGAAAGTTCTTCATTTAATAGATAGTGGCGGTCTTTACGGTGCAGAGAAGATGCTACTTGCCTTGGTGAAGGCACAACTGGACCAAGGTCTGGCTCCTATGATTTTAAGTGCAGGGGACCCGGACATTGAGGAAAAGCCTCTGGAAGCCGAAGCTAAGCGCCAAGGGCTTCCGGTTATTGCATGGAGAATGAAGCCGGGATTAAATCTTGTGCAAAGCCGGAAAATCGTGAAATGGGCCAGGGCTAATGGTTACCAACTGCTCCATTCGCATGGCTTTAAATTCAACGTATTGCTAGGTTGCTATCCCCGCTTTGTTCGGGGTGTTCCCATGGTTGCAACGCTGCATGGTTATGTTCACGCACCGCGATTTACTAAATTGTGGGTGTATGAGTTGCTAGACCGGCTGGCGATATCTTTAATGCAAAGGGTAGTTTTGGTTGGCGATGCAATGAGCGCAGAGTTACCAAGTCGCCTGGCGCTCTCTGAAAAGGTTTGCACCATACGCAATGGGCTGCCTATAGATGAAGTTGTAAAACGCTCTGAATCAGAATTGCCGGAAGATTTTAAGCAGTTCTTTAGGCAGCATAACGCCGTCATCCTCGGCGTGGGCCGCTTATCTCGAGAGAAGGGCTTCGATCATCTGATCATGGCATTTCGAGAGATTCAGGCTAAAAACCCAAATGTAGGACTAATGATTGTTGGTGAAGGAAATAAACGGCCGGAGCTGGAGGCACTAGTTAATAAGTATGACCTCGGTAAGCATGTAGTCATGCCCGGATATTTCGATAATATTCCCGCTCTCATGGCCAGATCCTCTGTTTTAGCTATTTCTTCATTGACTGAGGGGTTACCTATTACGTTACTTGAAGCCCTCGCTGTTCGATTGCCGGTTGTTTCGACTTCTGTTGGTGAGATTTCACATGTTCTTAACGGAGGCTCTCATGGACTCTTAGTCAAGAATGTTTCGGAAAACCTTCTTTCTAAGTTGATTCTTCAGGTGCTCGAATATCCAGACGAAGCGCTTAAAAGAGCAGATTCTGGTTTTAGAATGCTTTGTGGAAAATTTTCAGCTACAGCCATGGCTATTGAATATGAGGATCTCTATAGCCGAATATTTGATTTATGAAATCTTAGGTAGGTTTTGTTAAAAAACAAAAATTAGTATTTTTGTGTATTATAAGATAGAAGCTTAAAATTAAAGGAATTATATGAAAAGTATTTGGATAACTTGGGAGGTACAGAGACGAAATCGGTCGATGTCTGATGCTTTAGATGCTTCATTTTATGAATTAGTAACAAAAAGAAAAGGAGTTTTTCGTTACTTAGAGCTTGGGTTTAAAACTTTTTTTTTGTTGTTAAGGGAAAGACCTGATGTGGTTTTTGCTCAAAATCCATCAATCGTACTTTCAGTAATTGTTGTTTTTTTCAAAAGATTTTTCGGCTATTCTTCGGTGGTAGACGAACATAATGCAGGACTTTTTCCTTTGGATGGCCGGAGCAAAATTCTAAATCGAATCTCGAAATACATTGTTTTATTTTCTGATTTTGTGATAGTTACAAATGAGTCGCTTTATAATTTATGTTTAGAGTGGGGCGGTAGACCGGTTATTATGCCTGATCCAATACCCTATTTATCGATCGATTCATTGAAAGAAAAATCTATAACAAATGATGTATTTAGGGTTTTATTTGTGTGCAGTTGGGCAGATGATGAGCCCTACAGTGAGGTTTTGACGTCAGCTTCAGAACTTCCCTCTAATTATTATGAGATTAGAATAACTGGTCGACCGCCTGTTGGGGTGGAATCTGCATGCTCTGATTCTGTGAAATTGCTGGGATTCGTTTCAGAAGAAGATTACGTTAAAGAATTATTTTATTCTGATGCGGTTATCGTATTAACTAAACGGGAAGATTGCCTAAATTGTGCTGCTTATGAGGCTGTAGCAGCTGGAAAGCCCGGAATACTTTCTGACAAGCACGCGCTCCGTGAATACTTTCATTCTGGTTTTATTTTTACAGAGAATAGGTCAGATAACATAAGGGATAGTGTCAAATTAATGCGGTCAAAAAAAGATTTTTATGCCGATCAAATTTTGGAATTAAGACGAAGCCTTTTGGTAAGAGATAAGGCTTCGTTAATAAAATTGAAAAATATCGTTTATAAAGGTTTTTTGGATTAATGTTTTAGTTTATAAGTTCTAATTTTGGTGCAACGGGGCAGTCATTGCATATTTTAACGGGGTCAGATTGCTGATTTCTAGAATCGATTACAAAGATATAGTGCGTTTCATTTTTGGATTCTAGAATATACTTTGGAATTTCTACCGAAATTTTTTCTTGTCCCCATTCGTTAACTGGTAGATGTATTAACTTCGACGACTTTTCTAAAGTGGGTGCGTTTGTTACGATAACTCTCGCGTTTGCGTTTGGCCCAATTGCAATATAGATATTGTCAAGAATTCGTTCTACATCAGCATCCCCTTCATTCATCCAAGCAAAGAATTTAATTCGGTCCCAATATGCATGAGTCAAGCCTTCTGAGCTATTATCTTGAATAAGGTTGCCTATTCGTTCATTAATGTGAAATTTATTGACATTGACAAACCCAAAGAAACCGTCAGCAGCCCCATAAGGATCATTATTATTAATCTTCCCGTGGAAAAAAGTAGTATTCCAGTTTAAAAATGCCCAATTTTTCGTCAGTTCGTGTTGCCAAAAAGTAGGGCTAAGCTTTGTGGTGTTGCCTGCGATATTAAATCCGTTCCCCGTCCATGCTGGAATATACAGATCATGTCCGGCTGGTTGGCCTTGAGATGCGGAGTAGGCCAAATTATCACCTCTAGCTCCAAACATCATCCATGCGTCTTTAGTGGATGAGACTGTCGAGAACGATGATTCGGTGCCCCCAGTGCCAGGGAAGTCTCCAAGATCTCTTACCGAATAGCTGAAATAGATTTCAGTGAAAGGTTTAAGGCCGTATGGCCCGTCAATGCTTTTTACGCCGAAATTTAAAGATGCATCACCTTTCCCGCGAACGAAAAGGCTCTGATTTATTTCTTGATCCGCGTAGATCACGGGGTTCGAAGAGGATACCTGATACCATTCTCCAATTTTGGGATTAAGCTCGAGCTTTCCGTTAGCTATCTCTGCGGCTTCGAAGTCATCGTACAGGACAATATTTGGTCCAGGGCCAAACCCCTCCCCTGAGATCGATGCGTCAGTTCCAGCATTAAAATTTATATTTTCTATAATAGGTTTTGCTTCAGCTAATGTGGAAGCGCCTATAGCTATAGCTAGAGTTGTTAGTTTTTTGGTCCACTTATCTTTTATCATAGCTAGCCCCTATTAATTTCAGAGATTATTTTATTTATGGCTATGTTTCAGTTAGTCGCAATAAGGTGTTGCTATAAAGAGGCTCTGATTCATACATCGTTTCTATATTTTTGTCTAGTGTTAAAATATACTGTTATTGTAGTGTATTACGCTAATCTTGTAATATTTCATTTGGTTATAGTTTAATGCTTTAAAGTTAATTGTGGAATAAAGGCTGAACGTTATCCCTGCTTGCAAGTTTTCGGTGCAATAGATTCTCGGTCGCATCTACACTAAGCTTGTTTTTTAGGTGGTGGCTATGACCGGAAAACGATACTCAGAGGGACGGGTACCTGTACTCCAGTTGTAATGAGTGGAAATGTCACGGCTAATGTTAGAGGTCCACAGTATAGCTTCAAATTCTGTTATGCATTTTCGCGTGCATTCAGTGACGCGGGTGGAAATGAATATTGTAAACTTGATTTTATCGTAATTTATGGGTTTTGGGAGTTTCATGCTTTAGCTAATGTGGGTTTTCAGATTAAATACCGTTTATCTTGGGCCCAAAATGATGGTCAAGATAGGTTGTTCGACATTTTACTAGGTTAATCTTCTCAAAGGTGGCTGCTTGGCATCCTTAATTTCAGTCATAACTCCCGCATACAACCGTGCTACCTTTATTTCTGAGGCCATAGAGTCGGTAATTGCTCAGACCTACGGTAATATTGAGTATATTGTCGTTGATGATGGCTCGACCGACGGGACGTTCGAGATTCTTCAGAAATACGAAACAGCAGGTAAACTCAGGCTGCTGACGCATCTGAATCGGGAGAATCGGGGGCAAGCCGCAGCTCTTAACGTTGGGTTGGAAGCGGCAACTGGCGATTACATCGTAATTCTGGACAGTGATGATTTGCTTCATCCGCAAAAAATCCAAAAACAGGTGGAATTTTTAGAGAACAATCCGGAAATTGGCATGGTATATGGTCAGGCTATGGCGATAGCAGAGGATGGTCGCGAATTGTATCCTATCCCTCCTGACACTCACGTGGAGCAGGGTGACCCAAACCGTTTACTACTAGATTGCTATATGGCTCTCCCTGGTGGTGCGATGGTTCGTAAATCTGTATTTGATCGCGTTGGATTCTTTGAAGAGAGTTTTAGAGCCGGTCAGGACCATGACATGGTGGTTCGGTTAGCCGAGGCTGAGCCGTTTGCATACTTAAAAGGCACGGTTTTTTATTACCGCAAGCACGAAGGTTCTATTAGTAATCGAGGGTTAGAAACCCGTTGGCGAGCAGGATTTGAAATACTTCGTAGGGCGGCAGCCCGATACCCTTATAATCGCTCCACCATTCGTAAGCGCCGAGCTTTGCTAAATTATAGAATGGGGCAGGTATTCAAATCTCAAGGAAAGGTATGGCGTGCAGTTCAACATTTTATGTTAGCCGGATTAGGTGATCCTCGTCGGGCTATTGCTGTTGTCTCGGGCCGCGAAAAACGGAAGTAAGTAGTAGGGAAATTAGTTTATGGAAATGGAGAGTCCAGTTAGAATTCTTTTTGTGATTGACCAGTTTACCAGTCCTTATGCAGGAACTGAGGGGCAATTACTTCAGCTTCTCACGAATCTTCCTTCCAGCCAGTTTGTTCCGGAGTTGTTGGTGCTGAGGTCGTCGGTGTACATTGAGAAGGGCTTAATGCCCTGTAAAGTGAGCACGTTAGGTACCTCTAAGCTTTTCAGCGTAAGAACTTGGCTGGCAATGTTTCGTTTTGCGCGCCTTCAAAAAAATGCAGGCACATCTTTGTGTCATGTGTTTTTTAATGATGCATCCATCATTTGTCCGCCTGTCTTCTGCTTGTTTGGTATTCCCACGCTCATTTCCCGTAGAGATATGGGGTATTGGTACAACCGAAAATACCTTAGTGTGCTCAGGCAAACCGCGCGTTTTGTGAGGGGCGTTGTTGCCAATAGTGAAGCAGTGAAACGTGTGACAGCACAAAAAGAAGGCTTCTCTGAAGCGGATATTTCCGTCATCTATAATGGGTACCCGGAGCCCGAAGTGGCGTTTCATCCACTCCAAGGGGAGAAAAGGGCGCGATATCTTCAATCTCTTGGTCTGCCTGAACAGGGAAGGTTTGTGGTGTTGGTCGCCAATCTTCGTGAAATTAAGCGTGTAGGTGATGCAATAGAAGCCATGGGGCCTGCCACACGGGCTTGTTCAAGTTGTCATTTGATTGTAATCGGTGCAGGTGACCAGCAGCCGTACCGAGATCTATCCGAAGCAAAGGGTGTTTCTGAGCACGTCCATTTTCTTGGGGCGCGCTCGGATGTAAAAGATATTCTGCGAGTCATGGATATTGGTGTACTTTGCTCCGAATCGGAAGGCTATTCGAATGCTATTGTTGAGTACATGCAGGCTAAACTACCGGTTGTAGCATCAGATGTAGGAGGTAATAACGAGGCGGTGCAGCATGCTGTTACTGGGTATTTGTTTCCGATGGGACACACGGAGCGGATGGCGAATTACCTGATTACCCTCCTCGAGGACAGTGAGAGTATAAGAGCTATGGGAGAGGCCGGGTACAAGTGTGCTAATGAGCGGCATTCGTTACGAGCGATGATTAAATCTCACTGTGAGCTGTATGCTGAGATATTAGTTGAACCTGTTGCTAGCAGCGCGGAAGCGGGTGGCAAGTGAACCTCTCTAAATGGGTTAAAATAGCCGGTGAGTTCGGAGGGTACTCTTTATCTAGAGCGCTTACTGGGGCCCATCCGCGTATCCTAATGTATCACCGGTTTAGCCGGTTGCCAGAAAGCGGGGGTGTCAGTGCTGAGGAGTTCGAGTGGCAGGTTCGTTATATCGCACAGCATTTTAACCCAGTGACCGTTTCGGAAATTGCCTCGAGCCTTTATGGTAGCCAAAAGCTTCCTAGGAACAGTGTTGCAATCACGGTCGATGATGGGTATCAAGATTTTTATTCGATTGCGTGGCCAATACTCAAGAAATATGGCCTTCCAGCTACATTTTATGTGACGACCGGGTTTGTTGATGATGCAATTTGGTTGTGGCCAGATCAACTGCGCTACCTCTTGGAGAAGTCGCCCAAAACTCAAGCCAAGTACGACTTCAGGCTGTTTGGTATTGAGACACCTATAAGCACTGGGGACTTTGAGGGCGAGTTTTGGAGAATCAACCAGATTCTTTTAAAGGCTGATAACTCAGAGAAATTGGAATGCTTAGCAGGGTTGGCTCGCGCTTGGAAAGTAGAGTTGCCTAAAAGGGCCCCTGAACCGTTCCACTCTGTGACTTGGGCTCAGCTTAATGAAATGCAGTCCGAGGGGCTTGAGGTGGGAGGACATACGGTGACCCACCCATCACTCGCCAGAGTGACCTCTAGTCAAGCCGGTAAGGAAATTCTTGGGTGTTCCAAAGCGCTGGCTCGGAACTTGGGGCCAGCCACCCGTTCTTTTTGTTATCCGAATGGTACGCCTGATGATTTTGTGGGTAAGCAAGTGGCGCTTGTTCGTGAAGCCGGTTTTTCTTGTGCGGTTGTGGCCTTTGCAGATGGCCGCGAGCATGCTCAACAATATGCCATGCGTAGGCATTCGAGCTCCTCTGACCGGTTTCAGTTTCTCAAAGCGGTCACCGGCATTGAACTGTTAGGTATGAAGTTCAGAAAGCACGGGTTAGAGACACCCTATGAGTAGTCCTCGTATGGGTGCCCATCAGGTACACCCTAGGATGGGGCAGATTGATGCCGCTCGAAGACAAGCGAGTGCGTTTACATTTGGTCTGTTTATCTATTTCTTGGTCGACTTCTTTCTGCATCTTTCGGCGCGTATTCCAGGGTACGGGGTGGTTAGACCTACGCTTTTGCTCGTTCTGCTTATATCGATCAGCCTTTTCGTTCAGCGTGATAAATTCCGAGGTTGGTCAAAGAATCCGGTCGTCGCGTCTTTGTTTTTATTAGTTGTTTATTTGGCAGTATCTCTGCCTCTGGTTGAATGGCCTGGCAGCGTTGTGAAGAACAATCTAGGGGATTTTGTTAAAGCTATTGTGTTTTTTTATTTTACGGTGCTTTTAGTTGACTCTAACCGGCGCCTTAAGATTTTTTTGGTGGTTTTTATAGGCTGTCAAGTTTTTCGGGTTCTTGAGCCGTTATTTCTTAATCTGACGGAAGGGTACTGGGGTAGCCGTACGCATCTGGGCCACGGTGAGTTTTCGCAAAGGTTGGCCGGTGCGCCTTCCGATGTTATTAATCCGAATGAGTTGGGTTTTGTTATTGTTACTGCCATACCGTTCTTGCATTACCTTTTGTGGTCATCCGGGATTAAGAGCAAGTTTCTCTATTTTTTCGTTACGCCGCCACTGCTCTATGCACTTATTTTGACTCAATCGAGAGGGGCACTTTTGGCGCTGTTTGTCGTTGCTTTTTTTGTGTTCAAGGAGTCTAGACGGAAATTTAGTTTAATCTTGCTGGCTGTTTTCGTCGGGTTTTCTGGGTGGCAGGTGATGAGTGATCAGCAGAAAGATCGTTACCTTTCGCTGGTTGGGCTCTCAGATACATCTAACGCAGCGACGGCAGACGGGCGAATAGAGGGCATGATGCGAGAGTTTACTCTGGGTTTTGAACGTCCAATTGTCGGGCATGGGCTCGGTACTACTCCAGAAGCTAAAACGCATATTTTGGGCCGGCGACAGGCTTCTCACAATCTTTATGCGGAGTTGTTGATAGAGCTGGGACTTATCGGAACAATCATTTTTCTGCGTTTTCTCTCTAATGTGTATAGAGGCTTGGTGGAGAACCAAAAATCGATTAATCAGTTAGCGCTGAACTCGTCGGGACTATTTTATATCAATTTGAACAAAGCGTTGGTCGCCCTATTTTGGATGTACGCTGTTTACAGTCTCAACTACTGGGGGCTTTCTCAATATTACTGGTACTTATTTGCAGGCATCGTAGTTGTTTTTCATCGAATGAGTCTGTTGGCCTTAGAGAGTTCGGGTGATGCTGAAAAAGTAAAGGCTCCAGCTGAAGCGAACAACCGTTTCAGTAACTTGGTTGGCAATAGATTGAAATTTAACTCAAGGAAGAGCGGGTGATGAATGTATTGATGACCGCGATGCAACCAGGTGGAGGCATACGCACTTTTTTCAGATACATCTATAGTCAACACTCCTTCGATAACGATACCTTTACTTTGATAGCGCCAGATCCGGATGGTCAGCTTGCGTTTTTTCTCAGTAATACGTTGGGAGATAAGCGTTTCAAAGTTGTCGTTCCTCCGTGGGGATCATTGGGCTTTACAAAAACTATTCGTTCCGTGATTAAGGAAGGCAATTTTGACCTACTGCACTCTCATGGGTTTGGGGCGGGCCTGCTATCGCAGATTGCCATCACCGGGCTGAATTCGCCACCACACCTAATGACGGCCCATGATGTATTCCTGTCAACACAGTTTGACGGCTGTAAAGGTCAGTTCCGAAAAGTACTTATGGCCATGCTTTTTAAACGCATGGATGGCATCCATACCGTCACTGCAGACGCAACAGATAACTTTAAACAGTTTTTCCCGAGTGTTCCTGAACGCTTTTTTCATCCGATTCTACATGGCGTTGACACTGACTTTTTTTATACCGGAGAACCAGAAGATCTTCGAGAAAAGTTAGCCTTACATCAGGAAACGCCGCTTATTGGTTTTTTCGGCCGGTTCATGGGCCAGAAAGGCTTTCGAACACTTGTCGATGCGGTTTTCCAGTTAAAGGAAAGGAATTGCTCGCCTTTGCCAAAAGTCCTTACATTTGGCTGGGGAGGTTTCATTCGTGAGGACTATGAGTATGTAGCTTCGCTCGGGTTGAATGGAACTTTTGTCCAGATGCCTGCTACCGACAATATGCCAGCCATGATTAAAGCGGTTGATATGGTTGCAATGCCGTCACGCTGGGAGGCTTGCGGGCTTTTGGGAATGGAGGTTTTAGCAGCGGGTGTGCCTTTGCTAGCAACGGATTGTATAGGGTTGAGAGAGGTGGTTGCGGACTCGCCGGCTCGACTGTTTTCTCCTGGCGACTCATCAGCCCTAGCGGACTTGATTCAACAGGAACTTCAAGAGCCTACCAAGGATCGGTTTGTTAAGTACCAAGGTACAGCAGTTGAGCGCTTCCACATTTCTAGGCCTGCGGATGAACTTAGAGCTTTATATCAGAAGATGGTGGATTGCTAACTTATGATCCGGACGCTTTTGGTTAATACTGGCTCGAACGTTTTGGTGATGTTCGTCAAGCTGGCGATTACATTTATCATGACCCCTATATTTGTCTACAATCTCGGCAAATATGATTACGGTCTCTGGGAGATGATTGGCGCGGTCATCGGCTATATGGGGATACTCGATCTCGGTTTAAGGCCGGCAATTAGCAGGTTCGCAGCGAAGCATCTTGCAGAAAATGACGAAGTGGCGCTTCAATCAGTGTATGTGTCTGCATTGGCATTTATGGTCGTTGTGGGAGCGCTTCTTTTTCTTTTCTTTTTTCTGTGGGGGGCATGGTTTTCAGATTCCCTTGCACCAACAGGCGAACCCAACCAAAAATACACGCTGTTGCTGATTATTATTGGAGCCTACCTTTTCATTTCTTTTCCTGGCTATGTGGCTGAAAGCTACCTTGAAGGATTTCAGAAATACTATCTTAAGAACAATGTTACGATTATTAACTCGATCGTGGGGTCAAGCCTTTTATACGCGTTTATAACGCCCGAAAATGGTCTTTTGCTTTTAGCCGGAATTAATGGCATCGGGTTATCGATAAAGTATGTACTGTTCATGTGGATACTTTCTCGGCCTGCGTATGGAGCGATCAAGGCTCAGACTGGCAATTATTCATGGGCTCGCCTAAGGGAATTGATTGTTTTTGGTTTTAAATCTTTTGTGCAAGGGATCGCGTCAAGAGTCGAAAATGCGACCGATGTATTGGTAATTGGAATGGTTCTTGGCCCTGCGATGGTGCCGTTTTACAGCATTCCAGCCAACCTCACTCAGCAGATAAGGACAATGGGGTGGACGCTAACTCATGCATTCATGCCATTGTTCAGTGGACTAAGTGCAAAAGCAGACGAAAATACGATTCGTCAGGTGTTCGTTGTGTCGTCCCGTTATGTTGTGAGTATTTTGCTTGCGATGGGTACGGGGGCTTTAATGTTGGGTGTGCCGTTTATTTCGGTTTGGCTGGAGCCGGCGTTTGCAGAAAAAGCGCGCATCATCATCGTGTTTTTGGTTTTCTTCACAATCCTTCCTTTTATCAACCCCTTCTCTAGTCGGTACCTCACTGCCATTAATAAGCACGGTATTTTAGCGAAGCTGACGCCAATCGCGGCAGTGATTAACGTAGCTTTGAGCCTTTTGCTGGTGCATCCGTTCGGGTTAGAAGGTGTGGCCTTTGCGTCGGTAATACCCGGGCTAATTTTTGTACCCTTGTACCTTCATTACACCTGCCGACACTTGGGTATCTCAGTGTTCTATTATCTACGATCGGCAGTTCTGCCGGGGGTTGTGCCAGCGGGCATCATGGCGCTGGTTTTGATGATTGTCGGTGAACACCTGATTTACGATTCTTATACCGATATTCTTGTTGGAGCGGCGCTAAGTAGCCTTTGCTGGCTGGCAGGCTTCTGGTTGCTGGTGTTGAACAGGGAAGAGCGGATTTATCTGAGCGACAGAATAGCTCGTATGCTTAAAAGGACGTAGCAAATGTGTGGTTTTGCCGGGTTTGTAAACTCCCAGCATGCTGGGCTAGCAGAAAATGTGTTACGCGGGATGGGCCGGGCGATATCTCATCGTGGGCCAGACGCAGACGGCGTGTGGATTGGTGAAGGGCTGGGTGTTGGTTTAGTACATCGTCGATTGGCCATTCAGGATTTGTCGCCCGCTGGGGCACAACCTATGGCATCGACCTCTGGCCGTTACGTTATCGCGTTTAACGGGGAGATTTATAACTTTCGCCAGATTCGGGCCGAGTTAGAAAAAGACGGCTGCATTTTCAGAGGGCATTCAGATACTGAAGTCATGCTTGCTTCTATTGAAAGCTGGGGGCTAGAAGAAAGCCTCAAACGCTTTTCTGGAATGTTTGCCTTTGCCTTGGTAGATACCCATAAACGAAGGCTCGTTCTGGCGCGGGACCGTATGGGGGAGAAGCCTCTGTACTACGGTTGGCAGGGGAAAACACTACTATTCGGGTCCGAGTTAAAGGCGCTGCGGGTGCACCCAGACTGGCAGGGAGGTATCGAGCCGAAAGCGTTGGCTTTGTTGCTGCGTCATAACGTCATTCCAGCCCCTTGGAGTATTCATCCAGGGATTTTCAAGTTACCACCTGCTTCGCTGATTTCTTTTGATTTAACGAGCCCCGCTCCGGGGCAAGCTCCCACCCCCACGCGCTATTGGCAACTCGAGGATTGTTTCGCTATGCGGGCAGCGGGCACCTTCGATGAGTGCAGTCATCAACTCGAGAGCCTGTTAGGCGATGTGATCGAAGATCAGATGGTGTCTGATGTGCCGTTAGGTGCGTTCCTTTCTGGTGGCATCGACTCTTCAGCTGTCGTTGCGCTGATGCAAACTCGGGCTTCCAGTCCAGTTCGTACCTTCAGTATCGGGTTTGATGAGCCCGGTTTTAACGAGGCGATCCACGCGGCAGAAGTGGCGCGCCATCTCGGCACCCAGCATACCGAGCTTTACGTAAAACCAGCGGATGCTCTGCATCTGGTTCCTCAATTGCCTGAGCTTTACGACGAGCCCTTCGCCGACTCCTCGCAGCTGCCAACCTTTTTGGTCAGTCAAATGACCCGTAAGCACGTAACGGTTGCGTTGTCTGGCGATGGTGGGGACGAGCTGTTTTGCGGTTACACCCGTTATCAATCGGTGTTTAACCGTTGGCAGAATCGGTTCGGTGCGAAGTCCTTTGGGCGCAAAGCTGCATCTTTCCTGCCAGAGGAGCTGGCAAGTAGAGTCATACGAGCAGCTGTACCCTCGCAGAGAGGGCGTTCACATTTGGCGGTTGCCCATCGCTTGCAAGCTGAGAGAGCTATGGCAAGAGCGGGTGATCTCTCAGAGTTCTATCGCCAGTCAGTATCGTTTTGGAATACGCCAGACTGCTTCACTCAGTCGGTATCTGAGGGCATTTATGGATTAAATAGCCCGCTGCCGGAAAGCGTACCGGATAACAGTATGAAGACTCTGATGTGGCGAGATCTTAACTGGTATTTACCCGATGATATTTTGGTCAAAGTAGACCGATCTGCCATGGCTTGTAGCTTGGAAACTCGGGTTCCGATGCTGGATCCGAGAGTGGTCGCTTTCGCGCTATCACTGCCCTTGAGCTATAACGTTAAAGGTGGGGTTGGAAAGCAGGTGTTGCGCAGTGTTCTTTACCGGCATGTGCCGCAAGCTCTGGTTGACCGCCCCAAACAAGGTTTTGCGGTGCCGATTGGTCATTGGTTAAGAGGGCCTTTGCGTGATTGGGCAGAGTCTTTACTGGCGCCTTCTGTATTTCGCAAGCAAGACTTCTTGAATGAAGAGGTTGTTAGGGCCTTTTGGCGCGAACACTTGCGCGGGCGGGAGGACTATTCTTCCGAATTGTGGGGAATTCTAATGTTTCTTGCTTGGCTGGAGCGGTCCGTTGGTTGAAATTACTCCCTATAACGATCAATTACATCGAGACCAGGTATTCGCGTTATTTCCTGATGTGCCTTTCAAGAGGATCCTATGGGAGTACCAGTTTTTATTAAACCCGGGTGCGATGAGGCACAATTTTAGGCCGGTGATCGCGGTAAATGCATTCCGTGTGGTTGGCTTTAACGGTGTGGTGCCAGTGGCCATTCTTTGGAACGGTAAGGTTCGGGAAGGCCTGTGGAGTTGTGATTTTAAAGTTTGCAGTGAACTTCGGGGTAAAGGAGTAGGGCGGTTAATCAAAGAGGAGCTTGCTCAACAATCTCCGCTACTCATTTCTTTTGGCATTAGCCCGGTCGCCGCCATTGTTTTGAAACGTATGGGCTGGCAAGCCAACAAGGATGTTCACTTCCTTAAAAAGATACGGTCCCCATCTTCCCTTCGCGATCATGCACTTTCTGTTTTCCAGCGTATGACTTCGGCTATTAACTGGACGTCTGGCGGAGACGAGTTCTCTATTTTCGTGCAAGATTCACTCCCAGACCAGTCCAACGTTGACGCCCTGTGGGATGAGGTGAAAGCCGGTTATAACAAGGTGGTTGTTCGAAACTGGACCTACCTGCATTGGCGTTACGAGACACACCCTTTGGCCTCTTACCGCTTTGTCGAAGTAAGGAATAGGGCCAACCAACTAAAAGCGATTGGGATCCTTCGGGCCTCTGGGGGACAGGTGCGCCTTGTCGACTACATGGGGCCCGCCCAAAATTTGGCGGTCAAACGAGCCCTGATTAAGGCAATGCTGAAAAGATGGCCTGATGCGAAAGCGTTCTCGGCGATGACTTCGGACTGGCAGTTCAAAAAAGTGATGAAGTCGTTGGGCTTTTACCAAGGTCGCGAGCAGCCACGCTTTTACGTATGGACATCGACAAGTGCCTTCAGTGCCGTTGAGTGTGAACGTAATACTGAGGGTTGGTTCATTATGGGTGGAGATTCAGACGGTGAGCTTTTACAAGCTGCGAGAGAATCTTGGAGTGAGCAAATCAACCACAGGGAACATGTGTAATGTCGGTTCATCGACCCTTAGTGAGCATTATCACGCCAACCTACAACCGAGCGGATTTTATAGGCGAAGCGGTCGATAGTGTTTTGGTTCAGACCTACCCGAATTTTGAGTTTTTGATTGTTGACGATGGTTCTGACGACAACACATCGGAAGTGCTGGCGCCTTATTTGAGCGATAGCCGGGTCAAGCTGTTTCGGCAAGAGAACCAAGGTCAAAGTGTAGCGCGAAACTTGGCGTTGGCTGAGGCGCAAGGGGAGTTTATTTGTTTCCTGGACTCGGATAATTACTGGCCCAAGGAAAAGCTTGAGCAGCAAGTTCGGTTGTTTGAAGCGCATCCAGAAACAGACGTGCTGTACGGCGATAATGTCATTATCAATGAGGATGGGCGTGAGCTCAGCCGTAAAAATATGTCCCGTTACTCGGGCTGTATTGCGCGTCAGATGATTAAGGATAATTGCGTAGCGATGAACACAACCATGGCCCGCCGCCGCTGTTTTGATGAAATGGGTGGAATGAGCGGTAAGCGGCGAGTTGCTGATGATTACGATTTATGGCTTCGCTTATCAGCCAAGTATCTTTTTCGATATGAGCCAGAATATTGGGCCTGGTATCGGGTGATGGAGGATCAGATCTCTTCCGACAAAACTCGGCGCTTTAAGGTTAACGAAGAGATTATTCACGATTTCAGGAGAGACTTTCCGGACGCCTTATCGGGTAAAGAGTTCGACCTCGGTTTTGCGCATTTTTATCTTCGCAAAGGGCGCTACTTGGGAAGTATAGGGAACAAAACAGGCGGGATGAAGGAAATCGTTAAGGCGATTCAGTACGCGCCTTTCGAGTATGGGGTATGGCGGTCTTTTTTCGCCGTATTGCTTAAGTGAAAGCCTGGTAGGCACGACAAGGAAGCGTAGCAGTCATGGCGAATAAGCCTCGGGTATCGGTGATCACGCCAACGTTTAATCGGGCAGACTATCTGTCTGAAGCGATTGATAGTGTGCTGACACAAACATTCGGTGATTTTGAGTTTATCGTCATTGACGATGGCTCGACGGATCACACACCAGAATTGATAAAAGGGTATTTGGACGACCCTCGGGTTCGCTATTTTCAGCAGCCCAACCAAGGGCAGAGTGTTGCTAGGAACCGTGGTGTTGCCGAATCAGTTGGTGACTTCATCTGTTTTCTGGATTCGGATAATGCCTGGGTTGAAACGAAACTGGCAGCATCCCTGCAGGCTTTTGAGGAGAACCATCAAGCGGATGTTGTATACGGCGACTATGTGGTCATCGATGCTGAAGGCCGTGAGTCTGGCGTAAATCGGATGACGCGTTATTCTGGCCGGATAACCCCAATGTTGATATGCGACAATTTTGTAAGCATGAACACGACCATGACTCGTAGGCGTTGTTTTGACGAAATGGGCGCTTTTGATAGCAATGATCGGCTAGCAGAGGATTATGGCTTGTGGCTGCGTTTTTCAACTCGCTATCAGTTTTTGTATTTGCCAGAAGTTCTGGGTTATTACCGTGTTATGGAAGATCAAATTTCCAGTGATAAGGACAGTCGCTTTCAATCAAACGAAGAACTAATCCTCGAATTTTTAAAGGCCTATCCCGATGCGCTCGATTCACTTGAGGCTCGCCAAGGTTTGAGTCGTTTTTATCACCGAAAAGGGCGGTATGAGCTTTCAGTGGGCCGTTCTAAGCGTGCGGCGCATGATTTGGGGCGGTCGTTGTTGCAGTACCCTGTCTGGTCTGGCCCATGGCGATTGGCTGCGAAGTTGGCGATTCACGTACTTCGTGGTGGAGCGAGTTAATGTTCACTGTTCGGGCACTCAGTGAAGCCCGGTTTTTCGCTCTCGAAAAAGAGTGGGGAGAACTGCTCTCGCGCACTGATGCTGACCCTCTGTTCATGAGCTGGCCGTGGCAGGTTTCGTGGTGGGAAGTTTGGGGCGATAAGCTACATCTCCAATTGTTACTGCTTGCAGTTTACGACCGAGATGAGCGGCTTGTCGCCTTGGCACCTCTGTACGTTAGTCGGTACAGAACGCCTGTTGGCTGGCAATTGAGACGTCTTCATGTGATTGGCAATGCATGGAAACTGGGCCCGACTGTTCGTACCGAATATGTTGGTTATATTTGCGACAGTCAGTGCAAGCGTGAGGCGCTTGAGGCGTTGTCGGTTTATTTGAAGGGGGAAGCTTGGGATGAGCTTATCCTTGCGGATGCTTCGGAGAATGAGGCCGTAGACTGGGACCATGCGCTTGAAAATCAAATGAGCGTTACCTGCCATGTTCGTAGTGAGGCTGAGGGGATCGCGATTGACACAACAGGTACCCATGAGGAGTGGCTCGCGAGTCTTGGCAAGAATACACGATTGAAAGCCTATAACCGTCGTTCACTCTTCGAAGGACAGTTAGATGGGGAGTTTCGAGCCTGGGAAAACTCTGACGCCTTTTTGGAACTCCTGAATGATTTTCACGTGGCTCGGTGGGGAAAGCCCTGTTTTGACCAAGACGCCGTGCGATTTCACCAACTGCTTTTAGGTAGGCTAACGGTTAATCAAAGAGCACAGCTTTCTATATTGCAGGCTGGTGGAAAAATCTTGTCGGTGCTCTATGACATTCGTGCCGGGGGCCGAATATACAACCTCCAGGCAGGGTTTCTTGAGGCGTTCCACCCTAAGATATCGGTGGGTACTTTGCATTTAGGTTACTCTATTGAGGCCGCGTTTAGAGACATTGATATTGCCAGATATGATTTATTGGCGGGGTCAGGAAAAAACACATTTTATAAGAGTCATTTTAAGGGCCAAACTGTTCGATTCATTACGGTCGAATACGTGCGTTCTTCTGTCTTAAAGATGGCCTACGGTGTGAGCGGATATCTGCCGCAAGGCTTGGTATCGTCCGTTAATCGCTTTTTCAGACTGTAAACAGGGCATTTATGAATAGGGAAGGGATTCTAGGGCGCGGTGTTGTAAGGCCGCTGTTGCCATATCTCATCATGCTGTGCGGGGTGGGGTTGTTAGTCCTACCTACGCTTGAAGGCGTTGTTTCGCGCTGGCTTAAGCTGGATGAATCTTATTCGCATGGCTTTCTTTTGCTGGCGGTTTCAGTTTTCCTGATCGTACAGGCCGTTAAACGTCACTCTATTGTTTCTGGCTTTTATCCATTTTGGCTTCTGCCTTTGTGCTTTTGTTTGTTGGGCTATTGGCTTGGTGGGCTCATTCGTTTACAGGCATTGCAACAGCTTACTTTAGTGCCAATGCTGCTTAGCGCATTGGCAGTGTTTATGGGGTGGCGGCAAGTGCGATGGCTGATCATCCCTGTAGGGCTCCTGTTTCTTACCGTACCAGTGTGGGATTTTTTATCGTGGAATCTTCAATTGATTACCGTAGCGGTAAACAAGTTCCTACTCGGGTTGCTGGATATTGATTTTCAGGTTGAAGGTGTCTTTGTCTACCTGGTTGGCGTTGGCACCTTCGAGGTTGCTCACGGCTGTTCAGGATTGCGGTATTTGTTGGTTGGGCAAGCTTTGGTTTTGATATACGGAGAGTTGTATCTCTCACGGATGCGCTCTCGAGTCATGCTCTTTCTTTGCGGCATTGGCTTTGCACTGCTGGCTAACTGGATTCGGGTGTTCGTCATTATTTACATGGGCTACGAAACCAACATGCAGACCGGCTTGATAGAAGATCACGATAATTTTGGCTGGTGGGTGTTCGCGGCGACCTTGGTACCGATTTACTTCATTGCGAGGCGGCTTGAGGTTCGAGACGACGAATATTTGAGCAACACATCTGGTGAAACCACTTCCGTGTCTACCAGCAAAACGGTTGCAATGTCGCTTGTGGCTGTTTTGTTTTGCGTTGCCGTTACCTATTCGGCGTTGCCGGAAAAGCGAACGTCGGTTTTGGATCAACCTCAAAGCTACAGTATCGACATTAATCAGCGGTATGCTCCGGTATTTGGGGCTCAGCTTGCAGGCTGGCGGCCTCAGATTCAAAACCCTGACTGGGCCTACGCGCAAACCTTATTTGATCGTGAGAAAATATCGACCGACGGTGGCCTGGATGAACAGTTCTACTTAGGAGTGTTTACCTATAAGTTTCAGCGCCATCGCGCTGAACTGATTCAGTATAGTAACCGGTTATATGACAGTAGTTTATGGGTGCCTGAGCAGTTTTTTAGGGTTTCGAGTAAGCTTAATATCCCGATACAAGGTATCACTCTGAAAAGCCAAGCGACGGGTGAGAAAATCCATATTGCATACAGTTATAGGGTCGAAGGGCGGTGGGAAACAGATCAATGGCGGGCAAAAGTGGCGCAAGTGCTTGGCTTTTTCAGTGAGCGAAGTGATGCCAGCCTTTTAATTGCGGCAGTCCGTTGTGGTGATTGTGCGCCTCAGGAGAGCCTAGTGAACTTTGTGGAGACAACGTTCCCTGAATCTATCTCTTCAATTAGCCAAGAGGTTGCCGGGATATCTGACTGAGATAAGTCTGCAAACGCTGAATGAATTCAGTATGGTTTAAGCGGTACCAAGCGATAGACGCTGTAGACAGCTCTTTAAGCGTGTGCTCGTTTGCATTCAGGACTTCGGTCATGGTCTTCTCAATGTCGGCCTGAGAGACAAAATAACGAGTACCCAGACGGAATGGCTTACTATTTCTGGATGGAATCAAGAAACCGCGTTTTCGGTTGATAACTTCGTTCATAGGCGGCGCGTCGGTTGTAATGGTGATGCAGCCGTGTGCCATGGCTTCCGCTAGAACTTGCCCGTAACCTTCTACTTCTGACGGTATAATAGCAAGCCCCGATTTTTGCCACAGTACCGCGAGCTCTTCGTCAGAGAGCAACTTATGATGCTTAATGTTAGTGGGATCAAATGAAGCACCGTGTAGGTGTTGTGATACCACTTCCAGTCGTGGCCATTCCGGGTGATCTTTCCAACAGTTAACCAGAGAGTTTGTGCCTTTAAATTGGCTGTTGCCCGCAACATGCAATGCGAGCCCATAGTCTTTATCGAGACGTTCAGGGTTACTTGGGCAAACGGAACCGGTGAATCCGAGATAGCGAGTATTCGGGTGCTTGCTGGAGAAAATCTCGACAGCCTGGTGGGTTTTACAAAGAATTTGATCAATAAACCGTAAGTAAGGCAAACGGGACTCGATAAACCATTCCTGATTCGGAATTAACCAGTGCGTTGCATTAGGGTGTAGTTCCGACGGCCGTATGTTCTCAATATGTATTACCAGCTCAATGTCTGAGGCAGGCTTGCTTAAGCGCACCTTTAACCATCTATTAAATGCGTAATAACGGTAGGTGGCAGCTTTAGATAAATACTTTTCGAAAGCGAAATTTCGTAACCGAGAAAGCTTGTTACGCCATGGTGGGGTGGGTGCTACGCAACAAAGCTCACACCTGTGCCCAAGCTTTGTAAGTGCTTCCGATAGTATTTCGGCGTCTTTCTGGAGGCCGCGTCCACTGCCTGCGTATACGACTCGTATGATCATTTTTCGGAACCAAATGAAAAAAGGCCCTGCAGTTGCAGGGCCTTTAAACATAGCACATAGCTATCGATGTTAGGCTTTTTTACGGCCTCTCATACGTACTGCAATGCCGGCTAAGCCAAGACCGAGCAGGGCTAAAGTGCCGGGCTCTGGAACTGCAGATGCCTTCACCATCACGAGCATATCATCGTGGTTATCGTCGACTTGGTTGTTGTCATCCAGGCTCAGGATGAACCAATCTTCACCTGCATCGAAGATAGAGAAGTTATAGCCGTTAGAAACATTGCCTGTACCCATATTGGATACGGATCCGGCTGGATTTCCCCAAGCATCGGAAGAGAACCCAAAATCGAGTTTGGCTAAACCGCCACCGTAAACAACGCTGAACGTATCACCCAGTGCTGAGGTGTCGGTGTTTAATACTTCAGAACCTTCGTAAAGGAAAGAACCAGTGTAGCCGGCTTCTTTACCGAGGTACGTAAAAGTGAGCTTGAATGGATCGTTAGACACTGATTCAAGCGAATGGGACAACAGTACGGAATCCCCTACGCTGTAGAGCTGTGGTCCGATAAAGTCCCCGTTGGGGATGCCGTTACCGTTTGCATAATCGTTGTTTCCAGGCACTGCAGAGGGAGCTTCTGCCGGGCCGGTGTTCGCGACTACATCAATGTAAGCGGCCTGTGCAAAACCTGTAACGCCCATTGCCGCCGCCAGTGCTAAACCTTGAGTAAGCTTTTTCATGTTGTTCACTCCTCCAGTGAGCGATCTTATAAATGCTTCACTAACTCATTAAGCATGCACCGTGCCAAAACTTAAGTTGTTGAAATACAAGTATTAAATTATGGTTGCTCCAGCCCTATGTAAAGTATCTCGACGACCTGTATCGTTACTTAACAGAATACTGAACCGGTTCAGACGGCTCGCTACTTAGCCCATTGTTGTCAATGACCTGAATCGTGAAGAACCAGGCTCCATTGGCTAGGTCGTTAATCTGGATTGTTGTCGTTCCCGCTGGCACTTCAAGGGATTGGTTTAATGTTTCCGCATTCTGTCCGTATGAGATTTTGTAGTTTTTGATTTCGCTAAGGGAGATACTACTGCCGTCTACCCGTGTACCCGGCGGTGTCCACGTGAGTGTGACGCTGCCGAGCGTGGGATTGCTTGGGGCCGGTTCTGTGGTATTGGGTGCATCGGGTGCCGATACGGTTTCAAGAGTGTAGGGGTGAAGGCCGGATTGGTATGCATCCAGAACAGTGACACCGCTATTATTAAAGATCTTTGTGGAGACCGGCTGCAATACTGGTAAGCCATAGCGCAGCTTGTAAAGGTCATCGACACCATCGTCCAGACTGCTTCCGGCAATCTCGCTGTTCAACGCAAGTTGTTGAATAACATTTTGCGAAGATAGCATTTTGCCAGTATCGGTTTCTGTGATGGTAAGTTTTGCGGTGGCACCCCAGCCGGATTCGAAATATTCCATATTGATTGCAACTGGATTGTCAGCGCCCAGAGTGGCGGTGGCTGTATATTCGGTGGCTGTATATTCGGTGGCGGACTGATTTTTCCATTGATCGATGACCATCGAACCGTTTACGTACAATCTCACGCCGTCGTCGGTGGTAGTGCTGAATGTATACTCTTTTGTGCCTGAGCTGTGGGGTGGGGTAAACCAACCTTGCCAACGTACGCTGAATTTATCCTTAGGCATGTCTGCAGAAGGTCCGCCATTTCCCCAGTTGAAATTAATCTCGGCGTCTTTTTGGCTGGAAACAAATTGGTCGAAGTTGGTCCCCGTGAAATATTGGCCAACAAAGCCAGTCTCATACACGGGTTCGGCAAGCGGTGCATCGGTTGCGTCGTCCGGGTTCGTGTTGGCCCGGTATTCATCGAGAGCGCTGTAGCCGTCGCCATCGATGTCAAAATTGGCGTCAGCAGGGTTGGTAGGATCCATTCCGTAGGCGTATTCATAACCATCAGGGAGGCCATCGCCATCGGTATCCTCTGCGTTAGGGTCTGTCCCTGCCCAGTATTCATCCAGCGCGGTCATTAGATCGTTGTCAGTATCTGAATTCGCGTCGTTTGGGTTGCGTGGGTCTAGCCCGTGCAACGCTTCCCAGTTGTCGTATAGGTTGTCATTATCTTCGTCGAGTGGCGGGTAAGTATCATTGAAACTTAAGCCTTGTTCGGCATCGAAGTAACCGATTTTATATCCGAGTTTGTAGGCTTCGTCTTCCCCTAAGTCTGGCTTAGCATCCGGTGCAGTTTTAGCCCAACTGTATAGGTGCTCGCCACGAATCACTTGTTGCGAGATGCCGGGGCCAGACCAAGCTACGGTGAAATGGTCGTCCCAGCCGCCTTCTTTGTGCCGCAGTTGGAAGTAGTATTTCTTACTAGCTTCAAGATAATGCACACCAGAGGTTTGGGAGCTGTACTTCGAAAAGTTGTCCAGAGGAGTTGCCATCGTCATGGCAATCTGAACGGCAGCTTCAGGGTTCTCGGTTTCAGAAAGCCACAATTGAGTTTCGTCGTCACCGCTTAAGTAAAAGGTGTATTCACCCGTGGTTGGAGGGGCGAGGAAGCCTTGAATAACTGTTCCATAGTTGTTTCCTCGGCTAGCCGATTGCCGAAGTTCGGTTAACGTGGTCACTTCATCTGGAGCGTCAGGGTATTTGTTCGAATCAAGAAGATTCTGAACGGCAGTGCCAGAAATCGAATCGTAGTACCAAACGTCTACCTGGCCTTTGGTGCTGACTTCAGGGACAGCCGCAGTAGGTGGGAGCTTTTCAATATCCCTAAATTGCCAGCTCTGACATCCGCTGACTACTACCACCATCGTGCCTAGCCCCAATGCTTTTATAGTAGCCATACCTCACCTTTATTATGTTTTGAAACATTAAGTAAAGTATTGTTGCGAAAGGAGGGGGCCGCCACCGGCGAATAGGAACGTTTGGTTATGACGCCGGTGCGGTTATGCGAGTTACCCTTGATTGGTTTCTTGGAATTTGGCCATGACTTGTTTGGCTTGGTCTGTTTTCCCGGCTAAGCGGTAAGCCTCCACCAAATGCATTGCAATTTCCTGGGATTCCGGATCCAGCTCATGGGCCTTTTCGAGCACGGGGAGGCTTTCGGGTTGCCTTCCGGTTTCGAATAAAATCCACCCATAGGTGTCTGCAATGGCCGCATTATTAGGTGCAAGTTTATAGGCTTTCTGAGCGAGGTTAGCTGCCTCCGTATCACCCTTCTCATAATAGAGCCATGCTAAATTGTTCAGTACCAAGGGGTTGTCAGGGTTGATGTCCATCAATGCCTGATAGCGCGCGATTGCTTCATCGGGCTGATTCAGTTGCTGATGGGTCATCGCCAAACTTAGAAGGATCGATTGATTGCCAGGGAACTGCTCAGATGCAGCCTCCAATGATTCGAGTGCCTTCTGCGCTTGCCCTGAACGAGTGAGGGCGCGTGCGTGCGCTACCTCCAGTTCCGGAGTGTGGTGTTTCTCGAGTGCCAATTCGTAGAGCTCGGCGGCTTGCTGGTGTTCTCCGGTGTTTTCGTAGAAGTTGGCTTCAACCTGATAGGGGGCGGGAGAGTCGGGATGGTGTTGTTTTACATCTTGCAAAGCATCGCGTGCTTCAGATGTGTTGCCTTGTTGGAACTCAACCGCAGCCAGTTTCAGGGATATGCTTTCGGATTCCGGAAACAGAATCCGGCCTCTATTTAGTATCTCCAGCGCTCGTTCGAAATTCCCGCGCTGAGCCATTTGTGTGGCAATGCCTTCATAGACAGTGGCAACCATTGGCTCATTGGGACTAGGGAGGTCTTCCTGTTCGCGCTCCATGAGTTGGGCCGTGAGCTCATCGGCTTGAGTGGCCTTGTTATTGATCAAAGCGGACTCAAGCATCACGAGGCGAGGGCCAGCGGCTTGCGGCTTTTGTTCGTTAATTTTCTGCATGAACGCTGTTAGCTCATCCCGGCCCATGGTAACTGCAGCAGCTTGGATGGCAGCGGCGTGGTTGGGGTCAAGGGTGATAGCTTTCTTATAATACTCTATCGCCTGGTCGGCATTGTCTGATTTCCGGGCTAAGTTGCCCAGCGCAACCAACGGGGCGGGGTTGTCAGGGGCTTTGGCCTGCGCGGTTTTGTAATATTTTTCTGCCTCTGAATGCCGTTCTAGGTTGTTCGCTAGGTGGCCTCTTGCCAGTAGCACGCGGATACTCTCCGGATTATCCGAAAGCCAGCTGTCCAATGTTTTCTGAGCACTGTCAGTGTCACCGGATAGTGCTTGAATACGGGCGGTTAGTAGCTGGGCCTGTAATGCTTCGTCAGCATCATTCGGTACTTTGCGTACTTGTTCGATTGCCGGTTCGTACTCGTTCATTTGTGTCAGGTAGGCTGCGTAGCGAATCCTGAGATTGTTGTTGCTTGGGTCTAGTTCCAAAGACTTTTCTAGCAGTGGGCGACCCGTTTGGTCGTCGCCCGATGCAAGGGCAGCGATGCCAACCAAGGCGAGCGTTTGTGGATCTGTATCTTTGTTGTCTATGTTGTCGAGTATCGATTGCGCGCCTTGGGGATCGCGCATAGAAATTCGTGTTGCGGCCAGTAGTTTACGAACCCGATCGGCATCCTCCATATTCGTCAGGGGCTCGAGTAGCTTTTCGGCATCTTTGGCTCGCCCCTGCCGGAACCGTACAACACCCAGCATAAGGGTGCTTTGCTCATGGCCTGGTGCTTGGTTCAGTACTTCCTGCAGGTATCTGCCGGCAGTATCGATATCCCCATCTGTGTAGGCAGCGATTGCAGCTTCAAGGTTGCTTTTGATGGTTCCCGGCGCTGACTTCGCTAGGATTTCTTCGTATACAAACGCTTCAGCTGATTTGCCTTGTTGGCGTAAAACAGTCACAAGTGCAGAGATGGTCTGATACTTTTGGAAGGTCATCACGTCGTACTGGCCAATGGTCTCCAGGGCTCGGATATACGCTTGCTCTGCTTCCGCCCAGTTACCTTGCGTATGAGCCAGCTGTGCCTTCCAGAGCCAAACCTCTTCGTGTTCTGCGTCTATGCTTTCGGCATGACCCAAATGGGTTTTCGCGGATTCGAAGTTTTCGCGAGCGGCGGCTACTCGGGATAAGCCGATGTGGCCCAATGCATTGTTGTTGTGACTGCCGATAGCGTCTTGGTAGGCCTGTTCGGCTTTGTCGAGATCGCCATTAATCAGCCAAGCCTTGCCTTTCAGGTTGTCAGCTTCCCGTAACTGATCGGGAGAAGGGGACTCAAGTTGTTTGAGAGCTTCAAGAGCACCTTCGGTTTTACCCCTAAGCGCCCGTGCTTTGGCGCGAATCAGAGCGGCTTTATTGTTATCTGCCTGAGTCAACTGATTGGCTCCGATTTCAGCGACGAGCTTGTCGACTTGGCGTTCAGCGTTTGAGGCATCACCGGCAGTTAACAGGTTATCGATAATAACAAAGTAGGGGGCAGGCCGTTCAGGTTGGAGTTGTATGGCGCTCCGGGCTTCTATGGTGCTTGCTTTTAGCTCACCCTGCCTTTGGAAGAAACGCGCTTGGTCAACGTGGCTGATGTACTGAATGTCATCCTGGGACATGTCAGGTTCGTTGTTGCAACCCGCTAGGCCGATCGAGGCGATGGCAATTGAGAGTAGTGACGCACGCATAATGTTGTTCATTTTCATGCCCTGTTCCTTTTCTTGTCGGGTCTTTCGTATTCCGTTCGAAGATCTCAGGTATCGTTGGTAGCGGTTGATGTCTCTATCCGGTACTTATCCGTCAAGTTGTAAAGCGTCGGCCGTGTAATGCCGAGTAGGCGTGATGCTTGGGCCATGTTGTGGCCGCAACTCGAGAGTGCCTGCAATATCGCTTTTCGCTCTGCGTGTTCTCGAACTTGGCGAAGGTTTAACTGATAATCAGAATCGCAGGTCTGCTCATAAGGCAATAACAGATCCTCAGCTGTGATCCGCTTGTCATCTGCCATAATAATCGCCCGTTTCACCTTGTTGATCATTTCACGAACGTTGCCTGGCCATGAATAGGCGCTGATTGCTTGAGCCGCGTCTTCGGAGAAAGAGAGGTTAGGGCGGTCCATCTGTTTGCCGAGACTCATCAATAACGATTGTGCAATAACGATCGCGTCGCCTTCTCGATCGCGCAGTGCCGGGACATCTAACGTGATCTCGCTGATGCGATAATAAAGATCCTCACGGAATGTGCCTTCGGTGATTAGGTCCTGCACGTTTCTGTGAGTCGCGCACACCACTCGGATGTCTACCGGAATAGGGTTTACAGAGCCCACACGGTCAACCACGCGTTCTTGAAGGAAGCGCAGTAGTTTTGCCTGCAGTGGCATGGGCATGTCGCCGATTTCATCGAGGAACAGGGTGCCGCCGTTTGCGCTTTCGATCTTGCCTTTTTTGCTTTGGGTGGCACCGGTGAACGAGCCTTTTTCGAAACCGAAAAGTTCGCTCTCAAGCAAATTCTCTGGAATGGCTGCGCAGTTAATAGCTGCGAAGGGTTTGTCAGCGCGCTGGCTGTGATCGTGCAACGCTTGTGCGAGCAGTTCTTTGCCGGTACCGGTTTCACCGGTGATCAACGTGGTGACATCGGTCGGTGCAACCTTCTCTACGGTTCGGCATATGGTTAACATTTCCGGGCTTGAAGCGACAATGCCTTTTATATGCGTGCCGTTGTTTTGGCTAGCCAGTAAGCGGTTTTCCTGCTCAAGCTCGGCTAAACGGAAAGCACGGTTTACGACAAAGGTGAGAATGTCTGCATCCAAGGGCTTTTGATAGAAATCACACGCGCCCATGCCCACAGCTTTGACCGCATTTTCTTTATCTTCCCGGCCAGTGACCACAACCACTTTGGTTTGAGGAGACAGACGTAAAATATCTTCAAGAAGCGCGAAGCCTTCCGTAGCGCCGCCGGGATCAGGTGGCAGACCCAAATCCAACGTAACCACCTGGGGTTCGAGGCGGCGCAGTGCGGCCAGTGCGGTGTCACGGTCAGACGCCACGGTTACTTCAACGTTGTCGCTAAAACACCAGCGCATTTGGCTTTGAAGGCCCGGGTCGTCTTCTACAATCAATAGTTGCTTCACAACAGCCATCATTCCTTTGGTTTGTGGTCCGTTATGGGGCTTGAGTTGTCCTTGCCTGCTCCCCATATAAGATTCTTAACTTAAGATTGACACTTTGCAATGCTGAGGCAACAAAAAATCCATGTGGCGTCGATTAGTTGACGGTTTTATGTGGTAGGTGCGTCTCGAGGTTTGACGGTGTATCGGAATCGCTTGTTTTTTCGATGGCTATGCTCGCCATCGGAATGCGCACAGAGAAACAAGACCCAACGTCCGGCTCGCTGGTTACATCGATATTTCCTCCAAGTTCTTGCACGTACTCGCGGGCTTGATAAGCACCAATACCCATGCCAGTTAAACCTTTGGTGCTCTCGAACGGCTTGAACAATTGAGAGCGAATGAACTCGTCTGTCATACCTGTTCCGGTATCTTGTATAAACAAGACCACGCTGCCTTTGGCTGTTTTCAGGTTTAGTGTGATTTCACCATCAGGCGGGGTCGCATCCTGAGCATTTCGAATAAGATGGCCAAGCACGCTTCTGAGTTGTTCGGGTTCTGCACACACGAGGATGGAGGGTGGGTCACCCAGTAATTGGGGGAACGGTAGACGCTGACTGTTGTTCTCAATCACTGTGCGCACAACTTGGGTCAGGTCCACCTTGCTTCGGGCCAATTCGTTGGGTGTTGCGGGTTTCCTTATATGGTCGACCAAATTCGACATCTTGCGAACCGCGTGATCTGTTGTAGAAATCATGTCGTCAATAAAGGCTGGGTTAGCCCGGTGCTTTGGGGCGTTTGTAACCAACAAGGAAAGTTGTGCGATGAGGGTTTTCAGGTCATGCACCATGAACGCCGAAGCTTTACTGACCGCTTCAAACTGCATGGCCCGTGACAGTCGGTTTTGTGCATCGGCTTGCGCAAGCAAGTTACAGGTTTGACGCGCCACTACTTTAATCAGGTCAAAGTTCTCCCAGTTCAAAATAACTTTGGCGTAAGGCCGCCCGACCATTGCAATGCCGTACAGTTCGCTGCCGAGAAATAAAGGAACGACCAACCACGCGTCGGGAAGGTTGGTGATGGTTTCCGGCAACTCGATCAGGTCGTAGCTAAGAGGGTCAACGCGATACTCGGCCAGATCGATGATCCACTCTTTATTTTGAAACAGGCGAACAAGGTCGCAGTCACCATCGATGGTTGTGTGTTTCGGCGTGGCGATGTTGACGCTACTTTTTAGCTCATAGTTATTCTGATCGGATTTTATCCAGATCACGCCCGCGTTGCTTTCAACGAGATCTGCCAAAATGCGGATGGCTCGCTCGGGAAGCGGTGGTTCTTCACTTAGGTTGGCGAGCTCCTGGGTCATCCGTAGCCATTCTTCCCGGTAGTCGTATTTGTAGTCGAAAAAGTTTTGGCTGATGAACACCATAATTCGAGCACGAATTCGTCGGGACATCACGAGAGTAACAAGAAAAGTGAGAGCGACAGTGATAAACAGTACCTGAAGCGCATCGCCCCACTCACCGCCAAGGCTGCGGACGTAATAACCGCCTACCGCTAGAAGTAACAGGTAGCCGCCACCCATAAGCAGGGCACCGGCATGGAATACCGCAGCGCGTGAAAGTTGAAAGTCCACCGGTTGTTTGCGTGAATTGATGATGTTGACGGCAAACAAGGGAACGAGGGCGGCGTTAATGAAACCGCGAGCATCCCAAAATGAATCGGCTATTTTTCCGAACAGCAAAGCATCGGCGAACATAATAAAGTCGTACGCGAAAATAGTAGCGGTACCAATGCATAGATATTTAACGCTGGACCGGCCTAATGCGGGGGAATTGCGCCAGATCTGTTCGACTAATGATAAGCCGAGTAAGGAAAGAGCGATCTGCCCGATCAACTTGGTTTTTCCGCTGACCAGATCTGCATCGAACGCAAACTCTAATGTGCCGAGCGAGAGAAGGGTGATGATCAGTACTGTGGTTGCGATCCCAAGCGTTTTGCGGAGTTGTCCTGTAAATCTCGCTTGCCGGAAGGAGTCTCGAAGTAGGGCAAAAAGCAGAAGTAACCACGCGGCGTCCCGAAGTAATTCAAGCAGGTATCGGATGAAAAACCCGGGTTCCCCCCAAAGGCTTTGGGACACCAAAGCCGATGCCCAAAGGGTGGTAACAAAAGCCGCAAGAAACAGAGCGCGATCAAGCTCACGCCGAAGGTAGCGTGTTGCTACCAATGTCGACAGCACGGCAAATACGATCGCCGATGCGCCATAGCTGATAACGCTGAGGTCACTGAACATTCGGTCTTTCCTTAAACCGCGGATCTGTCACTAACCTCTACAGAGTAGCTTCGAACCTCTGTTTGCGTCCATTTAAACTGCCAATTTAGCTGGTCCGGTCACAGGGTTATTTGTTGTCTCGGTAATACCGGAATATTTCTGACAGCGATCTTTTTGGCGTGAAGTTGAATTCTTTGGCAAAGGTGCGGCCATCAATCACAACCGGGTATTTAAAGAACGCCAACAGATAGTGCGGGAAACTGCGGAGGCGCAGAATTTTTGCGATGGTTTTAGGCAGAACCGGTGGGACCGAAACGATAGGAATACGCGTGCAACCACAAAGTTTTAAAGCCTGTTGATAGGCAACCCAGTCGTGAGGCGCCACGTTAAATACGCCTTTGGTTGTTTTCTGCCAAGCTATTGTAATCGCATCCGCCATATCGTCGATGTGGATGAATTGCATCATCGGAGAGAAGCCTGCCAGAACCGGCGTGGCCTTGCTGCTCAGCAGACGGCTCATCGTATTGCGTACACCGGGCCCAACGATGTTGCAGGCTCGCAAAATGGTGACATTCAGTTCCGGGTAGCGCCACAAATACAGATTGGCGAGGTTCTCCAGCTCCACTGAATCAATCAGATCGGCACTTAGGCCGGCACTTTTTAGCGGTGCGCATTCATCGATTAGTGCCGGGTTATATGCAACCGCGCCGTACACGTGATAGGTGGACAGAACGATTACCCGTTTAATGCCGTATTTTTGGGATAGATCAAGCAGTTTCTGAGTGCCCAAAACATTGGCGTTGTACCGACGCATGCGGGTGAGTTCGCTGGACTGCACACGGCCCAAGTGAATAACGCCATCGAACGGGTACCGACGGAACAGGTCTTCAAACACCCGTTTGTTGAAGTCAATGCAGTAACTGGGGATCGAATCACCCAAATCGACCTTTTCGCGGAAATCCACTGCGACGATATCGCAGGTGGTGCTCAATCGTTTAATGACTTGCTGGGCGAGTGCACCGGCGGCGCCTGTCACTAGAATTTGTGGCCTGGATTTCTTTGTCATCAGAACAACCTTTTTCTCTCGGTCAGGCCTTTATTAATGAGACGGTTGATCTCTGATTTAACCGCTTCAACCCGTTCGGTGACTTGTTCTTCGGGAATTTCGTTGCTGTCAAAATACATGGGCTTTCCGAAATTAAGATGTACTTTCGCGGGGAAAATGAAGGGCAGGGCTACTGGAGCGTAAGGCACACCCAGCGCGCTCGCGAGCGGTTTAATGTTGGCAATGGCCGGGATTGTCTCTTCGCACCCAACCACGCCGACCGGCACGATGGGCGCGTTGTACTTCATCGCCAGGTGCATGAAGCCGTTACCAAAGCGCTGGAGTTGGTAGCGATCCTTGTAGAGTTTTCCAGACCCGCGGACACCTTCCGGGAACACAATAATCGCTTCGTCGTTTTCAAGCATTTTGGCGCAATTGATTGGGTCGCCAAGAACAGCGCCGACTTCATTTAACATATTGCCAAGCCATGGCACGGTTGGGAAAAATCGTTCAATCATTGCTCTTGGCAAGCGCGGGTTCGCCTCTCGATTTGCAAGCGCATGGCCAACGAGAATGCCATCTAGGGGAAGCTGGCCAGAGTGGTTGCCTATGATCAATACTGGGCCTTCGGCGGGTATATTTTCGATGCCGCTGGTTTCTACACGAAAATATTTTTCATAAAGATGCCGGGTAAGGTTCATCCCGAATTTGACCGCTTCCTTGTTATAGCCCCACGGGTCATATCCCAAGGTTCCAATCGGTTTTTTGATACGATCAATTTGGCTTTCTACTTCAGACGAAGCCAATTTAGATTTGATAAAAGACGCCAGGCCCATACCTGCTCCTTGTTTGAATCCCGGTGCATGCTGGGATTATCAATTATCCACGCTCAATCAATACGCCCAGTGTGTGGCTCTGACCGGTATTTAATACTCGATAGTCGCCAGCCGCATTGGCTGTTTCGACACATAGCATGTTTCGCCAGCCAGTCTCAGGGAAGTCGGAAAGCCGCCGGGATTTTTCAGGCCCCGGATTCCACACGACGGTGGAATCACTGCCAAAACCGATGAGCTTGGTTCGCTGCTCGGGCGTTGTCGCAATCAGCACCTCGCCGGTTTCATAAATGCGGTCGGTTTCTCCCTCAAAATAAACGGGTCCGTCCTGCGTTGCGTAATTCCAGTCTTTCAAAGTATCGATGTACTGGCTGTTGCCCAGGCCGAGAAGCCGAGTGTTGGTGATGTCCGAGGTGGGTAGGTAGGTATGCAAGGCCTGGCTTAAGGCTAAAGGTTCTTGGGCAAGGTTGGTTGTTGTGAGAGCGATTTGGCAGCCTCGAATTGAAAAGTGGAATGTAATCAGAGCCAAGGCGCGGCCCTCCCACTCCTTGGAAAATTCATTAGCTGTATTCAAGGAAAGGCTGATTTCCACTTCGTGAGCGCTCTCGCTGACACTTTCCAGTTGCCACAAAGTTGTGCGCGCAAAACCGTGTGCTGACGGCGTCTTAATGTGGTTTCGGATTGCCGGCGGATTTTTCGCCGGGTCGCCAAACCAGGGCCAGCAAACGGGGATGCCGCCTCTAATAGCCCGCCCTGGCTGGAATCGTGCGAAACCGCTGAGCCAGAGCCAGTTGTTCTCGTTGGGATGGGAAAAGTGCACCAAGTGGGCACCCTGCAGGGTGATAGCTGCTTTAAACAAAGGATGATGTACTTCCACAGCTTCCAATTGGCCGATGGTTTTCCAGCGAGTAAAAGACCATTGACCGGGTGCCAAAGACGTTGAGGGTTTGTCGCTGCGTTCAGACATGCTGGTGCCGTTTGTTTAGGTGCATTTGCGTACTATCAGGTTAAAATAAAAGCGCCAATTCGGCGACTTTAGTCATACACTATCTCAAATTGCTGGAGCGCTGTTAATGGACTCAGAGAAGACAAAGGGTGTTGTAGTACCGCTGATCGAGCCTAGGCTTGAACGAGGCGGTGAAGTAATGGATCGGTTAGCCGGGGATGACCCAAAAAGCATCGGTGAGGCGCCTTCGACGCCCAATCTAGTGGGTGAGTCCTGGCTCGACGAGCTAGCTGATGGCCTTGCAGGTACAGGGTGGATTGAGTGTGACCTGAGCTTGCGCTTGCCCGCAGGGTTACTGGGCGAGTTGAAGCGTGAAGTAGAGATTCTCGATAAAACGGAAGCCATGACCCGGGCGGGTATAGGTCGAGGCTCCGATTTACTGAAAGACCGCGGTGTGCGGCGCGACAAGATTGTCTGGATGGATGGCGCCAGTGCACCCCAGACGGAGCTGTTCCGTTTTTTTGATCACGTTAGAGACGGTTTGAATCGCCGTTTGTTTTTGAGTTTGAAGCGGTATGAGGCGCATTACGCCACCTATCAACCGGGGGATTTCTATAAGCAACACGTGGACAGCTTCCAGGGGAGGGCCTCCAGGATGATTAGTTTGGTTCTCTATTTGAACGACAGCTGGGGGCTTGAAGACGGTGGGGAGTTGAGAGTGTTCGACGCTGAAAATCACGAGGTACCAGTAGGCTTGTTTAGGCCGGAAACCGGGCGTGCCGTGTTCTTCCTGAGCGAAACTGTCCCCCACGAGGTATTGCCGGCAAGGCGGACCCGATACAGCATTGCCTGCTGGTTTCGGCAAGACGAAGTGCCTTTGCCACTATAGGCGTTGTAGTCCCCGTAACTCTCTGATACTATTCGCGCCGCTTTCAGGGAAATCTTCTGAAACGCCGTTATGGTGGCCCCATTGGTGCCTCCGCAACATGAAACCGTGAACCCGGTCAGGCCCGGAAGGGAGCAGCCGAAGCGGTGGAATTGTGTGCCGGAGAATTGCTGGTGGGGTCACCCCCATTTCCTTCCTTGCTTTCCTAATCTTTCCAAATTTTTTGGCCTCTTAAGACCTGTTTGTCTGTTCTGCACTTGTGACCATGTTCGCAATTCAAGTCATGCTTGTGCGTTAAGCTGATCTTGCTTGATATGTTGCATTCTGAACTAAAACAATAAAACAGGTGACGAAATGAAACGTTCAAATCGGAAGCTGGCTGTTGTGGCCGGTGCTTTTGCTATTGGTTTGTCTTCGCAATCTGCGTCTGCCGGATGGTTCGATTGGCTGTTCGGGAAAACCGCGGATACATACACCCAAACGGAACACCCAATTGTGTTGGTGCATGGGTTGTCCGGCTTTAACAAGCTGTTGGGTTTTGTTGAATACTTTAACGGTGTTCCTGAAGCGCTGACAGAAAGCGGTGCTGAAGTGTTCGTGCCGCAAGTGTCGGCAGCAAATTCCACGGAAGTGCGTGGTGAGCAACTGCTTGCGCAGATTGAAGAATATGTGGCGGTGACAGGGGCAGATAAGGTGCACCTAATCGGCCACAGTCATGGCGGCCCTACCATCCGCTATGTTGCCGGTATTCGGCCTGACCTCGTGGCGTCTGTTTCCAGTGTCGGCGGTGTAAACTGGGGCACTCCGGTTGCCGATTTAGCCAATAATGGCGCGCTGGACGGCCTTGGCAACTTCTTTTTTGGTTTGATTGACACCTTCTCCGGTGGCGGTGGCCTCCCTCAGGATACGGGTGCAGCGATCGCTTCTCTCAGTACAGACGGTTCGCTCGCGTTTAACGCGCAATTCCCTGCCGGCCTACCTTCAACATACTGCGGTAGCGACGGTGAAGAGATCGTCGATGGTGTGCGCTACTACTCTTGGGGTGGTAATAAAGTGTGGACCAACGTTCTGGATGCCAGCGATGCATTGTTGCTGACGCTGAAGCCAGCGTTTGACGAGCCGACCGACGGGCTGGTGCCAGCCTGCAGCATGAAAGTCGGAAAGGTACTTGGGGTTGATTATGCTCACAACCATCTTGATCAAGTGAATCAGTTGTTTGGATTGGTCGGGCGCAATGCCGCCGATCCGGTGCAGCTGTATCGGCAGCAGGCCAATCGTCTAAAGAATCTGGGGCTCTGATACGGTCTTATTGCTGGGCGGGCCGGTAGGGCTCGCCCTAGAGGTGGTTCATGAGTAAGCGTTACATCGTTGTTTGTTTTGGTGTACTGCTCTTTATCGTGTCGTGTACTGGTTTGTTCTATTGGTACGCTGATGCGGGTTTTAGCGAAGGCGTACCCACAGCTTCCGTTGACCAAGACCCATTTGTTGCCAAATATGTTGGGCGCGCTGTCTCTGCTTTGAAGGAGCAAGATAAAGCGCAAGAGTTGCCTGCGTTGCCACGAGATGAACGCGTTTCTGATGTTGAAGTTGATGGCGCGGTTCGTCTCGACATGAACCGGAACTTGGTGCTTGATCGGCAACTCCGTCGTTTTCTTGATTTCTTTATAGGTTTGGCGCCCGAGCGTGAGCAAGAGCCCGCCATGAAGCATCGTGTGCAAGCTGTTATGGAAGCGAAGGGCGTTCCTGGATCGGTGCAACGAGAAGTGCTCGATATTCTTGATCAGTATCTGGCTTATCGGGAGGCGTCCGAGGAAATGGATCTTCAGACAGAGCCTGGTTCGATGGATATTGTTGCTGCTTTTGAGACGGTGTATCAGCTGCGTCGAGAATATCTGGGGCCGGACGTTGCTGAAGGCTTTTACGGTGCGGAGGAACGTCGTTTGCGATTGGCTCTCGATCGTCAGCGTGTGATGTCGGATGAACGTTTAAGTGCTGCTGAAAAGAGTAGGGCGTTGGTGCAGATTGACCAAAGCCTGCCCGAGCATGTTCGGAAATCGAAAGAAACCTCACAAGCAGTGGTTAGCACGGTTCAACAAGTTCAGGCGCTGCGACAATCGGGTGCAAATGAGGCAGAGATTCGTGAGTTGCGGTTACAGCAATACGGCGCCGAAGCAACTGCCAGGCTTGAAAAGGTAGATAGGGAGCAGCGGCAATGGCGGGAGCGGCTTACTGACTACCAGCGGCGGAAGCAGGCAGTCATGCAAAGTGAAGGTTTGGCGCCGCAAGATCGTAGCGAGGCGCTTAAGTTATTGAGGGAGTCGATGTTTGAAGGGCATGAATTGCGCCGTATTCGTGCTTTGGACAAGATAGCCGAAACGGCGGGCTAGCCTGATCATCCTTCTTCTGGCAACGGGTCCATGGTATTGTTAAGCCCTGATTTCAGAGCAATTGGCGAATCATGAGCTACCAGGTTTTAGCCCGAAAATGGCGCCCCCGTACCTTCGAAGATATGGTGGGGCAAGAGCATGTGCTTCAGGCACTTGTACACGCGTTGGAGCACCAGCGGCTTCATCATGCCTATCTATTTACCGGCACCCGTGGTGTTGGTAAAACCACCATTGGTCGTTTGCTGGCCCGTTGCCTGAATTGCGAAACGGGTATTACGGCAAACCCTTGCGGTGAATGTGGCAGTTGTAAAGAGATCCTGGACGGACGGTTCGTCGATCTTATCGAGATTGACGCTGCGTCCCGTACCGGGGTGGACGACATGCGCGAGTTGACCGATAACGTGCAGTATTCACCCACGCGTGGCCGCTACAAAGTGTACCTCATTGATGAGGTTCACATGCTCACCAACCAATCGTTCAACGCCTTCCTGAAAACATTGGAAGAGCCACCCGAGCACGTAAAATTCCTGCTCGCGACAACCGATCCCCAAAAATTGCCGGTTACCGTGTTGTCGCGGTGCCTGCAGTTTAATCTCAAGCGTATGACCCCAGAGCACATCGTGGGGCATTTGCAGAAGGTTTTGGCTGAAGAGCAAATTCCCTTTGAAGATTCGGCATTATGGCTTTTGGCTCGAGCCGCGGACGGGAGTATGCGTGACGCATTGAGCCTGACCGATCAGGCGATTGCGTTTGGTAACCAGAAGTTGGCCGCCAGTGACGTCAGTACCATGCTGGGTACCATCGACCAGCAAGACATCGAGCGCATTGTCGGTGCACTGGTCGAACGGGACGGTCCTGGATTGCTGGCTGAAATCAGTCGTATTTCTGACTTCGCACCGGATTATGACGTTATCCTGGCGGACCTGTTGTCGTTGTTCCATCGTGTCACCATGGAACAGGTGGTGCCGGGTAGCGCTGACAATGCGATGGGTGATGCCGCCCAAGCTCAGGCGTTGGCGCGCAAGCTCAGTGCGGAAGACGCGCAGCTGTTCTATCAAACCGCGCTGATGGGTCGAAAGGATCTCGCCATTACTCCCGATGCTCGTATGGGGTTTGAAATGACGCTGCTGCGCATGTTGGCCTTCCGCCCAGGGGCTGATCGGAAAGCCCCGCCTGGCATTTCCGCAAGCGGCAGTGAAAGCGCGGGGCGCGCAGAGCCCGAACCGGAGCCTGCCCGAGCACAGCCTGTAGCTCTGGAAGCACCTGAACCAAAGCCTGACACGACAGAGGTGGCAGCATCCGCACCAGAGCCTGCTCCTCACACTGAGCCGGTTATAGAGCAGGCTCCGCCACCGGTTATGGACGATGCCCCGCCTTGGGACCCTGAGCCGAATGAGCCGACATTCGCAACAGCCCCTCCGGAACCTGTACCTGCTGCCATTGCAGAGGAACACATTGCAGATGGTGCAGAGTCAGAGCTGATGCCTGAAGAGGCGCAGCAAGCTGAACCGATACCGCAGCTTGGTCCCGAAAATACGAGTGTAGCGCCGACGATCGAGCGGGCGGCACCGGTCAGTGAGGATGGTTTTGTTTGGGAGCGTGACTATCGGTCTCTTGAGATTAATGGCATGCCCGGGAATCTGGCCAGCTACAGCGCCATGGAACGTGATGGTGAGACGGTTGTGTTAACACTGGAGGAAGGTCACGCGCGGCTTTTGAACGAACGGCACGAAGAAAAAATTCTTGCGGCCTTGAGATTGCGCTTTGGTGACGCCACACAATTGAAAGTGGTAGAAGGTGTTCCCGGCTTGCATACACCGGCTGCCTTTGAAGAGCGGCAGCGAGTGGCCCGCCTGAAGTCAGCCGTAGAGTCGATTCGCAAAGACCCGCTGGTACAGAACATTGTTGAACGGTTTGAAGGGCGGGTTGTCGAAGACAGCATCCGCTCCATAGAAACAGGTAGGAGATAATCGAATGATGAATAATATGGGCGATCTGATGAAAAAGGCCCAGCAGATGCAAGAGCAGATGCAAAAGGCCCAGGAAGAAGCTGCCAAAGCGGAAGTGACTGGCGAGTCCGGTGCAGGCATGGTCAAAGTGACTATGAATGGCCGTCACGATGTTCGAAAGGTCGACATTGATCCTTCCTTGCTGTCTGAAGACAAGGAAATTCTGGAAGATCTTCTGGCTGCTGCGGTTAATGACGCCGTTCGCCGGGTTGACGCAAACCAGAAAGACAAAATGTCCGGCATGATGTCGGGTATGGGGATGCCGCCAGGGTTCAAAATGCCGTTCTAACTCAGAGCGGTCTAGTTGTTGTTTGAGGAGTATTCATGGCATTCAGCCCCATGGTTGATGAATTGGTCGAGTCCCTTCGCTGTTTGCCCGGGGTAGGCCAAAAGACCGCGCAGCGTATGGCGTTCCATTTGCTTGAGCGCGGTCGATCGGGCGGCGTTCGTTTAGCCGGTGCTTTGAATCAGGCAATGGACAACGTTCGCCGTTGTAACAGCTGTCAGAATTTCTCGGATACTGAAATCTGTCAGCTTTGCGCCAAGCCTGAGCGCCGCACCGGAACCCTGTGTGTGGTTGAAAGCCCCTCAGACTTGTTGGCAATAGAGCAGGCGGGTGATTATCGCGGAAGTTATTTTGTGCTCATGGGCCATTTGTCACCCATCGACGGAGTTGGCCCAGAAGAAATCGGAATTGAGCGCCTGTTGCTGAGGATTCGCGAGGAAGGGGTGACTGAACTGATATTGGCCACCAACCCGACTGTGGAAGGTGAAGCCACTGCTCATTACATTGCTGACCGTCTGGATGGTCAGGACATTTTGATTACCCGTCTCGCACACGGTATACCGGTTGGCGGCGAACTGGGTTATGTCGATGGCTTTACCCTCACGCATGCCTTCCGGGGCCGTAAACCCCTCTCAGAATAGTTTCAGGTTAATTTATGAGTCATAGCCATACGGCCTTAACGGTTCCGCCAGCGCCGGAAACCATTCGCTGGCTGGAAACCCCGGAACAGCTCGACCAGTGGCTGGCCAGTCTGCCTAAGGGCTGTCCAGTCGCGCTCGATACCGAGTTCGAGCGGGTTTCTACCTTTTACCCAATACCTGGTTTGGTTCAGTTGGGTGGAGGTGGGGATTTTTGGCTCGTTGAGCCGCATGTGGCGGAGGCCTCAACCCAATTCCGGCAAATGCTGTCAGACGGCGAGCGTTCGAAGTTGTTTTACGCCATGAGCGAGGACCTCGAGCTGTTTCGGCATTGGCTGCAGGTGGCACCGAAAGGCCTTCGAGATCTGCAAATTGGCGCTGCGCTGGCAGGGGCGGGCTTCTCTTTAGGCTATGCACGTTTGGTTGAAACTCTGTTTGGAGAAACTCTGGATAAGTCAGTCACCCGATCAGACTGGTTATCGCGACCACTGTCGCCTGAGCAAGAGCGCTACGCGGTAGACGACATTCGGTACCTGGAGCCACTGGCGAACTGGGTGACCGCCCAGCTGAAAGAGCGCAATTTGGAGCACGCCTTGACCGAAGAGTCTCGCCGCTTTGCAGACGAAGCCGCTGCACCTGAGAGTGTTGACCGGCATTATCTCAAGCTTCGTGGTGGTTGGACGTTGGCGCTGGCCCAGCAAGCCGTGCTTCAACGCTTGGCCGCATGGCGTGAGCAGGAATGCCATAAGGTGGATCGGCCCAGAAACCGGGTGTTAAGTGATGCACTGTTACTGGCCATCGCGGAGCGAAGCCCCAACTCGTTGAGCGAGCTGAACGACATTCAAGGTGTCCCGGGTGGGATTGTTAAGCGGTACGGCGAACACTTGCTGGAACTCGTTCGTGCGGGCAAAAATGCCAACACTTCTGATTTCGAACCCATCCAAAGACCGCTCACACGAGATCAGCAAACACTTTATAAAAGTGTTAAAAAATGCTTCAAAAAAGTTGCGGAACAGCATGATATTCCAATAGAAATTATGGCGCCTAGAAAACGTATTGAGAAAGTGATTCAAGACCAGTCGCTGCAGGGGCAAGCTTTTTTCGAAGGCTGGCGCGCAAGACTGTTAGGGTCCGTCGTCAGAGAAATTGAGGAACTTGTAAAACCATGACCACCCGTGAATTTGTATCGGTATTTCGCAGTACCAAAAAAACGGATACCTACATTTATGTCCGTCGAGGTCATGATTGGCAAGAGCTTCCCGAAGCCCTCCGTTCGATTTTCGGCCAGCCCGCCCATGCCATGGATTTGCTGCTGACACCGGATAAACAGTTAGCCCGGACAACGGGTAAAGAGGTGTTGAATGCGTTGGAGGAGAAAGGTTTTTTCTTGCAGATGCCCGAAGAGCAGGACACCTACATTGTCGATTTCAAGCGCAAGGTAGAGCAGCATAAAAAATGAGTGCTCAGATTCCATTCTGGCAGCGTAAGCACCTTGATGAAATGACCCCGTCAGAGTGGGAGTCTTTGTGTGATGGCTGTGGCCAATGTTGCCTCCAGAAGCTTGAAGATGAAGAAACCGGAGACGTTTACCACACCGACTTGGTCTGTCGGTGTATGAACATCGAAAGCGGCCACTGCACGGTCTATTCTCATAGATCGGACGTGGTTCCGGAATGCACGGTACTAACGCCAGACACTGTTGGCGATTATGCATGGCTACCCCATACTTGTGCCTATCGAACGCTCGCCGAAGGGCGACCACTAGCCGATTGGCATCCGCTACGGTCGGGTGACCCGGCTTCTGTGCGCAAGGCTGGGTTATCCATTCAAGGTAGAGTGACCTCCGAAAGCGATGTGCCGGAAGAGGAATGGGAAGAACATATAATTCACTGGATTCTCTAATGATTGATGCAGATGCTTCTATGGCTTACGCCATTTTCTGGGGCGCATACGCCGTGGCTTTCGTCGTGCTGTTTTTTATGATGAAAGCGTTGTTTCGGTTTTTGCCATTTTATGGTTTTCGCACACTCTTGCTGGCGGCTCTAACCGTTTTGGTGCTTACGCCGGTTGAATCGCCAGACCTTGCAGGATGGTGGATTCCTGCATGGCTCTATGCAGGCTACGAACTGATTCTTGGGGATATAGATGCCGCGGGTGTTGCGCTGTTTAACTTTGGATTGGCGGCTGCGGTGACGCTGTTGGTTTGGATGCTTGATCTGGTCCGATACCGACTCGTACACAAATAACCCTGGCAACTATCCAAAATAACTGGTGGACGACCCGTGATACGTAATCGAATAACCAGGCTGTTTGCAGTCGTTTTTCTTGTTTTGATGCCATGGCAGGTGTCCGCAGCTGAAACAGCCGCTGGTTCACCGCCTATCGATGTTCGGCTTGTTGTCGATATTTCCGGATCGATGAAAGAAACCGATCCGGATAACCTTCGGCGTCCAGCCGTCAGATTGCTGGCCGGGTTGCTTCCAGACGGGGCGGGTGCCGGTGTATGGACTTTCGGTCAGTACGTGAACATGTTGGTACCCCATGATTCGGTTGATCAAGCTTGGCGGGGCACAGCGGTTGAGCGATCAAAGCAGATTAATTCCGTTGCTTTACATACCAATTTAGGGCTAGCGATTGAAAAGGCCAGTAATGACTGGTTGTCGGGAGGTACCCTCGAACACACGCATCTGATTCTCTTGAGCGACGGTAAGGTCGATATCCCGAATGGCGAGGCGGCCAGCCGCGTTGAGGAGAAGCGGATTCTCCAATCTATGTTACCGGAGTTGAAGGCAAAAGGATTAACCGTCCACACGGTGGGCTTGTCGGAGTTTGCCGATGTTTCTTTTCTTCGCACTTTGGCCGATGAAACCGGTGGCACGTTCCGGTTGGCGCGTTCGGCTGAGGCTCTGAATCTGGCATTTGCCGATGCTTTGAATGCTGCAGCCCCACAGTCGCAACTTCCTATTGAGGGAAATCAGTTTTCAGTTGATGAAGGGGTCGAAGAGTTTACCGCACTCATCTTTACTGGCGGGCCATCTTCGGAGCAGAGTCAGCTTCGGTTGGCTCAGCCGGGTGGCGAACTGTTCACCGTTTCAGAAGCACCGGATAGCGTTCGCTGGTTGGCCGAGCCGGGATACGACCTAATTACAGTGACCGACCCTCAAGCGGGCAATTGGGAGATTGACGGGGACTTGGGGCAGGGTAGTCGCGTTACCGTGGTTAGCAATCTGAGAATGGTCGTCAGCCCGATTCCGTCGCAGTTCAGCACGGATGAACCGTTAGAGATTGAAGTTGCTTTTTATGAAGACAACGAGCCCTTGAAAGATCCTGGCTTCCTGGATGTGATGGAAGTGACGCTTTCAATCAGCTCCGGCAATGAGCGAAAGGGGTCTAAAGTGCTTTCCGGTGGAGCTGCCCCGGAAGACGGCGTTTACCGCGAATCCCTGAAACAGTTGTCCAAATCGGGAGTTTATCGGGTTGAAGTCGTCGCCGATGGTGGAACCTTTGCCCGTAAATTCAGCGCCGAAACCAGTTTTGTTGTACCGGGTGAAGAGCCGCCCGTTGCGGTGGTCTCAGAGCCCTTGGTCCCAGACTTGAGCCAGCCGTTGGAACCCTTGTTTCTCAATGGCAAGGAAATGGCCGGTGCTACCGTTCCTGACAATGACGCGGCTCCCGAGCCCGAGCCTGAGCTAACGACCGAATCGAAGCCAGCCGCCGAGCCTGCGGTACAAAATGAAGCCGTAGTCGTTAGCGAGCCTCTGCCGGAACCGGTTGAGCCGAAAACGGCAGTAGCGGAAGACCAACCGATTCACGAACCCGAGAAGGGTACTTTGTGGGGTATTCCAGTTTGGGTGCTGGGTGCAATCGCCGCCCTCATCGTTATCATTGTCGGGTTTGCCGTATTTGCGGTGCGCCGCAAACCAGAAAAAGAAGAGCCAGAAGAAACGTTGCCGGTTCTTGAGGAAACTGTGCCAGAGCCAGAGCCAGAAGAGGTACCTGAGTTGGTACCAGAGGCCGAAATTGAAGCAGAAGAGCAGATTCCCGAAGTCACTGAGACAATCGACCCTGAGCCGAAGTTATACAAGGACGAATTGGAGGAATTTGGTTTAGAGGATTTTGATCTGTCAGAATTCGATGATCTGCCTGAAGACAAAACTAAAAAAGATTAAGTTTTAAAGTAACTAATAGGAATTAGACAAATGAAGTTTACCGGTACCGAAAAATACGTAGCCACCGACGACCTTCAAATGGCCGTTAATGCAGCCATCGCGCTACAGCGCCCGTTGCTGATTAAAGGCGAGCCCGGAACCGGCAAAACCTTGTTGGCGGAAGAAATGGCAGCCTCTCTGGGAATGAAACTGATTCCTTGGCACATCAAGTCAACCACCAAAGCCCAGCAAGGCTTGTATGAGTACGATGCGGTATCCCGCCTACGTGATTCCCAGCTGGGCGATGAGAAGGTAAAAGACATCCGCAACTACATCGTTAAAGGTAAATTGTGGGAAGCCTTCGAGTCTGACGAGCAAGTGATCCTGCTGATCGATGAAATCGACAAGGCCGACATTGAGTTCCCGAACGACTTATTGCTAGAACTCGACCGTATGGAGTTCTTTGTTTATGAAACCCAGGAATTCGTCAAAGCCAAGAAGCGCCCGATCATCGTGATCACCAGTAACAACGAAAAAGAGCTGCCTGATGCGTTCTTGCGCCGTTGTTTTTTCCATTACATCAGCTTCCCGGATCATGACACCATGAAAGACATCGTGGATGTTCATTTCCCAGGCTTGCAGCAACAAGTGGTGCGTGATGCTTTGGAGGTCTTTTTCGATGTTCGGAAAGTGCCCGGCCTGAAGAAAAAGCCGTCCACATCTGAGCTGATCGATTGGCTGAAGCTACTGATGGCCGATGAGCTGTCCGCCAAAGCGCTGCAGGAAAAAGATAGCAGCTCTGCATTGCCACCGCTATACGGTGCGCTGGTTAAAAACGAACAAGACGTTCATTTGCTTCAGAGACTGGCGTTTATGGCGCGTCGTCGCAACTGATTGCTGGCTAGAGCATCGCTTTATGTTGATTGATTTTTTCCTCGAAATCCGCCGCGCGAAAGTACCGGCCAGCCTACGGGAATTTCTGGATCTGCTGGAAGCTATCCAGCAGCGTCTGGCATTCGCCGACATGGAAGAGTTCTATTATCTCGCTCGTGTCTGCCTGGTAAAGGATGAGCGGCATTTCGATAAGTTTGACCGGGCCTTTAAAGCTTACTTTGACGGCATCGAAAATCTCGACGACTTGTTGCAGGCATTGATTCCGGATGAGTGGCTGCGGGCTGAGTTTGAGAAACACCTGAGCGAAGACGAAAAGGCTAAAATCGAGTCGCTGGGTGGCCTCGAAGAACTGATTGAAACCTTCAAAAAACGCATGGAAGAACAGAATGAACGCCATGCGGGCGGCAATAAATGGGTGGGTACGGGAGGTACCTCACCTTTCGGTGCGAACGGTTACAACCCCGAAGGTTTTCGCATTGGCCAGAAAGATGGCCGCCAAGGAAAGGCGGTGAAAGTCTGGGAGAAGCGAGACTACAAAGATCTGGACGACAGCATCACATTGGGCCTTCGCAACATCAAAGTTGCCTTGCGCCGCTTGCGGAAATTTGCTCGTCAGGGTGCGGCCGATCAGCTCGATCTCGATGACACCATTCGGTCAACGGCCCGAAATGCCGGGTACTTGGATCTTAAAATGGTGCCAGAACGGCATAATGCTGTGAAGGTACTGATCTTCTTTGATGTGGGGGGGTCCATGGATCCGCACATCCGAGTGTGCGAAGAGCTGTTTTCGGCGGCCAGGCTTGAGTTCAAGCACATGGAATATTTTTACTTCCACAACTTCATCTATGAAAGTGTGTGGAAGAACAATATTCGCCGAATGAATGAAACCACCAGCACTTGGGATATTCTTCATAAATACACGCCGGACTACAAAGTAATCTTTGTAGGTGATGCCACAATGGCGCCTTATGAAGTTACGCACCCTGGCGGGTCAATCGAGCACTGGAATGAAGAAGCGGGCGCAACCTGGATGCAGCGTGTGACCGAGCATTTTCACAAAGTGGTTTGGTTGAACCCGTTGCCGGAAAGCTATTGGGGTACCGGCGGTTCCTTGGGTGTCACTCGGCAGTTGGTGAATGATCATATGTTTCCTCTGACCATCGAAGGTCTCGAGTCGGCTATGAAACAGTTGACCAAGTAGCTTTTCGATCGCCCATAAAAAAGCCGATGCGTATTGCAGCATCGGCAAAGCTCGGCATATTCAAGCGGGTGCAGCCTTGTGGCACGCCCGCCTGCTTAACGTAAGCAGAGATTAGGCCACCTTTCCTTTATCGCTCTATAAATCAATAGGTTGGTTCTGCTTTCTGCCTTTGATTGTTCGCTCTAAACATCCTTTCTGATCTTAACCTGTCAAATATGTCGACACTTTGTGTCGTGATCGCGCTTCGAATGTCCATTTGGTGAATTAGATACCGTTCTTGGTTGTTAGCTGGTGTTACTCTTTATTTCGAATTGTTACACAGCTGCCGTTATCGTTGCGGCCAGACACCACAGGACAGCTATGTTCGGCAAACAAAAATCACAACTGTGCCGGATAATTGCTCCAAGGACGTTGGGGCGTTGGATATCCGGATTTCTGGCTGTATTTATGGTGGCCAGTGTTCATGCTGTATCTCCCGATACTCGGATTGAGCAGCTTACCGATACGGTTGCGCGCCATACGGATAGCGTACGGGCGATCGAGCAGCAGCTTTTGCCCCATATAGATACTCGTATAACGTTAGCGTTTGCGATTTCCACCCCGAAAACATTGGCTGTCGACTCTTTGGAAATCTATCTCGACGAGCAGCTGGTGGCATCCCATCGCTACGCAGAAAATGATCGAGAGGATTGGGCACCAGAGCAAACAGTGCCGTTGTATCAAGGAAACCTGTCCAGCGGCCCTCATTACCTGAAAACGGTTGTTAATGCTCGCGCCGATAAAAATCGGTTTGTGCGCCGTGAGTTTGTCCATTTCTTTGTTAAGCAATCCGCAATCAATCACTTGAAGATCACCATGCACGCCAAGGCGCCTGAGTTTGAGCCGGATGCGCTGTTTTCTGAGCGAGTAGGAGATCTTACTTCGCCACCATCCGGCGAATCTGTCCATTCAGCTCAGCAAGGCGATGCCAGGCATGTTTTCCGAGAACGTCGGGAACAAGAAATGTTTGAGTTGGCTGAACAGGAAAGAATTAAAGGCAAAGCAGGCGCGGCCGGTCGTTATCTCGCAAAAATGGACGAGGGCTATTGGGCGGCAATGGGTTACCTCAATCTTGCCAATGATTTTGCCCGTGACGACTTAAACTCTACGAGGGCGCTTGTATCTCTAAGAGTAGCAATGGCCATGGCGGCCAAAGACAACAACCAGGCACGTCGTAATAACCTCCTTGACCAATTGCATCTTCGTGCTGGTTACCTTGCCCTAAAAAGTGGCGAACACGATAAGGCCATTAATTTACTCGAAAAAGTAAGACTTGATAGCTACTACGCGCCCCAGGCCTTGTACCTTCATGGCCTCGCCTTGGCAAACAAAGGTAATCATCGGGCTGCCATGCAAAGCTGGCACCGAACCAAGAAGTTTCCTTTGGCGTTTCCCGGCGTAGCCGATGCCTGGATTGGCATGGGACGGGGCTACGATATGGCGGGGTACCCGGGGCAAGCGGGAGAATCCTGGTTGGCAGCGAACGCGGCCTACCAAGGTGAGCGAGTGACATTGAAAGAATTGGCCCAGCGGATTAAACAACAAGGGGCTTATAAGGCTCTGGTCGAAGATGCACGAAACACAGGCCCGGAGTGGTTTCTGGCGGATAGCCGAACGTTAACTCAACCCCGGATGGCGTATTTATTGGCGTTTCTTGAAGCGGCAAATGCACAGGAGGCTGTCAGGACAGTTGCACTACTCGATGAGATGACATTGCAGCTAAACCGCAACGTTCATGATCTATCCGTGTTTCTTATCGCGTTAACCGAATTGCTGAACTCTGTGAACAATGCCTCTTCCGTAAAAGCCATGCTTTCGGAGTCGAAACATTTAAAGCAAAGCATTCATGGGTTACTTGCTCAGGTCAATGCGGAGAGAGTACGCGCTGCGCAAACTTTGGATCGGTTGGCTTTAGGCTTTGTTGAAGACCAATATCAATTGATGGGGCACGCTCTCGATAAAACGGAGCAGCAGATTGCGCACCTGTACGAATACCTTGCTCTCGAGACGCTAGGGGAGGGACAGCAATGAAACAGCCTTTCGTTTCCAAGCGGCTTCTGCCCTTGTTAGTAGTGGCTTCATTGGGGCATGGCGGGGTGTCCGCACAGGAATCGTTTCGAGTAGAGCTGGGGGAAGACGGTGAAACCCTACGCGATATGCGGCCGGTGTTCCTAACATTTGAAGCTAGGCCCTTGCCCGCCATTTCTCCCGCGGAAGTAGCGCGACGGTACCAGAAGCTGTTTGAAGATTCCGATGAACCCGAGGTGCGGATCGACGCGCTGAATCGTTTGAATAACATTCGAGACCGTTCGGGCCAGGATGTTGGTTTCTCACAAGCCAAAGAAGCTGAAATATACCAAGAGGTATTGGGCAGTTACGAAAGCATTCTGTCGCGGGGTTCTTTTTCGGGGCGTTTAGACGAGTTGCTTTATCAAATGGCAAAAGCGCATTCACTGACGGGCCAACAACAGGAATCCATCCAGCGATTGCGGCAACTGATAGGGCTGTACCCGAAATCGGAGCTGGTTCCCGAAGCACGTTTCCGCATCGCCGAGGCCGAGTTTTCTGCCGGTCAGTACCATGAGTCGGAACTTGGTTATCGGGCATTGGTATCGGCTCAGCCAGATTCGGAGTTGGCAGCCAAAGCCCGCTACATGATGGGGTGGAGTCAATTCAAACAAGGTGATTCAGGCTGGGAAAGTGCGGCAAGCACGTTTATGAAACTGCTGGACCAACAACTGCCTGGTATCGATCAGAAACAGCAGCTGCTCTCGTTCAGTCTGGACATGATCGAAGACAGCTTTGGGGTGTTAGCGTTGATGGCTTCCCGTATGAATGGCCATCAAACTCTGGAACGTTGGTTAGCGGATCGAAGCCAGTCTCAGTGGTTTTATCTGCTGTATGACAGGTTGGCCGATTTGCATGCTGTTGAAGGTCGTTATGCTCAGGCTGTAGCGGTTAATAATGCTTTTGTACGAGGCTATCCTGAACACGAATCAAAACCCGATTTTCTGGTTCAGAGTGTCGAGTTCTGGACGATCGCGGGACAACCCGCGCGAGTCCGGGAAGCCAAAGCTGGGTTCGTGGGGCAGTATTTATCTGAGGATCACTACCAGACCCTGACTGGCGACCATCGGCAGCATTGGCAGACCTATGGCCGTTCTTTGGCGGATTTTCATTATGCATCCGGCTCAACCTATCAAACGGGAGGCAAGCCGCTTGAGGCAAGGCCGTCTTTGGTAAAAGCGGCCGAATATTATGAAATGCTGGCCCCACGTTCGGCGGCGGAAGGTCAGTTAATGCATCTTGCCGGTGACGCTAGATTGCTGGCAGAGCAAGATACACAAGCCTTAGCGAATTTCCGGCGTGCAGCCTACGGTGCAGACTATTCGCAAGCGGAAGAAGCAGGTTGGGCCGCGATCACATTGCTCAGGAATACGCTCCCACTTCAAAGTCAGAGCCCGAAAAGCACTGACGCTCAGGAAACGTTAACGGCATTGAGCTCGGAGGAGCAACGTTATTCGAACGCCTTCGGTGCAGCTGGTCGGTTGTCGGCATTGCGTGCTGATTTGGCGAACCGTTGGTACGCTCATGGCGACTATGAGAATGCTCTGGGTTATGCCAAGAAAACACTCGATTGGGAGGCGCCAAGTGCCGAACAACAATACGCGGCTTGGTTGGTCATTGCCCGCGTGCAACAGTATCAGCGTGAATTTGATTTAGCTGAGCGAGCGTGGCGCCAAGCCTTAGCGCTTGCTGAAGCGGAAAGCCAGTTAACCGTTCCAGCCCATGAGCAATACGACATTCGTGAGCAGTTGGCCGTAGCGATATATAAACAAGGAGAGCAAGCGGCATCGGTGGGTAACCCGACCTTGGCTGTTGCACATTTCAAGCGATTGATAAACGTGGTGCCGGGGTCTGAGCTGGCGATGAAATCCGGTTTTGATGCGGCCAACACGTTATTGAGGGCTTCGGAATGGCTCGCCGCAATCAATGAGTTGAAACAATTCCGGTCGGATTATCCGAATCATCCATTAACGGACCAAGTCAGCGAGAAGCTGGTACTTTCCTATCGCCAGTCCGAGCAGCCATTAGAAGCGGCCAACGAGTTGCTTACTGCCGCATCCGAATTGCCGGATCCGTGGCCCCACCGATTGCGGGCCGCGGCTATTTATCACGATGCCGGTCAAATTGAACGCCGCGATGGGCTCTATCGTGAGTGGCTTTCCGTTGCGCCAAATCCGGTGATTGCCAGTGAGCATGTGCAGCAGCAAACCATGCGGTATCGATTGATCGAGTCCGGCTCAAAAGATGCTGCAACGTTACAGGCGTTAGTGGCCACGGAATCTCGGAGCCAATGGCACTCTGATGAAACCCTCACGTGGGCGGCGGGTGCTGCAATTGAGCTTGGTGCCCGCGCGGCCGATCACTTTGCGGCCATTGGGTTGGTTCATCCTCTGGAAGAAACCCTGGTTAGTAAACAGGCAGCTCTGGAGCGTGCACAAAATTATCTGCAGGATGCCGAGTCATTTGCCGGTGAGGCCGTGGCAACCGAGGTTCTGTTCAGGCGGGCAGAACTCTATCGCGTACTGGCAGCCGACTTGATGGAATCTGAGGTGCCTCCGGAGCTGAATAAGCTGGAAACCATGCAATACCAGATGTTGCTTGAGGACGAAGCTTACCCGTTGGAAGAACGAGCCATGGAACTGCACTCGCGGAACCACCAAAAAATTAAGGAACAAGGTTACGACAAGTGGATTGGACAAAGCCTGGAGGCGCTGGCCACCATGCACCCCGCCCGGTATAGCCGCAATCTGCGCTGGATGACTTGGACTGCGGAGGAGAGCGATGGTGTTTGACTGCATACGTAAAGCATGGCCCGGCCTTCTGGTAGCGGTTGTGACCGTTATATCGGGATGTGCGGCAACCGGTAACGGGTCTGGTTTGGAAAAGCTTCTACCGCCATCACACCTTGCGTATTCGCCTAAGCAGGCGGAGGTTTTGGCTCGTGAGGGCAAGCAAGCTTACGAACAGGGCGACGTAGAAGGCGCCATCCAATCTTGGCAGAGTGCGGTGTCGCTTAATCCGGCCGATGCTGTCACCGTCAATAATCTCGCTTTGGTTCTTAAAGACGAAAACCGATTTGCTGAGGCAGCGAAGCTTTTAGAAAAGGGCGTAGATGCTTCTCCGGAAACGGCCGAATTGCATTACAACTTGGCGGTTATATCCGAGCTCTATCTGCTTCAGCTTGAAAAAGCGTTGATTCACTACAAGCGTTACCAGCAGTTGGCCAACGCTGAAGATGCAGCGGTTGATGGTTGGCTCGTTGATTTGGAACGGAGGCTCCAATGATGCGTTTGTCGGTAAAAATTGGCTGGTTTCTCACTCTTGCCTTGGCGATTGGTTTGCCCGTGATCGCACAGTCAGACACGTCCGGTGAGCCCGCTCCGAAACCTCCTTTGAGCGTTACAGGGATATCCTTGAGCTCAGGCGAGGATGACCCACGCATTCTATACATCTTGCCATGGCGAGGCCCCAGTTTGCCTCGAAGGCCAAGGGCTGACTTGAACCAGGAATTACCTGAACTAACCCGGCCAGTAACCGCAACAGCGATGGAAAATCACCGTCTGTTTCGTGAAACCCTGAACCCACTGGTCTTGGAGCCAACAGGCGTTGCTCCAAACCGGGACAAACCGTGACTCAGCAGTAACAACGGAGAACAACATCATGCTCGACACACTTATCCGATTCTTCCAGGACGGTGGTCCTTTCATGTACCCGATTGCGGTCGTTTTGGCGATTGGATTAGCGATCACTCTGGAACGATTTGTTTACCTGGGTTCGGTTCGCCGCCGCAATCGCATGGCGTTCGAACGCGGCATTTTGCCGGCATTGCAAAAGCGAGATTATTCACGCGCTATGAAAGCTGCAAGCAGCTCGGACAGTGCCATTGCCTCGGTTCTCGGTGCAGGTTTAGCACGCTTATTGAATAACAGCCGCCGTGAAGACATCGAGTACGCCATGGAAGAAGGATTGATGGAAGTGCTTCCAAGGCTGGAAAAACGAACCCAGTATTTAGCGACTTTGGCAAACGTTGCAACTTTGCTCGGCCTGCTTGGAACCATCATTGGGTTAATCGCCGCTTTTACGGCTGTGGCCGCAGCTGATCCGGCCCAAAAGGCGAGCTTGCTGTCTGAAAGTATATCCGTTGCTATGAACACCACAGCCTTTGGTTTGATCTCCGCCATCCCCTTACTGTTGTTCCATGCGCTGCTGCAAACCCGCACTAATGAAATCGTTGATAGCTTCGAAATGGCAGGCGTCAAACTCCTGAACATTGTGACAGAGCCTGGCGTTAATAACGCTGCGGCATGACCCCCGAGGTTCTCTAACGAGTTTGAACAGGAGTAGGGCGAGATGAGACGTCGACACCGCAGGTTGACCACCGAGGCGGAACTGGACATTACGGCCTTTATGAACCTGATGATTGTGCTGGTGCCAGTGTTGCTTTTGGGTATGGTGTTCAGCCAGGTTCGTATGATCGAACTTAACTTTCCGGGTATGGAAGCCGGTGACGTACCCGCAGCAGAAGATTTACGACTGGTTGTCACCGTCATCCCAACCGGTATGGAAATCGCTGATAGCGAGCACGGTCTTATCGAAGTGTTGCCCATCTCCGGTGAGGCTCAAAATTACCATGGGCTGCGCAGCGTGCTGCAACAGATCAAGCGCCACGTTCCCGATAAAACCGATGTAATCCTGGAGGTTGGGCCTAGCGTTGATTATCAAACGTTGGTATCGGTGATGGATACGGTGCGCTCCTACCCTGCGGTTGTGGCAACCAGTGTGGTGGAGGCCGAACTGTTTCCGGATGTTTCACTGATGGATGCCGCCGAAAACCGTGTGTTGGCGCAAAGCCCTAATGCCGAAGACGGGGAGGGCGTATGAAAGCATCTCGCAGAGCCCGGATGCGCAAGCGCCATTACCGCCGAATGCACAAGGCCGGTGGTTTGAATCTGGTGTCTTTGATGGACATATTCACCATTCTCGTGTTCTTTCTGATGGTGAACTCGTCCGACGTCAAAGTGATGCAGAACAATGCCGATGTGCCTTTGCCGACTTCAACGGCGGAGCAGGAGGCAGTCGAAAACCTGACCGTACAGGTTGTTGGCCAATCGATACTCGTGCAGGGCCGCGAAGTGGCTACGCTTGACGGGATTGAAGCGACAGATACGCGAATAGACGGTTTGTCTGATGAGTTGGCTTACCGCAGAAGTCGATGGGATGCGGTGCCCGAACAAGGGCTGGAAATTACCATCATGGCCGCTAGAGATACCGATTACCGATTGTTGCGCAGAATTATGCAAACCTGTGTTGACGAGCAATTTCGCCAGGTCCGGCTCGCGGTGGAAGCGGAGGTCAGCAATGGTTGATCGCGTTAAACGTCACGCGAATACTCGCTTGCCGTGGAGTCGCGATCGCGCAGAAAACGCTCGCTTCGGTGTGATCATGGCGGTGGTGTTGGGTCTGTTCTTGGTACCGGCAGTGCTGATTCCTGGCCTGGATATTTCCGAGATTGATCGAGCTGAAGCGGAGCGGATACCGCCGCGGCTTGCCAAATTGGTTGCTCCGCCCCCTTCGGAGCCACCCAGGCAGCCTGAGCCAGTCAAAGAACCCGAGCCAGAGCCTGAACCTGTGCCCGCGATAGCGCAAGAGAAGGTGGTGCCGAAGCCGGCCCCTGAGCCTCAGCAACCCGACGTTGTCCCTGAGGTAATCAATCAGCCTACGCAAACTAAAGAACAGGCTCGTGAAACCGCATCTAAGTCCGGATTGTTCGCCATGAAAAATCGGCTGCAGGCTCTAACCAAAAACCAGCCGCAACACAGACGAAAACTTACGGCTAATGTGCCCGCTGCGGAAGCGACCGGTTTGTCAGCGGATTCGCCGAGCGCTGATGCGCTGGCCAACAGCGGTGGTGTCGAAACCCGTGAAGGTCCGGCCAGAGAAGTTGTGGTTGCAGGCCATCAGGTTGCGGATGTGAAAGCGCCCGAGGAAGTGGTTGTAGCGAAGGCCGAAAAAACGGCGCGCAAATCCTCTAAACAACGTGCTATGAGCAATATTCGTCAGGTTTTCGCTGCTCAGAAGAGTGTTCTGTACTCGCTTTATAAGAGAGAGCTCAGGAAAGATCCGACGCTTGAGGGTAAGGTTACCTTGGAGCTAACGATCGAGCCTAATGGCTCTGTATCCGCTTGCCGTGTGGTAGCGTCCGAATTGAGCAATCCGACATTGGAGCAGCGTATTGCCATGAGGGTGCAAATGTTTGATTTCGGGGCGGCTCAGGTGAGCACCCGGAAGGTTCAGTTTCCGATCGACTTCCTTCCGGGCTAAGTGCTTAGCCTTCGATGGTGATTTTCGGCAAGCGGGGTTTTTGCAGGGAGACTTTTTCAGTCGGTGCAATGACCTTGGCTTCCCCGACCACGACTTGGTCACCGTTTTGGTTACGAACATCACACGCCAGTGTGACGCGGTTTTTTGCGCGTTTTTCAGAGACGGTGAGTTTTACCGTAAGTGTGTCGTCTAGCTTTACCGGGCGTTTAAATGACAAGGTCTGATCCAAATAGATGGTGCCGGGACCAGGCATAACCGTCGCGAGTGCAGCAGAGATTAACGAACCACTCCACATGCCGTGTGCAATGCGTTCTTTAAACAGGGTGTCTGCCGCAAATTCTGAATCCAAATGCACTGGGTTTACGTCACCTGACACTGCAGCAAACAAAACCAGTTCGTCTTCGGTGAGGGTGCGGGTGAAGGTTGCGGAATCACCTTCATTCAGTTCGTTGTAGGTAATATTTTCAAGAATGTCCAAGGTGTCGCTCATAGTGACCTCTGGTGATAAAGGGCATGTGGATGGTGTAGGCGGATAGATTTTTGAAAGCTACCTCATCGTTACCAAAACTGCTATTCTCTCACCACTTTTAAGGATTGAGACTTTAGTCGGGTTGCTCTTTTGGCCCGATTACCACCAATCAGACAGGAGATGGTGATGGATTTTGAGCAGTTCTATCAAGATAAATACCCTGCGGGCATTCCCCGTGAGGTAGATCTCAGTAAGTACAAAAACATGGTAGATGTTTTTGAGCAGGCCGTTAAAAAATACGCAGATAAGCCTGCGTTCAGTGCGGTCGGCGTCACTCTGACGTACAAAGATCTTGATACTCAGAGTCGCAATTTCGCGGCTTGGCTGCAAAACAAAACCGACCTGAAACCTGGCGACCGTATTGCTGTTCAGATGCCAAACATCACTCAGTATCCGGTGGTTGTTTTTGGTGCAATGCGCGCCGGCTTGATTGTGGTGAACACCAACCCGCTTTATACCACGCGGGAAATGGAACACCAGTTTAACGATTCCGGTGCTAAAGCGCTTGTGGTTCTTGCCAATATGGCTGAGAACGCTGAGAAAGTGCTTCCGCATACGGGCATTGAGCACGTTATCGTCACCGAAGTGGCTGATATGCATTCACCCATCAAGCGCAAGCTGATGAACGCGGTGGTGAAGCACGTTAAGAAGATGGTGCCTCCGTTCAATATATCGGGCTCCCATAAGCTGCCAGCGGTTCTAAGTGCGGGCGCGCGCGAGAAGTTCAGCCCTGTAGAAATCAAGCTGGACGATTTGGCGGTGCTGCAATACACCGGCGGCACAACCGGTGTGGCAAAAGGTGCCATGCTGACTCACGCCAATCTGGTTGCCAACCTGACTCAGGTTCGCCCGATGTTGGAAGATCAGGTTGCCGAAGGCGAAGAGGTGGTTATTGCTCCGCTGCCTCTGTACCACATTTATTCCTTCACGCTGAACTGCGGGATCATGCTGGAAGCCGGTGCTCACAACATCCTGATCCCGAACCCGCGTGATATTCCGGGCTTCGTAAAAGAACTCCAGAAGCAAAAATTCTCGGCTTTCATCGGCCTGAATACTTTGTTTGTCGCTCTGTGCAACAACGAAGATTTCCAGAAACTGGATTTCTCCGGTGTGAAGCTGACCGCCTCGGGTGGCATGGCTTTGACCAGCGACGCAGCGAAAATGTGGGAGCGTGTTACGGGCTGTGAAATCAGCGAAGGTTACGGTATGACGGAAACCTCGCCGGTGGTTACCTTTAACCCACGCAGCGCGATCAAACTGGGTACTATCGGTCTTCCGATCCCGTCTACCATCGTCAAGACCATTGATGATGAAGGCAACGAAACAGCGGTGGGTGAACCCGGCGAACTGTGTGTGAAAGGTCCGCAGGTTATGCGTGGCTACTGGCAGCGCCCTGAAGATACCCGTCAGTCCTTTACAGAAGATGGTTTTATTCAGACCGGCGACATCGCATTGATCCAGGAAGACGGCTACATCCGCATTGTGGATCGTAAGAAAGACATGATTATTGTGTCTGGTTTCAACGTGTTCCCGAATGAAATCGAAGACGTGGTAACCAGTCACCCGAAAGTGGTTGAGTGTGCGGCGGTTGGTATTGAAGATGCCAAGAGCGGCGAAGCGGTTAAGGTTTACGTTGTCGCGACCAAAGAAGGCGTGTCGGCGAACGAGCTGAAAGAATTCTGCCGTGAGCGTTTGACCGCTTATAAAGTGCCCAAGCACTTTGAGTTTCGGGAGGAACTGCCGAAGAGTAACGTGGGCAAGATTCTTCGTCGTGAACTGCGAGATGAAGAGGCGAACGCGTAAACCGTCTGCCCTGCGGGGCTTCTCCCGCACCTAAAGACCCTGCCTCGGCAGGGTTTTTGAGTTTATACGGTGTGTCTTTCCGGCTAGACTGTGGCGCCTGATTACGCTGATTGAAACTTTGAGAGCCAATTGCAAGTAATGTCTGATTCGATTCCGAACAAAGCTTCCGCATCCAATGTGACCGACCTTAAACGCCAACTTGCTGATTGCAATCAGCAAGAAGCAGCCCGTATTGTCCGGCGTTTGGGCCGAAACAAAGGCCTGCCCGATCAAAAAGATATGGTTGTGATGAGTGACTGGCTGGAGCAGGGCAAAGAAAAAGTTCGAAAGCGTCAGACGATGCACAAGGTAGCAACTTTCCCGGAAGGCTTACCCGTTAGCGACCGGGTTGACGACATCAGCAAAGCCATTGAGGCGCACCAAGTTGTCATTGTTGCCGGTGAAACCGGATCGGGAAAGACTACTCAGATTCCCAAAATTTGTTTAAACCTCGGTCGTGGCGTTCGTGGTTTGGTGGGGCATACACAACCTCGGCGCATTGCAGCGCGTAGCGTGTCGAGTCGGATCGCTGAGGAACTAGGTGAGCAGGTAGGCCAACGCGTGGGGTATCAGGTTCGATTTACCGACAACACCTCGGAGCAATCGCAAATAAAAGTGATGACCGACGGTATCTTGCTGGCGGAAGTGCAACATGATCGGTTTCTGGACCGCTACGATACGCTGATCATTGACGAAGCCCATGAACGAAGCCTGAATATTGATTTTCTGCTGGGTTACCTAAGGCAGCTTTTACCTAAACGCCCGGACCTGAAAGTAATTATCACCTCGGCAACCATTGAGGTGGAACGTTTCAGTGAGTTTTTCGACAAAGCCCCGGTTATAGAGGTGAGCGGCCGGACGTATCCCGTTGATGTTCGTTATCGGCCGTTGGTCGGTGATGAGGACGATAAGGACCAAGGCTGGACCGACGGCATTCTTTCTGCCATTGAGGAAATCGAGCAGCACGAGCGCTCGGAAAAAAAGCCCCCGGGTGATGTATTGGTATTCCTGCCGGGCGAGAGAGAAATCCGAGCCGTGAGCAAAGTGCTCCGGCACGCAGAGCTGCGTCATACCGAAGTGTTGCCGCTTTATTCCCGCTTGAGCAATCAAGAGCAGAATCGGGTGTTCCAATCGCATCGTGGGCGGCGAATTGTACTATCCACCAACGTGGCGGAAACCTCACTCACCGTGCCGGGCATTCGTTACGTTATCGATACCGGTGTCGCTCGAATCAGCCGGTACAGCGTACGCTCGAAAATTCAGAGATTGCCGATTGAGCCGATCTCCCAGGCCAGTGCAAACCAGCGAGCGGGGCGTTGTGGCCGGGTTGCGCCCGGCATTTGCTTCCGGTTGTACGACGAAGCTGATTTTATCAATCGGCCAGAATACACCGATCCGGAGATTCTGCGTACCAACCTGGCTTCCGTCATTTTGCAAATGGCCACCTCTGGCTTGGGCGAAATACGCCAATTTCCGTTTCTGGAATCGCCGGACCGCCGCCAAGTTAATGATGGCTACAAATTGCTTGAGGAGCTCAGTGCGGTTGATGACAAACGGCGGGTCACTAAGCTCGGGCGCACTATGTCTCGGCTTCCCTTGGATCCACGGTTGGCCAGAATGTTGGTCACCTCGGCAGACCATGGCAGCTTAGCAGAAGTTTTGATTGTGATTGCTGGTCTGAGTGTGCAAGACCCACGGGAAAGGCCCCAAGAAAAACAGCAGGCTGCGGATCAGGCCCATGCGCCGTTCAACGATAAAGAATCGGATTTCGCAACATTGCTGAATATCTGGAACTGGTTTGAAGAGCAGCGTCAGGAATTGTCACAGAATCAGCTCAAAAAACTGTGCCAGAAAAATTTCCTGAGCTGGATGCGCATGCGTGAGTGGCGGGATATACATCGGCAGCTCACGTTAATTTGCCGGGATCAGAAACTCACCATGAACCGGCAACCAGCAAACTACGACGCCATTCATAAGCCCATTTTGGCGGGCTTGTTGGGCCAGATCGCAGTGAAAGTGGAAAAACGTGAATATCTGGCGACCCGTAATCGCAAAGTCATGATCTTCCCAGGATCGAAAGTGGCCAAAGCCGGTCCCAAGTGGGTTGTAGCCGCCGAGATTGTTGAAACCAGCAAGGTGTTTGCTCGCATGGTGGCTGGTATTCAGCCTGAATGGGTGGAACCGTTGGCTGGGCACATTGTTAAACGCCACTTTTTTGAACCCCACTGGGAACAAAAGCGTGCGCAAGTGATGGGGTATGAGAAGGTTACTCTGTACGGGCTGGATGTGGTTCCGAAGCGCCGGATTCCTTACACGAAGGTAGACCCCGCCGAATGCCGGAATCTGTTTATCCGTCGGGCACTGGTAGAAGGAGAATTACGGTCAAAGGCGCCTTTTATCGCTCGAAACCGCCAGATGCTGGATACCGTCGAAAATCTTGAAAAGAAAACACGGCGTCGAGACTTGTTAGTGGATGACGAAGCGTTGGTGGCGTTTTACGACGAGCGCTTGCCGGACGATATCGTTAGCGGTCGGCATTTCGAAAATTGGTGGAAGAACTTGTCCGCCGAAGCACTGCGAAACATGGAGCTCACCGAAACCGATGTGCTGCAGCGGCCGGTCGATCAGTCCGCAGAAGCGCTTTATCCGGACTATCTGGAATGGGAGGGGGCCAAATACCCCTTGAGCTACGAGTTTGAGCCGACCAGTGAGCGGGATGGAGTGACCCTGAATGTGCCTTTGATGGCGCTGAAGCAAATCCCCGCTCGCCGTTTGGAATGGCTGGTGCCGGGTTTGTTACGAGAGAAATGCATTGCACTGGTGAAAGGCTTGCCTAAGTCCGTTCGTCGAAACTTCGTACCCGTGCCGGATTTTGTCGATGCCGCGCTTGAAAACATGCAAGCCAGCAATGAACCTTTAACCGTAAAGCTGGCCGATCAATTGCGGCGAATGACGGGCGTTCGAATAGACCCCGACGTCTGGCCAGAAGAAGAGTTGCCCCGGCATTTGCGGATGAACCTGAAAGTCACCGGTAATAAAGGCAAGGTGATGGCCGAAAGCCGAAGCGCGGATGACCTTCAGGCTAATCTGGGTGATCAGGCTGAAATGGCGTTGACCACCGCTGCGTCGGACGACACTGCGGGAGCCAAAGTGGTTGAGCACCCGGATTGGCAGTTTGGCACGTTGCCGGAACGTGTTCAGACTGAAAAGGGCGGCATGCAAGTGACCGTCTACCCGGCATTGGAAGATCTTGGAAAGCAGGTGAGGGCGATCCGTTGCCTTGATCCCTTGACGGCGGAAACAACCATGCGTCGGGGTGTTGCCCGATTAATCATCAACCGGTTTGGCAGCACCTTAACGGATCTCGAGCGTCGCCTGCCTAGGTTTAAGCAGTCTGCGTTAATGTTTGCGCCGGTGGGGCAAGCGAAAGCACTGCTGGATGATTTGTTGCTTGCGTCTGTGATGGAACACTTTCTGTCAGCGGAGGTGCCACGAAATTCCGATGGTTTTAATCGAGTGTTTGATCAGCATCGGGGCGATTTTATCCCAGCACTGGAATTGGCCGACGAACGCCTTCATGCAGCTATGACGGGCTACCAAAAAGTAGCAAAGCAGTTGAAAGGCAAGATTAATCTGGCCTTGGCGAACAGCATGGCGGACATTAAATTTCAGCTTCAACATCTTGTTTACCCGGGATTTCTTGTTGAAACGCCTTCAGAATGGCTAGCCCGTTTCGGAATATACTTTCAGGCAGCGCTCATCCGCCTGGAAAAGATGCCGAGAGAAATGGGCAAAGAGCGGGAATTTCTGCACGGTATCGATGTGCTGTGGACTCGCTACGTGAAGAAGCAGGAGCAGCAAAAGCGCCTGAGTGTTTGCGATCCCGAGTTGAATCTGTATCGCTGGATGCTGGAAGAGTACCGAGTGTCGTTTTTTTCCCAGCAATTAGGCACGGCAATGACCGTGTCGGTTAAGCGTTTGGATAAACAATGGGCGTTAACCCGGGTTTGACGAAATGTGCGACCGTTGAAGGCCTAGTTACTGAACGATAGTCCAACGGGCAAATCCTCAGGACTGTGTTAGTATTTCTGGCAGAGCATTACCAAAAACTGTTTCTATAACCATGACGTGGGGTTATTGTGATTAAAGCCGTCATTAGCGGAACCGGCCTGTATACGCCGCCCGCCACCATCGAAAACGACGAACTGGTAGAAGCCTTCAACCAGTATGTGGATCTTTACAACACTGAGCATGCGGATGAGATAGCCCGCGGTGAACTGACGGCGCTGCAACCCTCGTCTTCTTCATTTATTGAAAAAGCGTCTGGCATTAAACGTCGGCACGTTATCGATCGTGAAGGTATCCTCGACCCCAAACGCATGACACCGCACATTCCCGAGCGGAGCAATAACGAGCCTTCCGTACAATGTGACATGGCCGTAGTTGCATGTAATGAAGCCCTGGAGCAAGCCGGCAAGACCGTGGCAGATGTCGATGCCGTTATCGTGGCGTGCTCCAACCTGCAACGAGCCTATCCAGCGATTTCCATCGAAGTACAACAAGCGCTGGGTATTGATGGCTTCGCCTACGACATGAACGTGGCCTGCAGTTCGGCTACGTTTGGTCTTCAAGCAGCAGCAAACGCCGTTGAAAACGGAACAGCTCGTGCCGTTCTGGTTGTTAGCCCCGAAATTTGCTCCGGTCATTTGAACTTCGGCGATCGCGATAGCCACTTTATTTTCGGTGATGCTTGCACTGCGATGCTTGTTGAGCGCGAGGAAAATGTGGAGCCGGGGCAAGGTTTCGCGATCGTTGGCACCCGCTTGGTGACCAAATTCTCCAACAATATCCGGAATAACTTTGGTTTTTTGAATCGTGCGGATGAGTCCGGCGTGGGCAAACCAGACAAACTGTTTATTCAGCAGGGCCGGAAGGTGTTCAAAGAAGTGTCGCCGCTGGTTGCGTCTACGATCCAAGGTCATTTGGAGTCTTTGGAGTTGGGTCCTGACAATCTGGCCCGCATGTGGCTGCATCAGGCCAACCTTAATATGAATCAGTTGATTGCCCGTCGAGTGCTGGGCCGAGATGCCACGGTTGAAGAGGCTCCAGTGATTTTGGATGAGTACGCAAACACCAGCTCCGCCGGTTCAATCATTGCGTTCCATAAATTTAAAGGCGATCTGAAAGCCGGCGATTTGGGCGTTATTTGCTCCTTCGGCGCCGGCTATTCCATCGGCAGTGTGGTTGTGCGCCAACGCTGATTCCGTTTACTCCGCTGCCAGATCTCTCAGAGTGTCTGGCAGTAGGGTAGATTTTCTGGTGGTTTTATCGATCCAGACAATCTTTGCATATCCCTCCGCGTACACGTCCCCGGTGTCTGCATCTTTCAGCAAATGGTAGGTGTCCAGACTGGTATTTCCAGCTTTGCCAGCGTATGTTTCCACCACAACGGTGGCGGGGTGCGTTAATTCCTTCAGAAACGTGGCGCTGGTCTTTATAATAACGGGACCGGTAGGTTCGCCTGTGCCGCCAAGCTCAAGCTGCGCCAGCCAGACAATACGAGCCTCTTCAAAGAAGCGAAAGTAAACTGTGTTGTTGGCGTGACCGTATGCATCCATGTCGCCCCATCGCAGGGCCATGGCAAGGGAGCTGACGAGATTTCCCTGAACTGACATTTAATTTCCTCCGGATGACTGAGATAAAAAAAGAACACAACGCCGGTATTGTCGACTAATGGAATCAGATTAAACAACCCAAGAGACTGAAATGACTCAAACGACTACTCGGTATTGGATACTCGCAGCATTAATGCTGGTGCTCTTTGTCGTTACGGCCACTCCCCCTGCAGTCGCTCAGACCGTGCAGGAGCCTGCAGGTCAACGCGCGACAACTGTGAATCCGACGGATCCTTACGAAAGCTGGAACCGAAGTGTATTTTCGTTCAACGAAACGGTTGATGACTGGGTTCTTCGCCCCGTCGCGCAGACCTATCGTTCGGTTACTCCGGATATTGTGGACCGGGGTGTCACTAACGTTTTCAACAACCTTACAGAAATTCGTAACTTCAGTAACAGCCTGTTCCAGCTTAAGGGCGAATCTGCGGTTGTCGCATTCGGCCGGTTTACCTTCAATACAGTATTTGGGTTGGGGGGCATTTTTGATGTGGCCACGGCTTTTGATCTGCCGGAACGTCCGGAAGATTTTGGTCAAACCCTAGGGTATTGGGGCGTCGGCTCCGGCCCGTACCTGATGTTGCCGTTTCTCGGGCCATCAACCCCGCGGCATTTCTCGGGCTTGGCATCCGACAGGTTCATCTTGCCCTCAGCTTGGGAAGCGGTGGAAGAGCCTGACGTGTACTATCTTCGAGCGCTGCAAATTGTCGATAAGCGCGCGGACTTGATCCCGGCAGAAGGTCTTATTTCTGGGGATCGGTACACGTTCGTGAGAAATGCCTTCCTGCAGCGTCGTGAATTCCTGATTAACGATGGTAAGATCACAGCTGACCCCTTCGCCAATGACGACGAAGACGACCTGATGCTCGACGATTTCTGAGCAGCGCCGGGAGATCGATGTTGATTAAAGATCCGAGAATAAATCGATTCCGTAAGCAGCTGGCGGATGCTCAGAACTATGAGCAGTGGAAAGCGGCTGCGCTGGAGTTGGATTACCTCGAAGGCAATGTGGAGTGGAAGGAAGACTTCGCCTCGGATCTGTATCACTACGAGCTGATCTACGACAGGCTTTGCAATCTTAAGCAGTATCGTCAACAAAACGATTTCGAACGTTTGAAGCGAGCCCTGCGTGAGGGGCTTCATCACGACTTAGGCAACATGGGCAATCCGGCGCTTTACACTCGCTCTCGGGTAGGCACCAAGCACTTGGTTGAAGAGTACATCACGCAAGTTTGTGAGTCGTTAGCTTACCTGTGCGACCACCCTGTGCCGAATTTCTCGGTGCACGATAAACTTCAGTTCTTCCGGGATACCTTAACCAGCTTTGGCCGGCCGGCGCTATTGCTCAGTGGCGGCGCGGGGCTGGGCATGTTTCATTTCGGTGTAATCAAGGCTTTGTGGGAGAAGGGCCTGCTGCCACAGGTGATCGCCGGGTCGAGTGTAGGGGCCATCATTGCTGGGATTCTGGGCGTGCATTCGGATGCCGAAATACCGGAAAGGTTGGTGCCCGAAAACCACAATCTCAAAGCTTGGAAATGGCGCGGTTTATTCAGCGCGATTCGTGGCGATGGGTTGATGGATCAGAACACGCTGAAGCAGTGTCTTCGTGACAATATCGGCGAATATACCTTTGAAGAGGCCTACCAGCGCACAGGGCGAAGTGTAAATATTAGCGTGTCGCCGGTACAAACCCATCAGAAAGCTCGGTTGTTAAGTGGCTATACCTCGCCTTATCTGATGATGTGGAGTGCCGCGCTGGCAAGCGCAGCTGTGCCCGGGGTGTTTCCGCCGGTTACATTGATGAAGAAAGATCTCAATGGAAACACTTTGCCGTATATGCCGCGTTTGAAGTTCGTAGACGGTTCGGTGGTCAGTGACCTTCCTGTTGACCGGCTTATGCATCTGTACGACGTGAATTTTACCATCGTGAGTCAAACCAACCCCCATGTTATTCCGTTTCTGAACGCCAAGGGGCAGAATGAGAAGCTGTCGCTGCTGAATTTGCCCTCGCATTTGTTAAAGGCAGAAGTGGCGTTTCACGGCCAGGGTGTATTTGATTTCTTGCGCAAACGGGTTAAGCCAGAGCTTTTGCGGCAAGTATCCGGTCAAATGTATACGATTATGGCGCAGCGTTATTCCGGTGACGTGACCATAGCGCCGAATTATTCTCTTCGCCATTACCGTCATATTTTGTCTAGCCCGACTCCCGAATACGTGCGGGAAATGATTCTTCAGGGTGAAAGGGCTACTTGGCCGAAGATCTCTATGATTCGCTCTCACGCACGCATATCAAAAACGCTGGAACGCTGCGTGCGACGCCTGAAATATCAAAGCCGTCGCGCTGCAGAACTTAAGTTGGTCAGCAGCAGCGACTCGGCAAGGCACTAGAAACCATGTACTACGATTTTTTCGGTTTTCGAGAGCCGCCATTTTCAATTGCCCCGGACCCGCGATACCTGTACCTGAGTGATCGCCACAAAGAAGCGCTTGCACACTTGATGTATGGCGTACAGGGGCAGGGCGGATTCATTGTGATCACCGGCGAAGTGGGCACCGGTAAAACCACGGTGTGCCGCTGCTTTCTTGATAACGCTCCTGAACACGTTGATATTGCCCTGATCCTCAACCCACGGCTTTCCGCACAGGAGTTGCTGTCAGCCGTTTGTGATGAGCTCGAAATTGCTCATGCTACCGACGCGAGTATCAAGGTGTTGGTCGACGCCATCAATGCCGATTTGTTGAAAGCCCACGCTGCTGGCCGACACAAAGTTCTTATTATTGATGAGGCGCAAAACTTATCTACGGATGTACTTGAACAGCTTCGCCTGTTAACCAACCTGGAAACCGCTGAAAAGAAATTGCTGCAGATTGTTCTGCTGGGACAGCCAGAATTACAGGGGATTCTGGCGCTGCCGGAGTTGCGCCAACTTAATCAAAGAGTCACCGCGCGCTACCACTTGGATGCAATTGATAAGGCAGAACTGCCTGCTTATTTGCAGTATCGGGTGAGCGTGGCCGGGCTAAGAGGCGAATTGTTCACTCCTGCTGCGATTCGTAAACTGTACAGCGCCAGCCAAGGTATTCCTCGTCTGATTAATCTGATTAGTGATCGTGCCTTGTTGGGCGCATACGCGGAAGGCGATCACCAGATTACCGCATTACATATAAAGCGAGCAGCCAAGGAAGTCAGTGGTGGCCTGAAGCAAAAAAACGGCAAACCCACCCGGTTTGGCGATCATGTCAGTCATTTGTGGTTGGTGGTTGCGTCGGCTCTGATCGCGATTATGGGCACACTTTGGGTGCTGGAACTCCCACAATATCAAGATCTCGCAGAGAGCGAAGACGGGCAATCGGTGTCGGGTGTTATAGAGCGGGTTGTGGCCGCTACTACGGAAGCTGAGGAGAACTTCTTCGAGGTGCAAATACCAAACGAGCCAGCCCGTTTCGAAGAGAACGAGTTTGTCCCGAAGCAGCATGGGCTTTCTAAACAAGATGCTTATGTTGAACTCTTCGATTTGTGGGGGAAAATTTATCACCCCGAAGTTGCGCCGTACCCGTGCCAGCACGCCCAAAACCTTGGTTTGGATTGCTTACAGCGTGAAGGGACACGCCGGACATTGGAGTTCCTTGACCGCCCTGCGATTCTGAGTTTGCGCGTAGCGCCGGGGCAGGAGGTCCAGGTTGTTTTGCAGGCACTACAGGGTAACAAAGCAATATTAAAGACCGCAGAGGGGCCGGTTACCGTACCATTCCAACAAATCGAACCGTATTGGTTTGGCGAGTTCCGTGTTCTTTGGCAAGCGCCGGACTTTAAGCGGGGCGACGGCATCTACAGCGACAAACAAGGCCAAGCCCTGTGGATTAGCTCAAGAATGATGGAGCTTGCGGCTCGATACGGGGGCAATGAGCAAGAAGCTGATCGCATCAAACGATTAGCAGTGCCTGATCAGGTGCGCTGGTATCAAGAGTTGCGTGGGTTAACAGTGGACGGCATTCCCGGTGCCATGACGGTTATCCAGATTCATAACGATCTGGGGGTTGATGTGCCGCGATTAGTAGCCGATCCGGCGGCGGGACGTAGCTAAGTTATGTCATACATACTCGAAGCCCTAAAGAAATCCGAAGCAGAACGCCGTCAGGGTAAGGCGCCAGATCTCGGCCAACAGGTTCAGATGATTTATCGCCCCAAGAAAAAGCCGGTATCGGCGGTAGTTTGGGTGGTCTTGGCGTTAACTATCAATGCTGGTGTTTTAGCGTATGCATTTTGGCCTTCAAGACAACTTCCGGAGCAAGCGACAACTCCCGCGCCCGCGGAAGAAAAAGTTACCGAAGCCTCTTCGGTCGAGCCAGAACAGACGGTGAAGCCCGCGGTTTCGCCTAAGCCAGCGTCCGACTATCAGGTTCCAGTTGCGCCCGTTGAAGCGTCGCAAGCGGTAGCGGAATCCGGTGTGACTGAGCCTCAGTTCGAACAACCCACTATTATCGTGCCCAGCCAGCCGCAGCCGCGAAGGGCGCCGGCCCCCGTACAATCACGGCCCCAAGGGCGGGTGCCGCATCTGGTAGAATTACCACTTTCGTTCCAAAAGAGTGTTCCTGATTTGACCTTCAATAGCCATATCTATTCCTCAGACCCTTCAGCTAGCCGAGTGATGATCAACAACCGATATTTGCGAACGGGCCAAAGCCTGGGCTCGCTGCTGGTTGAAAACATCACCGAAGACGGCGTGGTGCTGAGTAAAAATGGTCTGCAGTTTCGGGTGGGAATCGTGCGTGATTGGGTGAGCCCGCGATAATGGCGCTAACCGACGACGTAAAACAGGACATTCAACAGGCGTATCGAGATGTATTAGCGGGTAAGGGCGTCCGAGCCCGCTATGGCCAGCGCCTGATGATCGCCGAAATTGCCCGTTACATGGGCGAGATCACCGAGAACGATGGCCAGCGGACATCGCCTGCATCAGCGTGTGTGGTTGAAGCCGGTACTGGTACGGGTAAAACGCTGGCCTATCTGATTTCTGCGATTCCAGTCGCCAAGGCCTTGGGAAAGACTCTGGTGATTTCCACGGCGACTGTGGCTCTGCAGGATCAGATTGTTCTGAAAGACCTACCGGACTTACGCAAACACAGCAAACTGAAATTCAACTGGACCCTTGCTAAAGGTAGAGGTCGGTACTTGTGCATGTCACGCCTCGAAGCGCGTTTGCACGAGGAAGGGCACGGCGACAGCGACACCATGCCACTCTTTTTGTTGGATAACCCGGTTGGTGACGAGGCCAGTAGCCGAGCGACCTTTGAGAAGATGCTTGGCACCTACGGTTCACGGGAATGGGATGGCGACCGAGACCATTGGCCGGAGCAAATTCCTGACGATATCTGGCGACAAGTCACCACCGACCACCGCCAGTGCACCAATAGACATTGCGCCTACTTCGATAGTTGCGCTTTTTTCGAAGCTCGTAAAGATCTGGACGACGCCGATATTGTGGTGGCTAACCACGACCTGGTGCTGGCAGACCTAGCATTAGGGGGCGGGGCTATTCTTCCCGAGCCGGAAAACGCGTTGTTTATTTTTGACGAGGCCCACCACCTGCCGGATAAGGCACTGAACCATTTTGCGGCTTCCGTGCCTTTGAATTCGACACGTCAATGGTTGAAGCAATTGTCACAGGCTTTGGTGAAAATGCAGCCTTGGCTGCCGGGGGGCTCGCAGGCAACCAAGGCTGTTGAAAAAATCAGTTTGGCAGGGCGGGATCTCGATATTGCTTTGGCGAAAGTGTACGAAGAGGTCGAGCATAATACCGGCTGGGATTTCAACGAAGAGCGGCGAAGTGCTCAATGGCGGTATCCGGAGGGTGAGTTGCCCGATAGCTTGGCTGAATTGGCCGGCGAAACACGAATTGTCACAGCCGGCTTGTGCCGAAACCTCGGAGCTTTGGTTGAAGAGCTGCAAAGCGCGTTCGACGAACGTAAAGATCCCGAACTCGACCGTGATACGGCGGATTCCTGGTATCCGGTGATTGGCGCATTCCATAGCCGTGCCGAGGAGCAGCTTCGGCTATGGGAGGCCTGGTCAGAAGGGGCTGTTGCGGCAAAGCCGGATCAGGATGAAAGCGCCCAACCGGTTCCCCGTCGAGGACCACCTGCCGCACGCTGGTCGGTTCGTCAACGATGGGAGCATGCCGAAGACATTACGCTATTCAGTTCGCCGGTGTTGGCGGACAACCTTTTGTATTCGCGCTTGTGGTCCCGAGTTTACGGTGCGGTCTTGACCAGTGCGACCTTAACCGCGCTGGGGCGGTTCGATCGCCTGCGCTCACGGGCAGGTTTGCCGGAAGCCAGTCGATACATGGTGGTGCCGAGTTCTTTTAAATATAACGAGATGGCTACGGTCGAAGTGCCTGCCATTGAGGTCATGCCGACCGATGACGGGTTTGGTGATGCGTTGATCAAACGTCTACCGGACTTATGGGCAGGTGAGAAGGCCACGCTGGTACTGTTTACCTCTCGTCGGCAAATGCAGCAGGTTAGAGACGCGCTGGCACCGGAATATCCGAAGCTGATTCTGACTCAGGACGATATGGCCAAGAACGAAGTGCTTCGAACCCATTGCAGTCGAGTTGATGAAGGTAAAGCCAGTGTGCTGTTTGGGGTGGCAAGTTTTGCTGAAGGGATCGATTTGCCCGGAAAGTATCTGCATCACGTGGTGATTACCCGATTACCGTTCTCGGTTCCGGATGATCCCATTGAAGCCAGCTTAGCTGAGTGGGTGACTCACCGGGGTGGCAATCCCTTTATGGAAATTACGGTGCCGGATGCGTCTGTGAAGCTGGTGCAAGCCGTTGGGCGGCTTCTGAGAACTGAGGAAGACACCGGCCGAGTGACAATTCTTGATAGGCGTATTGTTGCCCGGCGTTATGGACAGTTGCTGTTGGATGCACTGCCTCCGTTCCGCCGATTAATTGAGCATTAACCCCGCATTTATGGTTCTCCAAAAAAAAAGAGCCAGCCCGAAAGGGGGTGGCTCTTGTAGAAAGGGTTCTAAAAGAACCCCAGCGTCCAAACAACGCAATACAAGGAGACTGAAGGCCTGAGTTTCAGATCTCGTGTGAGGCGTTAATCTCACGATGGATACATCATAAGGCCGAGGGGGGTGTATAGGGATCGTCCTAAAGGCGTAGTAGGTCGCCTTAATTCCTTAAAAGTGTGACGCAAGTCACACTTTAGAGTGACTCGTCCAATAAACCGAGCTCTCGTGCTTTGGCTAGAGCTTCTGTTCTGCGGCCCACACCTAGCTTGCTGTACAGGTTGCGAATGTGTGCTTTCACAGTAGCGGGTGCCACAGCCATCTTCACGGCAATGTCCTTATTCGCCAAGCCTAGATTGATCAGCTGAAGAACTTCTTGCTCACGCAGGCTAAGTGGCTCTACAAGGGATGAGTTTGCAGTTGCCGTTTGTGCCTGTGGCTGACGCTGAGCTTGGGGGCTGGCCTGAGGGTGTTCAATGGAGCCGGTTTGCTGATGCTCCAGCATGGCCAGCAGCTCTCGATTCCAGCGGCCCGGTGTTTTTAGCCGAGGCAAATCCATTAATGCTCGTTTCAGTGTGCTGGATTCCTCAGCGAACAACCGCAAAAAGCCCGCATCTTCTGCCTTATCCAGAGCACGTGCCAACATGGCCGAGGCCTCGTCTGTCCGGCCTTCATGCTGCAGGGCCTCGGCATATACCAGAAGGATTTCAACCAAGTGCCGGTTGTGGGCGTTGCGCTCGGCAATAGGGATTAGCACCGAAAGCGTGTCTTGTGCTCCACGGTATTGCCCTCCGGATATGAGGGTTCGTGCCAGCGCAATCTGGTTCTGTTCCCGGTTCAGCGGGTTATTGGCCGGTTGTCGGATGGCTGGTTCAATACAGCGCATGGCTTTTGCTTGATCTCCCGCGGCCAGATAGCAGCGGGCTAGCAAGGAAGAGACGGCCGGTGGCTCGAAAACAATATGCTCACGGCGTTTTTTGCCTACAAACAAGGCGTCTTCCAGAGCCTCAATCGCTACTTCCAGATTTCCTCCACTAAAGGCCAAATGACCGCGCACGTATTGGATAACCACGTGTTGGCCCGGCTCGGTTCCGTTCTCGACATGTTCAAGCAGCGGCGATAGATAACTGGCCGCTAATTCGAGCTCGTTTCGTTCCCGGAATATTTCTGTCAGCGCCGAATTTTGCCAGCATGAAATGAGTTGCGGTTGGCTCGGGTCTGAGTAATGCTCATCCACCCAGCGGCGGATGCGGGTAGTGGTGTCAAGCGCAAGATCGGTATCGCCTCGATGGTACTGAATCCAGGACAACAGGCCGCCGGAGGATAGCACCGTGCTGGGCTTTCGCTCCACCTGTCCAAAACGGACTGCTGCCTCTAAAGCTTCCTGTGCGTCGTTAAGCTCGCCTTTACCAAAGTAATCCAGCCCTAATCCGTAATAGGTAACGGATTTCAGGGGAATCTGGTTGTGGTCGATATCTTCCAATGCCTGACGAGTGAGGTCCGATGCGTTTCGTTCGTCGTTTCGGCTGCGGGCCAGATACGAACGTACCAAGGACAGCTCAGCGTGGATTGCCAGCGCGCCTTCAGCATCCGGGTGGGAATCGGCGACCTGCCGATCCAGTAAGTCTTCTACCTGGATCAGGACTGGCTCCAACCCATCAACACGATTCGCGAAGTACAACCCCCAGACTTTCAGCATCATTAGTTGAGGGCTTTCTTGCACCTGTTCGTCAGGCAAGTATCTGAGCCAATCCAGTACCGGTAAATGAAAGCCGCTGTGAATCAGGTTGTTACCGTGCTCTGCCAGCACCTGGGCTAATCGTTTAGTATCTTCACTGCTGACGATCTGGGCAATGGCCTCCTGCACGTGACCGTGATCGAGTAGCCAGTTTACGGTGCGCCGTTGCAGCGTGTTCGCCTTTTCACTATCGAGGATGCGCGCGCGCTGCAGTAATGCTTCGCGGAACAAATCGTGGTATCGGAACCACTCGTTACGATTGTCCAGAGGAATAATAAAAAGGTTCTGAGTGACTAAAGATTCAAGCATCTCGTCACTGTCTGTTCGCTCCAGAATCTCATTGCAGAGAGGCGCGCACAGCCGGGGGCAGCAGGCCGTATCCAACAAAAAACTTGTAACCTCATCGGGCAGTTGCTCGAGCACTTCCGTTAACACGTAATCGCTGATCAGCTTGCCTTCAGCCGCGACAGGCGTACTAAGAGTGCTTTGACTTCGCGGTTCTTGTCTGGTTTTTCCGGATAAAGCGGATAACTGCATCGCAGCCACCCAGCCTTCCGTGCGCCGGCAAATCGCACGGATTTCCGGTTCGGTCAGATCCATCGCCATACTGTCGCGGAAAAACGAGAGACACTCGTCTTCAGAGAACGCGAGCAAGCTCGGGTAAATGTCTTGAACTTGTCTGCGGACACGCCAGCGGGCCAAGGGTAAAGGCGGTTCGGTACGAGAAGCTAGGGTGACCAGCATGCGGTGCGGCAGGTAATCAATAAACCATGCGAGTTGGCGATGAACGTCAGCATTAGAAATGACGTGGTAGTCATCCAGAATTAACGACCAAGGCGTGTCTTCGGTCGCTAATGTGTTAATTAGGCAAGTTATCGCAGCCGTCGGGTCTTCGCCGGACGCTTGAGAAAGCTGTTTTTTCGCGTCTTCTAATCCCATCAAGCCGGCGTGTTCAAAAGCACCAATCAGGTACTGCCAAAACTGCCCGGGTTTGTCGTCATGGGAATCTAACGACAGCCAGGCTATGGGGGAGGTGGTGTGCGCGCACCACTGGCTGACAAGTGTCGATTTACCAAAGCCTGCTGGCGCAACAACTAGATTCAGCCTCTTGTTGCCAGAGGGTTCAAGAAGCGTGTTCAGGCGCTCTCTTACAACCGCTCGACGATCGGGGGCTGGCCTTAGAAACTTGGTGTTTAACAGCATGGTTCAACGCAATCATAAATAGCTTCGATAAGCGATTGTGTGCTTTGTCACGCTCAAGTCAAGAGTAAAACAGATGCAACTCTCTGGTGGAGCTGTGAAAGCAGTTAATTAAGCTACACTAGTGATAGGCGTTCATGTATACCCAAAAAGAATGAAAATTATTTTTTTTATGCGTATTATTCGGTAAAAGGTCTTATCTGGGAGCGACGGATTTAATGAAATTACAACAGCTGCGTTATATCTGGGAAGTTGCACACCACGATTTGAATGTGTCGGCAACCGCCCAGAGCCTCTTTACCTCTCAGCCTGGGATTTCAAAGCAAATCCGTTTGCTGGAAGACGAGCTAGGGCTGGAAGTTTTTGCGCGAAGCGGAAAGCATTTAACGCGCATTACTCCGGGGGGTGAAATTATCATCCGAGAAGCCGGCGAGATTCTGCGGCGCGCGGAAGGTATTAAAAAAATTGCCCAAGAGTTCAGTAACCAGCGTAAGGGCGATCTGAGTATTGCCACCACTCATACGCAAGCCCGCTACGCACTGCCGCCGGTCATTCAGGGGTTCATTGAAGAGTATCCCGACGTGTCGTTACATATGCATCAGGGCACCCCGATGCAGATTTCGGAAATGGCAGCGAACGGCGCTGTTGATTTTGCCATCGCCACCGAAGGCATGGAGTTATTTAACGACCTGCTGATGATGCCGTGCTATCGCTGGAACCGGTGTGTGGTAGTGCCCAAAGACCATCCGTTGGCACAAGGGCAAGACCTGACTCTGGAAGAACTCGCGGCATACCAGTTGGTGACCTATGTCTTCGGCTTTACCGGGCGTTCCAAGCTGGACGAAGCATTCCAGTCTAAGGGGTTGTCACCAAAAGTTGTGTTCACGGCTGCCGATGCTGACGTGATTAAAACTTATGTAAGGCTTGGCTTGGGGGTAGGGATCATCGCCAGCATGGCCTACGATCCGAAAGTGGATACCGACCTGGTTGCGTTGGATGCTAGCAAATTGTTCCGCCCGTCCATCACGCGTCTTGGCTTTCGTAAAGGGACTTTCCTGCGCGGTTATATGTACGATTTCATGAACCGGTTTGCGCCACACCTGACCAAAGAAATGATCGATCGTGTGGTGGCACATCAGGGCAGCCGTACCGAAATTGCCGCACTGTTTGAAAACATCGAATTGCCTACGTATTAGCCGCGAGTAATAAAAAGCCCGCCTGTGGGAGCACCGGCGGGCTTTCTTCTGGGCTTGGATTATCCGGATTTGCCAATCAGGTTGCCGGCGTGGAGCCCGCATTCCTTATGGGTGGCTTCTTCCCACCACCAACGGCCTTCGCGTTCGTGTTGGCCCGGTAATACGGGGCGGGTGCAGGGTTGACAACCAATACTGATGAAGCCTTTTTCGTGAAGTGCGTTGTAAGGGGCTTCCGACATCCGGATGTAGTCCCATACTTCTTTCGAGCTCCAGTTTGCCAATGGGTTGAACTTTACCAGTGACTTGTCGTCTGTTGAAAAGGCTCCGTCAATCTGTACCACGGGGACATCGTTGCGGGTACCCGGGCTTTGGTCACGACGTTGGCCGGTGATCCAGGCGTCCACCGTGGCCAGTTTCTTGCGCAGCGGAGCCACTTTGCGAATACCGCAACACTCGGAATGGCCATCCTCGTAGAAACTGAACATGCCCTTCTTGCTGACAAGATTCTGAACGGCCTCGGCCTCCGGGAACAACACTTCGATCTCAATACCGTAATGCTGCCGGACTTCTTCTATGAACTCGTAAGTCTCGGGGTGCAGGCGGCCAGTATCTAACGTGAAGACTCTCAGATTATCCGTTAGCTTGTGGGCCATTTCGATGAGCACCACGTCTTCAGCACCGCTAAAAGAAATGGCTATGTTGTCGTAACGTGCCAAGGCGGCTTTTAGAATCGCTCGGGGGCTTTGGCCGTCAAGTTCCGTGCGGAGAGAGTCGATATCAGTCATGTTGCTCCAGCATTGGTAATACAGAATTTTCCAAGGCTACAACAAACACCACATAACCTGAAGGAATGACAATCTATATGTTTATGCATTGTCGGTAGGAGAGCTAGCCCGATACCCGATGCATTTGCGCCTCTTTTTTCATATGATACTCGCACGAAAGATGAGCGCTGGTTGTGCTCTCTCAACAATTAATGAATCAGGAGACCGTCGTGGAACTCGCATGTCTTGACCTTGAGGGCGTATTGATCCCGGAAATCTGGATCGCATTTGCAGAAAAAACCGGTATTGAGGAGCTCAAGGCAACCACCCGGGATATTCCTGATTACGATGTGCTGATGAAACAGCGTCTGCGTATTCTAGACGAGCACGGTTACGGTTTGCCGGCCATTCAGGAAGTGATCGGAATGCTGGACCCGCTGCCGGGTGCCCGTGAGTTTCTGGATTGGTTGCGTGAGCGTTTCCAGGTGGTGATCTTGTCTGACACCTTCTACGAATTCGCCATGCCGTTGATGAAGAAACTGGGTTACCCAGCGTTGCTGTGTCATAAATTGGAAGTAGCCGAGAATGGCCAGATCACCAATTATTTGCTGCGTCAGCGTGACCCTAAGCGCCAGTCGGTCCGTGCTTTCCAATTGCTGAACTACCGCGTGATTGCAGCCGGTGATTCCTACAACGACACCACCATGCTGGGGCAGGCCGAGGCCGGTATTCTGTTCCATGCACCACAGAACGTGATTGAGGAATTCCCGCAGTTCCCAGCGGTGCAGACCTTTGAAGATCTCAAACAAGAGTTCCTGAAGGCCAGCGCCGTGCACAGCGCTTAATCGCTCAAGTGACTGACCTGTGCCGCCAGAAGGCGGTGCAGGTCAGAGTTTCAAATCCTCAAGGAACTTCATTAAGGGCTGAACTTTCGTCAACGTTTCCTGATACTCCGCTTCTGGCTCCGAATCCGCAACGATTCCACCGCCTCCCCAGCACCGAATGGTGCCATGTTCAAGCCCGTCTTCATCCGTATGCTCGTTCTCGCAGAGTAAGGTGCGAATAGCGATGTTGCTGTCAAGTTTTCCGTCTAACCCGTAATAAAATACCGAGCCACAATAGGGCCCACGCCAGTGAGGTTCTAATTCACGAATGATTTCCATCGCACGAATTTTAGGCGCACCGGTAATTGATCCGCCGGGGAAGGCATCGAATAATGCCTGCAACGGTGATACGCCGTCTTTCAGTTCCGCCCTGATGTGGCTGACCAAGTGGTGCACGTTTTCGTAGCTTTCCAACGTAAAAAGCTCGTCAACTTTTACTGAGCCGGGTTGGGCGTTCACGCTCAGATCGTTCCTTAGCAAGTCGACAATCATCAGATTTTCAGCACGATCTTTTTCGGATGCGAGTAGTTCCTGAGCCAGTGCTGCATCTTGTTCGGGGGTGGTTCCTCGGGGGCGGGTGCCTTTAATGGGACTGGTGGCCACTCGGTTCCCTCGGATATCCAAAAACCGTTCGGGCGATACGGATACGATCGTACGGTTCCGGTGCTTCAAAAAGGCGGCATAAGGTGTGGGATTCGCTTTGCTTAATGCGCTGAAACCCGTCCAAGGTACGCCTTGGTACTGACCTTCAAATGACTGCGACAGGTTCACCTGATAACAATCGCCAGCCTCAATATAATCTCGTACCTGCTGCACTTTGTTGCGGAACGAACTTGCGCTTTGAGTGGCCTTGAAGGTTCGCCTGATATCCCAGGAACCTCGGCGATTCGAACCGTCTTCATCTTTTAGCCAATTAGCCAATCTTTCTTGTTCGGTGTCGCAGAGCTTTGGGTGAACCCATAAGTAACAATTGCCGGATTCCAGGTCTTCACTGGCGAACCATAGATAGAGGCCGGCAAAGAGTAATGGGAATTGTCCCTCGGGTTGCAGTTGATTCAGGCGTGGTTCCCGAGCGTAGCCAAACTCGTAAGCGATGTGGCCAACCCATCCCCCCGTGAACGGGCTAGTGTGTTCGGGCTCTTCCAAGTGAATTGTGGCGTAAGGCCCTTGAATGGCATCCATGCGATCAGCCACAACCCCGGTATCGATTCCTGCACCGTTTGTGGCGTTCAGCACGACCTGATCTGCAGCATTGCTTGAAAACCCTTGGGCAGAACCGCGCTCTCCAGCGTTGGCCGGGCTGCCCAGAAATACGAAATCATCTTGGCATGAGGCGTGGCTACAGAGTATTTCGTACTGTTTTCGGGATAGCGGCTGACAAAGAGGAAGAGCCAAGTTACCTCCGTTAAAAATTGGAAGAATGATACATGCTGCACATAATCTGCATTGTCCGCTAAGGCTGCGCGCTGATTTAATAAGCGACGTTGCTGTTCGGGCTGCGTGGCATTTTACCTGTTTTTACGTCCCCGAACCGAAAATCTGCATAACAATAATGGATGTATCACTATGTTCGGAATTAAAAAGCACGCACTTGTCGCAACCTTCAGTCTTTTTACGCTTGGGGCTTCGGTGTCATTAGCTCAAGGTCTCCCTGAACATGGGCCTTTGGCTGATGGCAAAATTTCAGAGGTAGAGTTGGCGGGCATTCTGGCAACGGCCCAGCAACAACTCATTCGATTATCTGATACGGCAACGGACGAATATCAAGGGGCGCTTCTGGATTCCGAGCCAAACGAGCCCGTGGCCTGGATGCTCATGAAAGATGGGGAGACGGTAAAGCGACTTAACCTCGACAGTCAGGTCGAAGGGATGCCTGCGGCTGCGAAAATTAGCGTGTATAGGGCTGCTTTCAAATCTGTGGCAAGAAAAGGAGAAATCAATGCTGCAGCAATTCTCTACACTGGGCGGCTAAGTGAGGAAAATGAGACCGAAGTGCTCGTGATAGAACATGAACACCGGCTCGGGGTCTCGGGAAATAAAGTGATTGGGTACGAGGTAGAGGGCGGGGATATTGCTTGGGCTGCACCCGTAACCCAAACAAAGCCTTTCCAGTGGTTTTATGACGCGAAGGAAGATGCTTCCTGACTAAAATGTGAACTCATCGTTGTTTGTTTCTGAATGTAATCGAAAGGTAGCGGTTTGTGAGTATGGTCACAGATTCGGAGTGTAAAACAATCTTAAATGAAGTCGTGGGGTATCCAACTCCACGCCAATAAAAAGCTCAGATAAAAACAAGATGAGTTTCATAAGGAGAATAAGATGAAAGGCCTGAAAAAAATTGCTCTGGTAACCGCTATCGCTGCCGCACCTTTTGCAGCGAATGCTGACCTGAAAGCTATGGATGACAGTATGATGGGCGATATCACCGGTCAGGCTGGTGTGACCATCGAGCTGGAAACCCAAGTAAGCATCGGATCCTTCGTGTATACGGATGAAGGTTCGTTTACTGTAAACGGCATTGAAATTGGTGGTTCTGGTTTGGCGGGCGGCGCTGGCACAAACCTGTTGGATGACTTGTATATTGATATTGACGTTGAAGCCGATGGTGATGCGTTCATCTCTGTACACTCAACCTCCGGCGCTCCGATCGACTGGGGTATGACCGCTAACTCTATGTCTTTGGTTGCCGCTGACGGAAGCCAAAGCACGACTCTTGTTTCCAACCTGTCTGGTCACGGTAATCTGGCTCAGCTCGATATCCGTGTTGACACAGCTACTGATCAGTTGCAGTTGGACGTAGCGTTTAACGTGGTAGATATGGATTTTGACGTCGAGTTTTTGGGCGTTGGTATCCGGGATATGGCTATCATGGGTGGAACCTTCTTCGAGCAGGCCGGCAACCCGCTTACTGACAACTTCGCTATTGCCGACGTAGATGTATACAAAGGTAACGGCTTGGGTGCTTCTACCGCGACTGACGTTCTACGTATCGATATCAACGACATCACCATGGACATGAACATCGGTGCGATCGAGATTGGCGGTACCTCTATTGGTTCGGTTGCCCTCGATAACCTGACCATCTCTAACACCAAACTGGCAGTATACGGTCACTAATCTGATCTGATCGCTTAACTGGTGAAGAAACGCTCCGCTCTGCGGGGCGTTTTTTATGCCTGAATTAAATGCATGAACGTAAAAACGGCAACCCGCGGATTGCCGTTTTTACGTGTAGAGCTGCATCTAAGTGATCAACGGTCTGGCACTGCAATCGATAAATCAAACCCGCCGCCTGGCCGAGGTGTTAAAGTAACCGGCCCCTCATTAATCCCTTGTGGTACCTGTATCTGATCTAACCCCGGTGGGTTGCCAATGCTGAAATTCAAATTTTTCCCGTCAAACCCAAGCCCAAGCTGATCGTTCATGAACGTCTGCGTGAACGGCTCGTCCGGAATCTCGGGCTGCTGACCGAAAACCAAAGGCAGCGTTCTTGGTGTAAAATCAGCCGGCGGTTGCGCGCTTGCGAGTTCGTCGATGGGGAGGAGCAGTGCTTTGCGCACAAATTCCTTTTCGGCATCGGACAACGCATCTCTTCGGCCATCGTCAATATACCGCTGCAACGCTTCCCGATAGGCTTCCTCTTCTGCTTCGGTGATCACCGGCTCACCTGGTGAAATGGTCAGGGCACGAATCACTTTTTGACGGTCAGTTTCGGATTTTTGCTGATTTCTGGGCACTACGATAACGGCGGAGTCTTTAACGTAGGTATCAACCATCTCATCAGAACTCATGGCTTGTACGCCGGCCCAAGCGGGGCTGGTCAAGGTAGTTGCAATGGTTGCTGCAAGAAGTGATGGGCGAGTCATAACTAGTGCCTCGTGCGTTACCGTGTCTGTTCAGAGCCGTCGCTGAGAATGCTATGTTCAGCCGATATGCTCCCTTTAACGGAGTATTCGGGTTGTCAGACACTTTTTCAATCAGAAAGTGCCTTAGGTGTGATCAGAACCCACAGTTAATCAGTATAGTTGTGTCTAAGGTGCCAAACTGTGGTTTGATGAGCGCCAAACCGGGTGAGAGTTAAAAGCATATAAGGCTTGGAGAGGATGTTGAGGCAAGGTTTATTACATCAATGGCGGGGTTGGGTTAATCGGCGCATTCCCCGTTCTGATAACCAGCTGTTAAACCAGAAGAATCTCTTCATTTTGCCCACCGGGGCAGGGGTTGTATTTGGCATCCTGCTGCTGATCATGCTGATTACTGGTATCAACTATCAAAACAGTCTCATTTACCTGATGACCTTCGTGCTGGGAACTGTGTTTATTGGTGCCATGCACCAAACCCACCGAAATCTGTCGGGCCTGTCTCTGTCGGTGACGCGGACCGGCGAAGGCACAGCCGGTGGTGATATTCCTTTTTATTTAAGGCTGACTGCCGGTAAGAATCAGGCCGTGGCGATCCAGGTGTCCGTGGAAGATTCGATGCTAGAGCAGCTTCATATCCTCGCAGGCGCAACTAAAGACGTAGTTTTGCCGGTTCCATCTGCCCATCGGGGGTATGTGCGCCCGGATCGGATCCGCATAGAAACCCGCTTTCCCTTTGGGTTGTTAAAAGCCTGGTCCTGGCTGCGACCTTCTTCGGCCGCTCTAGCGTATCCGCGCCCTTTGATCGCGCCGGAAGTGGGAAGTCAGGTTGACGACGGCGCTGAAACAACGGCCGCTAAGCCGGTGATCGGGCAGGATAATGCGGATTTGCGGCCGTTCCGGGAGGGAGATCTCAGTCAGCGTGTTATGTGGAAACGCTTTGCCCGTTCCGGCCAGATGGTGGTCGCAGATTGGCAAGGCGAACAGGGGAGCCCCCATTGGCTGGACTTTAATGCGTTTCCGGGCGCAGATACAGAGCTTCGTTTAAGTTATCTGGCTTGGCTTGTGGCGGACCGCGTTCAGCAAGGGGCCCAGTTCGGTCTCAATCTTCCGGGTGGAATCATTGAGCCGGATTCTGGCTCGGCTCATGGGGAGCGCTGCTTACGTGCACTCGCCGTTTGGGGCGAAATGCCGCCTAGGGATCAAGATTCTTTGTCGTATGGAACACGAAAATCCTTGAATACGGGTTACACGGGGGCATCGGAATGAGCTTGTTGAGCCGTTTCAGCCTGAGGCACGCTGTCGATGGCGATAGCACGATGCAGGCCATTCCTACAGGCGCCTTGCTTTGGTTGATTGGGGCCTTTGTCTTACTACTCGCTCCGCAGTGGGATCGATTACCTTTGTGGTTGGTGGCTGCCTGTGCTGTGTTGGCCGTGTGGCGTTGGTTAGCCCAGCAAGGAAGGTTCCGACTACCTGGTCGGTGGTTGAAAATCGGCGTTATGTTGGTGTTGGTCGCTGTGTATGTGGCTACGGTGCAAGGCCGGTTTACGGTTGATACCGCAGCCTCCTTTTTTGTGCTGGCGGTCGGTTTGAAATGGCTGGAAACCCGAACAGCCCGGGATTTTTATGTTTTGTTTTTTATCCTGATTTATCTCGCGGCTGTAAATTTTCTGTTTCAACAAAGCATTATTTGGGCGCTGATTACCTTTGCCGCCATAGGGTGTCTATTGGTAGGGCTTCAAATTTTGAATGCGCCGGCGTTGCCGGGTAACTTCCGCTCAGGCTGGAAACGGTTAGGGTTGTTGTTGCTTAAAACCCTACCAATTGTGGTGTTACTCTTCGTGTTTTTCCCGCGAATGGCGCCATTGTGGAGCGTGCCGTTGGTATCGGGGCAGGCGCGCAGTGGTATCTCGGATACCATGCGCCCCGGTGATATTTCCAATCTGGCTCAAAGCAGTGAGCGGGCTTTTCGGGTCACGTTCGGCGGTGAACATCCGGCTTATCGGGATCGTTATTGGCGAGGGCTAATACTTGATTATCTGGATGGCGAAACTTGGCGCCAGCGAGATGAGGAGCCCTTCCGGCGGCTGGGGCGGGTCGCGACCGACGGCGGGGCTGGCCCGCTGGCAGAGAAAGAATACGATGTATTGATGGAGCCAACAGATCAGCGCTGGGCCTTTACCCTTGAGAACTCAGTAGCGGCTTCAAACAATGTTTTTGCGGCCGGCGAGGATTTGTTTCGGTTTGAGAGACCTGCCGACAGCCCGATACGTTACCGCATGGCCTTGGCTGAAGCACCGAGCGCGTCGATGTCGGAGCTAAACCCGGTTCAGCGAAACCGCTATCTGCAATTACCGCCCAGTGGCAACCCGAGAACCCGTGCGCTTGCTGAAACCATGGCCGCTGACCTGAAGCCTGAACAGTTGGTGGATACACTCATGGGCAGGTTCCGTGAACAGGCGTATTACTACACTCTTCGCCCGCCCGCCATGCCGGACGATGGGGTAGACGCTTTGCTGTTTGATAATAAGCGTGGTTTTTGTGCTCATTACGCAGGGGCTTCGACCTTCTTGTTTCGAGCGGCGGGCATTCCGGCCAGGGTCGTTGTTGGTTATCAGGGCGGTGACCCGGGTGTGGGAGGAGAATATCTGATCGTGCGCCAATACGACGCACACGCTTGGGTAGAAGTGTGGTTAGAGGGCCGTGGCTGGGTGAGAGTGGATCCCACAGCGGCCATTGCCCCGAGCCGAATAGAATCCGGGCTGAGAGATGCAGTAGAGGAAGAAGGCTCGTTTCTTGAAAATGATGTCACATCGCTGCAGCGCTATCAGGATTTCGCGGCACTCCAGTGGGTCGGGCTTCAGCTAGACCGGATTAACTACCAGTGGCAACGCTGGGTCGTAGGTTATCAAGGCCAGAGCCAGTTAGATCTTATGTCCCGTTTACCGGGAGGAATGGGGTTGAAGGAGCTGGGGTATATCACGGCTGGCATTGTCGGTTTGGCGCTATTGATTGCGGGTGTTGTTTCGGGGCTCAGCCTGAAGTCTGGCGAGCGGCGTGATGGGTTTGGCAGAGCCTTGGATAACTGGCGGCGTATCTGTCAACAAGCCGGGGTTCCGGTGCGCAGTGGCGAAACCCCGATGGTGCAAGCCGAACGTTTGGCCCTTGCGCGCCCCGCCGTGGCGGAATCTGCAAGGACTTTTGCCCGTGCGGTAAACAGCCATTACTATAGGCAGGAGCCGCTATCGCAACGCGATGAAGATCTGCATCGGCTCAAGCGATTATTAAAAGCCATCAAGCGTCAACTTCGACATGATGGTCAACGACGTTCCACAGGCCCGGATCAATGACGGACATAGCACAGGAAATGCCTTGGCTCGCCAACCACTGGCAAAGCATCCAGCAGCGTTTGACTCAAAGGCGCCTGCCTCATGCGTTGTTGGTTGGTGGTGAACGAGGTGTCGGTAAGCAAGCCTGGGCGCAAGCCGTGGGAGCGCTCCTTCTATGTGAAACACCGAGCGGGATGGCGAATGGTTTGCCGTTGGCGTGCGGGCGTTGCAAACAGTGTGAGCTGGTAGCAGCAGGAACTCATCCCGATTTGCGAGTCTACGCCCCTGAAAAATCAAGGATGATCAAAGTTGATCAGATCCGGTCTTTGACCTCTTTTGCGGTGTCTTCGTCTCAAGTGGCCCAGCATAAGGTCGCCATCATTGACCGGGCGGACCAGCTTAATATTAATGCTGCTAACGCGTTGCTCAAAACCTTGGAAGAGCCCCAGCCGGATGTAACCTTACTGTTATTGCAGGAGAGCGGCCGACCGATATTGCCTACGATTCGGTCGCGCTGTCAGGCGCTCGTGTTGCCGCTTCCCACCGCCGAGCAGGCGAGCCAATGGATGGCTACGAAGGTGGCGAGCCTAGACGAGGAAAGCCGTCCATTGGATCGGGATCTTGCGCGAAGTTTGTTGCTTTCCGGCAATGCGCCTCGATTAGCACTTGAATACGCCACTGGCGAGTTTCTGTCGCTTCGGGATGCCGCTTTCGGCGCCTTTCGCCAGTTCATGAAGGGACAGGTTGGGGTAGGTGAAGCGGCCAAGAAATTCAAAGCATTGGGTGTTGATGATGCGCTTGGGCTGTTTGAGAGCTGGGCAGCAGATCTGGCGCGCTGCTGTGCCGGTGGAGAAGTGTCTGACCCCGAAACCGCGGACATGTTTGGCTACCTTGCCCGAAGCAATCCGGCTTGGCGTGCCCATGAGTTGTTGGATAAAGTAAAAGAAAGCCGGAGTGCAGCGGTTTATAACGCCAGTCCCGAACTGGAAGCCAGTCAACTACTGATCGCCTGGCGATCGTTGATGCCGATGCGGCGTAAGGCAAGTTGAGCTTTGTTTAAGTTCAGCTGCTATGATTGTGAATTATCGGGAAATTCTTGGCGAAAAATAGCATAAAATAACGTCACGAAACTTTTAGCATTCAAAGGTGTTTGATATGGGCCCCGGATTCGGAGCACGCAGCGGTATACTGACCCTGACCATTAAAGATAAGGCGGTACTTTACGCTGCCTACATGCCGTACATCCGACAAGGCGGGTTGTTCATACCCACCCAAAAACAATACCAGCTGGGGGACGAAGTCTTCCTGTTGCTCAATCTGATGGACGAGCCAGAGAAAATTCCAGTGGCCGGTAAAGTGGTGTGGATTACGCCAAAAGGCGCTCAGGGTAATCGGGCTGCGGGTATTGGTGTTCAATTTAACGGTGATGATGAAACCGCGCGAACCAAAATTGAGTCATACCTTGCTGGCTCTTTGAGCTCGGATCGCCCCACGCACACGATGTAGGATTTTCTAAATGAATGATGCCGTGTTAGCTGGCAGCAGGCTCGCGAATCCGGCCGGTTGCCGAGAAGCGCACTGGCCCTTGCAAACTATCGAATTGGCGGGTCTTACCTGGCCGACTAAAAGCCCTTCAAAAACTCACCCTCCAGTTCTTATGGTGCATGGCTGGCTGGACAATGCCATGACCTTTGCCCGTTTGGCTCCTGATATAGCGGAGTTGGCGGATGTTCATGGCATTGATATGGCCGGGCATGGCCATTCCCATCATCGTCCGCCTGGATACGGTTACTGGTTGACGGACTATGTTGCCGACCTTTGTGAGCTGGTAGATGTTCATTTTTCCAAGGGTGGTGAGCAACCGCTGGATCTAATAGGCCACTCATTAGGCGGCATCGTGTGTGCGCTTTACGCTGCCGCTTTTCCAGAGCGAGTAAGGCGATTGGTCATGATAGACAGTATCGGGGCATTAAGCCGTCCGGCCAAAGAAACCGTTCCGCAACTACGTCGAGCGTTGCAGAAAAAACGAAGCGGTTCCGCGCCTCCGGCGGTCTATTCCTCGATTGAAGCTGCCGCAAAGATTCGGGAAGGTGGTCTTAGCCCGTTAAGCTCGGAAGCAGCAGCCACGTTGGTGCCGCGCAACATGCGAGAGCATTCAGACGGATTTGTTTGGAGGACGGATGCGCGTTTGAGGCATCCAACCGCCCTTATGATGACTGAGGAGCAGGTGCAGGCATCGTTGTCAGAGCTGGCGGTCCCGGCTTTGTTCATTCGAGCGCAGGAAGGGTTGCTAGCCGGCCGAAAAGAATTGGATAAGCGGATTGAATTAATTCCCGATTTAACCATTGCCGAAGTGCCAGGCGGGCATCATTGTCACCTTGATGGTGATACTGCGCCGGTCGTTTCTGCTATAAAAAGGTTCCTTTTTGATGCGTGAATCTGTGCGATTTCTTTATTTGCGAAGCCTGATCGCTGTTGTTCTGCTCGGGCTTTCGTGGGCCTCTGCTGCCGATTCCTTTCGGGAAGCCCCAGAAGCCTTCTCTCAGTCCAGGCTTCAGCTAACAACGACCATTGATTCTTCGGGCCACTTGGTGCTGTTTAGTCCGATCCGGGAAGTGCGTAATGAAATTCGCTCCAAAGTACTGGCACGTCTGCCCGTGCGCGGGGAAGGATTGTTGTACGAAGTTAACCGTGATGCCAGTCGTCAAGACGCCCTAAATCACTATTTAAAACGATTGCAGGCGCGCGGGGCTCAGTTGCTTTTCGAATGTTCTGGCATTAACTGCGGCCGAAGCAACGTCTGGGCGAATCAGGTTTTTGAGAAGCCCAAATTACTCGGTCGGGATGCCGAGCAAGACTACTTCGTGGTTGCTGTCCTGGATGAGCAGGGGCGGCAGTGGCTGACCTCAGTGTATACCGTCACTCGCGGTAATTTACGGGAATATGTTTGGATCGAGCATCTGAATGTTACGGATGGCGCTGTCATACCAGGGTTTGAAGCCGGGAATGGTCGCGTTCAAGGCCCGGTCGTTGTGCCTTGGCAGGGGGGCGTTACATACCGATTCGAGTTCACGGCCGGCGATAGGCGGCAGTTGTTGGCCTGGAGCGAAGAAGCGGGAGCGGAAGTGGTTTTGGTGACTTTTTCCGAGCTCGCCAACGATGAAAGCTTCGAGGCCTCCATTGAGCGTTCCAAGCAGGCCGGCGATTCCTTTGCGGAGTTGCTGAGTAAAATTGGGGTTTCCCGTACCCAGATAAGAATTTTACCGGTAGGCCCCGCCGTTCAGCCGATTGCTCCGGACCGTTCAGGTAACCGAATAGAAGCCGTCGTTATCAAGAGGCCCTAGCTATGGCAGAAAAGGATAATCCGGTATCGAATAGCGGTTCTGATGGTAACCGGCCGGCACAAGACGCGGTGAGCGCCATTGTTGAAAGCTCGGATGTTTCACCTCCATCCGCTGGCAGCCGACAGACGGGGAACGGAAAAACGGTTGCGTTGACGCTCGGCAGTGGTGGTGCGCGAGGTTATGCCCATATCGGCGCGATTGAGGTGCTGCATGAACGCGGTTATAAGATCATTGCAATATCCGGTTGTTCAATGGGTGCGCTGGTAGGCGGAATGTACGCCGCTGGCAAGCTGCAGGAATATAAAGACTGGGTAACCGGGCTGGGGCAGTTTGATGTGCTCAAACTGCTTGATGTGACGTTTACTTCGATTGGAGCAATTCGGGGCGAGAAAGTCTTTTCGGTGGTGCGAGACATATTGGGTGACACCCGTATCGAAGACTTACCTATGTCTTATACGGCCGTTGCAACCGATCTGCTCGCACATAAAGAAATCTGGTTTCAGGAAGGTCCATTGGACCAGGCGATTCGCGCCTCTATAGCGATCCCGAGCGTTGTAACACCTTTGGTGCTCAATGGTCGGGTATTGGTGGATGGAGCATTGCTTAATCCCCTTCCCATTATTCCGACCATATCTGCCCATGCGGATCTTGTGATGGCCGTTAACCTGAGTGGTGAAGACGACAAGCATCGGCGCATACCGGATGCGGCGTTTTCATCAGAGGGTGATGACGGAAGCGATATTGAAGAATGGGTTGGGGCGATGCGAGACAAAGCCTCCCGTTGGTTTGACTGGGATGCGATAAAGTCACTTACCACTCGACACCCGAGCGGAGACGAATCACCGGAAGATAAAATCAGCCGGGAGATTGCGAAGAAAACTGCTCAAGAGAACCGAAAGATTGAGCTGAAAGCTAAAGAAGAAGAGCGCATTCAAAGTAAGGCTAAGCAGAAAGAGGATCACCCCACGATTGATTGGGACAAACTTGGCATTGGTAAGTTTGATGTCATGAACCTGACCATCGAAACCATGCAAAGCGCCTTGGTTCAGTACAAAATCGCGGGTTACCCGCCTGATCTGCTAGTGAATATCCCTAAGAACGCGAGCCGAAGTTACGACTACCATAAAGCTCCGGAATTGATTCGGTTGGGGCGTGAACGAATGACAGCCGCACTGGATCGATTTGAAGAGAGCCGCAGTAGCTCGGGTCCTCTGGCACTTTAAACGCTGCAAATGCTGCAGTTGTGCGCCTAATCAGCGTATAATGCGGCGCTAAATACCCCCCGTTCAGGAACGTTTTTTGTGACTAGCCCCGTAGATGATCTGCACACCATCCGTGATTTATTGCGATATGCGTCTTCTCGATTCGCTGCATCGCCGCTTTATTTCGGTCATGGAACTGACAATGTGTGGGATGAGGCAGTCCAATTGGTGCTTCGCAGTGTTCACCTGCCTCTGGAAAACAATAATATCTTTCTGGACGCACGGTTAACCCGTTCGGAAAGGGATGTGATCCTGAATCGTATTGATCGTCGTATTAACGAGCGCTTGCCGATTGCCTATTTGCTGGGCGAGGGCTGGTTTATGGGGATGCCGTTCAATGTCGATGAACGTGTTTTGGTTCCGCGATCACCTTTGGGTGAGCTGCTCGAAAACGGTTTACAGCCGTGGCTGGGTGATACCGATGTTCTGCGTGTGCTGGATTTGTGTACAGGCAGTGGCTGCATCGGTATTGGTGCAGCGACCGTATTTGACGAAGCAGAAGTCACACTGTCTGATATATCCGAAGATGCGCTGGTGGTAGCGGAATCGAACATTGAATTACACGGCCAGCAGGGGCGGGTGCAGGCCGTTCATTCAGATGTGTTCGCAAACATTGAAGGCCGCTACGATGTCATTTTGAGTAACCCGCCTTATGTCGATGCGGAAGATATGGCGGACATGCCCGAAGAGTATCGCCATGAACCAGAGCTTGGGTTGGCGGCGGGTAATGACGGGCTGGATATCGCACACCGTATTATCGCAGGAGCCGCCGAGCACCTGACTGAAAACGGTTTGTTGATTGTTGAAGTGGGGAACTCCTGGGGAGCGATGGACGACGCTTATCCGGACCTGCCGTTGGTTTGGCTCGAGTTTGAAAGCGGTGGCGATGGCGTATTTCTTATTACCGCCCGGGATCTTCGCGAATGGCAAGCAAATAAGTCTTAATTTTTATTTTATAAAACTTAAATAAAGTGCTGAAATATGTCGGGAAATACTTTTGGAAAGCTGTTTACGGTCACGACCTTTGGTGAAAGCCACGGCGCCGCCCTAGGTTGCATCATTGACGGGTGCCCGCCGGGGCTTGAGTTGTCAGAAGCGGACATGCAGGCTGATCTGGATCGCCGAAAACCGGGTACTTCCCGCCATACCACTCAGCGTCGCGAGGCGGATGAGGTTCGAATTCTGTCGGGTGTGTTTGAAGGCAAAACCACCGGCACGCCAATCGGTTTGATTATCGAAAACACTGATCAGCGCTCCAAAGATTATTCCAAGATTTCGGAGCAGTTCCGTCCTGCCCACGCTGATTACACCTATCACCATAAGTACGGCAATCGGGATTACCGAGGTGGTGGCCGTTCTTCAGCTCGCGAAACAGCTATGCGCGTTGCAGCCGGCGCCGTGGCCCGAAAGTTTCTGGAGCAACGCCTCGGTATACGTATCCGTGGGTATTTGTCTCAGTTGGGCCCCATTAAGATTGAAAAACTCGATTGGGAGCAGGTTCACCAAAACCCGTTTTTCTGCCCAGATGCAGACAAGGTGCCAGAAATGGAAGCCTATATGGATGCTCTTCGAAAAGAAGGGGATTCGATAGGCGCGCGGATTAATGTTGTGGCCGAAGGTGTCCCTCCGGGGCTGGGTGAGCCGGTTTTTGATCGCTTAGATGCAGATTTGGCTCATGCGTTGATGAGTATCAACGCGGTTAAAGGCGTTGAAATTGGTGCAGGTTTTGGAAGCATTGAACAGAAAGGCACTGAGCACCGGGATGAGATGACGCCTGAAGGCTTCCTGTCGAATGAGGCTGGCGGTGTGCTCGGGGGGATTTCATCAGGGCAGCCGATCGTTGCCAGTATTGCGCTGAAGCCGACCTCCAGTCTGCGCTTGCCAGGGCGGAGTATTGATGTTCATGGCAGCCCGGTTGAAGTGATTACGACCGGTCGTCACGATCCTTGCGTTGGTATTCGGGCGACGCCCATTGCCGAAGCCATGATGGCCATTGTCCTGTTGGATCATTATCTGCGTCATCGTGCTCAAAATGGCGATGTCGAGGTATCCACTCCGGTTATCGGTCAGCTCTGATCGTAAGGAGGCGACACCATCTACTGGCGGCTGTCCAACCTCTACTTCTGGTTCTTCGCCCTCTTAGGAGGGCTTTTGCCTTACTGGTCCCTGTATTTGGAGGGGCAGGGCTTTTCCTACCTGCAAATCGCCACACTCATGGCGACCATCCAGCTAACCAAAATTGTTGCGCCCAGTCTGTGGGGCTGGCTTGGTGACCGTACCGGGCAGCGTGTTCGTCTGGTTCGCTTTGGCGCCATCACAGGCTCTTTGTTCTTTGCCGGAGTGTTCTTGGAACCCGGTTTCTACGGCCTGCTGCTGGTCATGCTGGTTTTCACCTTCTTCTGGAATGCCATTCTTCCGCTATACGAAGTCATCACCTTACGGGTGTTGGGCGCGCGGAAAGATAAATATGGCAAAGTCCGTCTTTGGGGTTCGGTCGGTTTTGTTGGTGCGGTCGGCTTGGTTGGTGCGCTGTTGGAGTGGCTGCCGATCGAATACCTGCCTTGGCTGCTGTTACCCGTTTTTGCTGGCATCGTGGTATCGGCTTTTTTGGTGCCATCGGATCGTGGCGAGCCTAAGGAACGTGCGCCGAAGGGTAGCTTGAAAGCGATTGTCACCCACCCAGCAGTGATTGCGTTCTTTGCGATGAACTTTCTGTTGCAGGTTTCTCATGGTGCCTATTACACCTTCTTCAGTATTCATCTTGAGCAGCATGGATACGGCAAGCTATCTATCGGGATGCTGTGGTCACTGGGAGTGGTTGCAGAAATCGTACTGTTCTTGTTTCTGCATCGCTTAACCAAACGGTTGTCTGTACGTCAGGTCGTGCTTGGGGCATTGGTTCTGACCATGCTTCGATGGGTTCTTATCGCCGAGCTGACTGCCGTGATTCCGGTTTTGATTTTTGCGCAATTGCTGCATGCAGCGTCTTACGGAGTGTTGCACGCGGTATCGGTACAGTATGTTCAGGGTTTCTTCGGTAAGCATCACCATGGCCAAGGGCAGGCACTGTATAGCGGTTTAACGTTTGGTGGGGGTGGTGCATTGGGGGCGTGGATGTCTGGCTTTCTGGTGGATGGCTATAGTACCGCTGCGGCCTTTTGGGGTGGGGCAGCCGCTATGGTTGTTGCGGTCATTGTAACCTGGTGGGGTCTGAAACCGCCGCCAGATCAAGCATAGGCAGCCTGCTCATTTTTGTGCGTCTGTCTTCCGCGTGGATTCCTCCAGCTGCACAACTTCAAGCATGGCTCTGGCGGCTTGGCTCAGGTGCCTTCCCAAAAGTCCGACTGCGCCAAGCACGCGGCTTACAGTGATTCCGGTATTTAGTTGGTGCAGCGTTTTGTCTGCCATGCTCACCGGCAGAACACTCCATCCCAGACCGACACTTGTCATCATTTTGATGGTTTCCAGATAATTTGTAGGGATTTGTTGTTTCAGGGGCAAGTTGGCTTCCAAAAACAGCCGGCTGACGGCTCGGTAGGTCGCAGTTGTGGTGTCTGGCAGTAGCGCCGGATACTTCGCTAAATCGCTTAGGGTCGCGGTGTTACTTACGGCCAGCTCGTGGTCGGGTCCGGTGACGAATGCCATGGGGTCGGGCCATTGTTGGTATACTTTGAATTGGCTTTCCATGCTGTCGCTAAGGGTTACGAAGGCAAGCTCTGCGTTGCGTTTGACCATTTGGCTGTAGGCGGCGTCAGATTCCATAAATTGTAGGTTTACGGATACGTCAGGGTATTCGCGCGCGAAGCGGCGCAACCAGTTTGGCAGGTGGTGGAGACCGATGTGGTGGCTGGCGATGATGTTCAATTCGCCGGTGATGTTCCCATCATCGGAGGTTAGGGCGGCTTTGGCATTGTGGATGTCGTCGAGTATTTGTCTAGCATGGGGCAGCAGTCTAGCGCCTGTGTCGGTGAGGCGCATTTCCCGGTGGCCTCGTTCGATCAGCTTGGTGCCGAGTTGGTGTTCTAAGGTGGCTAAGCGTTTACTGACTGCCGGCTGTGTCAGGTGCAGTGTTTCTGCAGCCTCGGAGAAAGAGCCTTGGTCTACGATTGTCAGGAATGCTTTTAGGGAGTTTGCGTCCATCGTTGTCAATTTTCTCCGCGTAATTTAAGGCTTGGGTGGGAGGACTTAAGTAGGTGCATTCTCGATGGGCGATGCCCTGTTTAAAGTTGAGGCGCGGGTGGTTAGAAGGAGCAGCTATCGCCATAGCTCGAGTTTTGTGCCGATTTATAGCCAAAACTATCGCTGATAACCATCTGGAATGCAATGAATGAAAAACATGAATTGGGGTTATTGGTGGTGAGGTAGTATGATGGCTTCACGTCAGAATGAAACAAAAACCCCCAGAGAGTGAGAGAGAATCATGGCGGGCAAGACCTTATACGACAAGTTGTGGGATGACCATTTAGTCAAACAGCGCGATGACGGTTCAGCATTGATCTATATCGATCGCCAGTTGCTGCACGAAGTCACTTCGCCGCAGGCGTTTGAAGGCCTCCGGTTGGCTAATCGTAAGCCGTGGCGCATCGATGCGAACCTAGCAACGCCGGATCACAACGTTCCTACGACCGACCGTGACAAAGGAATTGATGGCATTGTTGACCCTGTGTCTCGCACACAGGTAGAAACCTTGGGTAAGAACTGCGATGAGTTCGGTATTCTCGAATTCAAGATCAAAGACATTCGACAAGGTATTGTCCACGTTATCGGGCCAGAGCAAGGCGCGACTTTGCCAGGTATGAGTATCGTGTGTGGTGACTCCCATACCTCTACACACGGCGCTTTTGGTTGCTTGGCGCACGGTATCGGTACCTCCGAGGTTGAACACGTACTGGCCACTCAGTGCTTGGTTCAGAAGAAGATGAAAAACATGCTGGTAAAAGTGACTGGCAAGTTGGGTGCAGGTGTTACCGGTAAAGACGTAGTGTTGGCGATTATCGGTAAGATCGGCACTGCCGGAGGCACGGGTTATGCCATCGAGTTCGGTGGTGAGGCTATTCGTGGTTTGAGCATGGAAGGCCGGATGACCATCTGTAACATGGCCATCGAAGGCGGTGCCCGTGTCGGCATGGTTGGGGTAGACGACACCACGATCGAATATGTTAAAGATCGCCCGTTTGCGCCCAAGGGTGAAACCTGGGACAAGGCTGTTGAATACTGGCGCACCCTGCACAGTGATGACGATGCGGAGTTCGACAAGGTTGTTGAAATCGATGGCACAAAAATTCAGCCTCAAGTGAGCTGGGGTACATCACCAGAGATGGTGGCTGATGTCGGTGCGAATGTACCTGACCCGGCCAAAGAAGAAGATCTCATTAAGCGGGAAGGGATCGTTCGTGCCCTGAAGTACATGGGCTTGGAACCGAATCAGAAGATTACCGACATTAAGTTGGATCGCGTGTTTATTGGCTCTTGCACTAACAGTCGCATTGAAGATCTGCGCGAGGCCGCTGCCGTTGTTAAGGGCCGCAAGGTTGCGGCTGGCTTGAAGCAGGCGATGGTGGTTCCCGGCTCCGGTTTGGTGAAAGAGCAGGCCGAGAAGGAAGGTTTGGATAAGATCTTTATCGAAGCGGGTCTTGAATGGCGGGATCCGGGTTGCTCTATGTGCTTGGCGATGAACGCCGACAAGTTGGGGCAGGGCGAGCATTGTGCGTCTACGTCAAACCGTAACTTCGAAGGCCGTCAGGGCTTCGGCGGGCGTACCCACTTGGTGAGCCCGGCGATGGCGGCTGCGGCAGCAGTATCGGGCCATTTTGTTGATGTCCGTGAGTTGATGAACTGATCCACAGGAGAGACACCATGCGAGCATTTACGCAACATCAGGGCATTGTTGCCCCCATGGACCGTTCCAATGTGGATACGGACATGATTATTCCCAAGCAGTTTTTGAAGTCCATCAAGCGTACAGGCTTTGGCCCGAATTTGTTTGATGAGCTGCGTTATTTGGATGAAGGTAAGCCGGATCAGGATTGTGCCGGCCGGCCGTTGAATCCTGATTTTGTGTTGAATCAGGAACGCTACAAGAATGCTAGCGTGCTGCTGGCGCGTACCAACTTTGGTTGTGGTTCAAGCCGTGAACATGCGCCGTGGGCGCTGGATGATTTCGGTTTTCGTGTCATTATTGCGCCGAGCTTTGCAGATATTTTCTACAATAACTGCTTTAAGAATGGGTTGTTACCTATTGTTCTTGAAGAAAAAGTTGTTGATAAGCTTTTTGAAAGCGTGGAAGTAAACGAAGGCTATCAGTTGACTGTGAATCTCGAGGCGCAAACGGTCACTACACCTGATGGCGAGTCCTTCAGTTTTGATGTCGATAACTTCCGTCGCCATTGTTTGCTGAACGGCTTAGACGACATCGGCGTTACGCTGGAAGACGCTGATGCTATTAAGGTCTATGAAGACGCACGTCGCCAAACGGCTCCTTGGTTGTTTAACGCTGGAAACTGATTAAAAGGATTCTGATATGTCCCGTAGTGTTTTGTTGTTGCCAGGTGATGGCATTGGTCCTGAGATTGTTGCAGAAGCTGAAAAAGTGCTGCACAAAGTAAACGAAAGGTTCTCTTTAGGATTGTCTTTCGATACCGCTTTAGTTGGTGGCGCGGCGATCGACGCGGAAGATACGCCTCTGCCAGCCGATACGTTGGATAAGGCGCGTAAGGCGGAAGCCATTTTGCTAGGAGCGGTCGGTGGTCCCAAGTGGGATGGTCTGCCGATGGCAAATCGCCCGGAAAAAGGGTTGTTGGGCTTGCGCTCCAATTTGGAGTTGTTTGCGAACTTGCGTCCGGCGATTCTTTACCCGCAATTGGCGTCTGCATCTTCACTTAAGCCGGAAGTGGTGTCTGGTCTGGATATCCTGATCGTTCGTGAGCTGACCGGTGGTATCTATTTTGGTCAGCCCCGCGGTGTTCGTCAGCTGGAGAGTGGCGAGCGTCAGGGTTACAACACCTATCAATACACTGAGTCTGAAATTCGCCGTATTGGCCGTGTCGCTTTTGAAGCTGCTCAGCAGCGCAGCAAGAAACTGTGCTCCGTGGATAAAGCAAACGTGTTGGAAGTGACCGTGTTGTGGCGTGAAATTATGGAAGAGCTGAAGAGCGAATATCCGGACGTTGAGCTGTCTCATATGTACGTCGATAACGCTGCTATGCAGTTGGTGAAAGCGCCTAAGCAGTTCGACGTGATTGTGACTGGCAACATGTTTGGTGATATTCTTTCTGACGAAGCAGCAATGCTGACCGGCTCAATCGGCATGTTGCCGTCCGCTTCGCTGAACTCCGAGAGGCAAGGTATGTATGAGCCTTGCCATGGTTCAGCTCCGGATATCGCCGGGCAGGGCATTGCGAATCCGCTGGCCACCATTATCAGTGCAGCAATGATGTTGCGGTACAGTCTGAACGAAGACGAAGCTGCAGAAGCCATTGAGATTGCGGTCAGCAAGGTGTTGGACCAAGGTTTGCGTACTGCAGATATTATGTCAGACGGCGGCAAGAAAGTTTCGACCCGTGAAATGGGTGAAGCTGTACTGAGCGCGCTTTAAGATTTTGGTTCAGAAACCGAGGCCCGACAACGGCGCGATGCAGCTGTTGCGGGATCATTCATCCGGTCCCTGCCAGCGATAACGGTAGGGGCGGGCATAATGTGAGGTTCAAAGGTCGCACATGAAGCGAGTTGGACTTGTAGGTTGGCGTGGCATGGTGGGGTCTGTCCTCATGCAACGCATGCGCGAAGAAAATGATTTTGCTGACATCGATCCGGTGTTCTTTACAACATCCCAGTCGGGTAAGCCGGCTCCGGATGTAGGCAAAGACGGAGTGCCAGCATTGCAGGATGCGTTTGACATCGACATTCTGAAAACGATGGACGTGGTTGTCACGTGTCAGGGTGGTGATTACACCTCGGCGGTTTACGAGAAGCTACGTGAAGCGGGCTGGCAGGGGTTTTGGATTGATGCAGCCTCTACGCTGCGGATGGCCGATCACTCTGTCATCGTTCTGGACCCTGTTAATCGCAACGTTATAGATGAAGCACTCGAGAAGGGTGTGAAGGATTACGTTGGTGGTAACTGTACCGTAAGCCTGATGATGCTGGCGCTGGGCGGACTGCTCGAACAGGATCTGATTGAGTGGGTGTCTCCCATGACTTATCAGGCAGCTTCGGGTTCCGGCGCACAAAACATGCGTGAGCTGCTGAATCAGATGGGCGCGTTGAATGACAGCGTCAAGGCTGAGCTGGAAGATACGTCGTCTGCGATTCTCGAAATCGACCGCAAGGTCACCGACACCATGCGTTCAGGTGAGTTTCCAACCGAACACTTCGGTGTTCCGCTGGCGGGAAGTCTGATTCCGTTTATCGATAAGCAACTCGATAACGGCATGAGCAAGGAAGAGTGGAAAGCGGGCGTTGAAACCAACAAGATTCTTGGCCGCAGCGGTAACCCGATTCCCATTGATGGCATCTGCGTACGTATTGGCGCAATGCGCTCTCACAGTCAGGCGCTGACCATCAAGCTGAAGAAGGATTTGCCGGTTTCAGAGATCGAAAACATTCTGGCAGAAGGTAACGATTGGGTGAAGGTAATTCCGAATGATCGCGACGCGACCATGCAGGAACTGACCCCGACGAAGGTGACGGGTACACTGAGTGTGCCAATTGGACGTATTCGTAAATTGGCCATGGGGCCGGAATACATCTCCGCGTTCACTGTAGGTGACCAGTTGTTGTGGGGTGCTGCAGAACCGCTTCGCAGGATGCTGAGAATCCTTCAGGAACGTTAAAAATTGTTACAGGTTGGTCATTAATGCCAACTGTGTCCGGTTTTTCATAAGCCGGTTCGGGGCGGGTGCTGATTTCAGTGCCCGCCCCTGTTATTTTCAGGGACACTAATGAGTTCCATGGGAGTGGTGAACAAATGGTGCAAGGAAAGCAGCTGATTGATTGATAAAAGAGGTTTTATCAACAATACTCCCAAACTATAAAAAGACGAAAGTCATCCAACCTCGTCCGATTCTGTTGAGATTCAGCAGTCAAAGAATAACGGAGACTGGAAAGGAAAAAGCATGAAGGTACGCAAGCTTGCGGTTGCCCTGGCGTTGGCGGGAGGGCTCGGCTCGGGTATGGCTCAGGCCCTGGGGCTGGGTGAAATTGAGATGCAGTCCTGGTTGAATCAGCCGCTGGATGCTGAAATTTCGTTGCGACAAAGTCGTGGAGTCGATCCCGGTGATGTCTTCGTTAACGTGGCTCCTGAAGCTGCTTACCAACGAGTCGGACTTGAGCGTCATCAGTTTCTGAGCAAACTGAAATTTGAAGTGATTACAGAGGCAGACGGTAATCTCGTGATCAATGTGTCATCACGGGAACCTTTCCGCGAACCTTATCTGAATTTCCTTCTTGAGCTCACTTGGCCAAATGGCCGCTTGATGCGTGAGTACGCCGTACTCGTTGATCCTCCGGTCTACGCGGAAGAATCAGGCATACGTGAACAAGTAACAGCGCCCACATCGGCTCCGCAGCGCAGCACGGTTTCCCAGTCCAGTCGCAGTGCCGAGTCTGCGCGCCGGCAAGCCGCCGTTCAAAGTTCCCCTACATCTAGTGCCAACGCCGATAGCTTTGGTCCTACCGGGCCGTCTGACACGCTTTGGACCATTGCTCAGCGCATGCGTCCAAACAACTCGGTGTCAATGCAACAGGTTATGCTGGCTATCCAGGATAAAAACCCGAAAGCATTTATTGGCGGAAATATAAATCGATTGAAACGGGGGCAAGTGCTGCGTGCACCGAGTCTCTCGGAAATTGAGCGTCGTAGCCAGACCGAAGCATCTCGGGTGGTTGCAAGGCAGAACCAAGAGCTTAAGGCTCCACGACCTGTAGATGCTACTCAAACTGCTGAAACGACTCCGCAGCCGAGCGTTAAACCTCAAGAAGTGGAAGCTGGGGCAGAGCTTCGCCTTATTGCCGCAGATGAAGCCGAGGCTCGTACCGAAGAGCAGGGCGGTTCGGCCGGTGGCGATGGCGCCAGCGAGGGTGGTGTGGATGCAGGGTCCGCAGTCGCTATGGAAGAGCTTGAAGCCACACGTCGTGAGAACGAAGAGCTGAATTCCAAGCTTGAAGATATGCAAGCTCAGGTCGAAACGCTTCAACGTCTTTTGGAGTTGAAGAGCTCCCAGCTTGCTGACTTGGAAGGCGTAGTCTCTGAAGAGCCGTCCGCTGCTTCAGGTAACGCAGACGGTAGTCAGTCCGTTGGAGGCGGCGCCGATGAAGATTCTGCTGCGGAGGGAGAATCCCCTGAAGCAGTTTCCGGTCAGGCTTCAAACGCTCCGGATGAGAGTGCCGAAGCGGAAGAGGTGGGCGAGGATAATTCGCTGACTTCAGAGGAAGGTGTTCCAGAAGAATCGGTTGAGACAGCGATGGACACCGCGGAAGCGGGTGCGCCGGAGTCAGAAACGGGCGTCCAGCAGGATGAAAGCACCGCGCCGGAAGCAGTTGCGGCGGATGAACTGGAAGAATCAGCAGGACCCGTTGCAAGCGCGGGCAATACCGAATCTACAGTTCAACAGCCCGAACAAAGTCAACCAGCAGAGCAATCGAAAAAAGGTTTGTTGGGTCAGTTTATGGATGCGGTCGTCGGGAACCCGATGTACCAGATTGCTTTGGGTGGAGGCCTGATCCTGTTGCTGCTTCTGCTGTTGTTGGTTGCTCGTCGTAACGCAAATCGCGAGAAAGCGTTTTACGATCAACTAAACTCGGAAGATGATGGCGATTCAGAAGGGTTTGACCTAACGCCCGCAGATGAACCAAGCCAAGCGGCGGCAACCCCTGAGGGTGATGAAGTGTTGGCAGAGGCCAATAGCTATATGGCTTACGGTCAGCTGGATAAGGCAGCCGAGGTTCTGGAAACGGCTATTTCGCGCGAACCTAGCCGCACAGATTTGCGCCTGAAGTTGCTGGAAACCTATGCCGAGGGGCAAGATTATCAGTCTTTTGAAAAGCAATTCGGTGAAGTAGAAGCCCTTGGTGACGACGAAGCTCTGGCTCGAGCTGTGGTTCTGCAGCAGCAGCTGCAAGAAGCGGAAGCAATGCCGAGCATCGACGATCTTGAAAATGAGCTTCGCTCTGATTCCTTGGCGGGCTTTGCGTCAGAAGCCTACGATAATGAGAATGAGCCTGAAGTGTCTGCAACACCTTTGGACGATGAATTCCAGGGGCTAGACGATCGCTTAGACGAGTTTGATTTAGATGAAGAGCTTGAAGGCGAAAAAGGCAGCGCGGGCTCGCCAGACGATCCAATTGAGTACGACCTCACAGGTATTGCAGTACTTGATAACGCCGAAGAGTCAGCGGATTCAACGTCCGACGAGTCCGATTTCTCCTCATTTGAAATGGATGTTGAGTCGGACTCACAGGTCGATAAGCCAGATGATGTTCTTGGTGAAGATGAGTTCAGTCTAGACTTCGAGTTGAGTGAAGAAGATGAAGCTGTATTCGGTTCGGGTGAGACTGAAGATGCGATTGATCCCGAATTGGATTTGACTGAAAGTCTGGATCTTGATGGTGAGCTAGATGAGTTGGAAGCTCAGTCGGTCGATACTGAGGGTCAGGCTGATCAGGAAAGTGAGCCGGTGTCCTTAAATGAGGTCTCGGGTGACGACGGTCTTGACGAGTCTTTCCTCGACGAGCTGGATGCAGAGCTGGATAAGGTCGAAGAAAATAGCGAGTCCGAGCCTTTAGATTTAAGCGAATCAGCTCTGGATGATCTCGAGTTGGACGTCTCTGATGATGACTTGGCCTTGATGGGCGAGTTCGCTGAACGTGATTCCGCCGACCCAACGACAGAGGGAACAGATTCATTGGACGAAGAGCTCAGCCTTGAAGATGCACTCGATGAACTGGACCAAGGTGAAGAGGCAGCCGCCGACTCGTCAGAAGACATTCCGTCATTGGTTCCGGAAGTCGATGCAGAGGATGACGCAAGTCAAGGGTTGTCTGGACTAGATATCGGTGATGCTGACCTCGGCGACGATGATGATTTCGATTTTCTCGCTGGTACTGACGAAGCTGCGACTAAACTCGATCTGGCGCGAGCCTACGTCGAGATGGGTGACGGCGATGGTGCCAGGGATATTCTCGAAGAAGTTGCCTTGGAGGGTAACGAAGAGCAGAAGGCCGAAGCGAAAGAGCTTCTTAAAAATCTCTCCTGATCCGTTATAATCACCGTATAACGGCAACAGCGCCGGCCTTTGTGCCGGCGCTTTGTATTTCTGAACCCGTAAAACTGGATGCTCCATTGTTTCTTCAGCCGACCCCTTTAACGACAAATAACGCGATTGGTGACGGTCGAGTTGTGATTGCTTTTGAATACGATGGCCAAGCATTTCACGGTTGGCAGCAGCAAAAAAGTGGGGTGCGGTCGGTTCAGGCGGAATTAACGAAAGCGGTAAGTAAGGTCGCTGATCATCCGGTTGAGCTAGTGTGCGCGGGTCGCACAGACGCTGGCGTTCATGCCAGTTCGCAGATCGTGCATTTTGATACCAAAGCGGTACGCACGTTGCGATCCTGGGTCATGGGAATTAATACGGCGTTGCCTAACGACATAGCGGTGCATTGGGCAGGGAACGGTGTTGAGGATTTTCATGCTCGCTTCTCGGCAATCTATCGGCGTTATCGCTATGTCATTTTCAACAATCCAGTTCGACCGGGTATTCAGCGTGGGCAGGTGAGCTGGAATTTTCGACCATTGGATGCACGAAAAATGCACGACGCTGCCCAGGTGCTCACTGGTGAGCATGATTTCTCGTCATTTCGTGCCGCGGGGTGCCAGTCTCGAACTCCGGTTCGTTTTATGGAGCGCATATCAGTAACCCGATTTGGTGATTATGTTGTGATCGATGTGCAGGCGAATGCGTTCCTGCATCACATGGTGCGTAATATTGCTGGTGCATTGATGGCGGTAGGCACCGGGGAGCAATCAGTGGAGTGGGTTGGCGAGGTTCTAGCCGCAAAGGACAGGAAGATTGCCGGCGTAACTGCTCCTCCGTACGGGCTTTATCTGGTCGATGTAGGGTATCCTGAGCACTTTGGCATCCCAGACATTTTGTGTGGCCCAGCGTTCGTGGCACCGTGGTTCTGTAGAGAAGATAACTTGCCAATCGTTCCAACCCATATTCATCCCAAAAAACCGATTACAGACTCATGACAACGCGCATAAAGATTTGTGGCCTAACCAGAGTAGAAGATGTAAAAGCAGCTGTTGCAAGCGGCGCGGATGCAATTGGTCTTGTGTTTTACGATCGAAGCCCTCGTGCCGTGTCTGTTGAGAAAGCAAAAGAACTAGCGGCGGCAATTCCGGCGTTTGTGACCGCAACGGGATTATTTGTGAATCCAACACCAGAGTTTGTTAAATCTGTATTGGATGCGGTCCCACTGGACTTGCTGCAGTTCCACGGCGATGAAGCGCCCGAATTTTGTGATTCGTTTGGGCGTCGATGGATTAAGGCAATCAGGGTTCAGAGCTCAGAACAGATCTCGGACGCTTATTCTACGTATAACAAAGCGGTAGGGTTGTTGGTTGATGCCTGGGATCCCGATCGATACGGCGGAACAGGCCAATCCTTTAATTGGCAACTGATACCACAAGAACGTCCTATCCCCTTGATATTGGCCGGCGGCTTGTCATCTGCTAACGTAGCCCGCGCCATCGAAGAGGTTCGCCCGTGGGCGGTTGACGTCAGCGGCGGGGTTGAGCTGAACAAGGGTATTAAAGACGCCACCAAATTATCTGTTTTCTGCAAAGAGGTGCAAAGTGTCCGTAAAACTGACTGATGAAATGTTGAAGGCACTCCCGGATTCCAGAGGTCACTTTGGTGCCTTCGGTGGCCGGTTTGTTTCCGAAACCCTGATGGACTCATTGATGACGCTGGAGAAAGAATATCTCCAGTTGAAAGATGACCCGGAATTTCAGGCGAAGTTTGATAAAGATTTGGCGGATTATGTCGGCCGGCCAAGTCCGCTCTATTTCGCGGAGCGTCTGACTCGCGAAACCGGTGGTGCACAAATCTGGTTGAAGCGCGAAGATCTGAATCATACCGGTGCCCATAAGGTAAACAACACTATTGGCCAGGCACTGCTCGCCAGCTTCCTGGGCAAAAAACGTATTATCGCTGAAACTGGCGCCGGTCAGCATGGTGTAGCTACCGCGACGGTTTGTGCTCGGTTGGGTCTTGAGTGTCACGTATTTATGGGCTCTGAAGATGTTCAGCGCCAATCACTGAACGTCTATCGCATGAAGTTGCTGGGCGCTACGGTCCACGCAGTCGAAAGCGGCACCAAAACACTCAAAGACGCCATGAATGAGGCGATGCGGGATTGGGTCGCCAACGTAGACGAGACTTTCTATATCATAGGTACCGTTGCTGGCCCGCATCCATACCCGCTGTTAGTGCGTGACTTCCAATCCGTGATCGGTCGCGAATTGCGCGAGCAGTCCATGGAAAAAATGGGCAAGCTTCCTGACGCGTTGGTTGCATGTGTAGGTGGTGGCTCGAATGCCATCGGTATGTTCTACCCGTTCCTGACCGACGAGTCGGTGGCGCTTTACGGTGTTGAGGCCGGCGGTTTAGGTATTGAGACCGGTGACCACGCTGCGCCTCTGTGCGCTGGTCGTCCGGGCGTGTTGCACGGCAACCGTACATACTTGATGGAAGATGAGAACGGCCAGATCGCCGGAACGCATTCTGTCAGTGCCGGCCTCGATTACCCAGGCGTGGGCCCAGAGCATTCGTGGTTGAAAGATATCGGTCGAGCCCATTATGTGTCAGTGACTGATGAAGAGGCGTTGGCGGGTTTTCGTACACTGACCCAAGTGGAAGGCATCATGCCGGCGCTGGAGTCATCCCATGCGGTGGCGTACGCGTTGAAGCTGGCTGCGACCATGGATAAAGATAAGGTTGTGGTTATTAACGTATCGGGCCGCGGCGACAAAGATATTCATACCATCGCCCAGTTGGATGGCATCGAGATCTGAAGGTATCAGGAGCAGGCATGAGTCGTATTGAAGGTGTATTGAAATCCTTGAAAGAGCAGGGGCGTAAAGCGCTGATCCCCTATATTACTGCGGGTGATCCTCATCCTGAGCAAACGGTCAGCCTGATGCACACGCTGGTAAAAGCGGGCGCGGATATTGTTGAGCTTGGGGTTCCATTTTCGGACCCGATGGCCGATGGCCCCGTTATTCAGTTGGCGTGTGAGCGAGCTCTGAAGCACAACACCTCGTTGCGTCAGGTGATTGGTATGGTTGAAGAGTTTCGTAAAACCGATGCCGATACCCCGGTGGTGTTAATGGGCTATCTGAATCCAATGGAAGCGATGGGATATGAAGTCTTTGCTGATGCAGCGGCTAACGCAGGCATTGATGGGGTTTTGACCGTTGATTTGCCGCCGGAAGAGGCTAGTGACGTTGCGTCGCTGTTTGCCGAGCGCAATATGGACTCGATCTTCTTGCTGGCCCCAACTACGACGGATGATCGAATAAAAGCAATTAGTAAGCACTCGTCTGGCTATGTGTACTATGTTTCTATCAAGGGCGTGACGGGCTCGGCAACTATTAATGTTGATGAAGTCGCCGAAAAAGTGGCTCATATCCACGAGTTAACGGCACTTCCTGTAGGTGTTGGTTTTGGTATTCGCGATGCGGAAACCGCAGGCGCAATTGGCAAAGTATCCGATGGTGTAATTGTGGGAAGCGTACTGGTGGATACAATAGCCCGAAATCAATCAGATTCTGACGCATTGAACCAAGCGTTACACGATCTGTTGTACCCGATGCGCGAAGCGCTGGATAGCCTTGTCTGATAACTAGGCATCCAGGCACAAAAGGACAGGACTTAAGCATGAGTAACTGGCTGGACAAGATAATGCCGAGCAAGATTCGCTCGGAATCGAGACAACGTACCGGTGTCCCTGAAGGGCTCTGGAAGAAATGCCCGAAATGTGGCGCATTTCTCTATAAGCCAGAGCTGGAAAAGAACCTGGATGTTTGCCCAAAGTGCAATCATCATCTTCGTGTGTCCGCTCGGCGCCGCCTCGAGATCTTTTTAGATAAAGATGGGCGCGAGGAGATTGCAGCCGATCTCGAACCGAACGATCGCCTGAAGTTTAAAGACACCAAACGCTATAAAGATCGCTTGGCGGCCGCCCAAAAAGCGACTGGCGAGAAAGATGCCTTGGTTGCCATGAGCGGCAGTACCTTGGGGGTGCCTCTGGTTGCTTGTGCCTTCGAATTTAACTTCCTTGGCGGCTCGATGGGGCAAGTTGTAGGCGAAAAGTTCGTCCAAGCTGCGAATGTTGCGCTGGAGCGCCGAATTCCGTTGGTTTGCTTCTCGGCCAGTGGCGGTGCTCGTATGCAGGAAGCCATTTTGTCATTGATGCAGATGGCGAAAACGGCCGCGGTTCTCGAGCGTATGAAAGAAGAGGGGATTCCCTACATATCGGTGATGACAGATCCGGTGTTTGGTGGGGTGTCTGCCAGTTTGGCCATGTTGGGTGATCTCAATATTGCGGAGCCCTATGCGTTGATTGGTTTCGCCGGCCCAAGGGTTATCGAGCAGACCGTGCGTGAGAAGCTACCGGAAGGGTTTCAACGCAGTGAGTTTTTGTTGGAGCACGGTGCTATCGATATGATTCTGCATCGTCATCAGATGCGAGAGCGCATAGCACACGTGTTAGCGAAATTTACGGGGCAGGAAAAGCCGGGTACCGAGGCTCCTATCGAATTTGAAATAACAGAAAAGCCGGGTGCAGATGAATCTGTTGAATAACTCCGGCACTGCGGTAAAGAGCCCTGGCGAGGGTGCGTCGGTTAAGGAATGGCTTCAGTGGTTGGAAGCCATTCATCCCACAGAAATCGATATGGGGCTTGATCGCGTTCTGGTGGTTCTTCGCCGCCTGTTCCCGAAAAAGCCTAGTGCTCGAATCATTACCGTTGCCGGCACCAATGGTAAAGGCTCAACGGTAGCCACTTTGGAGCGTCAGCTATTAGCAGCGGGTCGCTCCACGGGTGCTTACACCTCCCCCCATCTTCAGAATTACAACGAGCGTGTCCGGATCAACGGAACGAATGTGTCCGATGAGGCTTTGGTGTCTGCGTTCGAAACGGTTGAAGAGGCGAGGGGGCGCGTCTCGTTGACTTATTTCGAATTTGGAACTTTGGCTGCGTTTGTGGCCCTTGATCAAGCCGGTGTTAAGGATTGGGTGCTGGAAGTCGGTTTGGGTGGTCGGCTGGATGCAGTGAACGTTCTGGACGCCGATTACGCGATTATTACCTCCATCGATATTGATCATATTGGGTTTCTGGGTGATAACCGGGAAGTGATCGGATTTGAAAAAGCGGGTATTTTGCGCCCGGGGATCCCGGCGGTGTGCGCGGATCCGGTTCCGCCCAGTTCGGTGTTGCAGCAGGCTGCTGCTCAGAAAGTTGATTTTCGGCTGACAGGACGTGATTACCGCCTTGAACCTCGTTCAGACGAACCTGAAGTCATCGATCTGGTGGTGTCAGAGGGCCGTATCGCCTTGCCGGCAGGGCCATTGCCAATTGAAAGTGTGGCGGCGGCGACAGTCATGGCGGTTCAGCTCTTGCCGGATGCAAGTCTTGAGCGGTTGGAGGAAGCCGCTAAGGCGGTTACTTTGCCGGGACGCTTCGAACGGCTTGGCAGTGAGCCTTTGGTTATCGCTGATGTCGGCCACAATCCCCACGCTGCTCGTTGGCTGGCCGCTAAGCTTTACGAATTGAAGCAGCAACGTGGTGGTCGAATAGTTGCGGTTTACGCGGCGCTTGGCGATAAAGATATTGAGGGCGTTGTATTAGCTATGAACCCAGTTGTTGATCACTGGTGTCTGGCGGGCTTGGATGTGCCCCGAGGCTTGTCTGTTAAAGAGCTTGAAGCCCGTGTTGGCGAGGTAGCCAGTGCAGATGTCAGTGTCACCATTGCTGAAGCTTTGGAGGGGGCCAAGGGCAGAGCTGCACGGCCCGAAGACTGTGTCGTAGCTTTTGGATCCTTCTTTACCGTGGCTGAAGCAAGAGCGTTGCTCTTAGGTAGCGCGCCTTAAACTTTGTTCATTGGCCGGATATGGCTTCAGTTCTGTTTTTGACACAGTTACTATCGAACTCAAATAGGTTGGCATAGGGAGTTCTTTCAGGTGGACGGATTAAAACAGCGAATCATTGGTGCTTTGGTTCTGATCTCCCTGGCAGTTATCTTTGTGCCAATGATTTTTGATGAGCCCCATTCTCAGCGCAAATCCACGTCGATTACTATCCCTGAAGAGCCGCCATTCCCCGAGGTAGATATGCCTGAGGAGCCGACAGGTGATGCCGTTGGTTATGACGTGTCCTCAGACACGGTAACAACAGCATCCGGTGATACGGTGCAAGCGCCGGGATTCCGAATTATTGAAGACGAGAGCGCGCAGGCGAAAGCAGAACCAGAACAGCGCGAGTCGCTGCAGAGCGCGCCGGTTAAGCAACCTGAAATTGCGAAATCCCAAGCGGCAACTGAAAAGCAACAGACTTCGAATGCTGAAAAAGAGCCCGCGAAGCCAGTCGAAGAAAAAGCCGAGTTTACCCGTACCCTAGAGGGGGCTTGGGTTGTTCAATTGGGCAGCTTCGGGAATGAGGGCAATGCTCGCCGGTTGCGAGACAATGTTATTGAAATGGGTTTGGGTGCCCATTTGCAACAGTTTGCCAGCGGCGACAAGACATTAACCCGTGTCTTCAGCGGCCCCTTTGTGAACCGGAAGGATGCGGATCAAGCCAAGGCCAGACTGGACAAAAAGTTCGGTCTGAAAAGTCTGGTGACCAAAGGCGGAAAATAATTTCGCCAGAAAGAGAATTATCTTAAGACGAGAGTTTGGCGCGCTCGCGTTTCCTGTTAGAATTCCTCCTTCGTTTTCTCCACCGGGTTGTTCATGGAATCGCTGATCTGGATTGACTGGGTCATCATTGCCCTCATTTCTGTTTCCACGCTCACCAGTCTGAAGCGGGGGTTCGTTCGCGAAGCCCTGTCGTTGGTGACTTGGGTCGGTGCATTTATCATCGCCCGCACTTTCCATCCGCAAATGCAGGCACTACTTGAGTCATCCGTCGAAACACCGTTGGTTCGCTTGGTCGCTGCATTCGCCATCCTGTTTTTCGGCACGCTGATCGTAGGTGCCATTGTTAACAATCTTATTGGCCATTTAATTCGCGCCACCGGTCTTTCGGCTACCGATCGGGTGTTGGGTATGGGGTTTGGTTTGCTCCGTGGCGTGGTGGTTGTCATTGTGGGCATCGCCTTCACACGCTATACCCCATTGGCCCAGGACACCTGGTGGCAATCCTCCGTCATGATTGATCGTTTGGCGGTGGTTGAAGATTGGTCTCGACGTACTTTTGGTGATGAATTTGCCCGCTTTCTGGGGCCGGCAGATGGCAGTTCAGATAATTCCCAGGCACCCAGTGAACCGCAAGGCGTGGAACCCACGTCTGCCTCTCGCTAACATTCAGTTCTAACACTCGGAGAATCGTCCAGCCATGTGTGGCATTGTCGGTATTGTCAGTACTTCTAACGTCAATCAGATGCTTTATGACGCGTTGACCGTTCTACAGCACCGTGGCCAGGATGCGGCGGGTATTGTTACCTTCCAAGATGACCGTTTCTTTTTGCGTAAAGATAATGGTTTGGTTAGAGATGTATTCCACACGCGCCATATGCGACGTTTGGTGGGGAATGTGGGCATAGGGCATGTTCGGTACCCAACAGCAGGCAGCGCCAGTTCTGCCGAAGCTCAGCCGTTCTACGTCAATAGCCCCTACGGCATCACGCTTGCCCATAACGGCAATCTGACGAACGCTGACGAGTTGAGCAGTGATTTATTCCGCACAGACCTGCGCCACATCAACACCAATTCCGATTCGGAAGTGTTGTTGAACGTGTTTGCTCATGAGTTGCAGAAACTTGGAAAGCTGAACCCGACCAAGGACGAAATTTTTGCTGCCGTCCGCGCTGTTCATCAGCGTTGTCGTGGTGCGTATGGTGTTATTGCCATGATTACCGGATACGGCATTGTTGGTTTCCGTGATCCTAACGGTATTCGTCCAGCGTGTTACGGCGTTCGTGAAGCTGACAATGGCCAAAAAGAATACATGATTGCCTCCGAGAGCGTGGCTCTCAATGCTGCCGGCTTTACGTTGGTTCGGGATATTGAGCCCGGTGAAGCGGTTTATATCGAAACAGATGGCACGCTTTACTCCGAGCAGTGTGCGGAGTCACCGAAACTTTACCCCTGTATTTTCGAACACGTGTATTTCGCCCGCCCTGATTCCATCATGGACGGTGTTTCTGTCTACAAAGCACGTCTGCGCATGGGTGAAGTGCTCGCAGATAAAGTGCTGCGCGAGCGCCCGAACCACGATATTGATGTCGTGATCCCGATTCCGGATACCAGTCGCACGTCTGCCATGCAAATGGCGTATCAGCTTGGCGTGAAATACCGTGAGGGCTTTATCAAGAACCGCTATATCGGCCGGACCTTTATCATGCCGGGTCAGAAAATGCGGAAAAAGTCGGTACGTCAGAAACTTAATCCTATCGATCTGGAATTTCGTGGCAAGAATGTCATGTTGGTAGATGATTCCATTGTTCGTGGTACCACTTGTAAAGAGATTGTTCAGATGGCTCGAGATGCGGGGGCCCGTAACGTTTATTTTGCATCCGCTGCGCCCCCGGTCCGGTATCCGAACGTCTACGGCATCGACATGCCGTCAGCTTCCGAATTGATTGCACACGACCGTACGGTTGAAGAGGTTGGTGAATTGATCGGTACCGATTGGCTGGTTTATCAGGAATTGGATGATCTGGTCACGTGCGTTAGCGATGTGAATGAAGCTATCGATGGTTGGGAGTGCTCTGTCTTCAGTGGTAATTACATCACCGGTGACATCGACAAAGAATATCTGACGCGTCTTGAAGATCGACGTAAAGATATCAGTACCGCTAATGAAAGTGTGTCGGACGTTGATTCCGATTCGGACTCTGATTCTGACTCAGATAACGACAACATTGACCTGCATAACGACGAAGACTGAGCACTGCCCAGTAACCAGGAGAATGCCATGAGCCACACGCGTGAAGAACACCTCTGGATTCCCGAATCCGATCTGGAAGGGATGTCCGTTGATACGCTGTCGGTCAGGGCAGGGCAGATTCGTACAGGACAACTGGAACACAGCGACGCGATTTTCCCAACGTCGAGCTTTGTCTATGGCAGTGCGGCTCAGGCCGCGGCTCGGTTTGGCGGTGAAGAGGCAGGCAATATCTACTCACGCTTCACTAACCCAACCGTTCAGGCGTTTGAAGGGCGTATTGCCGCGCTGGAAGGTGGCGAAAAGGCTGTCGCCACCGCTTCTGGTATGGCTGCGATTCTCAGTACGTGCATGTCGCTGTTGAAAACCGGTGATCATGTGGTCTGCTCCCGAGGTGTTTTCGGAACCACCAATGTACTGTTTCAGAAATACATGGCGCGGTTTGGCGTGGAAACAACATTTGTCGGGCTTACGGATGTTGAAGAATGGCAGGCGGTCATTCGCCCCGAAACGCGGATGCTGTTTATTGAAACGCCTTCCAACCCGTTGTGTGAAATAGCGGACGTAAGGGCATTGGCAAATTTGGCTCACAATAACGATGCGTTGCTGGTGGTTGACAACTGTTTCTGTACGCCAATTCTCCAACGACCTTTGGAGCTAGGTGCGGATTTGGTTATCCACTCTGCAACTAAGTATCTTGATGGTCAAGGGCGCTGTGTGGGCGGTGTGGTGGTTGGACCGGCCAAATATCTGGATGAAGTTTATGGCTTCATCCGTTCTGCCGGCCCTACCATGAGCCCGTTCAATGCGTGGGTATTCCAGAAAGGGCTCGAAACCTTACCGATTCGTATGCGAGCTCACTGCGACAATGCGTTAGAGTTGGCTAAGTGGTTGGAATCACAGCCCTCTGTGGAGAAAGTATTCTATGCGGGGCTCGAGAGTCATCCTCAACATGCATTGGCTAAACAGCAGCAAAGCGGTTTTGGTGGCATGGTGTCGTTTACGCTCAAGGGTAGCAGAGAGCAGGCGTGGCGTTTTATCGATGGTACGCGAATGATTTCAATTACTGCCAACTTGGGGGATGTGAAAACCACAATCACCCACCCGGCAACAACAACGCACGGGCGTTTGTCACCTGAAGATAAAGCAAAAGCAGGTATTACTGAAAATCTGATCCGGCTGTCAGTTGGCATTGAAGCCATTGATGACCTGAAAACCGATCTCGAAAGGGGTTTTCAGGCGCTGGAAGACTAAACTTACATACGGTTTGAGTATTCATGGCGGAATCCGCTAAAGCGAAGAAATCTGTACCAACGGAACTCACAGACAAGCAAAAGCGCTTTCGCCTCTTGATGGCCCAAGGTGCCCGTGAGGGGGCTGTGCTGGGCCTCATCGTGCTGTGTATCTACCTGGCAATGGCGCTTTTTACCTTTAGCCATTCAGACCCCGGCTGGGCCAGTATCGGTCATGAAACCAACGTAGAAAACTACGCCGGCCGCACTGGGGCGTGGTTGGCCAGCTTGTTAATGGACTTTTTTGGGCATGTCTCCTGGCTTTTCCCGGTTATGGTAGCCGGCTACGCCTTTATGCTTATTCGTTTGCGACACCAACCGCTGGATCTACACTGGCCGCTGTTCATGGTCCGTTTTGGCGGTTTCATTTTGATCCTCCTCTCTGCTACGAGTTTACTGTCTCTCTATTCTTTGTTTGGCTTGGGCATGTCCTCCGGTGGTGTCCTGGGCAAAGCCGTTTCCGAGGCGATGGTACGATTTTTCAACTTGCCAGCAACGACCCTGCTGCTGATTGCCATTTTCTTGTTCGCGCTCACGGTGACGATCGGGCTTTCGTGGTTTCGCTTGATGGATCGAGTGGGGGGCTTGACGCTCAAAGCTGCGTTGGCGGTGAGAGCGTACTTCAAACAGCAAACGGCTAAGTCGGGGCGTTCAGAAAAATCCCAGTCAAGCGATGAACCAGTGCCGCCTGTGTTGCAAAGCCAAGCCAAGGCCCACGTGGCTGATGCCAAGTCAGATTCCATCCCGAAGATGCCTTGGTGGCGCCGGGTATTTGCGAAGAAAGATCGAGCAGACAAGTCGACTGCGGATACCCACTTGCAAAAGGTACGCAAGGAGCCGGAATTGGAGGGTCGTCCGACAACCGATTCCGAGCCATCCGAAGTGGAGAGCTTTAGTTCTCGGGATGTTGAACCTATCGCGCCAAAACCGACGCCCAAAAAATCCGAGAAGCCGCTAAGCCGAGCACTGAAAATCGCGCCCTTCAAAAAAGACGATCAGAGCGCCTCGGAGAAGAAAAAGGGTACCAACAAACAAGGCTCGTTGCTTGAGGATATTGAAAGCCCGATTCCACCCATTACCTTACTTGATCCGCCCGAAGAGCATCAGGTAAGTGGTTATTCGGAAGAGTCGTTAGAGCACATGTCGCGCTTGCTGGAAGAGAAGCTGGCCGACTTTGGTGTGACCGTAGAGGTGGTTGAGGTCAATCCAGGTCCGGTTATCACCCGGTTTGAAATCAAACCCGCGGCGGGGGTTAAAGTGAGTAAGATCTCTAACCTCGCCAAAGACCTTGCGCGCTCGTTAGCCGTGTTGAGTGTGCGGGTGGTAGAAGTCATTCCGGGTAAGTCGGTGGTCGGTATTGAAATACCGAACGAAACCCGGGAAATGGTTCGCTTGAGCGAAGTGCTCGGCGCTCGCGTGTTTACCGAATCCTCATCGCCGATCACGTTGGCGTTGGGTAACGACATCGGTGGCAATCCGATGGTCGCCAATTTGGCGAAAATGCCGCATTTGTTGGTTGCTGGTACAACCGGTTCCGGTAAGTCGGTTGGCGTGAACGCGATGTTGCTGAGCATGCTGCTCAAAGCCGGTCCGGAAGACGTTCGCTTCATTATGGTTGACCCGAAGATGCTCGAGTTGAGTATCTACGATGGCATTCCGCATTTGTTGGCGCCCGTGGTCACAGATATGAAAGAAGCGGCCAATGCCCTGCGTTGGTGTGTGGCTGAAATGGAACGCCGATATCGCCTGATGGCGAGCTTAGGCGTGCGTAATTTGGCGGGCTACAACAAAAAGGTGAAAGATGCCCGGGCGGAGGGCGAGCCCCTCCTGGACCCGCTTTGGAAACCTGATGATCATCTTGCGAATGATGAGCAGGAGCGCCCGGAGTTGGAAACCTTGCCGTTCATCGTAGTGGTGATCGACGAATTTGCCGACATGATGATGATTGTTGGCAAGAAAGTTGAAGAACTGATTGCCCGAATTGCCCAAAAAGCCCGTGCCGCTGGTATCCATCTGATCTTGGCGACTCAACGGCCGTCGGTTGACGTTATTACCGGCTTGATCAAGGCCAATATTCCAACGCGGATCTCGTTTCAGGTTTCATCAAAAATCGACTCGAGAACCGTATTGGATCAGGGTGGGGCCGAACAGCTGCTGGGGCACGGTGATATGTTGTATTTGCCCCCCGGTTCTGGATTGCCTGTTCGTGTCCATGGGGCGTTTGTGGACGACGATGAAGTGCATCGAGTGGTTAGCGCGTGGAAGGCTCGAGGCGAGCCTGAATACGTCGACGACGTGCTCAGTGGTGCGGAAGGAGAGCATTTGCCCGGTGTGCCTACCTTGAGTGAAGGTGGTGGCGATGAAGGCGACGCGCTGTTTGATGAAGCAGTTGCGTTTGTCACCGAAAACCGAAGGGTTTCAATATCCTCGGTTCAGCGTAAATTCAAAATTGGTTACAACCGCGCCGCCAACTTGGTGGATGCAATGGAAGCAGCGGGTGTGGTCAGTGCGGCGGGCCATAATGGTGCCAGAGAAGTTCTGGCACCGCCGGCCCCAAGAGACTAGGAGCGTTATTATGAGTCGATTTATATATTCCCTGATGGCGAGCATGTTGCTCATTTTTACGGCCGGTTTCAGTCATGCCGAGGAGTCTTCAGCAGGAGCTGCTGAGGAGCTTGCTTCAATCCTGCGCAGCTACGAAACCTATCAAGCTGACTTTATCCAAATTGTCGTCGGCGAAAACGGTGGCCGCGTTCAGGAAACCCGTGGCACTTTGAAAGCGAAGAGGCCCGGCTTGTTCTATTGGGAAACGGCTGCTCCTTTGTCGCAATTTATTGTAAGCGATGGAGAAACCGTTGAGGTCTACGATCCGGATCTCGAGCAAGTCACCATCCACAAGCTGGATGACCGTGTTCAAAGCACGCCGGCACTGTTACTGAGTGGTGAGGTCGATAATCTGGACGAAACCTATGAGGTCAGCCAGAGCCGAATCGGAGAACTGACTCAAGAGTTTACGCTGGTACCAAAAGGTGCCGACTCTTTATTTATTTCATTACGCCTGAGCTTTTTCGATGGCGAATTGCAAGAAATGAGAATGGAAGATTCGCTGGCTCAAATCAGTATCCTCAGCTTTGACTCTATTGAGCTGAACAAGAATGTTGATCAAAAAGCCTTCACGTTGGAATATCCCGAGGAGGTTGACGTTATTCGGGACGGTGCTTAATGCAGGATAGCCTGTTTCAGTCTGCGGCTGGGTTTCGCCCTCTGGCCGCCAGAATGCGGCCGACATCCCTCGCGGATTATGTCGGACAAGCCCATCTGGTCGGTGACGGTAAGCCGCTTCGCAAGGCTGTAGAGCAAGGTCAACTGCACTCGATGATCCTGTGGGGGCCACCCGGAGTCGGTAAAACAACCTTTGCTCAATTGCTTGCGAATGTGGGCGAGTTAACGTTTGAAACCTTGTCGGCGGTCCTCAGCGGTGTAAAAGAAATACGTGAAGTGGTCGATCGCGCAAAACATCGCAAACAAGCCCAAGGCCGTGACACGCTGCTTTTCGTGGATGAGGTCCACCGTTTCAACAAAAGCCAGCAGGATGCGTTCCTGCCTCACATCGAAGATGGCACCTTCATCTTTGTTGGGGCGACCACAGAAAACCCTTCTTTCGAACTCAACAGCGCTCTGTTGTCCCGTACCCGTGTTTACGTTCTTAAAAACCTCGAATCCGAGGATGTTCTGACTCTGCTTCAACGTGCACTTTCGAGCGAGGAAGGGTTTGCAGGATCGTTAAAGGTAGGGCCAGCTGTGCTGGAGACTATGGCGTCGGCGTCAGGGGGAGATGCCCGTCGGGCGTTGAATATCCTCGAAGTCGCTGCTGATTTGGCCGAGCCGGATGAGCAAGGTAACAACTCGATACTCTCGACCACGCTTGAGCAAGTGCTGCAAACGAGCCTGCGCCGCTTCGATAAGGGCGGTGATGTTTTTTACGACCAGATTTCGGCGCTGCACAAGTCGATACGGGGGTCCAGCTCAGACGGTTCACTCTACTGGCTGTGCCGAATGCTCGATGGCGGGTGTGATCCGCTGTACATTGCTCGAAGGCTTGCCCGTATTGCTAGTGAAGACATAGGCAACGCAGACCCGAGGGCACTGCAAATTGCTTTACAGGCTTGGGACGCGCAGGAACGCTTAGGTTCGCCGGAAGGGGAGCTGGCTCTGGCTCAAGCCGCTACTTATTTGGCCATGGCGCCTAAAAGTAACGCCGTTTATGCCGCGTTCAATCAATGCATGGCCGATATTAAGAGCGATCCCGACTACGAGGTTCCCATTCACCTGCGTAACGCACCCACCAAACTGCTTAAAAGCATGGGGCATGGCGAAGAATACCGTTATGCTCATGATGAACCCGATGCTTATGCAGCCGGCGAAAACTATTTTCCGGAAGGCATTCATCAGCGCCGGTACTACGAGCCGGTCATGCGAGGTTTAGAAATCAAGCTTGCGGAGAAGCGTCAGCGTCTGGATGCGCTCGACAAGCAAAGTACCACCAAACGCTATTGAAGCGCTCCGTCTGAATTTGCTCCGCTGCTCAGGTCAATGGTGGCCAGCAAACTCTCGGCGGGTATAATGTCCGTCTATTCACCCATTCGTTAACTGGATAATTCAGGAACACCATGCTCGATCCCAAACGTGTCCGTTCACAGACTGAAGAGATCGCCCGCCGGCTGGCCATTAAAAACTTTGAGCTCGATGTAGCGACTTTCGAGCAGCTGGAAGAGCGCCGCCGAGCCATTCAGGTTCGTACCGAGACCCTGCAGAGCGAGCAGAACAAACGTTCCAAGTCGATTGGTAAAGCCAAGGCAGCTGGTGAAGATATCAAGCCGCTGCTGGATGAGGTCGAGAATTTGAAGCAACAGCGCGGCGAAGCGGAAGATGAGCTACGTTCCGTGCAAGAAGCGTTGAATGCGTTTTTCGCCGGTATTCCGAACGTGCCAGACGAAGACGTGCCTCGTGGAAAAAGCGAAGACGACAACGTAGAGACCCGCGTTTGGGGTACGCCTAAAGAGTTTGATTTTGAACCGAAAGATCACGTTGCCTTGGGTGAAGCCATTAATGGGCTCGATTTTGAGAAAGCGACCCATCTCGCTCATTCCCGTTTTGCGGTTATGCGTGGCTCATTGGCCAGGCTGCATAGGGCTTTAGCTCAGTTTATGCTCGATCTCCACACCAGCGAGCACGGTTACACCGAAACTTACGTCCCGTACTTGGTGAACGGAAACGCACTTTTCGGCACCGGCCAGTTGCCAAAGTTCGAAGAAGACCTGTTCCGCATGGAAGGCGATAATCCTTTGTACTTGATACCGACTGCGGAAGTGCCAGTCACCAACCTGGTGGCTGATAGCATTCTGGAAGATTCAGAATTGCCTCTACGTATGGTGGCTCATACGCCTTGCTTTCGAAGTGAGGCAGGATCCTACGGTCGAGACGTGCGTGGCATGATTCGCCAGCATCAGTTCGACAAAGTCGAGCTGGTACAGGTGGTTCGCCCAGACGAGTCCAGTGCGGCTTTGGAGCAACTGACCGGTCACGCGGAAAAGGTTTTGCAGTTGTTGGAATTGCCGTATCGCATGGTCACCCTGTGCGGTGGTGATATGGGCTTCTCTGCCGTTAAGACCTATGACCTTGAGGTATGGCTTCCGGGCCAAGGCAAGTACCGTGAAATTTCCTCTTGCTCTAATACACGAGATTTCCAGGCGCGCCGGATGCAGGCTCGCTGGCGTAACCCGGAAACCGGCAAGCCAGAGCCGGTGCATACACTGAACGGATCAGGCTTAGCGGTTGGCCGGGCCATGATTGCGGTTATGGAAAACTATCAGCAGGCTGACGGAAGCATTGTTGTGCCTGAGGTTTTGAAACCCTATATGGGAGGGGTTGAGCGCATCCAATGAGCCGACAAACCGAGGTTCCAGGGAAAGGTGTGAAGGTTGGAGCGGGCCCAGTCCGTTTCAAACCGAATCCGGTTACGGATAACCCGAATAATTCCGCCGGTGAGGTTGCTCTTGTCGGGGCCGGCCCGGGTGATCCTGAGTTGTTAACCCTTAAGGCCTGGCGACTGATTCAGGCGGCTGAAGTGGTACTCCACGACAGCTTGGTTTCACCGGAGATCATGGCGCTCATTCCAGAACAAACTGAAAAGATTCACGTTGGTAAGCAGCGAGCCAACCACACGCTTCCGCAGGATCAGATCAATCAACGTTTGGTCGATTTGGCGAGAGAGGGTTACCGGGTTGTACGGTTAAAGGGGGGGGACCCTTTTATATTCGGCCGTGGCGGTGAGGAAATTGAAACCTTGGCAGCGGCCGGTATTCGTTTTCAAGTGGTTCCGGGCATCACCGCGGCATCAGGCTGCGCTGCCTATTCGGGTATACCGCTTACGCACCGGGATCACGCTCAATCGGTACGTTTTATTACCGGTCATCTAAAAAATGATACCTGCAACTTGCCATGGTCGGATTTTGTCCAGAATAACCAAACACTTGTGTTTTATATGGGATTGGTTGGGCTGCCGATTATTTGCCGTGAATTGATCGCTCACGGTATGGATTCCAGTACGCCAGTTGCATTGGTATCCAAGGGTACAACGCCAGAGCAAGTGGTGGTGACGGGTACTTTAGACACCATTGTCGAGGTAGTTAAAAGCAGTGGGGTGCAGGCTCCAACCATCGTGATCATCGGTCACGTGGTTAGTTTAAGAGGGAAGTTGGACTGGCTGGGGTGTGAGTCGGTTAACTGAGAACTCGAATGATCGCTGAACAATAAGGCCCGGAGCAATTTAAACGCCGGGCCTTATTCGTTTTACTTACCGCGTTTAGGCAATACATCTTTCAGCTTTTCGCGCATTTCACGAACCGCCTTTTCTGTTGTTTCCCAATCAATACACGCGTCCGTGATGGATACGCCGTATTTCAGGTCTTCGAGCTTCTCGGGAATAGACTGATTGCCCCAGTTGATGTTGCTTTCCACCATCAAGCTTTGAATAGACTCGTTGCCTTCAATAATCTGGCGAGTAACGTCTTGCATGACCAATGGCTGGATGCCAGGGTCTTTGTTCGAGTTCGCGTGACTGCAATCCACCATAATGGATTGGCGAAGTTTTGCTTTGTCCAACGCTCGCTCGCACAAGGCAACATTCACTGAGTCGTAGTTTGGCTTGCCACCGCCACCACGCAATACCACGTGCCCGTAGTTATTTCCCTTTGTGCGAATGATGGCGCCTCGACCCTGCTGGTCAATGCCTAAAAAGCTGTGAGGGTGTGAAACCGAGTTCATAGCATTCACCGCCACATCCAGATTGCCGTCGGTGCCGTTTTTGAAGCCGATGGCCATGGACAGTCCGCTGCTCATTTCACGGTGTGTCTGAGACTCAGTGGTACGTGCGCCAATCGCCGACCAGGCAATGGTGTCTTGCAGATACTGGGGAGAGATCGGGTCAAGCGCTTCAGTGGCGGCTGGCAGGCCCATTTCGTTGATGTCGAGTAGCAAGCGGCGGCCGATATGCAGGCCTTGCTCAATATCGAATGTGTCATTCAAGTGCGGGTCGTTGATAAGGCCTTTCCAGCCGACGGTGGTGCGGGGCTTTTCAAAATATACGCGCATCACAATAAGAAGCGTGTCGCTAACTTCATCCGCCAGTTTTTTAAGACGGCTGGCGTATTCCCTTGCCGCTTCGGGATCGTGTATGGAACAGGGCCCAACAACGATAAATAACCGTTTATCCTTGCCATCCATGATGTCGTAAATAGCCTGACGGCCTGATGCAACGGTATCTGCAGCCTTATCCGATAATGGCAGTTCTGCTTTTAAGGCTTCAGGAGTAATTAGTTGTTCCTGGCTGGCCACGTTCAGATTTTCCAGTTTCTTACCCGACATCTTGTTGTAGTTCCCCGACTCAAATCGTTACGTCACCGAAACAAGGCCGTGTTGCTTTGCCCGGTGATTGAAGATAAACACGAACGGCGCCGGTACACGGTTGCAGCAAACCCCGGCGAGTTGGTTATACTGCGTTATTTGAAGGTCCATTTCAACGATTCCAGACAACAGGCACCGGATGTTCACTAAGGCAAAGCAGCGACAAGCAGAACCCATTTCCCGCAAAAAGGTTGCTGCCCGAATCAATCAGGTTCTCATCGGTATTCGTGTTCCGGACCTGCCATATCCTTCCGGTAATGCATCGTCGGAGGTCCTACCTGATTGGCGACCGTTGCTTCAGTCTTGCTGGTCGGAGCAGCGGGACGAGCGTGTCACCCATGTTTTGCGTTCAGTGCAGATCGTTTGGAGCGTTCGACAGGTGAATGCTGCGTATTTGGCTGATCGCATCATGGATGTGTTTTTGAATACCAGTGGGCTTCATGCATCGTTGGTCAGTCGCATTGCGCGGCTTAGATTTTGGTTTGCGTGGCGTCTCGGTGAAGAGGGTGGCGAAGGTTTTCCATTGGTGGTGTTGGATTGGCTCGACCATCTTCAGGAATGGCGTGGATGGAGCGACACCGGCGGTCGCTCGTCTCGAGTTTTACTCGAACTGCTCGATAGCTTGGTTGTCGCCTTTGCCGCAAGCTTTGAACAGCAGTCCATTGAACCCGTAGAAATCTATTGCAACCAGTGGCTCAACGACAGTCTGAAACGGCGTGGTCAGGCCGATAAACTTCGTCAGCGGTTGTATGAAACAGAGCAGGGACTGTCGCGCCAACGCCACGCGGAGCAACTGTCGAAGGCGCTGGTTGGGCGGGCGCTGAAAGGGCGTCAGATGCCAGCTGTTATTTCAGCATTTGTTCGTCACGATTGGCTTTCGGTTCTTAAACAAAGTGTGTTGTCCGGCGGCGAAGAAAACGAGCTGTATCGTCACGCGAATAAGATTCTTGAATGGCTGGTATGGGCGGTCGACCCCGCGTTGTCTGATCGCGATCGGAGTAAGCTGTACCGAGTGGGTGAGCAGCTTGGAGATCTCGTCCATGATGTATGGCGCCGTGCGATGGGGCGAGACATACCCGTGGCAAAAATTGATGCGATTAATGCGGTGATTGTTGACCGTATCAAAGGCGGGACCATAGATCTGGAACCGGCTTTACGGGCGAACGACGACTTCACCTTTAAGCTCGAATGGCTTGACCGGAAAGCCTTGGCCGCCAGTGATGCTCAGCCGTATCTAGAACATTGGTTCGTTAAAGGTGAGGGTGTCGGTGAGCAACGGTGTTTTTTCTTTACGTTATTGCCGGACAGCCAAGAGATCGTTTGGACAAATGACTCGGGTGTTAAACTCGGGTTGCAAGATTGGTCTGAATTCAAGCACGAGCTCAATGCGCAAACGCTGCGGTTGTTACCCGATCTGAAACCGTTTGGAGAGGTGTTGGCCGAAACCTTGTTGCTGCTGGTGAAGGTTTGTGAGAAGCAACAAAAGCAACGAGAGACAGCAGCTCGGGACGTTCGCGCGCGAGCTGAAACATTGCGCCGTGAAAAAGAAGAGGCGCAGCGCGTTGCCGCGGAGCAAAAAGCCGCCGATGACGCCATGCTTGAACGGCTGCGCGCTGAGGCCGAACAGCAGCGAGTGGCTGATGAAAAGTTGGAGTCCGAAAGGCGATTGCATGAAGCTGAAACGAGAGCCGCTCGCGAAATCGATCAGCTTGGGCTCGAAGGTTGGATTGTTCTTGAGCATGGGCAGGAGAGCGGCACTCCGCTGCGCCTGAAGCTGGCCGTTAAAATAGCGGCGACGGGTAAGTTCGTTTTCGTTGACCGCTTGGGGCTTAACCGGCATCAGTTCATGAAGGATGAATTGGTATCAGGCATCGTCGGTGGCACCATTAAAATTCTCGGGGGCGGCGCGGCTTTTGACGATACGCTCAGTCGTGTCGTTGGCAGAATTCGAGGTAGCCGGAATGAAGGGGGTTTGTGATGGACAAAGATTACCACTTTGGACAGGAAGTTGCGGTTCCGGATGGCGCCGAAAAACGCGAAGATTACCGGTTGTCAGCTCGGGCTACTGTCCGGTTGCATGTCGAATCCGCAGAGCCGAGTGTGCTGGGTGGGGCGTCGTTTGAGGGTTCTGTGCGAACCTGCGAAGTTCGGGATCTCTCCGCAAGCGGGATGAGTTTGGTGACCAGTGAGGTGCTGCGCATAGGCTCATTGCTTACCGCAGAAGTCCAGCTGTCGGGCCGGCACGAATCCTTAAAGCTTACGGTTGAAGTGGTCTGGCAGAAAGCGGAAGGCGCTCACTATTTGAATGGTGTGCGGGTGGTTGATTCGGATGAGACGGATTATTTACGCTGGCTTGAAGCCGTCGCGGATGCTTTCTCGAGATCAGAATGAATAAAGCCGGCATACGCCGGCTTTATTCAGAAAGAATGAGCTGCGGACGAGCCGTTAGTCTTCAAGTTCGCCCATACCGGTGATGTTGAAACCACCGTCAACGTAAAGAATCTCACCTGTGATACCAGATGCCAGGTTCGAACTCATGAACGCAGCGGCGTTGCCCACTTCTTCGGTGGTCACGTTACGGCGAAGGGGCGCGCGTCTCGCGTTCTCTGCCAGCATGCGGCGGAAACTCTTGATGCCAGAAGCGGCCAGAGTCTTGATCGGGCCTGCAGAGATACCGTTCACACGAATGCCTTCTTTGCCCAAGCTAGCGGCCATGTACCGAACGTTGGCCTCCAGAGAGGCTTTGGCTAGACCCATCACGTTGTAGTTCTGCAGCACTTTCTCTGCGCCCAGGTAGCTCAGGGTCAGCAGGCTGCTACCTTCGTGCATCATTTTACGGGCACCCTTCGCCAGGGCGACAAAGCTGTAAGAGCTGATGTCGTGGGCGATGCGGAAACCATCTCGGGTGGTTACATCCACGTAATTGCCATCCAGCTCATGACCGGGCGCGAAGCCAACGGCGTGAATGATGATGTCGATGTTTTCCCAGTGCTTGCCCAGCTCAGTGAATACGTTCTCGATTTCTTCATCGCTGGCTACGTCGCAGGGGATGGTGATGTTGCTTCCCCACTGGTCGGCAAACTTCTCGACGCGAGACTGAAGTTTCTCGTTCTGATACGTGAAAGCCAGTTCTGCACCTTCGCGAGCGAAAGCTTCGGCGATGCCATAAGCAATGGAATGTTTACTGGCCACACCAACAATCAGTGCTTTTTTACCACTGAGAATACCCATGGGTATCAACTCCCTATGTTCCTTGATTTTGGCGCATTATCCCCGACACGAGTCGAAGGGGGTAATGTCAATTGGTCGTAGTGCTGTAGAAAAACGCCGCGTTAAGCAGCTCCTTGGTATAGGTTTCTTGGGGCGAGCGAAAGATAGCCTCCGCATCGCCGTATTCGACAATCTCACCGTGTTGCAGCACCAGCAGTTTATGGCTAAGTGCACGGACGACACTCAAGTCGTGGCTTATAAAAATATAGCTTAGCCCATACTGAGCCTGAAGTTCTTGCAGAAGCTCAATTACTTGCTTTTGGACTGTGCGATCGAGCGCCGATGTCGGTTCGTCCAGAATAATAACATCCGGCTGCAAAACCAGCGCCCGGGCTATAGCAATGCGTTGGCGCTGTCCGCCTGAAAATTCGTGGGGGTACCGATGGCGTACGTCGAGGTCGAGCCCGACATCCTTCAACGCCTGAATAACCTTGGCATCGTGTCGTTCGGTATTGTCTTTGTCATGAATCTGGAGCCCTTCTTTAATGATTTCGGCCACTGACATCCGAGGGCTCAAGCTGCCAAAAGGATCCTGGAACACAATCTGTATGCGTCGACGCCAAGGCCGAAACTGTTTCTGCGACAAAGGCGATAAATCGGTGCCGTCGAGCCGAATGGAACCCGTGCTGCCCGTTAGTTTGAGTAGGGCATGGCCGATGGTGGTTTTGCCACTGCCGCTTTCCCCAACAATGCCCAGGGTTTCTCCGCGGCCTAGCTGCAGACTCACGTCTTTCACCGCGTGGAAGCTATCGGTGACTTTGCCCAGCAAACTTTTTTTAAGCGTGAAGGAAACGTTTAGCGCCTCGACATCGAGTAAAGGATTCGGCTTTGCCTGACGAACCACTGGATGTCTGGGAGGCTCCGCATCAATCAATGTACGGGTATAAACATGCTCTGGCGAGGTGAATAAACGGTTGGTTTCCGCTTCTTCAACCTTATTGCCTTTTTCCATCACCAATACTCGGTCGGCATACCGTCTGACAAGGCTAAGATCATGGGTAATCAGCAGCATCGCCATGCCGAGCTTTTTCTGAAGCGATTTCAGAAGTTCCAAGACCTGCTTCTGAACCGTTACATCTAAAGCGGTAGTGGGTTCATCAGCGATCAGCAATTTCGGTTCGTTTGCCAGGGCCATGGCAATCATCACCCGTTGTTTTTGGCCTCCGGACAACTGGTGTGGGTAGCTTGCCAAGCGCTGTTCCGGGTTAGGGATGCCTACCAGCTCAAGCAATTCGACACAGCGTGCATGTGCTTGTGGCCCTCGCATGCCGAGATGAATCTGAAGAGTTTCTGAAATCTGTTTCTCAACGGTGTGCAGCGGATTGAGAGAGGTCATCGGTTCCTGAAAAATCATACTGATTTTCCGACCCCGAATGGTTTTCATGACCTTTTCGGAAGCCTCAAGAACATTCGTATCCTGAAACAGAATCCTGCCAGAAGGGTAGCTCGCGTGCCGTTCGTCCAGCAGACGGAGCACCGAAAGTGCCGAAATCGATTTGCCTGAACCGCTTTCACCGACGACCGCCAACGTCTCGCCTGGGCCAATCGATAGCGAAAGGTTATGCACGGCGAGAGGGCCGTCATCAAACTGAATGGATAGATCCGAGATGTTTAACAAGTCGCTCATATCAATTCTTTCTTGGGTCAAAGGCATCACGCACGGCTTCTCCGGTAAAAACCAGTAGGGTCAGCATGAGTGACAAGGAGACAAAGGCCGAGATGCCTAGCCAAGGCGCGTGTAGATTGGCTTTGCCTTGGGCAATCAGTTCACCGAGGGAGGGTGAGCCCGAGGGCAGGCCAAAACCCAGGAAATCGAGTGAGGTCAGGCTGGTAATGGCACCCGCGAGGATAAACGGCAGAAAGGTTAGGGTGGCCACCATGGCATTCGGCAGTACATGGCGGAACATGATGTGCCGATTCTCGAGCCCCAACGCTCTTGCCGCTCTGACATATTCAAAATTTCGTGCCCTTAGAAATTCAGCCCGAACCACGTCTACAAGCCCCATCCAGCTGAACAGCAGCATAATGCCCAGAAGCCACCAGAAATTCGGCTGAACAATGGATGAAAGGATGATCAACAAGTAAAGCATGGGCAGCCCGGACCAGATTTCCAGAAATCGTTGGCCCAACAGGTCGATCTGGCCGCCGTAATAGCCCTGAATAGCCCCAACCGCAACTCCGATAAGGCAGCTAACCAGTGTCAATGTCAGTCCGAACACCACAGAAATTCTAAACCCGTAAATAACTCTGGCGGCCACATCCCGGCCTTGATCATCTGTGCCCAGCCAGTTGATGGCGCTGGGCGGAGCTGGGGATGGCACATCCAGTTCGTAATTGATGGTGTTGTAGCTAAAACGGATTGGCGGCCAGAGCATCCAGCCATTGGCATTGATCTCGTCCGCAATAAAGCTGTCACGGTAGTCGGTTTCGGTTGGCAGAAACCCGCCGAACGTTTCCTCCGGAATGGTCTGGGTGACCGGGAAATACCAATCGCCGTTGTAAGACACTACTAAGGGCTTGTCGTTAGCAATAAGTTCGGCGCAGAGGCTGAGTCCGAATATCAGCAAAAACAGCCAAAGAGACCAATACCCACGGCGGTTATTGCGAAAATTGCGTATCCGGCGCTGCTGGATAGGGGAGAGTTTTGTCACGGTTACGCGCCCTCCCGGCTTTCAAAGTCGATACGCGGGTCTACCAGTACATAGGTGATGTCGCTGATGAGTTTTAGCAGAAGGCCCATCAGCGTGAAGATGTACAGGGTGCCGAAGATAACCGGGTAATCCCGGTTCAGCGCGGCTTCAAAACCGAGCAAGCCTAGGCCATCGAGAGAGAAAATAACCTCGATCAGTAGTGAGCCCGTGAAGAACAAAGAGACAAGCACGCCGGGCAAGCTGGCGATAACAATTAACATGGCGTTGCGAAACACATGGCCGTAAAGAACTTGTTTTTCGTCCAGCCCTTTTGCACGGGCGGTGACCACGTACTGTTTGCCGATTTCATCAAGAAACGAGTTTTTGGTCAGTAAGGTCAGGGTGGCAAAACCACCGATGACGTTGGCTGTAACCGGTAGCGCTAAGTGCCAGAAATAGTCAGCGACTTTCTGGTACCACCTCATGGTGTCAAAGTCGGGCGAGGTCAGACCCCGTAGAGGGAACCAGTCGAAATAGCTACCGCCGGCAAACAGGACAATCAACAGAATCGCAAACAGAAACCCCGGAATAGCATAACCGACCACGATGGCTGAACTGCTCCAGACATCGAACCGGGAGCCGTCTTTAACGGCTTTACGAATGCCCAGTGGAATGGATATCAGATAAATCACCAGTGTGGACCAGAGGCCTAGAGAGATCGAAACTGGCATTTTATCGATGATCAGTTCGACGACGGAGCGGTCGCGAAAGAAGGAATCACCGAAGTCAAAAGTGGCGTAATCTTTAAGCATTCCCAGAAAGCGTTCGTGTGCCGGTTTGTCGAAGCCGTATCGGGCTTCCATTTCAGAGAGGAGCTCGGGAGGCAGGCCACGGGCCCCTCGGCTTTCGCCCGAAGCAGTGGATACTTCTCCGCCCATGTCGCCGCCACCGGCTCTGGCCAGCGTACTGCCACCCAGCCCTTCCATTTCAGCAATCAGTTGCTCAATGGGCCCTCCGGGCGCAGCCTGCACGATGATGAAGTTGAGCAGCATTATTCCGATCAGGGTCGGAATAATCAGCGCCAATCGACGAAGTATGTATGTGCCCATCTAGGGATGGAATCCTTTCATGACGGCTTGGTTCATGGGGGCCGCTTAGCGGCCGACCCACCAGTTGTTAAGATCGATGCCACTTTTAGGGGTAACGCCGGGCCGTTCAAGATGGTTCCAATAGGCGACTCTGTCTTTGCTCAGGTGCCAGTGAGGAATCACGTAATGGCCATGCAGAAGTACATGATCCAGCGCGCGAACCCGATGCACTAGCTCGTCTCGGTCCGGTGCTTGAATCACCCTATCAATCAATTCATCGACTACTGGGTCGTTCACGCCAATGGTATTGCGGGATCCTTCCACATCAACGTTAACGGAATGCCAGTAATCCCTCTGTTCGTTACCCGGCGAATCGGATTGAGGTAACACCTGAGTGATCATATCGAAGTCAAAACTACGGACGCGGCGAATGTACTGGCTGGTATCGACTAGGCGTACAGTCACATCTATACCCAGTTTTTTCAGGTTCTGGGTGAAGGGCAGTACCACACGCTCGAAGCTCTTTTGCGCCAGCAGGATTTCGAACGTCAGAGGCTTGCCGGTTTCTTTGTGAACCATTTTCCCGCCTTGAATGCCGTAGCCAGCTTCGCTCAGCAGTTTCAGCGCTTGCTTCAGGTTGTCGCGCATACTGCGGGACTTACCTGTGTCAGGTGGGGTATATACTTTGTTGAAAACGTCCGGACTGAGTTTCGAACGGAAGGGCTCAAGGATTTCCAGTGTGCGCCCGGACGGCAGGCCATTAGCGGCGAGTTCACTATTCTCGAAAAAGCTATCTGTTCGGCTGTACTGACCATAAAACAGGTTTTGGTTTGCCCATTCGAAATCGAATCCGTACGCCAGGGCTTCGCGAACTTTAGGGTCTTTGAAAACCGCGTTACGGGTGTTGAAGATAAACCCCTGCATACCGGTTGGACGGTGGTGTTCTATTGCAGCTTTGGTTATCGAACCGTTGTCGAACGGCTTGCCGGTGTAGGCCGTTGCCCAGTTTTTCGCTGAGGTTTCTTGCCGGAAATCGAAATTGCCGGCTTTGAAGGATTCCAGTGCAACCGTATCGTCACTGTAGTATTCGTAGGTGATTTTGTTGAAATTAAAGCGCCCCTTACGAACAGGAAGCTCAACTGCCCAGTAATCGGGGACACGTTCGAAAGTCAGGGCCCGGCCGGCGTCGAAGGACGCAATGCGATAAGCTCCACTGCCCACCGGCACGTTCAGACCATTGCCTTCAAACTCCCGATCTTGCCAGTAGTGTTCCGGTAGAATCGGCATTTGGCCGATAATCAAGGGCAGCTCGCGGTTCTCTGTCTCACCGAAATCGAAACGAACGCGATGATCGTCTTCTACTGAGACACTTTGGATATCGGAGTAGTAATTACGGTAAAAGGGATGGCCTTCCGTGGTCAGGATCCGGAAGGAAAATGCCACGTCTTCAGCGGTAATCGGTTCTCCGTCCTGGAAGCGGGCTTCTTCCCGCAGGTTGAAAATCACGTAGCTTCGATCCGCGGGTACTTCCAGACTCTCTGCGATCAACCCATACGCGGAGAAGGGTTCGTCATCGGAGGCCACCATCAGAGTGTCGTAGACGTAGGTGCTGATGCCGGCTGCGGCAACACCCCGAACAACAAACGGATTAAAACTGTCGAAACCGTTTGCGACGGCGCTCAGTTTGAGATGACCGCCTTTTGGGGCTGCCGGATTCACATAGTCAAAATGATCGAAATCCGAGGGGTATTTCACTTCCCCGTGCATGGCAATCCCGTGTACCGGGGGAAGCACCTCCGGGGGCTGACTGTCTGCGTATGAAACAAAAGAAGTGACCACTAAGGCCATCGACGTAACCAGTCCTGTCAGACTCGGTGCTTTACGTATTTTTGTCATAGTTCTCGCACGTTATGGGCTGTTTCTTATGTCAACGTAGAGTACCAGACTTTGGCCAGGTTGCAGATAACGGTTGGTATTAAGATCGTTCCATGATGCGATGTCACGCACATTCACCGAGAAGCGCGAGGCGATCGTAGACAAAGAATCACCTTTGCGCACGCGATACCCAACTTTTCGAACCATGGCTTTACTTCTGGCACTGCTGACAACGGTTTTGGGCTGTTTAACCTTGCTCCAGATAACCAGTTTCCGACCGGGGTGGAGCGGGTCACCTGGTGCCATTCCGTTCCATGCCGCAACTTCTCGGACGCTGACTCGGTGTTCCCGGGCAATGTCCCAGAAAGTATCACCACTGCGAACCGTATAGCGCACTTTGTTGCCGGACCGTTTTCGTTCTTGCTTACGCTCGAGTCGCTGAGACTGGCTTAAGGCATAAGTATCCGAACTCTTGGTGGAAGAAGGGATCAGAAGTTGTTGGCCGATGCGAATCATATCGCCGTTTAGTTTATTTACCTGTCGTATAACGGAGGTGGTCGTGGAAAATCGCTTAGCGATGCTGCCGAGATTATCACCTCTCGATACTTTATAGTTTTGCCATGAAACTCGTTGTTTTTCCGGGAAATTCGCTAAAGCAGTGCGGAATTTTTCGGCGTTTTGTGTTGGTACGAGCAAACGGTGAGGACCGTCTGGATTAGTTGCCCAGCGGTTGTAAGACGGGTTCAACAGGTAAATTTCGTCGATATCGACACCGGCAAGCTTGGCTGCCTGCGCAAGATCGAGCTGCGAGCCGGTATCGACCACTTCAAAATAAGGTTCGTTGTTCAGTTCCGGCAGCTGAATACCGTAGACCTCGGGATTGTCGATCACCTTAGCCAAGGCTAATAGTTTCGGTACGTAATGCTGGGTTTCTTTTGGTAGTCTTAGGGACCAATAATCCGTTGATTGGCCCGCCTTGCGGTTCCGGCGCATTGCGCTGGAAACCGTGCCGCCACCAGAGTTATAGGCAGCCAGAGCCAGTGTAAAGTCGCCGTCGAAACGCTTCGCCAAACGTTCGAGATAGGTGAGCGCAGCATCGGTGGATGTCAGCACATCGCGGCGATCGTCATGCCACCAGCTTTGGGTCAGACCGAAGTATTTTCCGGTAGAAGGGATAAATTGCCAGAGCCCTGCAGCGCGTCCGTGAGAATAAGCAAACGGATCAAAAGCACTTTCGATTACGGGTAACAGGGCGAGTTCTGTGGGTAAACCGCGAGATTCCGCTTCATTAAGAATGTGGTGCAGGTACCGGGCACCTCTTTCAGTCACCCGTTGAATGTAGCGAGGGTTGCGAGCGTACCAATCAAGCTGGGCCTGCATCCGGGGGTTATCGACCGAATGATCCATCGCAAATCCAGCGCGCATTCGGCTCCACATATCATTTTGTTTAAGTTCATCAGAACTGGACGATTTTGGCTCGTCGAGCTTTTTGCGGGCCTCTTTCGCTTTGGCTTTCAGATCCGATGAAATGGCATCGTCCAAGGGCGCATTCGCCGCCAGATCTTGATTGGAGCCGATCGCCGCGATCAGCTCATCGTCGCCTTGAGCGACCACAACGCGCTCAGATTCAAGTGGGTTGCTACGCCAACTTTCGAATAACTGGGTGCTGCTGCAGCCAGCGGCTAAGGAGCAGGTTAGTAAGACCAGTGGAAAGCGATTAACCGGCATAAATAGGATTCCGGGAGGTTGCGCCAAACGTCAGTAACAAAGTCCGGCGTATAGATTAATGCGATGCTTGAAACACAGTTCGAGCGAGATTTTATGGGACAGGTTTTGAGGCGGTCAAGGCAAGTGATGTTACCGCTTTGAGAGGTGTTGCTATCTCGCCTCAGCGTCGCACGAGTCAGAAGTGATCTTTGCCATGCCTAACGGCCGCAAATACTTCTGTCGGGTTGGTTACCGACAACCCGTGCTCAGCACCATAAGCTTCGGCGGCTTTTATAACCGAAGGGTCATCCCAGCGTAAAAAAAGATTGAGTGCTTTTTCTTTTTTGAGGCTGGAGGGCACAGTCGGTTTGCCTGACTGGCGCAATTCGTTACATTCCTGTTCGAATTCGATCAACGCGGCATCCTCCGGCAACCAGTGACGCGAAAAGCGAATGTTGGCAAGGGTGTATTCGTGGGCGCAATAGATTGCTGTGGTGTCAGGGAGAGTCAGGAGAGAGCTTAACGAGCGGTGCATTTGTTCAGGTGTGCCCTCAAACAAACGTCCACAGCCGCCAATAAATAGAGTATCGCCACTGAACAGCGCGGGGGCGTTATTAATCTGAGTTTCGGTAAAATAGACGATGTGATCCAAGGTGTGGCCCGGGGTTGCCAATACCGAAAAGCGTATAGCCTGCCATTCAATGTGATCGCCGTGCTTTACCGTTTCCGTCACCTTGGTAAAGGGTGAGCCTTTCGGCCCAACAATTCGCACACTTGGTTGGCTTGTTTGAAGTTCGGCAATGCCGCCGACGTGGTCCGGATGATGGTGAGTGACCAAGATAGTGTCGAGTGTCAGGCCGGCCTGACTTAAATAATCCTTGACCGGTTTAGCCTGCCCCGGGTCAACCACAAGGGCCTTGCCTGTTGATGTGTCTGCGAGACACCAGATGTAGTTGTCTGAAAACGCCGGAATAGGGTAAATACTAAACATCATGACCACATGTGCTTGAGGGATGTGGCTGTTATGATAAAGCAACAGAGCGCCTATCCCAAGGTGTCCGGTTTCACGGCCGAAGAAGCAGAGGAATAAACGTTGAAAGACGCCAGGCCAGTTGATTTCGCAGCACGACATGGAAGCTTTGAAGTCTGGTTCCAGAGCCCCCTCGGGCGTGCTTTGCTGGCCAGCCAGCGATGCGTGCTCGACAGAGAACTCGCCAGCTTGACCGGAGCCCGACAGTTACAAATTGGTTTAAGTCACCGGTTGCCGTTGGCTACCGGTACGGATTTCGTGCAGCGTATTATTACTACGCCAGCGTGGAGTCCGAATATGCCGGACGGTGTCGCGGTTTGCGATTCGGACGAACTGTCATTCCCGGCTGAATCGATCGATTTAGCCATTTTGCATCATGCCGCAGATTTCTCTCAGAATCCCCATCAGGTGATTAGGGAGGCCGCAAGAGTCTTGCGAGGGGAAGGTGTGATGGCTTTAGTGGGATTTAATCCACTGGGGGTTTGGGGAGCGCGTAGGCTGATTTCGAGGCATCACCAGGGGCCTTGGGGTGGTCGATTCATGATGCGTTCGCGCATGGAAGATTGGCTCTGCCTACTTGGATTTACGATAGAGTCCTCCAATACCTATTTTTGCCAGCTTCCAATTCAGAAGCGAAATGGCGCACCTGTCATGCGAGCGCCGTCCGGCAAGGCTAATATTGTTCCCGTCGGTGCCTATTACTGTATCCTTGCGCGCAAACGGATACCGGCGCCTGTCCAGCGTGGCGTACATTGGCGGAAGAACGCACTCATAACGCTCCCTGGTGCGGTCGGCGCATCAAGGGATTACGTGAACCGCGTGCCCGGAAATCGTGATCCCAGTAACCATTCACCGGAGTTCTAATGGCTGGCAAAGTAGTGATGTACACCGATGGCGCGTGTAAAGGGAATCCCGGACCTGGTGGTTGGGGCGTTGTTTTACGTTATGGCGGGTCCGAAAAGAAAATGCACGGCGGCGAGCGTGACACAACCAATAACCGCATGGAACTGATGGCCGCCATTCAGGGCTTGAAAGCGTTGAATCGTGCCTGCGATGTCGAGTTGTATACGGACTCGCAGTATGTCCGTAAAGGCATCACCGAATGGATGGCAGGATGGAAGCGAAACGGCTGGAAAACCTCGGCAAAAAAACCGGTCAAGAATTCAGATTTATGGAAAGAGCTGGACGCGGAATCGGGCCGTCACAACGTAAACTGGCATTGGGTTAAAGGCCATGCAGGCGATCCTGGCAACGAGCTGGCGGATGAACTTGCGAACTTGGGTGTTGAAGCAGTCTTGACCCGCTAAAGTATTAACAGTGAAACGATGTTTTCCGGAAGGTAATGGATGAGACAAATTGTACTGGATACAGAAACCACAGGTATTGATCCCAACGCAGGACACCGGATTATCGAAATCGGTTGTGTTGAGGTCATTGAGCGCAAGTTAACGGGGCGCAACTACCACGTTTACATTAACCCCGAGCGCGAGGTTGAGGCAGAAGCCATTACCGTTCACGGTATAACTAACGAATTCTTGAAGGATAAACCAAAATTTTCAGAGGTTGCCTCCGAATTCTTCGCGTTTATCGAGGGCGCAGAGTTGGTCATTCATAACGCGGCGTTTGACGTTGGCTTTATGGATTCCGAGTTTGCACGGCTAAAACCCGTACGTAAAACGGCCGAGCACTGCGGCATTGTCGATACACTGGCGATTGCCCGAAAGAAACACCCCGGCCAGAAGAATAACCTCGATGCTTTGTGTAAGCGTTACGGTGTCGATAACTCGAACCGAGAACTTCACGGCGCTTTGTTGGATGCAGAAATCCTGGCAGACGTTTATCTATTGATGACCGGTGGCCAGACTGCTCTTTCCCTCGATGCAGGCTCAGGTGAAGAGGGGGGCATCACGGGTATTCGAAGGTTGTCATCGGAACGAGGGCGTTTGTCTGTTATCGAGGCCACTAACGATGAAGTCGACGCGCACAATGAGATGATGGGGCGGATCGAAAAAAAGGCAGGGCAGACACTCTGGGGCAAACTTATTGCTCCAGAGTGAGATCTGTATCTAACTGTACTAATTGTTACATTTCAGCTTTCTTGAGCTGCTCAAATTTTGTGTTATAAGTAATGATAAGTTCGCGAGTTTTATGCGAATTGATAATGTTCATGCACAGGAAGCGGTAGTCTCCGCAATGTAACAGGAAGCGTTTATGGTCCAATCGTCTCTTGCGACGAAATCGCAGTCGTTTGATCTGGTTAAAGGTGAAATTGAACAGACCATCAAACAAGCGGAATCGAGCCTTGAACGCTTTCAGGAGAACCGGGAAAGTGGGGAAGACCTGCAAAACTGTGTTGATTATCTGAATCAGTTGCGCGGTATTTTTTTGCTCGTCGAGCTACGCGGTGGAACATTGATTTGTCAGGAGGCGGTGAATCTGGCGAATGACGTCCCTGTGGGTGCCAACGACGACAAAAATATCTTACTTACAACTCTCAATAGCGCACTGTTCACTTTGCGCCGGTACGTTGAGTATTACCACCAGCAACGTGTTGATCATCCTGAGTTGTTGCTTCCTGTCATTAACGAGTTGCGTGAGGCCCGAAAGGAAAAGCCTTATCCGGAGTCGTGTTTCTTTGACGTAGATGTACGTGAGCGCCCGGATTTTTGCTGTGATGTGGCACTGCGGTCTATCGTTGAAGATGACGCAGACTATGAAGTGTTGGCTCGTCGTATGCGGCTAACGTTTCAAGTTGCCTTGTTAGGCATACTTCGGGGCCAGAATGAAGATGTCAGCAAAAAGCTGATAGCTCGTGCTGCCCGTGGCTTTGCCCGGCTTTGCCAAGGTGCGCCAATGGGTCAGATGTGGTGCCTTCTTTCGATTACAGCGGATGCCATGCTTGATCGGGCGATGGGGTTCAGCAAGGCACGTAAGCGCTTGTTGATGCGGTTGGAGCGTTATACGCGGGAAATTGTGTACGTCGGAAAAGTTGCAACCGCCAAAGACGCCCCGGATTCCATCGTCAAAGATTTGCTGTATCTTCTTTACCGCAGCGGGTCCGCGAATCCTGAAATTTCCAAAGTGTTGCAAAGCTATAATTTACCGCCTTCTGATTCCCCGGATTCCATGATGGATGCCCATTCCCGCCGGCTGTATGGACCGGGAACCGACGTTTTGAAATCTTTGTCTGATGCTTTGTTGGATGAGCTCAATCAGCTCAAAGACAAACTCGATATTATTGAGCGTGGCATCGAACCGGACCTTGCAGAGCTTTCCTCTATTGCGGATGCGCTTGAACGGCTTGCAAACACGCTGGTTATGCTTGACCTCAATCGTTTAGCGAGTATTTCCCGCGGTGAAGCTCAAAAGCTTCGCGAGTGGGAGGCAGAAAAACGTTTGCCAGCCGAAGAAGAGTTGTATCAATTGGCGGATTCGGTTTTAGGGGTAGAAGACGCGGTTATGCAGATTGTAACCCGCGGCATCACTTCTGAAACAGATGCGCTGGCTGGTGCGAATAGTCGAACTGAAGAGTCGGTTTATTTACAAGAAGCCATCTGGGTAGTGACAGAAGAGGCTCGTGGTGCGTTAACCCTGGCAAAGCGGGCAATCACTGCGTTCATTGAGTCCGATTACGATAAGCTGCATTTGGCCAATCTCCCCAGCACGCTGCGGAGCATATGGGGTGGGCTCATGCTGGTGAGTGATCCCGCGGCTGCCAACGTTATCGCACGAGTTGCTGACTCCATTCAGAACCAGCTTCTTGATGCAAAGGAAGTACCATCGAGCTCAGTGTTGGAGGCGTTGGCCGATGCGCTTACCTCTTTGGAATATTACATTGAGAGCATAGGTCGACGAGAAGAGAGTAATGTCGGCCTGCTCAATCTGGCTGAGACATCGATGGCCGACGTTGGTTTATAACACGGGTTAGTTGAATGCTAGGCATAAAAAAACCTGCGAAGTGCGCAGGTTTTTTTATGGAACTTTCGAGAGGGGCTTAGCCCATGTCGAACAGTTCACCCAGCTTGGTAGCCAGCATCATGTCGCCTTCGGCGCGCAGCTGACCAGCCATGAATGCTTGCATACCGTCAGTTTCGCCAGAAACGATGCCTTGCAGAGTTTCGGAGTTCATGATCAGGGTAACAGAAGGATCTTCGTGAGTGCCTTCGTTCAACTTGCAAGAGCCGTCTTTGATTTCCAGGTTGTACGGTTTGTCGTCTTCGATATCAAACTGGAACACCAGGTCCAAGCCCTGTGCTGCGTCTGCGTTGAAGTTCTTTTCCATCTTCTCAAAAATCTGTTCTACAGACATTAGTTATACCCTTTTTGGTGATAGTCTTATCGTTAATTGGCGGATCAACAACCCGAGCGAAACGGACTCTGTGATAGCTGGGTATCGCCGACCTCAGTATTCGACTTTATGGTTACGGCCGTAGCATGTCAAGCTTGATCGAACGCTTGTTTTAATTTGATTCGGGCTTATCAGTTAAGGTGCGACAGAGTACACTCTGTGGTTTGCATAAAGCGCACTGGAGACAGCATTTTGGAATTCATTATTGAGTACGGATTGTTCCTTGCAAAGGTCGCAACCTTTGTCGTGGCGGCGATTATTTTGGTCGCGGTCATTGTGTCCGCAAGTAAACATAGTGACTCGGACGATGACGACGGTGAACTGAAGGTCCGAAACTTGAATGATAAGTACCGGCATCTAAAGGAATCGATTCAGGCAAAATTAATGTCTGATGACGAATACAAAGCTTGGAACAAACAAAAGAAAAAAGAAGAAAAAGCGAAGAAGCAAGCGGCAAAATCCAAATCCGAAGAAGATCCCCAGCCGAAGTCCCGTATTTACGTTATCGACTTCGACGGCGACATCAAAGCCAGTGATACCGACACTCTGCGGCGCTCGGTAAGTGCGGTTTTGAGCGTTGTGAATCCCGAAAGAGACGAAGTTGTAGTTCGCCTCGAGAGCGGCGGCGGCCTTGTGCATGCCTACGGCTTGGCGTCGGCTCAACTGGACCGTATTCGCAACAAAGGTGTCCCACTGACTGCTTGCGTGGATAAAGTTGCAGCTAGCGGCGGTTACATGATGGCGTGTGTGGCCGATAAAATTCTCGCCTCGCCGTTTGCTGTTATCGGTTCAATCGGTGTTGTTGCTCAGTTACCCAACTTTCATCGCTTGCTTGAGAGAAACAACGTTGATTTTGAAGTGCTGACGGCCGGTGAGCACAAGCGTACGCTTACGATGTTTGGTGAAAACACTGAAAAAGGCCGGCAGAAATTTCTGGAAGATCTCGAAGACACCCACGGCCTGTTTAAAGAATATGTTAGTGAGCGCAGACCGGATCTTGATATCAAAGCCGTCGCAAATGGTGACATCTGGTTTGGAAAGCGCGCTTTGGATGTAAAATTGATTGATGACATCAAAACCTCTGACGAATATCTTATCGAGGCCTGCGATCGCGGAGAAGTGGTGTCAGTCTCGTTCCAGCAAAAACGGACGCTGGCGGAAAAAATCGGCATTGCGACCAGTACAGCGCTGGAGCGTTCGGTGTGGAAGGTATTGAGTGCGTTCAGAAATCAGAAGATTCAATAGCAGGTAGTACGAGTTCAGATGCCCGACAAATAGTGGGCATCTGAACCTTTATCGATTAAGACGCGCGGCGGCGGAACAATGGCACATCGTTATCCACGGCGGCCTGATATGTCTCAGAGAAGAAATTCAGGCAACGGGCGGCTTTGGTAATATCTTTGTCAGCTCGAAGCACGTACGAGTCAAATCCGCAGCGTTTCATGAACTGAAGTTGATCCAATAACACATCACCGATAGCTCGCAGTTCACCCGTGTAACCAAACCTCTCGCGAAGCAAGCGGCCAATGCTGTAACCGCGACCATCCACAAAGCGAGGAAAGTTCACGGCAATCAACGGCAACTCGTTCACCTTACCTTCAAGCAGTTCAGGCTCATCATGGCTGTCGAACCAGATGCCGATGTCAGTGCGACCCGTGAAATGCTCATAACCAGCCAACCAAAGATCCGCGGGGATCAGAGCGGGCTGACCTTCCGGTATATCGAGAGAGTCTCCCTCGGCCGGGCGAGCAACTACTACCCAATTGTCGTTACGAATCGTGCCGTCAGCGGCAATTACATCAGGCATAAACCCGCTCCTTAAATGGACTCAAACCAACCCGGCGATACGTGTCCAGGAAAGCCTCTTCTTCAGTTCGGTTCTCGACGTACACATCAATGATCTTGGAAACCACTGCAGGCATGTCTTCCCGGGCAAATGACGGCCCCAGAATCTTGCCGATATTAGCATCATGCTGGGACGACCCGCCCAAACTAACCTGGTAGAACTCGGCGCCTTTTTTATCGACACCCAAAATGCCGATATGGCCCACGTGGTGATGGCCACACGCATTCATGCAGCCAGAGATGTTTAAGTCGATGGGGCCTAGATCGTAGAGATAATCCAAATCATCGAACTGACGCTGAATCGCATCAGCAACCGGAAGCGATTTTGCATTTGCAAGTGCGCAGTAGTCGCCACCAGGACAGCAAATCATGTCGGTCAACATGTTCAGGTTGGCGGTGGCAAAGCCCATGCTGGTAATGGCTTCCCATAGCTCGAATAGGCGATCTTGGCGCACATCGACCAATACCATGTTCTGCTCATGGGTAGCGCGCGCCTCACCGAAGCTATACTCGTCGGCCAGATCGGCAATCTGCTCAAGTTGACGGTCCGTTACATCGCCAGGCGGTGTGCCGGTTTTCTTCAGAGTGAGTGTCACGATGGCGTAGCCGGGTTTCTTATGTTCGGCTACGTTGTGTGTTAGCCAGCGATCAAATTCTTTGTTCTCAAAACGCTGCTGGCCCAAAAGGTTTGTCTCATCTTCCAGGGCGTTGTATGCCGGCTCCGTGAAGTATGCTTTAACCCGATTAATTTCTTCGTGGGTCAGACGCGTAGGGGAGTCTTTTATTTGATCCCACTCCGCTTCTACCTTTTCAGCGAAAGTTGCCGGGCTCAACGCTTTGACCAGAATCTTGATGCGCGCTTTAAACTTGTTATCGCGGCGGCCGTATCGGTTATACACACGTACAGCAGCTTCCAGGTAAGTGAGAAGGTCCAGCTCTGGCAGGAATTCACGAATGGTGGGGCCAACCATAGGCGTGCGGCCCAGGCCACCGCCCACATGGACCCTGAAGCCCAACTCGCCCTGATCGTTACGAACCATCTGCAGGCCAATATCGTGAACCTGGATCGCCGCTCGATCGGTGTGCTCGGAGGCATTGACCGCGATTTTGAACTTACGGGGCAGGAACGCGAATTCTGGATGGAATGTAGACCACTGACGAATGATCTCGCAGTACGGACGCGGATCAGTAAGTTCGTCTTTTTGTACGCCTGAGAATTGATCCGTTGTGGTGTTGCGAATGCAGTTGCCGCTGGTCTGGTTCGCGTGCATTTCAACTTCGGCCAGCTCGGAAAGAATGTCGGGAACGTCCTCAATGCGCGGCCAATTTAACTGAATGTTGGTGCGCGTGGTGACGTGAGCATAGCCTTTGTCGTAGTCGCGAGTAATACGGGCTAGACGGCGTAATTGCTCTGAACGGAGCATGCCGTAAGGCACACAAATTCGCAGCATCGGTGCAACGCGCTGAACATAAAGACCGTTCTGCAAGCGAAGAGGCAGAAACTCCTCTTCGGAAAGTTCACCCGCCAAGGCGCGTTCTGTTTGGTCGCGGAATTGGGCGACGCGCTCTGCGGCAATTTGTCGGTCGTGTTCATCGTAAACGTACATAGTGGAACGTCCTGCCTGCTAACATCAGAAGCTAATAGTTATGGCGTCAATTGTCCATTGCGCCTTATTCCTGATGTGAAGGATACCAGTGGGTTTTTATTCTCAAAACGATTATTTTAAAATATCTTTATCGATTCAGGCGATAAGGACGAGGGGCGAACTGGACGAATGTCAGTTATCTGCTTTAATTTCATCATCAAACTGATAAAAAACAATGACGTTATATGAGTGAGGTTCGCATGAAGCAGTCAGCAAGTTCCGACAGCGTTGTAGATTCCGTGGCCGCAATAGCCTTGGTTGTTTTGGTGGTGGGGTTTGCAGTGCTGTGGGTGTCGGGCCAGTAAGTCGTTATTGGCCCGACAACACTAGATTGACAACCAAGATCAGACCGCCCACAAAAAGTCCGGTAAAGATCAGGCCTGCAATGATGTAAGGCGCAGGACTATGGCTGGAAAAGTCTTCTTGCCGGTTTTTGCTTGATTGAACCCCAAACGCTCCGGCCAGAATGCTCTGTGTTATTTTTAAAACCCCGGGTCCCCGGGGTTTTTTGATTTCGTTATTTTTATTGTTAGCTGCATTGGTCATGAGAGATTCCTGAACTATTCCGCAGGATCGTACGCTAAGCTGGGCATCAGCCAGCGTTCCGCTTCCGCTTTTGAAAGACCTTTACGTTCAGCATAGTCTTCAACCTGATCAACGCCAATTTTGCCGACCGGGAAATACTTCGACTCGGGGTGAGCAAAGTACCAGCCCGAGACTGCAGCGGTTGGGAACATGGCGAAGTGTTCGGTCAACTCCAGTTCAATATTTTCAGTCGCTTCCAGCAACTTAAACAGTGTCGCTTTCTCGGTGTGGTCCGGACAGGCGGGATATCCGGGGGCAGGGCGGATACCACGATAGCGTTCTTTTATCAGGTCTTCGTTTACCAATTGTTCTTCGTTGGCGTAGCCCCAGAACTCTTTACGAACACGTTCGTGCATCCGTTCGGCAAAGGCTTCGGCCAAGCGGTCGGCCAGTGCTTGCACCATAATCGCGTTGTAGTCGTCGTTCTTGTCTTTGAATTCCAGTGAGAAATCATTAGCACCGATACCGGTCGTCACCGCAAAGCCTCCGACATAATCCTCTTTGTGGGATTCTTCCGGTGCAACAAAGTCTGAAAGCGCCATCATCGGTTTTCCGGGTGCCTTGTCATCTTGCTGGCGCAAGTGATGCAGTGTGGTTAGTTCTTCTGTACGCGATTCATCGGTATACAGAACAACGTCGTCTCCGCGACGACTTGCGGGCCAGAAGCCAACCACGGCCCGTGCAGTTACTCGTTTCTGTTCGATCATCTGTTTGAGGATTACCTGGGCATCGTCAAACAGTGTTTGGGCGGCTTCACCACGCTTCGGGTCATCGAAAATTGCGGGGTATTTTCCGGAGATGTCCCATGCAATAAAGAAAGGTGTCCAATCTATATAGTCCACCAGCTCGGCTAAATCGTAATCGTCAAAAACGCGAACTCCAGTGAACTTCGGGCGGGGAGGCTCATAGTTCTCGAAGTCGATTTCTGGTGCGCGATCGCGTGCTTCTTTCAAAGTGACCAGTTTGGTGCGGTCACCACGGTTTTTGCGACGCTCACGGACTTCCTCGTATTCCTTGCGGGCCGCTTCGACAAGGCCGGGCTTGGCGGTCTTGCTGAGCAGTTGAGAGGCGACATTCACGCAGCGAGAGGCGTCAGAAACGTACAAAGCAATGTCGTTTTTATAGTGCGGCTCAATCTTCACCGCAGTGTGGGCTTTCGACGTGGTAGCACCACCAATCATCAGCGGCAAATGGAAGTCCAAACGCTGCATTTCGCGAGCGACGTGGACCATCTCGTCGAGAGACGGCGTAATCAACCCGCTCAAACCGATAATATCGACGTTTTCTTTCTTAGCGGTTTCAAGAATCTTTTCGCAGGGCACCATTACGCCCATGTCGATGACTTCGTAATTGTTGCACTGCAAAACGACGCCGACGATATTCTTACCAATATCGTGTACATCGCCTTTCACCGTCGCCATAAGGATCTTGCCTTTGGCCTTTTGGTTTTCGTCCTTCTCCGCTTCGATAAAGGGAATCAGGTGAGCGACGGCTTGCTTCATTACCCGCGCGCTTTTAACCACTTGCGGAAGAAACATTTTTCCGTCGCCAAACAGGTCGCCCACCACGTTCATGCCGTCCATAAGCGGACCTTCGATGACATGAATTGGGCGATCGGCTTCAAGTCGGCAGGCTTCCGTGTCTTCGAGAATGTGGCTCGTAATGCCTTTGACTAGCGCGTGTTCGAGGCGCTTCTGGACAGGCAGTTCCCGCCAAGAAAGGTCTTCTTCCTGAGCCTTGCCGCCTTTGCCTTTGAATTTCTCGGCGGCCTCCAGTAGGCGGTCAGTGGAATCTTCACGACGGTTAAGAACGACGTCCTCAACCAGCTCCTTCAGGTCTGGCTCGATTTCATCGTAAATGACCAGCTGGCCGGGGTTCACGATGCCCATGTTCAGGCCAGCCTTGATCGCGTGGTACAGGAACACAGAGTGGATGGCTTCACGCACCGCATCGTTACCGCGGAAAGAGAACGAAACGTTACTTACGCCTCCGGAAATGGAAGCGTGGGGCAGGTGTTCCCGAATCCAACGGGAGGCATTGATGAAGTCCACCGCGTAGTTATTGTGTTCTTCGATGCCGGTCGCGATCGCAAAGATGTTGGGGTCGAAGATGATGTCGCCCGGCTTGAAGCCGATGCCGACCAAGGTGTCGTAGGAGCGCTTACAGATCTCAGTTTTACGCTCGAAGGTATCGGCTTGCCCATCCTCGTCAAAGGCCATGACGACGACCGCAGCGCCATAACGCATGCAAGCACGTGCTTGCTTGATAAAGTTCTCTTCACCTTCTTTAAGGCTGATGGAGTTGACCACCGCCTTGCCCTGAATGCAGCGCAAACCCGCCTCAATCACCTCCCATTTAGAGGAGTCGATCATAATGGGTACGCGAGAGATGTCGGGTTCCGATGCAACCAGATTCAGGAAAGTGACCATCACATCCTTCGAATCCAACATGCCTTCATCCATGTTGATGTCGATGATCTGAGCACCATTTTCAACTTGATCACGGGCAACGCTCAAAGCCTCTTCGTACTGCTCTTCTTTGATCAGGCGCAGGAAGCGCTTGGAGCCGGTTACGTTGGTGCGTTCACCCACGTTGATGAACAGGGTGTTCTCGTCACCGGTGAACGGCTCCAGGCCTGACAGGCGAAGGGATTTCGGTCGATCAGGTATTCTGCGGGCCGGGTATTTAGCGACCGCGTTTACAATCGCTTCAATGTGTTCGGGGCTGGAACCACAGCAACCACCTATGATGTTAAGGAAGCCGTCACGTGCGAAGCCTTCAATGATGTCAGCCATCTCTTCCGGCGTTTGGTCGTATTCGCCAAACTCGTTCGGCAGACCTGCGTTCGGGTGGGCTGACACATAAGTTTCGGCCTTGTTGGCCAGCTCTTCGACATAAGGTCGCAATGCGTCTGCACCCAGAGCACAGTTAAGACCGACGGAAATCGGTTTGGCGTGCGCAATCGAGTTATAAAATGCCTCGGTGGTCTGGCCGGACAGGGTTCGGCCAGAGGCATCGGTAATTGTTCCGGAGATCATGATCGGTAGTTCGATGCCGCTGTCTTCGAAGAACTGTTGGGTGGCGTAAATGGCGGCCTTAGCGTTCAGTGTGTCGAAGATTGTTTCGATCAGAATAATGTCGGAACCGCCTTCAACCAGACCGGACACCGCTTCGTAATAATTATCAACCAGGGTCTGAAAGTCGACGTTACGGAAGCCGGGATTGTTCACGTCTGGCGACAAAGATGCTGTGCGGGACGTTGGACCTACCGCACCGGCGACAAATCGAGGTTTGTTCGGAGTCTTCTTCGTGTATTCGTCGGCGATCTGGCGCGCAATTTTTGCCGATTCGACATTCAGCTCACGAGCCAGCGACTCCATGCCATAATCCGCTTGAGATAATTGCGTCGAGTTGAACGTGTTTGTCTCAATGATGTCTGCGCCCGCGTCCAGATATTCCGCGTGGATATTACGGAGCAGTGCGGGCTGGGTCAGGTTCAACAAGTCGTTGTTACCTTGTACATCGTGGGCAAAGTCTTTGAACCGATCGCCTCGAAAGTCCGCTTCGTCCAGTTTCTGGTTCTGGATCATGGTACCCATGGCGCCATCGAGAACCAGAATACGTTCTTTAAGGGCGAGATGGATCTGTTCCAGGCGGCTGCTGCGATCGGTCATAGGTAAATCTTCCGGTGTTATGAATAGCGTCTAATAAGCGGAGTGCCGCGGGATCATAGCAAAAATGCAACAGAAGGTCTTAGTACATATGATCATTATCAAGTGACTGGAAATTAGGACCGCCATAGTCGGCAATACGGGAAATTAGTTACCTTCAGAATGCCTGACCGTTTTACTTGGTCTTTCAACTTTCATCCAAGTCTCTTAAAATGGAAGCTACATTTGAAAACAGGTAGGAAGCATGGCCGTGGTAACTGTGACTGATTCCGCACGAGATTATCTCGCAAGCTTGATAGAGAAGCAGGATGTTGAAGGCATGGGGGTTCGAATTTTCGTAACCCAGCCGGGTACACGAAATGCGGAAACGTGTCTGGCTTATTGTCCGCCGAACGAAGTGGTGCCGACGGATGAAGCGCAAGATCTGGAAAAGTTCATGTTGTATCTGGATCATAACTCCGTGCCGTTTCTGGAAGACGCGTTCGTGGATTATTCCAAAGATCAGATGGGTGGCCAGCTGACCATCAAAGCACCGAACGCGAAAGTTCCGCAGGTATCTGATGATGCACCGCTTCCCGAGCGTGTTCAGTATGTGCTCGCCTCTGAAATCAATCCAAACCTGGCTGCCCATGGTGGTGATGTGTCTTTGGTAGAGATTTTTGACGAATCTGTGGCAGTGTTGCGTTTTGGTGGTGGTTGCCAAGGGTGCTCTGCTGTAAGTCTCACGCTGAAACAGGGTGTCGAGAAAACGCTGAAAGAGCGAGTGCCAGAAATCACTGCAGTACGGGACGTAACGGACCATACGCAAACTGAAAACGCGTATTACCAGTAAATCTCCCTCATCTCATCAAGTTTCCCGCCTTGAGCAGGTGGTGGTGTATACCGCTGCCTGCCCGTATCACGCTTTTGACTGGCAATGCGGCCAATGTGGCGCGGGCTCGGTTAGTTCATCATTCGCCACATACTCGGATATTTAGTACGGTATTTTGCCGTTCCTTGCGAACAATACCCCGCGGGTGGCGGGGATGATGGATGGGATTGCGCTTGTCTGAATACTCACTTCTATTAGTGCCTTTGGTGGCCGCGGTTGTTGGTTGGACCACCAATTGGCTTGCAATACAAATGTCATTTTATCCCGTTCAGTTTGTCGGGATCGGTTTTCTCGGTTGGCAGGGTGTTATACCTCGTAAAGCAGAGAAGATGGCTCATATTTGTATTGATCAAACGCTTCAGCAATTTGGTGATCTAAACTCGGTTTATCGAAAGCTCGAGCCTCATAAAATTGTCGAGCATGTGGTCAATCTAGTGTCTCCAAGACTGGATGAGTACATCGATTCCATGATGTATGACGTGCATCCCGTTCTATGGGATAACCTGCCTCTTTTCGTTCGTTCCAGAATATATCGTTGGGCTCGCGAGCAGTTACCTTCACGAATCGAAGAGCTGGTTGATGACATTGGCGATGACCTTGATAGCTTGGTTGATCTAAAGGCCCTATTAAGTCGGCAGTTACAAGCCAACCCTGATCTGATGAATCGAATATTTAAGGAAGCTGGCGCAGTTGAACTGAAGTCGGTGGTGAATCGAGGTGCATGGATTGGAGGTGTGCTTGGGGCAGCCTTGCTGCCGCTCTGGATTCGTTATCCGGAGCCCTGGGCGTTGCCTTTGGGAGGCTTTTTAGTCGGTTTCGTCACGAACTGGCTGGCCATTAATCTCATTTTCGCACCCTTGCGACCTCGCCGGTTTCTGTTCTGGAAGATTCAGGGTTTGTTTTTGCGCCGCCAAAACGAAATCAGTGATGTGTGGGCCCGCTTGGTGGCTGAGGAGCTGATTACGGTAGAACTGGTAGCAGACGCGATGGTGAACGGTGATCAGGGCAATCGAACTCGGGCTATTTTGCAGAAGCACCTCAGGCCGATGTTGGACGAATCGCTGGTGTTGAAAATGGCGGCTCAGGTTAGTGTCGGAATGACTGGCTATGCCGATTTAAAGCGTGTCATGAACGATAAAGCCGTTATCGCAACAAAAGATGTGTTTGCTGACCCGGCGTTTAAAAAAGAGCGCGCCCCTGCTGTGGCCGCGGTGCTCTCGGAACAGATGAAAGCGCTGAAGCCTGAAGATTTTCAGGACATTTTGCGCCCGGCTTTTCGAGAAGAGGAGCTTCAGTTGATGGTTGTCGGCGGCATTTTCGGCGCAGCAGCGGGACTGGTTCAGATAGTTGGGGCCACCTATTTGCCGCTTTTTTTATAGGCGCTTAAATTACTGTATTCATAGGCAATTTGTAGGGCGGGGCAGGCCCGCTATTTTGCAGGCGGTTTTTGCCGGAGTGCCGGGGAATAGTTGCATCAGATAAATACTGTTACCTTTTTCTTCGCCCAGTGCATCCTTGACGGCTTTTACAAACAGCCGGTTTGAGGGTGGCGACATCTCATGCTTTTTATAGAAGTCTCTCAAAAACTCTATGATTTCCCAGTGATTGTCGTTCAGCGAAATATCGTCTTCGGCTGCAATCACAGCGGCCGCATCTGAAGTCCAGTCGGTCGCGTTTTCCAGAAAACCTTCGTTATTTCGTTCGGGGAGATTCGATACGCTCATGTTTACCAGCTGATGATTTTCGCGTGTTTTGTCGTAAGCTGAACCAGCTCGTCGTAATTGATCGTGGTGATGTCTTCACTGGCCGCCTCGAGCCCTCTAGCATCCGTGTCGGCTTTTAGGACGTAAAGTTTGCACGGAGCGTCCAGATGGTTACCCGCAACGCTGAGTACGCCATTCTCGATCAATACTAAAGTGTCCGAGGGCGTCAGTGCTTGAGTGCACGTTTTATGGCGGGGATGCTCCGGCGCTTTGTTCAGGATGTGAAGCGTTGAGTTGCTCTTCATGATATCTGACCCTTAGCCTGCGAAGACCACATGTGTGTGGCTGCTCAATACGTTTTGAATGTTGCTGGCGAGTTCTATCCCGGGCAGCATTGCCGATTCACTCAGGCCATATTGCTGGCAAGCGTGTTCATCTGCGATCAGTGCCTCGATACCAAACAGCGGAGCGGCGGATAAGTTCTTTTCAGCAGATTTCTGACCGACGCCGTCGGGCTGTTGTCCTTTACGGAGCCAGTTAACACCCGGGCCTGTGAACAGCATTGCTGCAGGGTGATCAAAAGCCGCCAGTGAGAAGGCCATGTCCAAGGCTTCCCGCCCAGACCAAGAGCCATAGGGTGCTTGGTCGATCACAATGAGTGTGGTCATATTAGCCCCCCCCATGAAAATAAAGGGTTCGATCCGCGGCTTGGTTGCCTTCTACCCACTCTCCCAGGCCAGCGATCTCGAACGGCGCGCGAAGGTTCTCTGCAGGCAGTTCGTAGCGGGCTTGCTCCGTTTCGTTTACGAGCCCTCGGCGCAAGGCGGAGGCAATGCAGGCGGTAGCGGGAATGCCATGTTGTTTGAGAAAGAGGGACCACTGTTGTGGCCAGTGGGTTTCATCCGAAGGCGGGGTGCTCAGGCTGGACGCGAGATGGACACCATCTCCGTATAAGAATACACGGTCGATTCTATGTCCGGCCGATAGAGCGGCTGTCGCGAACATCAGGGCGGTTTGAGGGGCTTGTGAGGTCCATGGGGCACCTGTAATAACCAACGTGTAAGCAAGCGAGTTCAGCATGTTTCAGGAGTCTGATGATGGGTAAGTGCAGATTGGGAGTGTACCTAAAGCAGAAACCCCGGCAAAGGCCGGGGTTTCTGTAGGCTGGCTCAACGTGCTGAATCAGTCGTCGCCGGTGAACGCGCCAATCAGGTGCAACAAGCTGACGAACAGGTTGTAAATGTTCAGGTACAGCCCGGTTGTTGCCATGATGTAGTTGGTTTCACCGCCATTCACGATACGGCTGGTATCGTAAAGGATGAAGCCAGACATCAGGAATACGATAGCTGCGCTCATCGCCAAGCTGAAAGCAGTAACTTGAACGCCGAACATGCTGGCGACGAAGGCGCCCAGCATACCAACGATAACCACCATCATGCCTGCCACTAACATGCCACGCATGAAGCTGAAGTCTTTCTTGGTGGTTAGCACGTAGCCTGACAGCCCCAGGAACACAACCGCGGTGCCACCCAGCGCTTGCATAACAATCTGACTGCCGTTAGCAAACTGCAGGTAGTGCATCAGGATGGGGCCCAGTGATAGGCCGAGCAGTCCCGTGAAGGCGAAGACAACACCGATGCCAGCTCCGCTGTTGGCGGTTCTTGGTAGAACAAGCCATACCAGAGCCAGTGCGCCTAAGCTGCAAATGAGGCTTGCGCCTTGGCTCAAGCCGATGCTCATGGAAACACCGGCCATGACGGCACTGAACAGAAGTGTCATTGCCAGCAGGGTGTAAGTGTTACGTAGAACCTTGGTGGCTTCTGGGCTGATGGCGCCGGTAGCGCTGCCGCGAGCGACTTGGATGCCACCCTGGCTTTGAACGTTGTATTGCCTGTTATCCATTCTCGTCTCCGAATTTATCAAACGGCGGGGAGGGTAGGCTGATTGCGCCTTTCCGCTTCCCTCTAACCTGAAGTCCATAATAAGGTTGTATACGCAACTTTCAATCATTTGTGACAATAAAGAGGGTGAAGAAGTTCATTACACTTCATCCACCTGAGCTATGCTGGTTGAACGTTGATCAATCAAAAGGAAATCCACAAGAATTTTAGGAATTTCGATACAAACCGTTGACAGCATAGGCGATTCCGGTATCATGCACACCGCTGTCGAGATGACGGCAAGAAAGATGCGGTGGGCTGGCAGAGCGGCTGAATGCAGCGGTCTTGAAAACCGCCGAAGGTTAATAGCCTTCCCGGGGTTCGAATCCCTGGCCCACCGCCATTTTCCTTTCTATACAGGTGTTTAGAGTTAGACATCTAGGCTCAAATTACCCTCCGAGTACTTGTATTTATCATCGACAATATGCCGTTAAGTGTTATCCCTTCGATTTTCTCCGATTCCACGTCTTAATAGTTGCCGCATTTTTTACTCTTAAATAGCCGTCTGTAGTGCCCTTGTCATCGAGCAAAAAGCTCTCCGTTACTTCGCACCCGCAGTATCCACTGATGCGTGCCCCCCCCCAGTGACCCGTATTACCCGATAAAGAAAGAGGCATGCCCTTAGGCCCTCGGTGATTTTTCGAGGGCAGGGTGCGGCTCAGCCACTAGACTGGGGTGTTTATACCTTGCCAGTAAGTTTCATGAATTCCCGCAAAAGAGCACCGATTTTTCCCGAATATTCTGGATCGCGTTTGGATATTTCATCAACCACTTCAAGTGAATTGGCGCGGAGCATTGTCACCGCATCGCCGTTCATTTGAACAATCTCTCCGTTATATTCAGTCTTGAACTCCTGCATTCGTTGCAGATCTTTCATCATGAACATCCCGGCAGCTTCGAGGTGTGTTGCCAGAACAGCATCTTCGATGACTTTCTGGAAATCCGATCCGAGCTTGTTCCACGATTTCAGGGAAACAAATACCTCACTGTTCTGGTGTGATGCGAGGTTCGGTTGGATAATATATTTGTTTACCTCCTGCAGGTTCATCCCCCACCCGGCAGAGACGCCACCCCAGTGCGCACCGTCGACTACGCCGGTCTGAAGGGCCTGATAAAGCTCGCCGCCGCTTATAGATACCGGTGCTGCCCCCATTTTTTCAAAGACTTGTGCAGAGCTTCCGTTTGAGCGAACTTTGAAGCCTTCGAAATCTTTTGGTGTCTCAAGCCGCTTGTTGCTGTAGATGGCCGTGCCACCATTTGAAATAGGGCCTACCTGATAGATCCCGCGAGTGGCGTAGGCTTCGCGGATGATTTTGAGCGCGCCCATGTCGTGCATGAAAAATTGCATTTCCTCAATGGAATCCCAGGTCCCGAAATTACCGTTGAGGTGACCTGCGGCAGGGATATCCCCGACCCAGTACGCGGGGTAAATAAGTGCCCCGTCCAGTGTTCCACGGCGGACCCCACGCAGAACATCTCCGGTAGAAACTATAGAGTTAGGTTGATGGGTTTCGATCTCGATTTCACCGTTAGTCGCTTCTTCGATGCGACGCGCCAATCCATTAAAGATAGGGTCGTAATACCAGTTTCCAGTTGGCCAGTGTGTCTGCATCTTCCATTTGATTTTCTGTTTGGGCGATGCAATGACTGCGGGCGCGGATAGGCCTAGAGCCGCAACGGTTGCAGCGGCAGTGGTGCCAGTGGACAAAAATTTGCGGCGGTTTATTGTCTTTGTGTCTTTCATATCAGTCTCTTTCGTTGTTGTAGGAGGTATCAATTATTAGTGAGTAAGCTCACGCCTTCCGTAAGGATGGAAGGAAACGCGAGGAGAAAAATTCCAAAAAGAATCATTAATACGACATACGGCAGTACGCTTTTATAGAGGTCTAGGATAGGGGTGTGCGGGCTGAGGGTTTTGAGATAGAAGATGTTGTAGCCAAAGGGCGGCGAAATGTAACCCACGCATAGGTTCAGCTGAAAGATAACGGCGAACCAAATGGGGTCGAAGCCAAGCTCGACAACAACAGGCATAAAGATTGGCATCACCAACAGAATAATGCCGATGGGGTCTAAAAACATTCCGAGAATGAATCCTGCCCCCTGCATAACCAAAATGAGAAGCCAGGGAGAGATCTCGAGAGACAGCAAAAATGACTGCACAAAGTTGATACCGTTGGCAGCCGAATAAACGGAGACAAACGCACTGGCCCCGAAAATAATCCAAAGAACCATACCGCTCATAGTGGCGGTCGAATAACTGACATCCTTGATAAAGCTCCAGTTAAGCTCACCTCGCATGGCAATTGCGGCTAAAACTGCGGCGGCACCCACGGCTGACGCTTCGGTTGGCGTTGCCATGCCAAGGAATATCGACAGCAGCACCACCGAAATAATGGCCATTGGAAGAACAATGGAACGGAGCGAGCGAATTTTCTCACTCATAGGGACGCTTTCAGAGGAGGCGGGTGCTTTTTCAGGCCGCAGATTTGCTGTGATGATGACATAACCAAGAATGACAACCAGCATTCCCAGTCCTGCAATCAAGCCACCCATGAACAGCTTGCCGATGGAAAGCCCGGTACTCATGCCGATAACAATCAATGTGATGGAGGGCGGGATTAGAATGCCGAGAGTGCCCGCTGCCCCGATCGTGCCAAGCACGAGTTTTTTATCGTAGCCGTGCTTCTCCATTGCAGGCATACCCACCATGCCTGTTGTCAACGTGGAGGCCGCACAGCTGCCGGTCATGGCAGAAAGAAGCGAGGCGAAACCGGTGGTGCCCACGAGTAGCCCACCGTTAACTTTTCCGGACCAAAGGTAAAATGCTTGGTATAGGTCGGTCGCTATTTTCGACTTCCCGAGTGATATCCCCATCATGACGAACAAAGGGATGGCGGCAAGTGAGATCGACCACATACTGGCAAAAGTGGCAGACAGAATGGGGAACAAGCCGCTTGTGCCGTTCATGATCAATATAAAAATAGTAGCGACTGCACCCAGAGCGAAAGCGAGCGACACTCCAGCTATAATAAAGGCTAGCAGAAGACCAAACATACCAGCGGTTAAGAGTTCTGGTGACATGGGCTTACCCTTTGCTTTGTTGTTTTGGATTGACGAACTGGATTGCGGATGACATCAGGCCGGCCAGACCCTGGATCAGAATGAGAGCTGTCCCTATAAAGAGTGCCAGATTCACCGGCCACATAGGGTGGCGCAAAGCACTGGCATCCAATTCGTTGAACTCCCAGGCATCCAGGAAATAAAACCAGGCCTCGTAGGTCAGGGCCGTCGTCCAGATGGCCAAGGCCACATAATTGAGCATGTCCGCAAAGGCATTCCACCGGGGAGACCTGGTATTAAGTAGTACATCGACCCGCACGTGCCCGCCTTTGATCAGGGTGTAGGCTCCGATCAGGATGAAGTAGGCCGCAAAGACACGTTGCGTGTAACCAGGAGCCCATACCGACGGAGCGTTGAAGACGTATCTCGCGATGACTTCGTAAACTACGATAGCCATTCCTATGAACACGAAAAAACTGAATAGCTTTCCGACGATCAGGTTGGACGTTTCAATGATTCTTAGAGGATTCATAGCGTTCTCTATTATTTTAATGGGGACTCTTATTTATTCTGTTCGTGAGGCATCAGGCCCACTGGTAGCGGTTAAAGTTTTCGCGCAGCATTTTCTTGCTTACTTTGCCGGTGGCTGTATGAGGCAGGGTGTCAACAAACTCACAGGCATTCGGTATCCACCACTTGGGGATCTTCCCTTCAAGGAAGCTCAATAGCAGATCAGGAGTTAGTGATGGATAAGAGTCTTCAGGCACAACAACGAGGAGAGGTCGCTCACTCCAGTGCTGATGAGCAACGCCGATGACGACAGCTTCACAAACCCCGGGGTGTGCCATGATCGCATTTTCAATTTCGATGGAACTGATCCATTCCCCTCCGGATTTGATTACGTCTTTTACCCTGTCTGTGATGCGCATATACCCTAAGGGGTCAATGGTTGCTACGTCGCCGGTATTGAACCAGTCATGCTCCCGGGATTTGCCATAGTAGGCGCTGCATGCCCATGGACCGCGGATTTCCAGAACGCCGGTTGTTTCTCCGTCGTGGGGTAAGGTATTCCCGTCTTCATCAACGATGCGCATCTGAATTCCGAATAATGGACGCCCAGATTTCAGGCGCTGGTCTGCCCGGGCCGCTTCGGGAAGTCGATTGTGTTCAGGTAGGTAGCGGTTGTAGCTTCCGATAGGGCTGAGTTCTGTCATACCCCAACCGTTTTCCAGTCTGACGCCATGGCGATCCATTTCGTCATACAGTTTTAGTGCGCCTGCAGCGCCTCCGATAACGCCTCTGTCAAGGCTTGGGATGCGAGTGCTGGTGGCATTCAGGAACTGGTTAATGCCACTCCAGAGTGTCGGAACGGCGAGAGAGAAAGTAACTTGCTCCTGGTTGATGAGATCAGTCATCGCCTGTGCGTCCGATACCTGTGGACCAGGCAGTACCAGAGCCGCTCCTGCCATGGGGGCGCTGTAAGGCATGCACCAGGCATTGACGTGAAACATGGGTACCAGGGGCATTACAACGTCTTCGGATGTAAGGCCCAGTTGGCTCGCCATGTTTTGTGACATGCATTGCAAAACAATACTTCGATGACTTCCCAATACCCCTTTGGGGTCGCCCGTGGTGCCAGACGTATAGCACAGGTTGCTGGCGCGGTTTTCATCCAGAGTGGGCCAGTCATAGCTATCCTGTTCCCGGTTGAGCAGGCTCTCATAGGCTTGCAGATTCGGTAAGGTGCTCTGAGGCAGGTTGTTGGCTGAGCATAGCGCTACCCAGTGTTTTACTGAGGGAAGGTCGCTTTGCATCGCTTCGATGACCGGAATGAATTCCGGGTCGATGAACAATGCTTCGTTCTGTGCGTCGTTAATAATAAATTTGACCTGCTCCTTGAACAGTTTCGGGTTGATGGTGTGACAGATACGGCCAGTACAGGGGATAGCGTAGTGCAGCTCGAAATGCCGATGGTCATTCCAGGCAAGAGTGCCGACTCTTGCTTCGGGGGCGAGTTCCAGACGGTCCAGTGCGTTTGCCAGTTTGGCTACTCGAACGAAGGCGTCGTGGTAGGTCAGCCTGGTTATGTCGCCATTTTTACCGCGGGAAATCAGCTTGTTCTCTGCGGCGATCATTTCCGCATGAGACATTATTGTTGTGATGCTAAGAGGGGCATCCATCATTAAACCTTTCAAGACAGGCCTCCGGTTGTTGTTTTAGAAGGGCGACTTCGCGTTGCCAGGGTAAAGTTAATCGTCTGTCGAGATCGAAGTGAGCAAAATGTATGCCCGTTTGTGACGATGCGCTGAAACCCACGGTTGGAGGGGGTGGGGCCTGTATAGGGGGGTGGTGTTTAGAAGTGGTCTTGTTTCAAATCTGAAACGCGTGTTGCATTTGTTGGTTGAACGTTTCAGTTTTGAGTTTTGGTTTGGGGCTGGCGAAGCCTTCGCCAGAGGGTCGACCGGCTAATGCCCAGCGCTCTTGCAGTTCTTGCCATATCGCCATCGTGGGCGTCGAGGGTTTCCTGGATGAGCGTTATCTCGGCGGCTTTGCCGAAATTGTGCAGGCTTTCCTTTGGAGTGTTTATTGCGTGATGCTCTTTAGGTACTGAGAACAGCTCTGGAAACAGGGCTTCAAGTGGTTTCGATTCGCCAGGGAACTGGCTCATTAAAAAGGCGCGCTCTATCAGGTTTTCAAGTTCACGAATATTGCCGCTCCACTGGTGGTTCATCAGGCGAGGCATGAGTGTATTCAGTATGTCATTAGCCGCCTGTTCCTGGTCGGTATTTCCCGCGGCGAGGTTTCTGGCTAGCAGTTTGGAGAGTAGTGGGATATCGGAGGCGCGCTTGCGCAAGGGCGGTACCGATATTCTGAGGATGTTAAGACGGTAGAAAAGGTCTTCACGAAACCGGTTATTGGCGATTTCTTGTTTCAGATCCCTGTGGGTGGCCGCAATGACTCTGATATTGATGGGGGTGGGCTCGGAGCCACCAAGACGGAGTACCTGACGCTCTTGTAAAACTCGAAGCAAGCGAGTCTGGAGATGAATCGGCATATCGCCAATCTCATCGAGGAAAATAGTGCCGTTGTGTGCTGCCTCGAACAGCCCCGGTTTCCCGCCTTTGCGGGTGCCGGTAAATGCCCCTTCGTCATACCCAAACAGTTCGCTTTCAAGCAGGGTTTCAGGGAAAGCCGCACAGTTAATCGCAACGAATGGCATCTGTTGTCTGCTGCTGGCGTTATGAATGCTTTGGGCAAACAGCTCTTTGCCAGTGCCGGTCTCGCCGGTAATTAACACAGTCGAGTTGGAGTGGGCGTACAATTTTGCCAGCTGGATCGCTTGCTGAAATGCCTGTTCCTCGCCGGTCAGTTGTTCAAAGTGATATTTGGCAATGAAATGGCTTGGGCGACTTTGGGAGCGCAATCGACGCTCCGCGCGCTGGATTTCCCGTATTTCCTGACATGTCAGTATTGCTCCGTCTATCTGCCCGTCTTCCATAATAGGAAGTACGCTAATGGCCAGGCGCTGGCTTCCTCTAAGGCTCAGGTGGCTTTCAATCGCGGTTCCCTTTGTCAGCACGCCATTTATATTGATGTCGGGGAAGTGTTCGGCGGCGCGATCTCCGATGGAGATTGGCTGATCAGGTTGTAGCAGGGTGTTCATGCTGTTGTTAACGGAAAAGACTTTGCCTGTCGCGTCCAGTGCAATGACCCCTTCACTAAGATTTTTCAGAACCGCATGAATGCGCCGGTGTTTTTGGGCTTCGGCTGCGCGGCTGTGGCATATCGCGAGCGCATCATCGAGTGTCAGGCGAACTGCGTCAGCATTTATTGCGAAGACACCTTCTGCGCCAGCGGCTTCCGCCAGCTCAACCACGGTAGGGGAGCCGATTATTACGCGATAGCCTTGATCAACAAGCGTGCGGACTTTTTCGCGAGCTTCCTGTAGCGAGGTGTAGACAGCCTGTGAAACCTCGACCGTAAATAGTGAGGACATTTCCTCAAGCTCTTTCAAGGTACGCTGGTGCGTAAGAATGCCGGCTTTGGTGCCGCGCTCCCGGGCAAGGTTGATGGCGCGGATAAGGTCGTACTCACCCATCCTGAACGAGAGAATGGTGATAGAAATTTTCTTCCGCAAAAACTCCGCAGATGCACTGGAGCAGATCAGTATGTCCGCGCGCTGTTCCCGCTCTATTGATTTGGCCGTTGCAAGTAGTTTATCGACCGATGTCTCGACAATCTGTATATCCGCTTGTTGTTCATAGCGAGGCAGTATTTCGTTCAGCGTCAGCGTTAACTTGCTCGGATGACCGTCGAAAGTGAGATGGTTGATCAGAGCGATGATGCGCGGTTTGTGGGGTCCTGTGGCCATGATGGGTACGCCTTTCTTTGCATGGAGTAGGGGAATATTAGCGCGGATTAAGTTGTTTCAAAAGTGAAAAAATGTGTTTCAAGATTGCGCCAGAATAGAGGTGCGTTTTTTCTCTCCTTTTTTGTGTATTCCCTAAAGCTATGATTTAAATCAATTTATTTTTAGTCTCTTTGTTGGCCCAGAGTTTGCTCAACGCAGTTTATGGAAACGTATCTACGAAAAGAGAGTATCTAATGGATGTTGCACAAAGTGGCCCAAGTTCACAGCATCGTATAGAGGGCGACCGTTGGGGGTGGCAGGAAAGTCTGGAGCGTTATTTATCTGGGGTTCTGCAGGGGAGCCATGTACAGATCACCAACATGGAGTTGCTCTCCGGGGGCGCCATCCAGGAAAACTGGTTGTTGTATGTACAGGTATGTGGTGGCTCCAAAGCCGGAGAGCACCGCTGGGTATTACGGACCGACTCCCTGTCTGTAGTGGATGTAAGTATGTCCAGGGCGGACGAGTATGCCGTACTTAAAACGGTCCATGAAGCAGGTGTCGATGTGCCTACACCCTTCTGGCTCTGCAGAGACCCGGGTGTTATTGGTCGCGAGTTTTTTGTCATGCAAGCGGTTGGTGGCACCGCAGCAGGCCATCGGTTGGTTAAAGATGATGCCCTTGTGCCTGACCGAGCCGCTCTATGTCGGGAACTTGGGCGCAATCTGGCGAAGCTGCATTCCATAAAGCCGCCTCAGCAGGCGCTTGGTTTCTTGCCCTCACCGACTGAAGATCCGGTTCAGGCAACCATTGAGCAATATCTGGGATTTCTGGATGAGTTGCCTTGGGCCTTTCCCGTTATCGAGTGGGGGTTGCGTTGGCTTCGCCTCAACAAGCCTGCTCCGGTTGAATCATGCCTTATTCACAGAGATTTTCGCACCGGTAACTTCATGGTGGATCAAGGTGCAGTGTCAGGCATCCTCGATTGGGAGTTCACCGCATGGGGAGACTGGCGTGAGGACCTGGGATGGTTGACCGCAAAATGCTGGCGGTTCGGCAGGAATGAGAACGTTGCGGGTGGTGTTGGCGCTCTGAGCGATGTAATGGCTGGGTACTCGGAAGTGTATCCCCGAGAAATATCACCAGAAGAACTCCGATACTGGCAGGTTATGGCGCACGTCCGCTGGGCCATAGTGGCCGTCCAGCAGGCCGAACGGCACCTTTCCGGGAAACAGTATTCGCTGGAGCTTGCTCTCACCGGACGGCTGGTACCAGAGGTTGAATACAATATTCTAACATTGACTGGAGGTCATCCATGAATCGTCCAGATGCATGTGAGTTGCTTGAGGTGGCACGGGAAACTCTGCTGAAGGATGTCTTTCCCGCGGTACCGGAGAACCTGCGTTACGAGGTGCGCATGATCGCCAGCGCAATGGGGATTGCGGCTCGCGAAGCGAAAAGTGGAGCGAGTGTCAGCCAGAATGAGGTTGCCGCCTATACAGATATCTTGTCAGACGCCTTAAGCGTTGATCCAGCATCGCTGGAGAGTTCCCGGCAGGCCATGAAAGAAGCGATCCGGGCAGGCTCTTTCGACGCTCCAGGACAAAAACAGGAGCAACTGCAGGCAGTTTTGCACAAGGCTGTGGTGAATGCGCTGGCTATCAGCAACCCTAAAGTTGTGCATCCGTCCAAGAGGGCAAGCTGATGTCCTCGACTCCGAATCATTACCAAGGGTTAGGTCGTCGTCGCCTTTACCTGGTCCGGCACGGACACGTTAACTATTTCGATGCTACAGGTCATCCATTGGACCCAAGGTCTGTGCCGCTGTCCGCTGATGGTGAGGCTCAGGTGCAGGCGCTGAACCGCATATTGCAGGGCGTGACATTCGACATAGCCTTCAGCTCAGACTATCCCAGGGCAATTCAGACCCTTGATATGGTTTTGGCAGGTCGATCAGATTCGTGTGCCACAGAATCAACCGCTGCCTTGCGAGAGATTCGGGCGGGGCGGCTCAGTAAGATGCCTTTGGAATCATACGACACAGAAGTGGCCGAAGCTTATCACTGGTCGCAACAGCCTGAAGCTGGATTTCTGAGAGGTGAGCGTTGGGATGATTTTGGCGCTCGGGTCCTTGAATGGTTCGGCACTCTGCTTGCGGACACGAGTTGGCAAAGCGCTGTGATCGCCAGCCATGATGCCGTCAACCGGGTTCTGATCTCGTGGCTGATGAGCGGGGACTTGTCATCGCTACCCTTTATCGAGCAGGACCATGCGTGCCTCAATATTGTGGATGTAGACCAGCCAAATGCTGATGGCTCAGTCAAAGCGTACCTGCGCCTCCTTAACCATACTCCATACAACCCTATTAAATCCGGTGAGCGCTCGACGGTTATGGAGCGGATAACTCAATCCATGTTGTCGATGTGACAACGGAGCCTGCTCACTTTGATCGGCTTAAAATAAATCCAATGATTGGGAAATAACGATGAATTTTGAATTAAGTGATGAGCTCAAAGCGTTGCAAGCGAAGGTTCGCAGCTTTATCCGGGACGAGGTGATGCCTCTGGAATCCGATCCGCGCCAGACACCACACGGTCCCACTGAAGAACTTCGAAATGATTTGGTGGCCCTTGCGCGTAAAAACGGACTGCTTGCTTTGCATGCGTCACGGGAAATGGGCGGCGCCGAACTCTCTCATGTTGCGAAAGCTGTGATCTTCGAAGAGGCAGGATATTCGCCGCTCGGCCCCACAGCACTAAATGTTCATGCGCCGGATGAGGGCAACATCCACCTGATGGATGTGGTCGCTTCAGAGGCACAGAAAGAGCGCTGGCTACGACCATTGGTGGAAGGGGAAACCCGGTCTTGTTTTGCGATGACTGAACCTTCTCCGGGAGCAGGGTCGGACCCATCGATGCTTAACACGACGGCTGTCCGTGACGGCGATGATTATATTATCAATGGGAAGAAGTGGTTTATAACCGGTGCAGAGGGAGCCGCTTTTGCGATCATCATGGCGCGAACTGACGATGGTAACGCCACCATGTTTCTCACAGACACTGACAAGCCTGGTTTTAACGTAGACCGAATGATGGATGTGATGGACTCGTGCTTCACCGGCGGCCATGGCGTCGTGCGCTTTGAGAATCTTAGAGTGCCAGCTAGCGACATCCTTGGCGAAATTGGCAAGGGATTTCGGTACGCGCAAGTTCGTTTGGCCCCGGCAAGGTTGACCCATTGCATGCGTTGGTTGGGAGCAGCTCAGCGAGCCCATGATGAAGCCTGTCGATATGCGAGCACACGTGAATCGTTTGGGAAACGCTTGGGTGATCATCAAGGCGTAGGCTTCATGCTGGCCGATAACGAAATGGATATGTTGACTACGCGCCTGTCCATCATGCACTGCGCATGGGTACTAGACAAAGGCGAACGCGCAAACACCGAATCCAGTATGGCCAAGGTGATCAGTTCTGAAGGTATTTGGCGAGTAATTGACCGGAGTGTTCAGGTCCTCGGCGGGCAAGGGGTCTCCGGTGAAAACATCGTGGAGCGAATCTTTAAAGATGCCCGAGGCTTCCGCATTTACGACGGGCCGAACGAGGTTCACCGGATGAGTCTCGCAAGGAAAATTCTCGCCCGCCACACTGACAAATTGAAAGGTTAAACATGATAGATAGTCATCATCTCTTCGGCCTGGCCGGGAAACGTGTACTGGTTACGGGGGCCTCTAGCGGGCTTGGGCGCCACTTCGCTAAAACACTGGCAAAAGCCGGCGCTCAGGTTGTTGTGGGTGCGCGTCGGGTTGATCGCCTTCAGGAGCTGGTTGCGGATATCCGCAGTGAGGGTGGTGCTGCATTGGCATTGTCACTGGATGTCGCCTCACGGGTGTCAGTTGTTGCCTGTCTTGACGAGCTATGCCGTCAGTATGGCGGGCTTGATGTTGTTGTGAACAACGCTGGTGTCAGCGATACAAAAGCAGCGCTGGAGTACACAGATGATGACTGGGACAGCATTGTGCAGACCAACCTCAAGGGTGCCTGGATCGTAGCTCAGGAAAGCGCCCGAAGAATGGCGCAGAGTGATGGTGGCAGTATTGTGAACGTTACCTCCATTCTGGCCACCCGTCTGGCAGGTGGGGTCGGGCCATACTGCGCAGCCAAGGCTGGCCTGGCTCATCTGACTCGCTCTTTGGCGTTGGAACTGGCGCGCCATAACGTTCGAGTCAACTCATTGGCGCCTGGTTATGTAATGACTGAAATCAACCAGGATTTTCTGGAAAGTGACGCGGGGGAACGGCTTAAGAAACGCATTCCTGCGAGAAAGTTCTGTCAGGTCCAGGATCTGGATGGTGCGCTTCTGCTTCTTGCTTCTGATGCGGGAAGAGCAATGACGGGTTCTGAAATTGTGGTTGATAACGGTCACGCTTGCTCGGGTTTGTAGGGCCTTTCGAGACGTGACTCGCCCGACCGTTTCAACTGACTTTCGTGAGATCACGCGACTGGTTTATTAACTATTTGTGGAAAGCATATGAAAACAATAAATCTGTGTGCCCCGGGCGGGCTTGATGCGTTAGAAGTGAGGGAATCCCCAGATCCCGGGCAACCCGGGCCTGGGCAGATACGGGTGGCAATTCATGCCACCTCTTTAAATTATCATGACTTGCTGGTCGCCAATGGCAGTATCCCGACGGAGGATGGGCGCCTTCTAATGTCTGACGGAGCGGGGGTTGTTGAAGCTGTAGGTGAGGGGGTTGCAGAGTTTGAGGTGGGAGATCATGTTGTTTCCGGATTTTTTCCGCAATGGCAGGATGGTCAAGCCTTTGATGGCGTGGGAAATTTCCGGGAAACCCCTGGCGACGGAATTGACGGCTTTGCTGCGGAGTACTCGGTCAGGGCGGCCACCAATTTCACTCGTGCCCCATCTGGCTGGAGTCATGCAGAAGCAGCGACAATCACCACGGCCGGTCTGACAGCATGGCGGGCGCTGATAACAGAAGGGAGCCTGAAGGCGGGGCAGAGCGTTTTGCTCCTTGGCACGGGCGGGGTTTCAATCGCTGCTTTGCAAATAGCCAAAGCGATGGGTGCCAAAGTTTTCATTACTTCATCCTCAGACGAAAAGTTAGAAAGAGCCCGTGCACTCGGAGCGGATTCCACTATCAACTACCGACGTTATCCCGACTGGGCTAACCAGGTTCTCGCCCAAACCCAAGGGCGAGGGGTTGATCATGTTGTTGAGGTGGGCGGTCCGGGCACGTTAAGTCAGTCTATACAGGCGGTTTGCGTCGGTGGGCATGTTGCTCTTATTGGTGTTTTAACCGGGCGCGAAGGCCAGGTGCCCACGGGATTACTCATGGCGAAGCAAGCCCGGCTTCAAGGCCTGGTTGTTGGAAATCGTCGCCAGCAGCAGGAGTACGTCGCGGCTCTCGAGCAAAACGAACTACGCCCAGTGATCTATCAAAGCTTTCGTTTCGAGCAATTGGCGGATGCTTTCCGGCTCCAGGAAAGTGGTGGTCACTTTGGTAAGATCGTTGCTGAGTGGTGACCATTAAGCGGGAAATGGTTCGTCTAAGTCGGCTTCTAACCCGTTACTGCGGAAGTCTCTAAAAAGAGGCTTAAATTTCCCACAGGATAGTGTCGGTCTGTCCGTCTGAATGTTCGCATTGCGACCTTTTCGGCCGGACCAGTGTAATCAGTAAGCAAGGTCAGGACGTCCCCGAAGGTGACCGTTCGGCTCCGGGGAGTAGTGGCAGCCAGAGTTTCCAATCCATCCCGCACCCTTTAAAGAACTGTGCAAGGTGGAGTTCGGACAGGATTCTCAGTCCCACAGATCCGCCCTGAATCTATTTAATGTTTAATGAGAGCCGGCTATACCTACAAGGTGTGATAGCTGGACACTTGCGATTTATAGGTCCGATCTGAGCTGATTATTAACCAGCGCTACCCAGAAATCGATTCCTGTGGGGAGAATGTCATCGTTAAAATCGTAATGAGGATTATGCAACGCGGTGCCGCCACATTCGCCTTCCCCGTTACCGATTAAAATGTAACAACCAGCTACCTCACGCAACATGAATGAAAAATCTTCACTGATGGTATAGCGCTTGCAGTTACCATCCACGTTGGATGCGCCAACTACCTTCTGAGCGGCTGCAACGGCATATTGAGTTTCATCCAAAGAGTTGATGGTCGATAAGTAGCTGTTGTTAAATTGATACTCGTACGAAACACCCGCCGATAGGCATTGACCGGCTACTACTCGCTCAATAGCTTTTTCGACTTTTCGCAATGTCGAATCGGTAAAGCTGCGAGTGTCGCCAGAGATAGTGACCTCTGATGGAATCACATTTACCGTGCCATTCGTCTCAAAATTGGTTACAGAAATGACCGCCGTTTCATCAATGGCGCTCAAATTCCGTGACACAATGGTTTGCAACGCGGTGACAATCTGCGACCCAACCACAATAGGGTCGGTCCCCGTATGGGGCATGGCTGCATGGCCGCCAGTCGCTTTTACTACAATTTTGAAAGCGCTTTCACTCGCCATTAGCGCACCGGCGCGAGTGGCAAACTTCCCCGCCGGAACGCCAGGTAAATTATGCATGCCATAGACGGCGTCGATGTTCCAGCGGGTAAACAAACCATCGGCGATCATGGCTTTGGCACCGGTGCCACGCTCTTCATCGGGCTGAAAGATAAAATAAACGGTGCCATCAAAGCTTGGGTTGTTGGCCAGTTCGTACGCGGCACCCAGCAGCATTGCGGTATGCCCATCATGCCCACAGGCATGCATGACGCCATCGGTTTTAGACTTATAATCAAAACAATTTTGCTCATGGATGGCTAGGGCATCCATATCGGCACGAAGACCAATGGAGCGTTTGCTGGTTCCATTTTTTAATATGCCGACCACACCAGTGCCGCCGACATTACGGTGAACGGCTAAGCCAAACTCTTCGAGCTTATCCGCGACGAATTTGGAGGTATTGAATTCTTTGGTGCTCAGCTCGGGATGCTGATGAATATGACGGCGCCACTCGGCTACTTTCTGAACTACAGACATTACCTACTCCTACCTTTCATAGGAGGCCACGTCCGTTGTGACCTGTACATATCTCGGATGCTATTAGCTTCTATCGGCAGCCTCAGCACGCTTCTTGTTAAACTCATTTAGTTCTGCTTCGAGTTCTTCCAAAACTTTCGCCGGACGATCACCCATATTGTTCTTGAAGAAAGAACGAACAGTCTTTGCTTCGGCTTTAAAGCTTGCAATCTGGTCATCCGTTAGATTGACCACCTCCACATTTTCAGCGAGAGTTTCGCCAGCTTTCTCGTTAGCTTTCTTCTGCAACTCATAAGCATAATTATGCATTTCATCAATAGTTTCGCTGAGAATATTTTGCAGGTCTTCAGGCAGCTTATTGAAGTACTGGTTGTTAATAAAAACGCCCTCCAGATACATGATGTGGTTAGACATGATCAGATAGTTCTGTACTTCATACCACTTCATGTCGACCAGCGCACCGAGTGGGTTTTCAGCACCAGAAATCATGTTTAGCTGCAAACCGCTATACACATCGGTGTAGGAAATAGGCGTTGGGTTGGCGTTATAGGCTTCGTAGTTTTTGACGATCAGCGGCGTATCCATGGTCCGGAATGCCATACCTTCAAAATCCGTTGGCTCTTGCACCTTTTCTTTGGTTAACCAGTTACTGCTACCTAGGGGCCAGAGATCCATCAGTTTCAGATTCTTCTCAGCGTAGATGGCAGGCAGTTCCTTATTGGCCACTTTACTTTGTGCCAGGAAGTCATAGGCCTCTTTCACATTCGTAGGGAGAAGGTAATGAAGTGCAAACACCTGACCTTCCGGGACAATTGTTGCGACATTTCCCGGGCTGACAATGGCCATTTGGGTTGCGCCCGTCAAAAGATGATCAATCAGATCGACACCAACACCCAATTGGCCCACCTGGAAAACCTCAAACTCAATACGTCCGTTGCTCTTTTCCTCAACCCGTCTGGCCAGTTCTTTGGCATAAAGGTCTGGAACCGTATCGGCGTACTCCTCGTGGGTTACTTTGAATGTGTAGACTTTGTCTTGACTACTTGCAGATTCGCCTCCATCAGACCCACAAGCCCACAACAGGGGCAGAGCCAGACCTAATGCAATCATGGTTTTTATATTTTTCATAACGACTCATCCTTTTATATTTGTAGAACTAGCTTGCGAAGCTTCCAAGAAACAAAGAGATTTCTGGGAAAGTTGAAATAATTACACACGCTAAGAGAAGCATAATTATGTATGGTCCTTGATTTTTGATCACCTTAAGATATGGTTGATCAAAAATGGCCGAACACGTGAAAATACTTGTGCCAAATGGTGGAGTCCCCGAGCCGATGGCCACTTGTAAAGTGATAATAATGCCCAGATGAACCAGATCAATTCCGGCTCCTGTCGCGATAGGCACAAAGATTGGGGTCAAAATCAGAATGACCACTACGGCTTCAACAAACATACAGCCGACAAAGAAAATGATATTAACTGTTAGAAGTATCGCGAAAACGGAAGGGTCAGTGCCTAACAAGCCTTCGGCAATTAATTGCGGCACTCTGGCATAAGAAATAATCCATGAAAATGCTGCACCAACCGCAACGAGAATAAAAACAACCGTAGTAATCATGCCCGTTGACAGCGCTATGGAGTGCAAGTCTTTTAGACTAACGCTCCGGTAAAAGCCGACTTCAACAATGAGTGCATATAGGACGGCAACTGCCGCTGCTTCCGTGGGGCTGAAAATACCGGTATAGATGCCGCCCATGATGATGATCGGAAAACCAAAAGCCAACAGGCATTTTTTTGCTTTCTCGAAGCGCTCTACGAGGCTAGCTCTTTCATGCTTGGGTATCTTTTTTGCCTTTGCATAGAATGCGCTGTAAATCGCAAACATCGCAAGGATAACCGCGGCAGGACCCAGACCGGCAATAAACAGGTCACCGATTGAAGCGCCACTGGCGACACCATAAACGATCATCCCCAGGCTCGGCGGGATTAGGTAGGCAAGGTTACTGGAGTTGATGATCAGCGCCATAACTTCACTGTCGTCGTAGCCTGTTTTCAGCAGGCGTTCGCGCACCGGGCGACCGACGGCGACTACAGTGGCCTGAGTCGAACCAGAAATGGAGCCGAACAGTGCGCAGGTCAGTGAAGTGGTCGTCGCCATCCCGCCGGGTAGGTGGCCAACCAGACTCTCGACAAAGTCCAGAAGCCTTTTCGAGGTATGGCCTGCGCACATAATATCTGCCGCTAACATAAACATAGGTATAGCCATGAGTACGGGGCTTTGTATGCCCAATACCATTTGTTGAACAGCTGTAAAGGCTTCAACATTAGGCATAAATAAGACGATATAAAACAACGACGAGAACAGCATGGTCATCATCATGGGAAAGCCCATTAGCAGTAGGATGACCATCACGACAAGGAGACTAATTAACATCTTGTGAACCCTCTGCCGCTTTCTCCGTACCTATGTATAGGTATGGTTCTTTGATATTCATGATTAAATTCATGAAATACTGAATAGCGCCTAAACCGAAGCCAATCGGTACAACTACAAGAACAATCCAGGCTGGCATTTCAAGGGCAGAAGTTACACGCCCCAGCATTTTTGTATGGGCAATGTATTCATAAGATATAAAACACACGTACAAGTACGTAACGCAGGTAAGCGCAGAAATAAAAATGAGCAGACCTTTTTTTACTTTATAGGGCGCTGCATCGAATAAGGCAGTCATTCGGATATGGCGTCCCTTGCGAGCAGCATAACCAATACCACTGAAGGTCACGATCACGATGAGAATGCCGCCGATTTCATCGGCTGCAGGAATACTGGCAGAAAATACTTTTCTGGCGATGATATTGGAAACCAAAACAACGGCCATCAATATGACACCGAAAGAAAGTATCCATTCTGTCAGCATTGAGACAAAATCGTCAATTTTTCTCAGTTTATTCATGTGAACTCCGTTTGCTACTATTTATCAATTTCAGATATAGATAAATAGCAAGCGAGTTATTGTTTTAACGTGTCTGAAAGACATTACTGATCTAAAAGCTTTCCATAACCAGGGCACTGCGCCTTCCGTCCGACCAGATGCATGGCGTGCCAAAACAGTGCTGTCGTGGAGGTCACAATTGGAACACCAAATGCGTCCTCCATTTCCTGGATATGATCAAGCGCTCGGAGGTTGGTACACGACATAAAGACAACCTCAGCACCGGAGCCAGGCAATAATTTACCTAGGCCTTCAAGCATTGATTCTTTCGATATGGTGGTGATGTCCGTGTCGTTCTCGATCCCCAAAGCCCCTAGCGCCGGGACATCAAAACCGGCTTCCAGCAGTTGCTGATACAGTGGGTAATTGACGCCCGTAGGGTAAGGAGCAAACACCGCAATTTTTTGCGCCCCCAAGTGTTTGAAGGCGGCTTGCGCCGCAGCCCATGGGTTCGTCGCGGGGATGTCGCCTCTGTTCTTAGTCAGTAATTCGGCAACTCTTTCTTCGCCAATAACGATCGAAGCCGATGTGCAACCAAAGGCCATCACGTCCATGGGCAGGCCAATCGCGATCAGGCTAGTCGCCTCACTCACACCGGCGGTTATGGTATCCAGTGCCTCGGGGTTCATTTCACTGGTGGAAAAAACCCGGGAGCTAAAGACCGCCGCCTGAGTGCCGATGAGCTTAGCCCAATCCATTTCTAGGGAGTGGTCAGTGTTGAGCTGTACCAAGCCAATATGCACACGATCCAGGCGTCCTTCGGTCGTATAGGGGAGCGGTATTTCGAACTTCTTGAATTCATCTAGCGTCAGCATGTCACACCCCTAATTGTTAATGACGACCAGTTCGGGTTCAGCCCGCTGGCTCAGCCATTCGGCACCGTCTTCTGTAATTACGATATTTTCTTCATGAATCATGGATTTACCCGGGGCATAGACCATGCCCGGCTCGAGTGTCATGACCATACCGGGTTTCAGAACGGTGTTATCGGTTGCGGTGTTGGAGGGGCGTTCCGTCAACTGGATACCCAGACCGTGGCCTAAACGGCCAACGTCATTACCTAGAGCGCCGTTGGCTTCCAGAACACGCCACATGGCGTAATACAGGTCTGTGGTAGTCGCACCGGGGCGCGCAGCTTCAAACCCTTTCGTGGTGGCTTCGTAAACAGCGCGGTAAGCTGCTTTGGTTTGCTCGGAAGCGTGCCCGAACGCCCAGTTGCGGTCGAAATCAGAGAAATAACCATCTCGGGCAGCGCCGGTGTCGATAATTAATACATCGCCGGCCTCGATCTGTCGGTCGGTGGGGCCCATGATGATGCTGTCATAGCCGTCCGGCCCGGAACCGGCAATGATGTACGGGCATTCGTCGGCTCCAGCCTGCAGCATGTCGATGCGAAACTGTTTGCAGATTTCTCGTTCGGTCATGCCGATCCGGGCATCGTCACGAATCTTGTCGAAGCCCAGGTTGGTAATCCGACAGATTTCCCGAATCTTTTCGATCTCTGCCTGAGACTTGATTTGTCGCAGCTCGTGAACTGCCAGAGAGGAATCGACAAACTCTTTGTTCACTAGAGACGTTAACGCCAGATAGTTATTCACGGGCATACGCAGGTACGATTCAATACCTAGAGTGGCACCCACTCGGCCATACCGGCTGGGCAGGGCGTTCAACACGCCGGCAACCAAACTGATGCCGTCGTCTTCCGGTTGGGGAGCCGGCCAGCTCCTGATGTCATCGACCCAGGTTTGCGCCATGCCGCTGGCACCGATCTCCGGTACGATCGCGATGGGTTTACCTTCTGCCGGGACCACTACAAACCAGGGGCGCGTTGGGCTCTGCCAGAACTGCGTCTGGAAGCCGGTGAAATAGCGAACATTCGGCTCAGTAGTGAAGAACATCGCATCCAGCTTCATTTCATGCATTATCTTCTGTGCACGGGCTGTTCTGCTTGCGAGCTCTGAGGTTTCAAAACCACGGTGTAGATAGTTAGACATAGTTAAATATCCGCTGGAGTGGTTGTTCATAAACAACCACAAGCTCTGCCAATAGTGCGTACTGATCTTCTTTCCACGATTTGGAATGCTTCGATCAGATCGATGCATCCCAAACAATCTGTCTATACCTAACAGGATTGGTATCGCCTTCCGTGCTAAAGACCAAGACCACCGACTCTTCATCTAAGTCCAACTCTTTGCGCAACTCTTCTGAAGAGCCGTCTTTGCATAATTCGTAGAGTAGGCCTAACGAGATGGCGCCCGATTCACCGCTGGTTACGCGAGGGTCTCCCGGCAAAGGGTTGCCAAGAACACGCATACCCGTTGCTGTCACGCTGTCATCAACGGAAGAAAAGAACTTGCTACAGTCTTTTAAAATTGGCCAAGTGACTGAGCTGGGCTCACCGCAAGCAAGGCCCGCCATAACGGTGTCGAGTTCGCCTGTGACATTGACCATCTCACCGTTGAGGCTGGTACCTGAACGGAATACGCAGTCTGCTGCAGTTGGTTCAGCAATAATGGTGGTGAAGTAATTGGGGTCCAGTTTGTCCGCCAAATAGCCAAGCACCCCCCCCGCCATTGAGCCAACGCCGGCTTGTAAGATCACATGGCTTGGCACCTGGTTCGAAGCTAAGGCTTGTTCAACAGCTTCATCGGCCATGGTCATATAGCCTTGCGCGATCCAGGTCGGGATTTTTTCATAACCTTCCCAGGCTGTGTCCTGAACCAGCATCCAGGCATTGCTTTCAGCCTGCTGACTGGCCAGACGCACCGTATCGTCGTAGTTCACGTCGGTGATAACGCATTCGGCCCCCAGTCCGCGGATACGCTCTGCGCTCACTTCTGAGGATCCTTTAGGCATATACACGACTGCCTTCTGCCCCATTTCTCGTGCCGCCCAAGCGACTCCAGTTCCATGGTTGCCCGCTGTCGCGGTAGCAAATACCATTGGCTTGTCGAGCTTGGCAGCGACTGTTTTTAAGTCAATCTCATGAATGTCCACATTCAAATATTCCGCCAATAATTTGCCCAGCGCATAGGAGCCTCCCAGCACCTTAAAAGCATTCAGCCCGAACCGGTGTGATTCATCTTTCACAAGGATGGTTTTCACTCCAAGTAGTTCAGCCAGTTTTGGCATGGCGACGAGCGGAGTGGGGGTGTAACCGTCAATTTGACGGTGAAAAGCCCGTACTTGCTGAACGGTTTCTGCATTGAACAGCGGTGACTTTTGACCTGTAAAAAATTTGTTTTTGGATAGTTTCAGCATATTAATCACTCAAAGAGATCAGGGGTCAGCAAGGCAGCCGAAAAGTACGGATTAATCAATTACTGCTTAAAGGCAACAGCTTCAACTTCGACCAGTGCACCTTTTGGTAATCCTGCGGCTGCAAAGCAGGCACGAGCAGGCGCTCCCTCGGTACCAAAAAACTCTGCGTAAACTTCATTAAAGGCCGCAAAGTTTTCCATGTCTGAGAGCAAGCAAGTAGTTTTTAAAACGGACTCTAGAGAGGCACCGCTCTCTTTGAGCACCGCTTGCAAATTGGTCATCACCTGACGGGTCTGTTCTTTAATGCCACCATCGACAAAGACCATGGTGTTAGGGTCTAGGGGGATTTGCCCCGAAACAAAAACCAGATCATTGAATGCCGTGCCCTGAGAATAGGGACCGATGGCGGCAGGTGCAGCTTCTGTGTGGATTACTTTTTTCATTTTTACTCTCTTCGGTTGGTGGTCAGGATTTAAATTCACGGATGTACTTGTAGATAGCATGCCGGGTGACTTCCAGATGTTCTGCTACCTGGGCTGTCGCTTCTTTTAGTTCAAATATTCCATTATCAAACAGGATTTTAGCGATAGCCTTGTTTCTCCCTCGCAGATTGATCGCCGAATCGTTGTCTACTTGCGAAATAGCCTCGATGATCGATTGATCGATGGTGTCCGTCACCGATTCACTGAAGTTCTCATGAATATTCCCGTGCGCATTAGCCATGTCCGGAATGAGCGTTTTCAGAATTTCCGGGAAAGGCTTGGATAAATTCATATTGATGCAAAACAAACCAATAGGCTGTCCATGTTCACCGGCCAAGACGCAGGTTGTGGACTTAATCATGGCGCCATTTTTATCGTTATGAAAAAAACTCCTGGGCGCCACTTCCCCTGTTTTCTTGAACCGACTGAGCATTTTTAGACCTAGATCGGTAATTGGCGAATTCACTTGGCGGCCGGTGTTGTGGCCATTAACAATTTTGACAACAGAGGTCTCGAGGCTGTCTAGCGAATGAATAACAACTTCACAGTGAGGGCCGATGAAGTCAGCGATCGTGTCGGCAAGCCGGAAATAGCTCGCCAGAAATTCCCGATCTCTATCGGTAACCTTTTCCTCAGGCGTTGAACATACGATTTCGTTCATGTCAGTCCATTATTGTTAACTATGAATGTCGGCTTTAGAGTGTCCTCGAATCCAAAACCCACTCTACAATCAAGTTTATGTAACAATATGATCACATTGCTGGCGGATTATCAATATCTCAGTCACATAAATTTAACTATCCTGGAGACTCAGGCTAGTACAGGTCACTGAATTCAAGGTCACTATAGTTAACTGTAAGACCAATGTCGTATAACTGGCCTCTATTTCTGGGGAGAGAAGGGGGGGGCGTAACTACGGGGATTCCTATAAAGAAATTCGCTTGAGTCTACTCAGCGATTAACGGGAGGGTTTGATGATGGGTGTAGCTTTCCGCTCAAAGACAGTGTTGGAAACGCATGCCGCAGAACGTTGTTTAAAACCGCCCCGCAGCACACGAGCAAAGCTATTTAGTTGCCAGAAATGCATCAACAGCTTCAACATCACGGGCTTCGGCATAAAGCCCTTGCTTGGTTCGGCGCCATAAAATGTCGTCGGAAGTGATGGCCCACTCGTTTTGCACCAAATAGTCTATCTCGCGCTCGTAGAGCGTTCCCAGGAAGTGTTGACCAAGATCCTCGATGCACGAGCAGTCTTTAAGGATGGTACGGGATAGAGTGCCGTATGTTCTCGCATATCGACGGGCAATAGGGCTAGGTAGCCATGGATACTCTCGTTTAAGGGAGCTTGTCAGGTTGGCCTGATTGTCGAAATCGCCTCCAGGCAGTGCGGCTGTCTTGGTCCAGCGTTTGCCGGCGTTTTCAAAGAAGTTGCAAAGCCTATCGGTGGCCGCTTCGGCCAATTTTCGGTAAGTGGTGATCTTGCCACCGAATACCGAGATCAGGGGTGCCTGGCCTTTTTCTGCGCTCACCTCAAAGGTGTAATCCCGCGACGCTTTCTGGGCATTCTCTTCTTCGCCGTCCATCAACGGGCGCACGCCAGAATAAGACCAGATAACGTCTGTAGGTTGTAGCTGTCGCTTGAAGTGATCGTTTACGACCCCCAACAAATAGCTCGTTTCCTCCGGTGATATTTTCGCTTTAGACGGGTCGCCTTCGTATTCAACGTCGGTGGTGCCAATCAGGGAGAAGTTATCTTCATAGGGAATCACAAAGACTATGCGCTCGTCTTCGTTTTGGAGTATGTAGGCCTCTTCTTCCTGATTCAGTCTGGGCACCACAACGTGGCTACCTTTCACCATGCGAATCATCTTGGGTGCTTTCATCGAAAGCGCTTCACCGAATAAAGAGCTTACCCAAGGACCCGAGGCATTCACGATCGCTTTTGCGGTGACTGTTTGTTCGTGGTTTGTACGAGTATTTTGAAGTGTTACCTGCCACTCATGGGGCCCACGCTTTGCGTTGACGCACTTGGTGCGGGTCATGATTGTGGCTCCGGCCTGTTCCGCTGTTTTGGCGGTCAGGACAACCAATCTAGCATCGTCCACCCAGCCGTCAGAATATTCAAAGCCGCGCGTCATTTCAGGTTTCAGCGGTCCGGAGCCATCAAAGCGGATGGAGCGAGAGCCAGGAAGTATTTCGCGCTTGGCCAAGTGGTCATAAAGAAAAAGCCCCGTTCGAATCATCCAGGCCGGGCGCAGATGAGAACGGTGGGGCAGGCGGAAGCGCATTGGGTGCATGATGTGCGGTGAATTGCGCAGTAATGACTCCCGTTCGGCTAGCGCCTTCTGCACCAGCCGGAATTCGTAATGCTCCAAATAGCGAAGCCCGCCGTGAATCAGTTTGCTGCTATTTGACGACGTAGCTGATGCCAGATCGTTCATTTCGCACAGCAGAACGTTTAAGCCGCGGCCTGCGGCATCCATAGCGATACCTGTGCCATTAATGCCGCCACCGACGACAACGACATCAAAGTGGGGGTGTTCTGCTGACATGTCTGATGCTCTCCCGACGCCTTAGTAGTTTCGTTTCGCCATTATGCGAAAGTATAAGATGTTCGTAAAGGAAAATTAGAAAGCAAACGAACGTGACTGGATGGCAACTGTGTTTCGAGATCGAAAAGCCGATTCGTTTAGACTAAATGCAGCGTTACGTTGTGCTCTGTGAGCATTTTTGCAATTTCTTTGGGTGGTTGTTCGTCCGTAAAAACATGGTCAGCTTGAGTGATGCTGCCAAGCCGTACCATAGCGTTCCGGCCGAACTTGGAATGGTCTGCGGCAAGCAGAGTCTGGCTGGAATTGGCCATGATGGCCTGAGCGACTCGAACTTCGCGGTAATCGAAGTCCAATAGCGACCCATCGTTGTGAATGCCGCTGATCCCGATTACGCCGAAGTCCATCTTGAATTGGTTGATGAAGTCTCGAGTGGCTTCGCCAACAATACCGCCGTCCCGACTCCGAACTTCGCCGCCGGCGATAATAACTCGGAAATCTTCTTTGGCGGAAAGGATGGAGGCTACATGGAGATTATTGGTAACCACCTGCAAACCGTTTTTTGCTAACAGAGCTTTAGCGATAGTTTCAGTGGTCGTACCGATATTGATGAACAGTGAGGAATTGTCCGGAATGAGCTTCACCATAGCTTCCGCGATTCGTTCTTTCGCCTCAAGATCCATAATCTTCCGGGCTTGGTAGGCGGTATTCTCAGTGCTCGAGTCGATGCCTGCGCCACCGTGGTGGCGGCGCAATTTTTTATGTTTGGCCAGCTCGTTTAAATCCCGGCGGATGGTCTGCGGCGTAACCTGAAACTGTTCGACCAATTGATCGGTGGTGACGAAACCGTTTTCCTGGATCAGCTCCAGAATGAGTTCCTGTCGATGCCGCTGTGCCATTCAATCTCCTCCGAAACTGGCTGTTTTTTGTTCGGTTTCGCGTAAAAACGAACATTTTCGGAAAGTTTAGTTGTTTTAGAGGGTTTCTGCAGCTGTCCAGGTGGGTTGGATGGCAAATTGACTGCTATATAAGGGGAGGTGAAGCAAAATTCTTGGTATTTCTTTTTCAAAAAAGCAAAAATGCGAACAAAAATGAAGCCGAGGCCGATAACGCATGAGTCAGTATCTACTTTCGATTGATCAAGGAACCACCAGCTCCCGGGCCATTCTCTTTGATCTGAAAGGCAATATACACGCCGTTCGACAAGAGGAATTTCCTCAGCACTTTCCGGATAGCGGTTGGGTTGAGCACGACCCGGAGGATCTTTGGTCAACGGTTCAGCGCACCTGCGATGCGGTGATGGCAGAAGAATTTGACGCCGATGACGAAGTGATTGGGGTGGGCATCACCAATCAGCGTGAAACAACCATCATCTGGGATCGAAAAACCGGAAAACCGGTGTATAACGCCATTGTTTGGCAGGACAGGCGTACTGCAGATTACTGTAAATCGCTAAAGCTGAGTAGCCACGAACCTTGGGTGCACGGCAAAACCGGCCTTTTGATTGATCCCTATTTCTCGGCCACGAAAATTCGCTGGATTCTTGAGAACGTTTCAGGGGTCAGGGAACGCGCAGAGCGGGGTGAATTGGCCTTTGGTACGGTAGACAGCTTCATCCTTTGGCGCCTGACAGGTGGCCGTGTACACCGAACCGATGCCACAAACGCCAGCAGAACCCTGTTGTTTAACATCCATACGCAACAGTGGGATAACGATCTTCTGGAGATGTTCGACATCCCCGCATCTTTGCTTCCAGAAGTGATGGATTCATCCGATGATTTCGGAGAAATCACGGAGGGCGGTGCGCTCAATGGAAGCTCTGTTTACGGCATCGCTGGTGATCAGCAAGCGGCGCTATTTGGACAAACCTGCTTTGAGGTCGGGATGGCGAAGAGCACCTACGGTACAGGCTGCTTCTTGATGCTTAACACCGGTGATAAAGCGCTTCGTTCCGAACACCGCTTGCTCACAACTGTGGCATATCGTTTAAATGGCGAAACAACCTATGCGCTCGAAGGCAGCATCTTTATTGCCGGAGCCGCGATTCAGTGGTTGCGGGATGGCCTGCAACTCATTAATGACGCCTGCGACACTGAACCCTTGGCCCAAGGAACGCCTGTCGATCACGGCGTGTATCTGGTGCCTGCGTTTACCGGACTCGGTGCTCCCTACTGGGATCCGGATGCCCGAGGGGCTATCTTTGGTTTAACTCGGGATACCGGAATCAAAGAGATTGTCACCGCAGGGCTGCAATCTGTGTGCTACCAAACGAAAGATTTACAGAAAGCGATGGAAAAGGACGGTATTCGTCCGACCACACTGCGAGTAGACGGCGGAATGGTTGCGAACAGCTGGGTGCTGCAGTTCCTGGCTGACATTCTGGGGGCAACCGTGGACCGTCCGTCGCTGGTGGAAACGACAGCCTTGGGGGTGGCGTATCTGGCGGGGTTGAAAGCCGGTGTTTATCAATCGCTGGACGAATTATCGGATTTGTGGCGCTGCGATCGCAGGTTTGAGCCTGTGATGACGAAAGAGCATCGCGACCGATTGTACGAGGGCTGGATCAATGCGGTGCAAAAGCTATAAGCAGGCTTGGGCTTAGCTAACGTAAGCCCAAGCTGTATTACAGCTTGCATTGGATGACAGTGCTCGGACACGTTTTCACAAAAACAACAAGGAAGACACATGTCCTTAACGCTCGAGAACATTTCCCGAATCGTCGACGGTGTCGATTATATTCGGAATGCCAACCTGACGTTTGAGGCTGGCTCGTTCAATGTTTTATTGGGGCGGACGCTCGCAGGTAAAACCTCGCTGATGCGTTTGATGGCGGGGCTGGACAAGCCGACCCAAGGCCGCTTGATCTACAACGGCAACGATGTAACCCATCAGAGCGTCCAGCGCCGCAACATTTCGATGATCTATCAGCAGTTCATCAATTATCCGAATCTTTCTGTCTACGAGAATATTGCTTCACCACTGCGCCTGGCGAAGATGCGGGAAACGGAGATTGATCGGCGAGTCAAAGAAACTGCGGCAATGCTGCGCATCGAACCGCTTTTAAAACGGTTTCCCCTCGAACTCTCCGGAGGTCAGCAGCAACGTACGGCCATGGCGAGAGCCTTGGTGAAAGACGCGACTCTGGTGCTTTTTGATGAACCTCTGGTGAATCTCGACTACAAGTTGCGTGAAGAGCTGAGGGCCGAATTGCGGGACCTGTTCCGCGAGCGTCAGTGCATTGCCGTATACGCCACAACGGAGGCCAACGAAGCGCTCGCTCTGGGAGGCACGACCACGCTGCTTCACGAAGGTCGTGTGGTTCAGAATGGCCCTGTGATGGAGGTGTATCGCAAGCCCGTCAATACCTTGGCGGCTCAGCTGTTCAGCGAGCCACCGATGAACCTGATTCGAGGCCGTGTTTCAGATACGGAACTGTCGTTTGATGAAGACACCCGCCACGCGCTGACTCAAGAGCTGGCCGATTTGAAACCGGGCGAGTACTGGTTTGGAATCCGCCCCAGCCATATTGCCCTGACACCTGCCAACGATGACGACCTTGAGATCCCCATGGAAGTGGCGCTGAGTGAAATTAGCGGCTCGGAAACCTTTATGCATGTCGAGAGCCGACATTTCGAGATGGTCACTCAATCAATGGGCGTGCATCAATATCACACAGGCGCACCCATTCGTGTGTACCTGCCGGTCAACAAGCTGTTTGTGTTCGATACCCACGAGCAGCTCGTACACACGCCGTCGCAGCGTTCGGGGAGGGGAGTGTAATGGCTGAGATTCACTTGAAGTCCCTGGCTCACAGCTATAGTAAATCGCCATCAGGCCCCGAAGATTACGCGATCCGTCAGCTAGACCACGTTTGGCACAAAGGTGGGGCTTATGCGCTCCTTGGGCCGTCCGGGTGCGGTAAGAGCACCATGCTGAATATTATCTCGGGATTGGTGCAGCCATCGGAAGGCGAAGTATTGTTCGATGGCAAGCGGGTTAATGCGCTTTCGCCTCGGGACCGGAATATCGCACAGGTTTTCCAGTTTCCGGTGATTTACGATTCGATGACCGTCTACCAAAATCTGGCGTTTCCGCTGAAGAACAACAAGGTTCCCGCGGAACGTATCAAGGTGCGTGTGCAGGAGATCGCCGAAGTACTGGAGATCGAAGACAAACTGCATAAAAAAGCCAAAAATCTCACTGCTGACGAAAAACAGAAAGTGTCCATGGGGCGTGGTTTGGTAAGGGAGGATGTGTCTGCCATCTTGTTTGATGAACCACTCACCGTTATCGACCCGCAGCTTAAGTGGAAGTTGCGCCGCAAGCTCAAGCAAATCCACGAACAGTTCGATATCACCATGGTTTACGTAACCCACGATCAGCTAGAGGCGTCCACCTTTGCCGACAAGATCGCGGTTATGTACGACGGCCAGATCGTACAGTTCGGCACCCCGACCGAGTTGTTCGAGCAACCCAACCACACCTTCGTTGGTTACTTTATCGGCAGCCCGGGGATGAATCTGATCGACGTTGAACGGTGTGCTTCGGGTGTTCGTTTTGGGTCCACCGACGTAGCCTTAGATGGCTGGCGGCTTGAGCAATTAAATCGTCTCGAATCAACCAATGTAAAGATCGGGATTCGACCTGAATTCATACAGTTAAGTCATGAAAATGAAGTTAATTCTTATGAGTCCAAGGTGTTGGATATGGAAGACCTGGGCACCTACAAAATCATCGATGTGGACCTGGATTCACAGACGTTGAAGGTGCGGGTCGATGAGGATTTTCACGCGGAGATTGGCAGTCGCGTTCACCTTACTCTGCCGCCTGAATGGACCATGTTATACGTCGATGAATTCCTGATGCAGGAGCAACCATGATGGATAAGATCCCGAACAATCGAGCTTGGTGGCTGGTGTTGCCGGTGTTCTTGTTGGTAGCGTTTTCAGCACTAATACCGCTGATGACCGTGGTCAACTATTCAGTTCAGGACATCTTCGGGCCGGGGCAGGCGTACTTTGTGGGTACGGAATGGTTCAAAGAAGTCCTCACCGATGAGCGCCTTCAGGATTCGTTGCTGCGCCAGTTCTTGTTCTCGGGCGCCGTACTTTTGATCCAGATCCCGCTGGGAATCGGGGTGGCGTTGATGATGCCGAAGTCTGGTATCAAAGGGTCCTTGTGTTTGATTCTGGTGGCCATCCCGCTGCTGATTCCCTGGAATGTGGTTGGCACGATCTGGCAGATTTTCGCGCGCGGTGATATTGGTTTGTTCGGGTGGGGTATTAATCAGTTGGGCGTGGACTACAACTACACAGGCAGCACTGTCGATGCTTGGCTAACGGTCTTATTGATGGATGTCTGGCACTGGACCCCCTTAGTCGCGTTGCTGTGCTATTCCGGCTTGCGCGCGATTCCGGAAGCCTTTTATCAAGCAGCGGAAATCGACCGGGCGTCCAAGTGGGCGGTATTCCGGTACATTCAGCTCCCAAGGCTCAAAAGTGTGCTGATCATTGCTGTGCTTTTGCGTTTTATGGACAGCTTCATGATTTACACCGAGCCCTTCGTTCTGACCGGCGGCGGTCCGGGAAGCTCGACAACGTTCCTAAGCCAAACCCTGACAACCATGGCGATAGGGCAGTTTGATCTGGGGCGTGCGGCTGCATTTTCCCTGATTTATTTCCTGATTGTTCTGTTGATTTCGTGGTTGTTCTTCACCGCGATCACTCACGCCGACAAAGAACAATAAGGAGAGTGTGATGACACAAGCTCGCTCGAAAAATGTCGGGATTACAGTGTTTATTGTTTTGTTGCTTACCCCCGTGTATTGGCTGTTGAACATGTCGTTCAAAACCAATCAGGAAATCTTAGGGGGGCTGACCATGTGGCCGGAAAACTTCACCCTTGAGAATTACGTGGTGATTTTCACCGACCCGAGTTGGTACAACGGCTACCTGAACTCTATGGCTTACGTGGCCATCAACGTCATTATTACCTTGTTGGTCGCTTTACCTGCAGCCTATGCGTTCAGCCGGTACAAGTTCCTGGGCGACAAGCACCTGTTCTTCTGGCTGCTCAGTAATCGAATGGCGCCGCCCGCGGTGTTCTTGCTGCCGTTCTTTCAACTGTATTCATCGATTGGTCTGTTCGATACCCATATTGCGGTTGCCTTGGCGCACTGTTTGTTCAACGTGCCTCTCGCGGTATGGATACTCGAAGGATTTATGAAAGGGGTGCCTCGGGAATACGATGAAATGGCTTACATCGACGGTTACAGCTTTCCAAAATTCTTCGTGAAGGTGTTTTTACCGATGATTCGCTCGGGTATCGGTGTAACGGCGTTCTTCGCGTTTATGTTTTCTTGGGTTGAATTGTTGTTGGCGAGAACGTTGACCTCAGTCGATGCTCAGCCCATTGGTGCCATCATGACAAGAACCATCGGGGCCAGCGGTATTGATTGGGGCGTTCTGGCCGCTGCGGGCGTGTTGACCATTATCCCGGGTCTGTTGGTGATCTGGTTTGTTCGGAATCACGTGGCTAAAGGCTTCGCGCTAGGGCGCGTTTAAGGAGAAGAGCAATGATCGCTTGGATGAACTGGACACCCAGTGTCGCCATTTTCTTCGCAGTTATTGCCGCGTTACTAGCGGTTATGACGGTTTACGAGCTTGTCTCCCCATGCACCGAGCGCAAGGGTTTCCTGCCGATTGAAACAACTCGCGGTGATCGGCTTTTCATTGGGCTGCTATCCGCGGCTTATATTCATCTGGCGTTTCTGGCGGTCAGTAACGTCAGTCTATGGATTGCGTTGGGCGTTTCGGTCCTGTGGGCATTGGTGCTGTTGCGTTGGGGCTAAGCGCGGGTTGATGATATTTGTAAAAGGTTCGTTTGCGAACTAGCTTGTAATCAGTGTTTGAAAACGACCATTCAGCTTTTACGAACACGGTTTTCATGGAGTCACTGAAATGTAACGAACCCCCCGAGTGCGGTTTGTGACGCTCTCTCAATAACAACAGTAAATGAGGTCGGATATGTCCAAGAATAAAAAACATCCCGGGGCCCTGATACTCAGCGCAGCTATTGCGGCGGCGACGATGGGTTTAAGCCTACAAGCCTACGCTGATCAGTATTCGGATGCCGCTGAAAAGTGGGTGGCGAATGAGTTCAATCGATCGACCCTGACTAAAGAGCAACAGTTGGAAGAGCTGGCCTGGTTCACTAAAGCTGCGAAAGACTTCAGGGGTATGGAAATCAACGTGGTCTCTGAAACCATCGCCACGCATGAGTACGAATCAAACGTTTTAGCCAAAGCGTTCTCTGAGATCACCGGTATCAAGCTAAGCCATACATTGATTCAGGAAGGCGACGTTATTGAGAAACTGCAGACCCAAATGCAGTCCGGTCGCAATATTTACGACGGCTATGTAAACGACTCGGACCTCATCGGTACCCACGTTCGCTACGGCAAGGTAGTCGCAGTCGAAGACATCATGAATGGTCCCGGTAAAGATCTGACGTTGCCAACGCTCGATCTTGATGACTTTATTGGGCTGGATTTCACGACTGGACCTGATGGCAAGCTGTATCAGCTCCCTAGCCAACAATTTGCCAACCTGTATTGGTTCCGAGCGGACTGGTTCGAAAGAGATGATTTGAAGAAGCAATTCAAGGATCGCTACGGTTACGAGCTAGGGGTTCCCATCAACTGGTCTGCGTATGAAGACATTGCCGAGTTCTTCACTGTTCATGTGAAGGAGATCGACGGTGAGAAAGTGTACGGCCACATGGATTACGGAAAGAAAGACCCGTCTCTCGGTTGGCGATTTACCGATGCCTGGTTCTCTATGGCCGGAGCTGGCGATAAGGGATTGCCTAACGGGCTGCCTGTAGACGAGTGGGGCATTCGAGTTGAAGGATGCCACCCGGTAGGCTCGAATGTCTCGCGTGGCGGTGCCACAAACGGCCCAGCTGCGGTTTATGCGACAACCAAATACGTAGAGTGGATGGAGAAATACGCGCCGCCTGAAGCGACCGGGATGACGTTTTCTGAATCCGGCCCGGTGCCGGCCCAAGGCAATATCGCACAGCAGGTGTTTTGGTACACCGCATTTACGGCGAGCATGATCGAAGATGGTCTGCCGGTGGTGAATGACGATGGAACGCCCAAATGGCGCATGGCTCCTTCGCCGCGCGGCCCATACTGGGAAGAGGGCATGAAACTGGGTTATCAGGACGTGGGGTCGTGGACCTTCCTCAACTCTACACCCGAAAAGCGCCGTTTGGCGGCGTGGCTCTATGCCCAGTTCACGGTAGCAAAGACCGTGTCGCTGGAAAAAACCATCGCTGGACTGACGCCCATTCGTGACTCCGACATCAACTCGGACTACATGACAGAAATGGCACCGAAACTCGGCGGACTGGTTGAGTTCTACCGCAGCCCGGCGCGTGTGCAGTGGACTCCGACCGGTACCAACGTGCCAGACTATCCGAAATTAGCGCAACTTTGGTGGCAGTACATTGCTCAGGCGGCCAGCGGCGAAGCAACACCCCAAGACGCATTGAATGGACTCGCCGATGCACAGGACCGTGTGATGGAGCGTCTGGAGCGGGCTAATATCATGCCAAACTGTGGCCCCAAATTGAACAAACCTCGGGACCCTCAGTACTGGCTGGATCAGCCAGGTGCACCCAAGCCGAAGTTGGAGGACGAAAAAGCTCAGGGTAAAACTGTACCGTATAAGGAACTGTTGAAAACCTGGGAGGATGCTCGCAAAAGCTAAACGCCGACCGGATCTGCCCGCTTAGCAAAGCTGGGCAGATCCCCCCATTCTTTAGCCCGGTCCGTCTATCCTCGTATTGCTTTCGTTTCGCTGGTTGGAGACCATAACGTAGCACTAATGAGTGAGGTGATTTATGACGCACAACGAAAAGTTTACCGAGCAGGATAATCGAAAAAATCGTCGATTTTCGGTATCCGCTAATCGTGGCAATGCCAATCACCGAATTCGCTATGTCGAATCGGGCGGGGCGGCCGTTGATACGGAAGAATGTACGTTTTGCCAGGCTTTGCCCGATGCGGAACATAAAGGGGAAGTAGCGAAGACTGAAATCGCCAGAGGCCACCACTCCGGCTGAGTATGGTGGCCTTGGGATCCAAGCACTTACAGGCTTAAAGGTCGGTTCGGCCAGGGAAAGTGGCCTGTTTCCGAGCTTCTGCGCATTTTGCCCTGGCTTCCAATTGCTCGCTGTTATTGGAAGGCACGGCCCAGCCTTTGATGTTCTCTTCAACAAGCTCTACAAGAGCGTCGATGTGTCCAGGTGTAGCGTTCAGGCACGGTATGTAGGCAAACGCTTCACCGCCCGCTTCCATAAAGTACTCACGATTTTCCTCATCGATTTCCTCAACGGTCTCCAAACAGTCCGCTGAGAAGCCGGGGCAGAAAACATCGATGGACTTCACGCCGCTATCGGGAAGCGATTTCAGGGTTTCATCGGTGTACGGCTGCAACCATTCCTCGCGCCCAAAACGCGATTGGAAGGTAGTAAGGTACTCGTCTTCTTTTAGCCCTAACCGTTCCGCCAGTAGGCGTGAGGTTTTATGGCACTCGCAGTGATACGGGTCGCCATTGAGCAAATATTTCAGTGGTATTCCGTGATATGACAGGATCAGCTTTTGCTTGCGTCCGTGTTCGGCCCAGTGTGCTTCGATGTGTTGAGCCATTGCCTCGATGTAGGCCGGAAAGTCATGATAATGAGATACAAAACGAAAGTCTGGAAGCCAGCGGCGCTCCATGAAATCTTTGGCAATCGCGTCGAAGGTTGAAGCCGATGTCGATGCTGAATATTGCGGGTACAGCGGAAGCACCAAAAGCTTGTTTACGCCCTGTTGTTGCATTTCGTCCAGCACGCGCTGGATGGACGGGTTGCCGTAGCGCATGGCGAAGCCCACCACCACATTGTTGCCGTACCGAGCTTGCAAGGCCTCACGGATACCTTCGGCTTGCTTGGCGGTGTGTACCAATAGCGGAGACCCTTCGGACGTCCAAACACCGGCATAGGCTTTCGCACTTCGTCTTGGGCGAATGCGAAGAATGACGCCATGGAGTATTAGCCACCAGAGTGGGCGTGGCACTTCAACAACCCGTGGGTCCCATAAAAACTCAGCCAGATACCTTCTTAACGCTGATGGAGTGGGGGCATCGGGTGTACCTAAATTGGTGACGAGAACGCCCAGGCGTTCGGCCTGGTTATGGCTGAAATTTTCAGTCCCTTTGTATGGCATTGAAACTTTCCGATTGTGGGGTGTTAACTTTGGTTGTTCTGTTGCTGCGTATGCATACGGCCAATGAGACCAGTGAGATCATAACCGGCTTGGTAGGCTTTCGAGAGCAGATCCTGAGGGTCCTGTTCCCGAGCTGAACTGAGCGCCCATAACACGGCGCTGCGTGTGCCAGACCGACAAAAAGCCAAAGCAGGCTTTTCCGCTTCCTTGAATAAAGGGGCGAATGCATCGACATCCTCATCAGTAATATGACCGGAAGCAACGGGCAGATACACCCACTTTAACCCATGTTGCTCGGCGCTTGCTTTGATGTCGGTCATTGGGGGCTGACCAAATTCCTCACCATCGGGTCGGTTCGCGATCAGTGTTTTGAAACCAAGGCGGGCAATTTCAGCAATGTCTTCGATGGCAATCTGAGGCGCGACAGACATTGTGTCGTCAATTTTTCTGATATCCATGGGGCTTCTCCAAAGGTTGGATGAGCCGAGCTCGTGATAAGCCCGGCACGGATACAAGTGAAATCGTTGGATTCGCGTCAGGATTGTGCGCGTTTCCGTTCGATAAGTTCAAAGAGCATCATACCTGCGACCATGGATGCGACAAAGACTATCCCTTTAATTTCACCTGCGCCAACCGCAACCAATGCAGGCCCCGGACAGAATCCAGCAATGCCCCAGCCCACGCCAAACATTAAGCTGCCGCCGACAAGGCGCTTATCAATCTTAGTATTGGTCGGCAGTTTCATATTGAAGCCAAGCAACGATAACGTGCGTTTTTTGGCGACCGTGAAAGCCACTAAGCCTACAAGAATTGCGCCGCCCATAACCAGTGCGAGTGACGGGTCCCATAATCCGGCAATGTCGAGAAAACCGAGCACTTTAGCTGGGTTAGCCAAGCCAGAAATGAGAAGCCCTAAACCAAAGACTATGCCGGCGACCAAAGAGGCAACGTTGTATTTCATGAAATCAGGCTCCGATCAGGTGGCGAATAATGTAAACGGTGATAAAGCCCGTTGCCATGAAGCTCAGAGTGGCAACCAGCGAACGAGGCGAGAGCCGGGATAGGCCGCATACCCCGTGCCCACTGGTGCACCCAGAGCCGTAGCGAGTACCGACGCCCACTAAAAGGCCAGCAACGATGATGGCTGGAAAGCCAGCATTGACTTCGATGGCCGGTAGCTCTGCAAACAACTTCCAAAGAATCGGGGTACCAATCAAGCCGCCAAGAAAAGCGATGCGCCAGAGAATATCCTTGCGCACGGGGGTTAAGAGCCCGCCGAGAATGCCGCTAATGCCGGCAATGCGACCATTCAACAAAAGAAAGCTGGCGGCAGCAAGGCCTACCAGGATACCGCCAGCCAAGGCGCTGACGGGGGTGAATTCACCCCAAGCAATGTCTATCATTCAGAACTCCCGTCGAGTGTTCGTTTTGGAATAAGCATATAATAACAGGAAATAAGCACAAAAAAAGCCCGGCTTGGGAAGCCGGGCAGAGGCGTGCGAGTAGTATCCATGAAAGACTTCCAGACAAACCGGCACCAACGGGGACACCGGTATTGAGAAGTATTGACCATATTTCGTACAACTCAAGCTTTGCGCCGATTCCTTTGAAAACATTTCTTCATATGTACCCATTCTTTATATTGCGGCCCGACGCTGTGTGGGTTCCAGGCGGGTTGTCGCAACCACTGCAATCAAAAGGTGGCTGTAATATAATGCCTAATTAACTCTATTGCCCGAATTTAAGAGGTATTCATGTCTGAGCACGATGATCAAACACCTGAGACAGATCCGCAGCTGCCGGGAAAGATAAAGGACTCTGCTCGGCAGATCTGGTTGGCTGGTCTTGGTGCCTACACTAAAGCCGAGGAAGATGCTGGCAAGTTCTTCGATCGCTTGGTTCAGGAAGGTGAACAGCTTGAATCGAAAACCCGAGGCGTTGTCGGTAAGCAGATTCGTACGGTAGAAGATCGGGTTGGCGAAGTGCGCGAACGTGCAACCGGCACTTGGGATAAGCTTGAACACCTGTTCGACCAAAGGGTTTCAGGAGCCTTGCGCCGTCTGGGTATCCATCGAAAGGAAGACATTCAGGCGTTAGAAGGCCGCATCGAATACTTGGAAGCGGAGCTGGCCAAACTCCGTGGGGGCTCATCAAAGGGTAGTGAGGAAGAGGAGTAAACTCCCGATTACAGATAGGTCTCGCTGATAAGTCTGATTTCCTCTTTATCGTCTTCGGTAAGGTGGGGCAGTATCAGGTGCAATATCTGGTACACCCCTTTACCGGGATCGACAAACTCCCGATTATCCAGATGGGACAGCGTATCGAAGCTGCTCCAGTAGCAGACAGTCAGTGTTAGCTGCTGGCAAAGTGCGTCTAGTTCTGCTGGTTCTATGACCATCAAACCCTGTCGTTTGAAGCTGGTACACAGCGACTCGAACGCCAGGGTTTTCTTTTTGAGGATCCGCCGAAAACGGACTTGTAGCTGCTCGTATCGAGACAGCACGTTCACCAAGTCCTGATACAGGAACCGATAGCGAGCCACGGCCTCAAACAGGAGGTGCAGAAAGAAGCTAAATTGGTCCAGTGGCACTTCTGCACCGTCCGGCACCGCAAGCAAATCGAGCATTTCAGCTTCAAAGCTTTCGAAAAGCTCTTCAACAATGTCGCCTTTGCTTTTGAAATGGTAGTAAAGGTTGCCCGGACTGATGTCCAACTCATCCGAGATCAACAGTGTGGTGACGTTCGGCTCACCCAGACTGTTAAACAGCTGCAAGCTGGTGTTCAGTATCCTGTCCCTGGTTTTTATTTTTTTCATGGCGGATCGGTCAGCCTATCAGAGTTCGAAACTTGCCCAGATGGGGCAGTGATCGGAGGGGCGCTCCATGGCCCGGATCTCATAACTACTGCCGGAATCTTTGGCTTTGGGCAGCAGGCTGTCGTTGGCCATGACTAGATCAATACGAAGGCCTCGTTTTGGCTCGCGTTCGAAGCCTTTGCTGCGGTAATCAAACCAGCTGTAGGTATCGGCTTCTTCCGGGTTCAAGTGCCGAAACACATCGGTAAACCCGCGCGCCTCAACTTGGCCTAGCCATTCCCGCTCTTCCGGCAAGAAGCTGCATTTTCCTGAGCGTAGCCAGCGTTTAGCGTTGTCTGGGCCGATTCCAATGTCTTTATCCGTTGGCGAGATGTTCATATCACCCATTAAAACAACATGGCCGGGGCGCTTATTGAGCTCATCCAGCAAATTCATCAAATCGGCGTAGAACTTTTGCTTGGCCGGGAACTTGGTCGGATGGTCTCTACTTTCTCCTTGGGGGAAGTAGCCATTGATAACCGTAAGCGGCTCGCCATTTATCGTGAAGTGCCCGGTAATGAGCCGGCGCTGTGCGTCTTCGTCATCGGTTGCGTAACCTTTGACTACCTTGTCAGGCGCTTGCTTGGACAACAGCGCGACACCATAGTGGGTCTTCTGACCGTGGAAATACACGTTATAGCCGAGTTCCCGGATGGCTTCCTCCGGGAATTCTTCATCCCTGACCTTGGTTTCCTGAAGCCCGATAAAATCAGGGTTCAGCTGTTCAATAACAGCTTCCAGTTGGTGCAAGCGAGTGCGGATACTGTTGACGTTGAACGACACGAACATCATGGTTATGGAATCTCCGAATCAGTTTGGCTCGGAGTTTACCACATCAATGAGTGATAACCGCTTGGCCGAAAGGCAGAGCTTCACAAAGTCAGCTCGCAGCCCGGATACTGAATAACGCGGTAGCGAATGTGTGCAGTGTGGTTAGTCTCGCGGTCAGCGCGGATGTTGGTTAGCCCCCTATAGTGCGTCAATGCACCTTTGCGGTTGTAGCCCAAGATTATCGGATCAACCAGAAACCGCAAAACCAGACTGGTGGGGCGAATCTGAACCACCACATCGGCATCGATCTTTTCTTTGGGTGCTGGTTCTAGAACAAATCCGTAGTGATCCCCGCGAGTGGGAGCCAGAAAGCGAAAGGGGAGCGATTCTCCGGCGATGACCGCTTGCCAGTTGGCTCGGACGAATTGATCAAAACCGGCATCGACCACCAAGCGGCCATTGAAGGTTACCTGAAAACGCTTGGGATTTTCAGAAGGTGGTTGCCAATCGATGGTTAGCTGTTTTGATTTTGAGTAACGAATCTCCAGCGTTTCGCTGAAGTCCGGCTGATGGAATTCAACGCTGGGTCGGTTGGGATGCTCACCATATTGCAGAGTTTTGAAGGCAAATCGGCGATCGCCGGGATCTTTGAAATACGACACGGTGTGCTCTGCGGGTTCAAACCCTGCTTTTGAGCAGTTCCCGGTGACTTGATGCAGCTCCTCGTAGAGCTGCTTTTGGCTGTTGAGGGATTGAGCGGTTCCGATAAATTCGAAGGTTTCGGCCGCTGCCGGTCCGGTCGCCAGGATGAACGCCCCAAACACTGCACATCGCATCATGACACACTATCTCTAACCAGATGTTTACGAATAAACAGCAACAGCGGGAACAGCACGAACCAGCCGGTTCCGATGGCAATTAGCGAGATCGTGTTGCCCGGCAGGGTAACCGCGCCCAGCTGGCTGGCGGACCAATAGGCGAAAGACCCCGCAAAAGGCGCCAAAACGAACGGAAGCCACGCTCGCTTGGCAACCCAACTGAGCGAGTGGCACAAAGTCGTCATAAAGAGAGCCCAGATGGCGATGAGCCATATCGGCGCAAACTGGGGAGCTTTCGTACCTTCGATACCAAGAATACCGGTTCGCAACCATAGCGAGTCCAACAGGCTGCCAAGAAAAATGCCTACCGCGATGAACCGAACTTCCGCTCCCCGCCGACTGCTTACCAAGAGAAAATGAATGGCCAGAATAAGTGCAGCCAGCCCCGTCGCTGCCAGGCTCGGGTATAAAACGCACACCAACCAGCCGGCCTGAAACAGCAAAAAGTTAACCGTATTTCGACCGGCTTCAGAGTGAATCACGACGCCGAAATGCTGCTGCACTTGTTGGCAGGTTTGGCCATCACGACGTGAGCAACACCAATGGCCCGCTCGCTGAAGCCCGCTTCGCAATAGGCAAAATAAAACTGCCACAAGCGCTGGAACTGGGTGTCATAACCTTGCTCCGCCAATACTTCGCGATTAGCCATGAAACGATCGCACCAATCACGAAGTGTTCGGGCGTAATGGAAGCCGAAATCGTCTACCTGCGTCAGCACCAAATCAGAGCCTCGGCTCACCGAGCCCAGGATGGCACCAAAAGACGGGATAAAGCTGCCCGGGAAGATATACCGCTGAATGAAGTCCACGTTCTTTAAAGCGCGCTCGTAACGCTGCTCCGGCATATTGATAGCCTGCACCAACGCAATGCCGTTGGGTTTCAGCAGCGCACTGATTTGGCTTAGGTAACTGTCAAGAAATTCCGGGCCAACCGCTTCGATCATCTCGATGGACACCAGTTTGTCGAATTGGCCGGTCAAGTCGCGATAATCATCAAATAACAGCGTGATCTTGCCTTCCAAACCCTCGGACGCAACGCGGGCTTGGGTCAGCGCCAACTGTTCCTTGGAAATCGTTGTCGTCGTTACATGGCACCCGTAGTGCTTCGCTGCGTGTATGGCAAAACCGCCCCAGCCAGTGCCGATTTCCATCACCTGGTCACCGGGCTGCAGATCCAGTTTTTGGCAGATCACGTCAAGCTTGTGTACGGCGGCCTCTTCGAGGCTGGCATCCGGGTGAGGGTAGATCGCTGAGGAATACATCATCGTCGGATCAAGGAATTGGCTGAACAGATCGTTACCCAAATCATAGTGGGCGCTGATGTTCTTTCGGGAGCCTTCCGGTGTATTCCGGTTCAACCAATGCAGGCCTTTGAGCGCCGGTTTGCTCACCCAGCTGAACTTGTCCTCAAAGGCGTTCATGGTGTCGATATTTCGGGTGAAAAACCGCAGCAAGGCGACGAGGTCGGGAGAGCTCCAGTCGCCCGCCACGAAGGATTCTGCAGCGCCGACGCTACCGCCTGTAACCAAGTCACGCCAAGTACTGTGGTTGTGAATGACCAATTCGGCAGTAGGGTAAGTTGAATCGTCGTCACCAAACACAAGATCATCGAAGCCCGGTTGCCGAATCTTGAGAGTGCCTTTTGCGAGTTGGGCCAATTGATGGCAAACCAGCTGCTTTGCAATCCGGCTCACCAGTGGCAATCGCTCCGTTGCTAGATTTGATGTGTTACTGGAGGTCTTCACGTTCTCCATGAGGTTACCCTTCCTGTCAAAGTTGTATCTGGTTGCGCCAAAGACCCCGGCTCGGTGATATCTATGCCCTGATCGTCTGTGCCTCTGCGATATTCCGGTATGTGATCGTCAAGCTTGTCCGGGTGCGTGTGGAAAGGGGTGCCTTTCATCTTCAGTTTCAGGGCATTCCAGTAAATACCCGCGACCCCTTTCAGCGTTTCCAGCGGAAACCGGCGAAGGCTCTTATGAAGGGTTATACGGTTGAGTGCAGTGCGTTGGACTACCAACGTGGCATCAAAATGTTTCTGTTGTTCCTGTTCGACATTCATGTGAATACGCAGTTCGGGACCTCGAAAGCTGAACAGCCATTGATAATGCTGACCCATACCGTTGAAGGGCGACACATGGAAGCGCTTGCTGAAAGCGAACCGCTCGGTTTGCCATTGCTCGGAATGAGGGCCAGGTTGTTGACATTCGAGACAGTACACGTGCCGCTCTTTCCAGGGAGTGTTGGTGATCTGAGCCAGGATGACTTTAGGTACATCACCGTTTCCCGGATTCTGGCCGTGTTCGTAGCAAAGATAAAAGCTGACCGGGTTAAAAATGTGGCCGAGATAACGTGGGTGGGTAATGAGTTGGATTGTGCCGTCCGGTCGCCAACCGGTGGCAGCCTGAACCCGTTGGCTAACCGCATCGCGTAAATTTGCGTGGTGGGGATCGAGGTAATCCTTACGGCGCAGCGTCATCCAGTTGAACCGTTCCAGTGAGAAAAACGGACTGGTGCTCGCCACGGTGTCCCACTCATCAACATCCAGTGCCAGCATGCCGATATTGTAGTTAAACTCGTGCTGTGTCGGTCGCTTACGCCTATGTCTTATAGTACCTTCTAGCCATTCGCTGGCCATAGTCAGAGCTCCAACCCGAACGCTTTCGCCACCCGTAATCCGCTACGAACACCGTCTTCATGAAACCCGTTGAACCAGTATGCGCCGCAAAAATGTGTGCGGTTGTGGTTGCCAATTTCGTGATAGCGTTCTTGGGCGGCGACGGCATCCAGCGTAAACACCGGATGGTCGTACTCGAAACGTTTGATGACTTTGTCTGGGTCGATATCGTGACTACGGTTAAGAGTGACACAAAAGGTTTCTGGCGCGTCGTCAAAGTTCTGGAGAATGTTCATATTGTAGGTAACCGATACCGGCTGGGTGCTGTGTTCCGGAATCCTGTAGTTCCACGCCGCCCACGCCAGCGGATTGGAGGGCAACACGCTGGAGTCGGTGTGAAGCACCACATCATTCTTCTGATAGCCGATAGCGCCGAGAATGGCCTGTTCTTTATCGGTTGGGTTGTTTAGCATCGCCAAGGCTTGATTGCTGTGGCAGGCAAGAACGATTTGATCAAACCGGTGACTTTGACCATTCGAGACGATGGTGACGCCGTCTTCATCACGGTGAATTTCCGATACTGGGCTGTTCAGATGCGTTTTGTCACCAAGTCGCTCCATCATCCGCGTTACGTAGGTGGCAGAGCCGCCGGAAATCACCCGCCAGGTGGGCCGGTCATCCACAGATAGCATGCCGTGGTTATTAAAGAATTGAAGGAAAAAACGAATCGGAAATTGTTCCAGAACAAGCTCCGGGGCAGACCAGATTGCCGCGCCCATCGGAACGATATAGTGCTTGCGGAAGTAATGACTGTAACGATTTCGGTTTAGATACTGACCTAGCGTTTCGCCTTCCGGAATTTGGCCGCCCGCCAAATCGCCCCGGGACTCTTTGTTGAAGCGAAGAATCTCCCGAACCATTTTCAGGAACTTGAGGTTAAACAGGTTGCTGCGCTGTGCAAAAAGAGTGTTTAGGTTGGTACCGTTGTATTGCAATCCAGTGACGTGTGAATCCACACTGAAGCTCATGGTGCTGACTTCATGGGCGACTCCAAGCCGATCCATCAGCTTCATGAAATTCGGGTAGGTCCAATCATTGAACACAATAAAACCGGTATTCACGGGCCAGATTTTTCCACCCAAGGAAACCTGTTCGGTATTGGTGTGACCTCCTGCATAATCGGCAGCTTCGAAGAGTTCAACGTCATGGTGTTCGCTGAGCATCCACGCGGCGGTTAAGCCAGATACTCCTGCACCGATTACTGCAATCCGTTGGCGTTCCTGATTCATCAATGCTTTTCCTGTCGCAGATCCATTCAAAGGTGGTTATCCGTTTTTCGAGCCATCGAGGCGGCCATACGGTCAATCAATCTCTGGGGTAAGCAACCGAGTGCTTTCAAAGTCCAAGTGAAGCGCCGGGGAAAGGCGATTTCCCGCTTTCCTTTTGCGAGGCCCTGGTGAATACGGAGTGCGGCTTCTTTGGCGCTGACCATAAAAGGCATTGCGAAATCGTTTTGGTCGGTTAAGGGGGTTTTTACGAAACCAGGGGAAACCACCACGACGTCGATGCCTTCCGCAGCCAAATCTGCTCGCAGAGATTGCGAAAAATAGGTCAGGGCAGCTTTGGACGCGCCATAGCCTTCGGCTCGGCTGAATGGAAACCACCAGGCGGAGGAGCTGACAATCACTACACTGGCCGGCTTGCCTTTGGCTCGGGTGGCCCGCAGCGCGGGTAGGGCTATATCTAGGCAACGAGCGGTGCCAAGTACGTTGGTGGTGAGGTTGGCCTCGATAATGGAACTGTCGTATTCAGCCACTTCCAGGTACTTGCAAGTGCCCGCATTTAAAATAACCATGTCCAAGTCGCCAAAATGATTCAGCGAATCGGCGAGGGCGGACAGTTCCGACCGATTGGTGGTATCGGCCACGGCAGTATGGATCTGTGCGGGCCAATGAACCGCCAGCTCATTCAGAGGTTCTTCGCGGCGACCAGTAACCACAAGTTTGTGGCCATGGTTGGCCAGTTCATGAACCAGCGCCTCGCCGATGCCAGACGACGCACCTGTCAGCCAGATGTTGGATTCAGGCAGCACACGTTTGCTCATCCCGCGTGCCTCTTAACCCAGCGTATGGCACTTCCAACCACCGGCAAATGTTCGTACAGCAGTTCGCCGGCATCAAAATAATCCCGATGAGAATGAACTTTTCCGTTGCGGATGAGTAAATGGCTCATGCCTTCAACGTAAACAGGTTTGCCGCGCTGGATGCGTTTATGGCTTAGCTCCATAACCCAGGGAATACAACACCGTGGGTGCTGTATGACTGGGTCACCGAAACGGAACTGGCATCGGATGACGTTTTGATACGCGCTTGCCATGTATTGGGTTAGTGCGTCGAGCCCTATCACCTGACCAAATGGATCTTGAAATTCGATATCTTCAGCATACACCGCCGCCAATTCGTGCAAGTGGCCTTTATCTAATTTGTTGTAAAGGCCGCAGAAGGCGTTCAGCGTTATCTGCATGGCCCGGTCGTTGGAGCCAACTTCCACAACGTTATCTGAGGGCATCATTGTTTAGGCTTCCTTGATCGGTTTAGGTCAGTGGCCAGTGTTTCTTTTACAATGTGGGGCGGAATCGGCGCCAAGTCCCAAATAATGCCGAGCTTGGAAAGCAACCACAGGCCGTACCAGGTGATATCGATCTCGTACCAACGAAACCCCTGACGCGCAGACTGTGGCCAACGATGGTGATTGTTGTGCCAACCTTCACCCAGCGTCAGCAACGCGAGCCAGAAGTTATTGCGGCTGTCGTCATTCGTGTCGAACCGGCGTTTGCCCCACACATGCGACAACGAGTTGATGGACACGGTCGCGTGGAACAGTGCGACCGTTGAAATAAAGAAGCCCCAGACAAGCAGTTGCAAACCATTGGTGCCCAGCTCTGGCGCCCACATGGCTAATGCCTCCCCGGAACAATAGATCAGTACAGCGAAGACCGCAGGAACTAAAGAGTCAAAGCGATTGATAAAACGAAGTTCCGGAAACTTCAGCCAATCCCTAACTCGACGCTCATCCATAACAAAGCCCGCGTCGCAGGTGAACCAGCCCATGTGCGACCACCAAAAGCCGCCTTGGTGCGGGGAGTGAAGGTCTTCCGGGTGATCAGAGTGCTGATGGTGGTGACGGTGGTGTGCTGCCCACCAAAGCGGGCCACGCTGAGCAGAACTGGCGCCTAGAACGCCGAAAATAAATTGTGCAGCGCGGCTGGTTTTGAAGGATTTGTGAGCAAAGTATCTGTGATAGAAGGCCGTGATCGAGAACATGCGTACCAGGAAAAATACGATAGCAAAGCCGACAGCAAAGGCGCTTGTTCCTGTGTAAAGTGCCAACAGACACGCAGCGTGTAGAGCAATGAAGGGTAGAACCCGAATAACGTTGAATTCTCGGCACTGAGTGTCGAGGTGATCCAATCCCGCTTCGGAGTCGAACCATCTTAGAATGTTCGTAAACAAATCGTTAACTCGGGTCATAGTCAGCCATGGAAAGTGAAACTTTAGATACCTCTAGCATACGCAAGATTGCGATCATCGGATCAGGCTTGGCGGGATTAACTGCCGCCATCATGCTTGGCAGATCGGGCCATCAGGTGAGGGTGTTTGAAAAAAGCCGAGGACCGGGTGGGCGTTTGGCATCGAAAAGAGTCGCTAACGGCGCTGTCGACGTGGGCGCTCAATACTTCACGAGCCGGAATCCAGCTTTTCTAAAATTCTTGGAAGACTATGCTGGGCCGGACCGCTTTGGGCCATGGCGAGGCACGTTTGGTTTTCAAAAAGCGCAAGAAGGCTGGCAGCCGTTTCCTGACGAAAGCCGCTACGTGGGCATTCCGAGAATGACCGCAATTACTCGTGGGCTGTCCGAGCACGTGGAACTGACGGCTCAGGTTCGAATTGAACGAATCACCCGAACAGGCGCGCGCTGGCAATTAGTTAGCACTGACGGGAAGGAGCTCGGAGAGTTCGATCAAGTGGTGATAACCGCGCCACCTGCCCAGACTCAGGAGCTGCTGGCGGCCAGTGGAATGACACAGCTGCTAAGTGAAATTCATGCGCCGGGCGGCGACATACTGCCTTGTTGGGCCGTTGCGGTGCATTTCTTGAAAGCGCCGAGCGCCCCATTCGATGCGATGCGGCCGGATTCTGACGTGCTGTATTGGGTGGCAAACAATTCATCAAAGCCGGGCCGAGACGATTCGGGACAGTGGTGGGTGCTTCATGCCACCCCGGAGTGGACAAAAGCCAACGTGGATACCACACCTGAAACAGTCACTAACGAATTACTGACGGCGTTTAGAGGGTTGACTGGGTTTTCGGGAGCCCCCGTGGAATCGGTTGCACACCGCTGGTTATATGCGCGTTCGGCTTCTACCGACCAGCCTGGTTTTTTGTGGGATCAAGGGCAAGGTGTGGGTGTCGCCGGTGATTGGCTTGTGGGCGGTCGTGTTGAAGGGGCTTGGGAAAGCGCCAACCGACTGGCAGAGGCCATGCAGGCTGGCGAATGATCGGGAGAGGGGGTTATGGGGTGAGGTCCGGTGTTGTTGCTGCAACATCGGGCTGGCGATAAAAATGAATAATAGTGCCGTCTTCGAACTTGGAGAAGAAGGCGCTCACGTCTGTGATTTTTTTAAGTGAACGTTTTCGGGTAATCGGGGCTTTTTCGAGCACTTTAATACCGTTGAAGTTGTCCTGGATATTGGAGAATCGGGCTTTCATGGTGCAGGTGACCACGTCGTCTGTCGCTAACCCCAGCTCGCCAGCCAGCCAGTTACTATGATTCTGGACCTCTGCTTTGCTTAAGTTCTCTCGCGTATCCAAATGCTTTAGCTTGACCCGATTGACGATCAGAAACGAGTAACTCTTGGGCTGCCTGCGGGCAACTTTACGAAATGCTTCCCAAAAGAAACTATCGGTCAACTCGGCAAAAAAGCTCATATCGCTGAGGCAGGTATCAATCCACTCGAAACTTTCGGGATCTTCCAGCACTTCGTTAATGGCTTCTCGAAGGAGCCAGTCAAAACCAAGGGCCGTTTTGTGGCCGTACACTTTGCGGTACATCTGGTAGCGGCTGTAAACAAAATCCTCCAGGGCGCCCAAACCTTTGTGGGTAATGGCAAGACCCATCCACGGTTCTGAAACGTCCCAGCCAAACCGCAAGTTGCTCAGCAAGTGGTCCAGGTTAAAGCCCCCGATGGTAACGGAACTGTGGAACCCATCCCGGAGCATATAGTCGGCGCGGTCTGCATCGATTTCACCCGACACAATAGACGACAACAAACCCATCACCATCTCCGGCACTTCTTGCCCGCCGTTGGATGCCGCCAATGTCTGGTCCCCCGCAATGAAAGCAAGGAAGGTATGGGCGTGGCGGCAGAAGGTATCACTCGGCGTAACCTGGGTGGTTTCCATAATGCCGATGATGTCTTCAGCGTGCAGGCCAGCAGCGTCAAGATCGACTGACGAAAGCACTTCGTGGGCGACACGCACTGAGTAATGCTCGTGCTCCAACTCTTCCGGCTCCTTGGGATGATAGCGACTGTAATCTTCGCCGCGCCACAGTTCTCGAAACCGCTCGGGGCGTGACATTAGCTCCCGAATCTTACGGGCCTGAGTGAACTGGTGGGAAAAACTGGAATGGCCGCTGTCGTGGAGCAGGCAGCCTAAGCGAATAATCTTGGCAAGGTAGTCAATGGCATCCAGTTGATTCAGGCTCAGTTCCGTTTGTTCGCTAAGCTGACGTTCCCTAAGATAGGCGTCGATCATTGAGCGGAACATGCGCGTACCTACATGCATCACACCAATGCTGTGCAGGAAACGAGAGTGGGTGGCACCCGGGAACACCAAACTGAGGATGTCGTTTTGGCAGATATTGCGTAAACGCTGAAAAAGAGGGTGGTCAATAACCTGAATTTCGTGGCGGTAAAGCGGAATTCCGCCGTGGACAGGGTCCATGATTAGTTTGTCGTAGGCACCCAGAAGGTCGTTGACAGCACGCCGCATGGTTACAAATCCCCCAAAAAATTCAGTATGGCCTTGTTATATCACAAGGTCATGCCAGAATAGACTTTATAACGCCTGTTTTTCTTTTACCGCTGGTAGTTTAGGGCAACTAACATGACCTCGCGCACCGAGCGCATCTTAATTATTGACGCCAATGAACAGGCCCGTTCAGACCTGTCACGATACCTGGAAGCCCGAGGCTTCTATGTGAGCGTTTGTCTGGATATTGGCGCGGCCCGCAGTCTGTTTACTGAAGATATTCCCGACGTCATTTTTGCAGACTTGGCCCCCGACGTGATTGAAGACCTCAGCCGCCGTCTGGACGCCGCGGACAGCTATACACCCGTTGTCGCTTATACTGGCAGTACCTCCAGTACTGAGGTGGTACAGCTACTTCGCGCAGGCGCTGAGGACGTTGTGCTCAAACCATGTCATACCAGCAAAGAAGCCCTGGACGATGTCATCGAAAAGCTGTTCGATCGTATTCGGGTAAATCGGCTTAACAAGCTATATCGGGAAGAGCTTGAGGAGGCGAACGTCGATCTCCGTAGTGGTATTGCTGAACTTCGAGCGGACCAAAACGCAGGTCGGAAAGTGCAGCTAAAAATGCTGCCCGACCACGACCAGGAGATTTGCGGGCTGCATGCCGACTACCTCATCAAGCCGTCTCTGTACCTGAGCGGTGACTTCCTGGATTACATTCGGCTATCCAAAGACAAAGTACTGGTGTACATCGCCGATGTCTCCGGCCACGGTGCCAGTTCTGCGTTTGTCACTGTATTGCTCAAAAACCTGACCAATCGACTGAAGCGCAATCTGCGGCGGCAGTCCAGTGATGACATTATGCATCCGCAGCGTATTCTTGAACGTATTAACTCAGAACTGATGGACACGAGCCTAGGCAAGCACGTCACTGTGTTTGTTGGCATTATCACCTTGTCCGAGCGAACGTTGAGCTACGCAGTGGGGGCCCATTTCCCGATGCCTATATTATCGTTTGAAGACGGAGAGACACGATTTCTCGAAGGCAGCGGGCTGCCTGTCGGATTATTTGATGAACCCGAATGGGATTTATATCAGGTAAAACTCGATCGTCCGTTTCGTCTTTTGCTGTTTTCTGATGGCCTCCTAGAGGTCATTCCAGACAAAACTCTGGATGAAAAGGAACGTACGCTACTTGAACTCGTATCAGGAGGTAGTCACACTATCGCATCGCTGAGCGAGGCCTTGGGATTAAATAGCATCTCGGAGCTGCCAGACGATATAGCGATAGTATCGGTAACTGACCAGTTAACTGGCTCAGATCAAACGTCGTCGACTTAGTGGCACTGTGAAAAAAATGGCTGGTTATAAGATCCTGCAAGCA